>JAGXAB010000158.1 GCA_018971775.1 Cyanobacteria bacterium REEB67 | reverse complement strand
GGCTTCGGGAGCAGCGGCACGGGCTTCGGGAAATACCGAAGGCCCAGCCTCGGGCGCGAGCTCTTCTTCATAATGATAGGCGGGTCTGTACTCGTCACCGAGTGGCGGACTCTCCACTCTCGCCTGGAAAGGCTGAGCGTTGACCGGCCCTTCATCTTCAAAGAAGCTGTTATTGAGGATGCTCTCATCGATGTTTTCGTCCATCGCATCCGTATCGTCAAAAGAAATGGGCGCAGAGGCGAAAGATGCCCCCAGGCCGGCCTGAGAATTCGAAGCTTGCAGAGCCTGAGCTTCTTCCTGGAAAGCGCGAGCCAGCTTTTCAGCGTCGGTTTCGACCCGGAAAGGTTTATTGGCTGGAGCCGGAGCCGGAGCCGGAGCCGCCGGCGCAGGCGTCTGAGATTGGGATGACGAGAAATTAGAGGAAGAAGAAGAAGAAGAAGAAGAAGAAGAAGGACTGGACCCCTGATATTGAGGCTGCGTCGGAGTGGCCAGCGGACTGACCGCAGGAGCAGTGGTAGCAGGTTTCGCTGGAAGAGGATGCGGCGCCTTATTATTGACCGCGGGAGCGGGCGCCTTGGGGGCCATCGCTTCGCGACCGGGCTCGATCACCGGCTTATAACTGTAGGGCTGCGCAGGACGGCCCGGTTGCTTGCTCGGAGTTTTTAATAAAGATGGAGCACTGCTCGATGACAGTGTGCTCATCGGTTTAGCCTGAGGCATTTTCAGTTTATCGAGAGCAACTGCCTGAACGGGTTTAGGCATCTCGCGGGAAGGCGAAGCTGAGCCCCCAGGCGATGGCTGGAGATTGGTCTGGGATGTACCGGGTCCAGCGGTCGGCAGCGAAATCGGCGGCGAAGAAGCTGTCGCAGCAGGAGCGGTAGCTTCGGGCACTACCTGTGGTGTGGTAGGACTGGGAGCAGGATCATCGTAGTCATCGGGAAAATTACCGAGCGCTCCCCAACCGGTCGCTTTTGACTGGCCATTCGATCCTGACTTAGGCGAAAGCCCAATATTATCGGACACAGTTGGCGCATCCGCTTCGCTTGGCGACGGTCTCTTGGTCAGACCGATGGAGGATTCCGCTTCCGGGGAAAATTCGGGCACTGGCGGTGATGCGGAAGGAGCAATGGGTTGAGGCGGATGGGCCGGAGCTGGTGCTGCGGGTGTGGAAGATAGCGACTGGGCAGAGGCACTTTCTGAAGGTTGTGGCGACGGGTTCGGCTCTTGCATGTACTGCGGCGCCATCGCCGCGGGCAAAGATGGATGCGAGCCCGAGTTGGTACCGGGCTTTTTCACCAGAGCCGAGAGCTTCTGGGAAATATCAGCCTTACCGGGGGGATTTTCTTCACCGCGCCCCTGACTATTGCCACCTTTCTTATTCAGGTAAGGCGTTAAATCTGGCAGCTCATCCTTCAAACTTTTCTTCCTCTTTCGAACATATTAAGCCTGAATGCCCCCAAACATTCGCCTGATCAACAATTATTGCAAGCAGCGAGTTGCTGATAAATGCGGGGCACCCCATAATGCTTTACGATTGCCCCCTCAAACGCTCACTTACCCTGGTTGAAGGGTTTTGCAACCTGTCGTCTCCAGATTGCTTCATTCCCTTAATGGAAGCAAACCCCGAAGCCTCACAAGCGGCCGTCAAATTGTTGGAAAAATCGACGATGGCGTCGAATCTGTCCTTCGGATTTTTCATCAAGGCCTTGCTGACGATGTGTTCGACCATTTCGGGGATATTCAGGTCAGGCCTGATATCGCCCATCTTCGGTAGCTTCTCGTTGACAGTCTTGATCATGTACTCCTTTGACGTAGTGGCCATAAAAGGTTTTTTCCCTGTGATCATTTCGAATACCACAAGACCGAGCGAATAGATGTCGGCCCTGTGGTCGAGGGGCAGGCCACGGCATTGCTCGGGGCTCATGTAGGCGGGCGAGCCGGCCACCGTTGTCGGTCGCGACATTGCATTGAGACGATTTTCAAAAGCCGTATAGGCGATACCAAAATCGCAAATTTTGACGAAATCGAGGGAGCTGGTATTTTCCAGAACAATATTTTCCGGTTTGATATCACGGTGCACGAAGCCCTGCGCATGCGCTTCTTTGAGAGCGCCGCAAACCTGCTTGGTGATGTCGAGGACCCGCGACGGAGCAAGTCCGTTGTGCTGGGCGAGCAACGAAGATAGCGCGGTGCCTTCCAGGTAGTCCATGACCAGATAGGGCTGACCGTCATCGGTCACTCCTGATTCCCAGAGACTGACGATGTTTGGATGACGCAGATTTTCGAGGGCACTTACCTCGCGGGTAAATTTCTCCAGGCTCTTCGGATCGGCTCCCAGATAGCTATGGACGACCTTGATCGCCACAGCCGAACCCATACGCAGGCGAGTCGCTTTGTAGACGATGCCGCTTGCACCCTTGCCGACAACGGATTCGACGGCATAGCGATGATTGATCAAAGCACCGATAAGGGGATCCTTGCCTACCACTTCCAGCGCAACGCCATCGTTCGGACAATGCAATATGTCGTCCGAAAAATAATTATTACAACGCAGGCAGAGCTTCATCTGTGGGCTTTTTGCAGTCTAGCTGATGGCAGGAGTTCAGTAATTACGAGTCACGATCGAAAAAGGCCGGTCAATAGTACTTACCCATAGTAGGCAATCCTCCACCGCCTGTTCAGTCCTTCAGAGCCCTGATCAGGTTAAATTATCATCTTGACCTCTATATTTAGGCCTTTATATAAGCATCGCCGGCCAGACGTTCGACCACGCCGGCCAGCTCGAGCATGGTGAGCGTGCTTGACAGCTCGCCGACGCCCATGCCGGTGATTTCGATCAGTCGATCAAAATGCACGGGCTCATCACCTAGCAATTCAAAGACTTCATGCTCACGACCAAATAGTTCTATCGCCCGCGGTGCCTCTTTACGCCGCCGGTGCCCGGCGATATTCAAGTCGGTCAGTATGTCTTCGGGCTTGACGATAAGCTTGGCCTTGGTTTCGGTTATCAGCCTGTGAGTACCTACCGATTGCGGGCTGTCGATTTTGTTCGGAATAGCAAAAACTGAACGGCCATAGTCGAAAGCCTGACTGGCGGTTATGAGCGACCCAGACTTTTCACCGGCCTCGATTACGAGCAGGCCCTTGGTCATACCGGCGATGATGCGATTGCGCAGTGGGAAATGCCATTTGTCCGGATTGATGCCGGGAAAAAATTCGGAGATGACGCAACAAAGCCTGTCTTCGGTCAATTTCTTATAAAGCGGCTTATTCGAAGATGGATAACAGTGATCCGGACCGCCGGCGACAACGGCCACTGTCCTGCCACCAGCCTCGATGGCACCCCAGTGAGCATAGGAATCGACGCCGATCGCCATACCGCTGACGATAGTGACGCCGGCAGCAGCCAGATCCCGGGCGAAGGCCTTAGCGTGCTTCTGGCCATAAAGAGAGGGATTGCGAGTGCCGACGATGCCTAGCGACGGCTCGAGCTCGGAAAGGGGCAAGCCACCGAGATGATAGAGGATAGCGGGAGGATCCTCGATGTGTCGGAGCATGGCCGGATAAGCGGGATGCTCCATGGGATAAGCGGTAGCCCCGGATTCTTCCAGCGCCTTATAAAGTTTTTCCGGCTCGAGGGTCTGGCGCTTCTTGATAAACTTGTCGACAAAGCGTGGACTCAACCAGGGCAAGCCCATATTTTCGGTGGCACCGATCGTCACCAGCTCATCGTAATTCGCCTGCCAGAGAGGTCTGAGCGAATGGAATTTCTCGTAAAATTTCCAAAGCTGCAAGCCGCTGGCACACTGGGCGAGCGCCAACCAGTAGCTGAGCTGGTCCTTGCCAAAGCTTTCCGAAGGGTCTTCGATCAAATGCATACGCGACTCATCTTAACACTAACTGGGTGCTAGCATTAATGACAGTAAAAGCGTGCAAAAAGTTCAATCGCGAGACAAAAAACAATTGAAGGGCAAAAATATTTTCATGGAGCCTGAAAGCACCGCCGCCAAAGGTAAATCTCGGACGCTAAAATCGTCACTCCCCCTTGTCATGACTGCCGGGATGGCCCTGATGATCGGACAGTCGTTGCTGGGCGCAGAGGGCCCTGCCGGCAGACAGCGCTCTCATGGCGATAGAGTCAAGACTTTCTCTTTGGATCTTCTAGCGCCGGCATTCGCCCAGAGTGCCGACTTGAGCGCCGATGACTTGAACAAATTGAAGGCCACCGAAGAAAAAATATTTATCCGCACCTACGATGACGATGCCGGCGAAGCACGCGTGGCCAGAATCGAGAAGCGTATGTTCGGGGAGGCGGAGAGCGGCGATCTGCACGCTCGCCTGGCCAAGATAGTCGAAATTGCCCGGCCCTTCGAGCACAAAGAAGCAAAAAACAACAACGGCAAAGGGCAGGGCAGGCCGACAAGTGGTGCTTCCGGCGCTCAGACCGGAGGACGTCGCCAACTTTCGCCCGAAGAGGAAAAAGCGAGACAGGAGGACGCCCGCGAGCAAGCGCGCGTTCGCGCCATGGCGGCAAAAGACGAAGAAGTAAATCAACTCTTCGCCGAAGCGGTATCGCTCTACAAAGGGCAGCGTTCGGCCGAGGCCATGGACAAATTTTTGCAAGTGGTCCGCCTCGCTCCGGACATGGCCGAAGCGCATTTCAGCCTCGGTGTAATCTACGAATCGCAGAATCATTTCAAAGAAGCGCTGGCCAGCTATAACCGGGCCGCCGAGCTCAATCCGAGCAAGCGCGAATACCGCGAAGCGGTATCAGTCGTGCAGAAAAAGGCAAAGAACGACGACAGCGATGACCCGCGCGAAGCGGCCAACCGTGCCCTGGCCGGCGAAGCTGCAGCGGCCTATTCGCGCGGCGAATATATGTCGGCACTCGGTCTCTACAAAGAGCTCGATGAAAAGAAACCGAAGCAGGCTAAGGTCAAATTTAATATCGGCACGATCTATCTTGCCTTGAAAAATCCGGTCCAGGCCCTGGAATATTTCGAACAAGCCTATAAGCTCAAGCCGGACGAGCCCAAGTTTAAAGAAGCCTGCGATAAACTCCGCGCCAACCTCAAGGCAAGCGACACCGAACGGCAGGCACCGGATGAAAAATGGAATCATCCGGGCAAGACGCAAATAAACTTCGTCGCGGCCACCACGGGTGGTGGCCGCGACGGCGGTGGCCAGTCTTCTAAAATGCCACCACCGGCGACAGCATTTGGCCTGATGCTCCGTCGTCATAAGGACGGCGTTGAAATTACAACGGTAGGCATCGGCTCACGGGCTGCGCAGTGCGGACTGCTCAAAGGCGACTTGATCAAAGCCGTGGACGGCGTCGTCATCGACTCGATCGACCAGGTCAATGCCATCTTCGCCTCAAAAGGCAATACCAGATGTCAGCTTCTCATTCAGAGAGGCAGCAAAATCGGCCAGGTCGTTTTCTAAGCGAGTTTTCCAAGCGAGTTTTCTAAGCGAGTTTTCCAAGCGAGCTTTTTTAGCCGATCTTCTGCAAACGGTCTGCGATCGACTCCAGATTTTCAACCGGCTTGACGCTCGACACCTGTCTGATGTTGTAGATCGTATCGCGCTCGACGGGCTGGTAGCCGGCCGATGCAATCAATTGCTCCATGCGGTCCTGGGCAAGCTCGAGGGGGCTCCTGGCGCCGGCGGCATGGGTGATTTTTTCCTCGCCGATAGTGCCGTCCATATCGTCGGCTCCAAAGGAAAGAGCAAGCTGGGCAAGTTCTACACCGAGCTGGATCCAGTAGGCCTTGATGTGCGGGAAGTTGTCCATGAGCAGACGCGAAATGGCGATGTCCTTGAGCAATTCGGAAGGGCTCGGCTCGGTCACTTCGCTTGCGATATTAGTGCCGTCGTAATAGCACTTGAGCGGGATAAAGCACTGGAAGCCGCCGGTCAGGTCTTGCTGTCCGCGCAGCAGCAACATGTGGTCGATTTTGTTCTCGCGACTTTCACTGATGCCGGTGAGCATGGTGGCATTGGTCTTGAGGCCGAGCTTGTGAGCAATGCCATGAATCTCCAGATAGACATGAGCGGGAGTTTTCTTAACGGCCATGCGCTCGCGTACTTCTTCGTCGAATATTTCAGCGCCCCCGCCCGGCATCGAGCCAAGTCCGACCGCGATCAAACGCTCGAGCACTTCCTGATAGCTCATGCCTTCGAGGTTGGCCAGATATTCGATCTCGACGGCGGTGAAAGCCTTCATGTGGATGTGGGGTAGTTTTGACTTGATCTGGCGCAGGACTTCTTCGTAGTAGCCCAGATCGCAAGCAGGATTCAGGCCACCCACCATATGAATTTCATTGATGCCGCGCTCGGAACCTTTGCGCGCTTCTTCCAGGACACGATCGACCGTCCAGGTATAGGCCTTGCTGCGCTCGGCGGGATTGGCGTAAGAGCAAAAACGGCAGGTCTCGACACAAAAATTGGTCGGATTGAGATGCATGTTGTGGCTGTAGTAAACGTATTTTTCACGACCGGGGCCGGCTTTTTTACGGCGGGCAAATTCGCCGAGGGCGCCGATCGCTTGCAGATCGTCCGACTCATAAAGACGGATAGCGTCTTCGCGGGTGAGGCGGGTACCGGCATAGACCTTTTCAGCGATGTCTGCCAGAGGATGTCCTGAGGCGATTGCTTTTTCGATTACGGCTGACATGGATACCTCGACATAGGTCTGGGACTTCGGGTCTAGCCAAATAGTAGCAGGCAAAGAGCGCCCTGATGACATGTTTCACTACTAAGTTAATAGCGCTCTTCACAGAAGCCCCGCCAAGTGCTCCAAACGCCGCCCGAGTCGGTAGGCTCAGCCCTGAGGCATGTGGCGCCAGTTGGGATTGGAGATAGAAGTCAGGATGTGATCCCGCCACTTGCCGTCGATCAAAAGATAATCGCGGGCATAACCTTCGACATTGAAGCCGAGCGAACGCAAAAGACCGCCGCTCTTGCCGTTTTCGGGCTGGTAATTAGCCATGATCCGGTGCAGATTCATAGCTGTGAAACCGTAAGTGATTACCGATTGCAAGGCTTCCTTCATCATCCCCTTGCCTTCCCGTTCCTGGTCTATGGAATAGCCC
>JAGXAB010000157.1 GCA_018971775.1 Cyanobacteria bacterium REEB67 | reverse complement strand
ATCGCCGTGAAGCTCATGCACCTGAAAAGCAGCAGAAAAACGATCTCTTTAATAAGTGCGCTGTCTTTTTGCGCTTTTAGTTCCGGACCGGCACGTGCGGGCGACGTCCCAGCATTGATCAGGACAAATGATCCAGCAGCCAAAACATCCAAGATACTGGCCTATGCCCAAAGTGAAACGCCACTGAGAGGCCAGACGATCGAGCAGGCGGAGATTCTGGCCCTCAGTACCGATCCAACAATCCGGGAAGCTCACTGGCAGCAGCAATTGGTCTCGGCTAGATTGTCCGAATCGCGCCTGAAGAGACTACCGACCTTGAAGGTGCTGGATGTTTATGCGTACAGCAACAGTCCTTTTTATGTATTTGGATCGCTACTGCAGCAGAACAAGATAAAGCAGTCGGACCTGACTAATCTGCATTCATTGAATCATCCAAAGCCAATATCAAACTTCATCGGAAGCGCATACTTTGTCTTGCCGATATTTAATCAATTGCAAACAAGCACTCAAATCGCCATGGAAAAATTAGCGGCAAAGCAAGTTTCACGCCAGCAGGACAGGACCGCCCAGGAGATGCGCTTCCGCCTCATAAAGGCATTTTTCGGCGTACTACTCGCCGACTCAAGAATGAACACGTCGATTGAGTCAGTGAAAAGCGCGCGCGCCGAGCTGAAGCGTGTATCTGATTTACGGGATACCGGCAAAGTCGTCGAATCGGATGTTCTGGCCATGGAACTACAGCTTGCTCAATTCAAGCAGGAAGAAACTGCAGCCGAAGGAGCGCTAAATGTCGCTTATGCAGAATTCAATAGCCTGATCGGCAATCCGATCACTTTGCCGGTCAAGCTCGCTGGACAGCTAGTGGATCAGTCCTGGTCCGTAGAGCAAGAAAGTATTTTAGTGGACAAAGCCATCGATATCCGGCCGGACCTCGAGTCCGTAAGACTACAAATCGGACGCGAACATCAAGAAATAAAAAAAGCAAAAGGCAAGTATCTACCCAATGTGAAAGCGTTCGGCGGCACCATCCTTTCTGGCCAGGGGGTAGTCAATGCAACGCCAAATTTTGCCGTTGGTGGAATGGTCTCATGGGATGTTGATCCGAGCAGACCAGCCGTAGTCAAACAGGCAAAGGCAAATGAGCAGATCGCTAAAGCTCGCTGTGATGAAAAAATAAATCTAGTCAAGCTCGAGGTAGTGAGAGCGTTTCAACAGTTCAGAGTGGCCGCCGACAGCAAAGCCGTGGCATTTGCCGCCGTCGCCAAGGCAAAAGAAAACTTGCGCATCGTAAGAAATAGATACGAGGTCGGCCTGACGACAGTCACCGACTTGATCCAGGCGCAGACGCTATTCGCGCAAGCGCAAAACGGCTATATGAGCGCTGTCTACGACAATTACGTTGGCTACGCAAATCTTCTTTTATCTGTAGGCCAGTTGAATGATGTTAAAAGTTTTGAGGGATAATTTTGTGAATAGCAAAAGTGCAGCATTCGCCGAAATCAAGTTGATTGCTTGCCTGGCAGGAGTTTTTATCCTATCGCTTCAAGGCTGTACATCGCCGCGCGAGCAAAAGGAAAAAGAACTTGGGCAAACCATACAGACGATTCAGGCTCCCGTGATCATTGCCAAAACGAGCTCCATTTCGGACAACTATGAGGCGTCCGGTACAGTCGCCTCAAAAGTCAGTGCCAACATCTCAAGCAAAGTAATTGGCGTCGTCAAAACTGTATCTTTTGAGGCAGGCGACTCAGTAGTCGCGGGCAAATTGCTAGTAGAAATTGACCAGGCCGAGACACTGGCCAACCTGAGGAGAAGCAAGTCAAAACTTCTGGAAGCCCGAAAAGAGCTCGAGGAAGTTGAGAGTGACACTAAGGTGGCACAATTCGCCAGAACTTCTGCAGAATCCAGAAAAACACTCGAAGATCAGACATTCCGAAGATATAAGGAATTGATGGATAGGCAATCGATCAGCCCGCAAGAATTTGATGATGCATCCTCCAAATCAAAAACAGCTACCGCCGAACTGGAAAAAGCAGAGCAGGCTGTAAAATCAGCGCAAGCGCACAGAGAAGTCATACTGGCAAAAATAGACGAGAGCGAAGCCGGAGTAAGCGAAGCACAGTCGCAACTTGGCTATCTCCTCATAAGAGCACCGTTTAGCGGCCTGGTTACTCAAAAGTCAGCAAACGCAGGAGATCTGGCAGCTCCTGGCACGGTGTTGCTCAAACTCGAAAAAGAGGATTATCGATTGGAGGTGCCGATCGATGAGAGCGTCATCCCCCAAGTAGCTCTGGGAGAGCATGTGCCTGTCAGCCTCGGCAGCAAGCAACTGCAATCAACTGTAGCGGAAATAGTGCCAAAAGCCGATCCCCAGAGCCGCTCGTTTACCGTCAAATTAGATTTGCCAGATCACTGTGGCGCCCGCTCGGGCATGTATGGCAAAGCCTCCTTTCCGATTGGTCAGCGCCAGAGCCTGACCGTACCAGCCAAATGTTTGCTCGAAACTGGACAACTTAGTTATGTTTTTGTCCTCGATGATGCAAATCTCGCCAGGATGCAAGTAGTAAAAACGGGCCGTGTGGATGGAGAAAAGGTTGAAATACTCTCGGGGCTCAGCAGCGGAGATCGCATCGTTTCAATAAGAGTGCCAGCTCTGACTGAAGGCATGAAAGTTGAGAGCAGAAACGAATGACGAAACACCTAGGATTAGCGGGCAATATAGCCAAGGCATTCATAAATACAAAGCTCACACCGCTCATTATTGTAGCGTCGGTGCTGCTTGGGATCTTCGCCGTGATGCTTTTGCCCAGAGAAGAAGAACCTCAGATAATTGTGCCAGTCGTGGATATTTTCGTCGCTTTGCCAGGTTCGTCGGCTCAAGAGGTAGAGCAGCGAGTCAGCCGCCCCCTGGAAAATCTATTGTGGCAAATTCCTGGTGTCGAGTATGTATATTCAACGTCTAGTACTGGAAAGGCTCTGGTAGTAGTACGCTTCCGGGTCGGCGAAAATGAAGAAAAATCGATTATTCGCCTGAACCAGAAAATGGCGGCCAACTTCGATCTTATCCCTGCTGGCGCGTCAAAGCCGCTTATCAAGCCACGCTCGATTGACGACGTGCCGATACTCGCGTTGACGCTGTCTGGCCCCGGATACTCTCATTACACACTCAGACGTTTAGCAGCAGAATTACGCGACCAAATCGACCAGATAAATGACGTTTCAGAAGTAAAGATCATTGGCGGTCAGCGCCGTCAGCTTCGGGTTGTTCTGGACGCTCAAAAGCTCATCGCTTACCACCTTGCTCCAGACGCGGTGATAGCGGCTCTCAATGCCGAAAATCAGCAAGCACAGGCCGGTGCATTCGAGCAAGGCAATCGTGAGTTTACCCTGCAGGTGGGTGAATTTATCCAGAGCGAAGAAGAGGCCGGCAAACTGGTTGTCGGAGTGTACAACGATCAGCCGGTGAAATTGGAGCAAGTGGCCAGAATTGTAGACGGTCCCGAAGAGCCGGCCAACTATGTTTTTGTCGGCTTCGGTCCTTCCCGAAAAGAGAGCAAGACACTGCCGGGAGGTCCAAAGAATCAGCTTGCTGGCAACGCGCAGCAAGCACTGCCGGCGGTGACTATTTCCGTGGCCAAACGCAAAGGCACCAACGCAGCCTTTCTATCTGAGCAGATATTAGAAAAAGTCCGCACGACGCGTGGCACGATCATTCCCGCCGACGTCACGGTGACGATTAGTCGCAACTACGGTGAAACAGCTACCGAAAAATCAAATGAACTGCTCTGGCACATGCTGCTTGCTGTTGTATCGGTGTCCTTACTGATCTTCTTTGCTCTCGGTTTCAGAGAATCGCTCATCGTTGCTATTGCGATTCCAGTCACCCTGGCCCTGACACTACTGGTTTTCTATCTCTATGGCTTCACCATAAACAGGATTACACTTTTTGCCCTGATTTTCTCGGTCGGCATCCTTGTTGACGATGCAATCGTCGTTGTTGAAAATATAACCAGACACTACCGCCTGCCTCAAAACCAGGGGCGTGCACTGCTCGATGTCGCGGTGGAAGCTGTGGCCGAGGTAGGCAACCCGACAATTCTGGCCACATTCGCTGTTATTGGCGCGATTTTGCCGATGGCCTTTGTCGGAGGATTGATGGGACCTTACATGCGACCGATCCCAGTCGGCGCTTCTTCAGCCATGCTCATATCGCTGATGGTTGCCTTCATAATCACCCCCTGGTCGGCTTTGCGATTACTGAAGAAACCCGATGCAGAAAAAGGCGGCCAGTCTGATGATCATGAAACAAACGACGACTGGACGACGCGCATATACCGAAAAGTGATGACGCCGCTCCTGCACGATCCGCGCTGGCGCTATGGCTTTCTGGCCAGCGTGGTAGTTTTGCTGATCGCTGCGGTCTCTCTATTTGCATTACAGCTAGTCGTTGTGAAAATGCTTCCGTTCGACAACAAAAGTGAATTGCAGGTCGTTATCGACATGCCGGAAGGTTCCACGCTCGAGCAGACCCTTTCAGCAACACGCGAAATGGGCACTTACCTGGCCTCCGTGGAAGAGGTTACCGACTTTGAAATGTATGCAGGAACAGCCTCACCGTACAATTTCAATGGCCTGGTCAGACACTACTTCCTGCGGGAAGGCTCCAATGTAGCGGATATCCATGTAAATCTGCTGCCCAAAGAAGCACGAAAAGCGCAGAGCCACGATATTGCCAAGCGAATTCGCCCATTTATTGACGCGATCGCAAAGCGCTATGGTGCCAGACCGAAAATCGCAGAATCGCCGCCAGGACCACCGGTGCAAGAGACGCTCGTTACGGAAGTCTATGGGCCGGACTATGACAGCCAGGTGCAACTGGCAGGTCAGATCAAGGATATCTACGAAAAAACCCCTGGAGTTGTAGATATTGACTGGTCCGTTGAAGACGACCAGAAGAAATATCAATTTGCAATCAATAAAGCAAAAGCTGCGCTCAATGATATATCCCCAGAAAGCATCGCCCGAAACCTATCAGTAGCCAGCGGAGGGTTAGCTGTCGGACTATTGCATGACCCCAAAGAGAAGGAAGATGTTTCCATCTTTTTGCGCTTGAATCGCGACCAGAGGTCGAGCGTCGACGACCTGCTGCGCTTGAAGATAAAGGGCCGCAACGGGTCCCTGGTTTCGGTCGATGAATTAGTCCGAGTCGTGGAAACAACAGCAGACAAGAGCATCTTCCACAAAAACCTCATGCCTGTCGTTTACGTCAGCGGCGATCTTGCCGGACGCACCGAAAGCCCTGTCTATGTGATTTTGAAGATGGGCGATTTAGTTGGCAATATTGTCACCAGGGACGGCTTCAAAGTAACGCAATACACTTCAAGCATGCCATTTTCTACAGAGAAGCCTGCCATTAAGTGGGACGGCGAATGGCATATCACTTACGAAGTGTTTCGAGACATGGGTATCGCATTTGCTGTCGTCCTCGTACTCATTTATATCCTTATAGTCAGTTGGTTTCAGTCATTTAAGGTACCGCTGGTAATTATGGCAGCCATACCATTTTCACTGGTTGGTATTCTGCCGGCGCACTGGCTTATGGGAGCCTATTTTACGGCTACGTCAATGATCGGATTTATTGCCGGTGCCGGTATTGTTGTCAGAAATTCGATTATCTTGATCGATTTCGTGCAATTGAAAATGGCCGAAGGCATGCCCCTCGAGGAAGCGGTAGTGGAAGCGGGCGCGGTGCGCTTCCGGCCAATGATGCTTACGGCCGCGGCTGTAGTGATTGGTGCATCCGTAATACTCTTTGATCCTATTTTTCAAGGTTTAGCCATTTCATTGATGGCCGGAGAAGTAGCTTCACTTCTACTTTCGCGGATGGCCGTACCTATCCTCTATTTTCTTTCTCAAAGAAGAACACAAAAGACAAATGACCGAAGCCAGTCTTATGACATTTAAAAGGCCTGCCCGACTTGATGAGGCGATGAAAAATTGAAAGTAAAAGGAGCAAAAATGGATATCGTATTTTTTATTGGATTTCTGATCGTTTACTTTGCGCTTCAAGTCTGGATCCTACCGAAACTCGGAATCCAGACCTGAATGAGTAAAACAAGCTGCTCGGTCGAGCCAGCAAAAAACAAAAGCGAAACAAGGGTACCAGTCGACAAAGAAGAAAAAATCGCTAAATAACGCTTATCCCAGCAAACAACAGCGGAAGGATTGATAATGGACATTTTTCAATATTTTGAAGAAGAGCATAAATACATCGAGGAGAGACTTTCAGAGCTGGAACACAATTATAAGGACTGGTCAGCAGAGAGAGTTTTTGTGCGCGCCACCAAGATGATCGATGCGATAACTAAGCATTTCGACAAACAGGAGACTCTCGTCCTCGATGAGGTGAAGCGATACAAGGAGTTGGAGAACGTCATTTCGGACTGCCTGATTGATCGAAAGCATATCCTCGCTGCGATAGATGATCTGCTGATGGATCACATCGACAGCCAGGAGTTCCGAGGTAACCTCGGGAAATTGCTGCAAGCGGTCCGTCAACATATTTCATTCTCGGATGAAAAACTCTATCAAGCGATTCGCAGCGTGGTGCCAGCATCTAAGCTTGCAGAATTGAATGAGGCAGTCAAAACAAGGATGTTTGGCTGATTGCCTCACCACAGCAGAATGGCCTCGGCCTCTGCACAAAATCAACTGGAGCAAATATATGGCAAATTCAGCAAAAAAAATAGTTATTGTCGGCGGTGTAGCTGGTGGTATGAGCGCCGCAGCCAGAGCCCGCAGATTGTCAGAAAATTCTGAAATTGTAGTTTTGGAAAAGAGTGGATATGTTTCTTATGCTAACTGTGGACTGCCTTACTATTTGGGGCGTGAGATTGCCAAAGAGACCGATCTAATTTTGCAGACGCCGCACTCGCTACTGGCGAGATTCAATATTGACGTGCGGCTGCTCAGTGAAGTAATAGATATAGATACAAAGCTAAAAGCTGTCACAGTCAAAGATCACGCCACAGATCGTATTTATCAAGAGCGATTTGATGATCTAGTCCTGTCGATGGGCGCTGCTCCGATTCGTCCAAGGCTGCCCGGGATAGACCTGCCCGGTCAGTTCACCCTGCGTGGCGTCGAAGATATTCAAGCGATCGAAAAGTGGATCGAAATCAAAAAGGTCACTCGCATTGCCATTAT
>JAGXAB010000156.1 GCA_018971775.1 Cyanobacteria bacterium REEB67 | reverse complement strand
AGGGACGGGGAAGAGCCTCGCCTCGACAAGGCCGACTATCAGAAGCTGTGGAGCTGGATCGGGCGCAAGGAGCGAGCCGAGCAGTACAAAGCAACCAGGGCGGCAGGCGAAAAGCCTCGTGGCTTAAAAAACACGGGAAAGGCCCAGGAAAAGGCTGACGAGAAAAAGTCTGATCGGGAAGGCAAAAAGAAGGACGCTTCCGGCGAAAAAGACAAAGCGGCGGCGGAAAAAGACGGCGACAAAGACGATCGTTTTGATCGGGATTTAGAAGGGCCATGGAGCAAAGAAAAGGCTATTGCCGAGCTTACGTCCGATGAAAAGATCCGCTCGGGGCAGGCCGTCTACACCCAGTTTAGCAGCCTCGATGACCTGAAGGCTTTTGATAAGAAGCTGCAAGAAGGAAAAGCGCGGCGCCTGCCGAAGGAAGAGTACCAGAAGCTCTGGGGCTGGATCGGCACGAAAGAGTCGGCCGGCGACGACTACTACGAGCTGAAAGCAAAGAAACAGTATGAGTTCGATCAAAGAAAAGTCGAGCTCGACCGCGAAAAAGCGGAAGCTCTGGAAAAAGAGCAAGAGCGCGCGCATATCTCTTATTGGAGCAAGTCCTGGAGTAAAGAGCGGACACTCGCTGAGATGCCGGAAAGCGACCGGCTCAAGGTTGGCGACGTTGAATATACGAGGTTTAATAGCCTCTCTGAATTACGGGCGGCTGTTGGGCAGTCATCTCCGGAAGGGGCAGAAAAGCCGACCAAGGCTCAGAGTCGCAAAATGGGCGAGTGGATAGCGGCCAAGGAGGTCTTTGGCGAAGACTATCACGAGCGCCAGGACCGCAACCGTTGGGAGCGCATGCAGCGCGGCCGGGCAAAAGAGTGGACGGAAAAGGTCCAGGCGTTGCCCCCAGAGCGTCCCGAACAGTGGAGCAAAGAGTGGGCCATTGAGCGGATGCCTGCCGATGAAATGGTCTTTTCAAATGGCCGCATTTATACCAAGTTCAGCAGCCTCGATATGCTCAAAGGGCTCGATGAACGAATAGCAGCCGGTGATGTAAAAGCGCTACCGGTCGACGAATCCCTCATGCTCTGGAATTGGATCGAAGAAAAAGAGAAGCGCGGCAGCGACTACCACGAGCGACTGGCGCGGTCGAAGTTTGATTCGCGGGATATTTCCGAATATCCCTCCAATAAGGCGCCGAAAAGCTTTTCCCGATCAAGAAGTGATGGCGGTGACGACCGGGAAGATGGGGGCGACCGTGAAGGCGGATTTTACAGCCGGCCAGATAGGGGCAGCAGCGTCGAAGTAAGGCGCAAGCCACCTCGGCAGAGGCTGTATGAGCACCGCGGCAGACACCTGCAAGAGTACATGCACTACCAGATAGCCCAGGACAAAATACGCCTGAAAAATCTCGCGCAGCGCATACCTGAGCGGCGAGAAGAATTCGAGCAGCAGTATGAGGAGCTTCGGGCCTACGAGCTCGAGGAGATGGAGCAATTTCCCAAAGTCGACCTGGACGATCTTTTTGGCTGGAGTGACAAGTCAAAAGACCGTGACAAGGAAAAGAATCTTGATCGAGAAGACGGAAAAGGCGAAGCTGATCGGTCGAGGGATGACCTTGATGGCTCCGATGACCAGCGGCAGAAGTTGGAGATGAACGAGCAAGATCAAAGGCTCCAGCAGGAGCACATATCGCAGCACCAGGACATCGACTGGATAAATCTCGACCTATATGCAAGCAATGGGCTTGACCTGGATAACCTTCCGGACGACGATGATCGAGAGCTTGATCTTGATAGAGGAGATTTGCCGTATGGGGGCTAGAGGCAAAATGCACGGCGACCTGGCCGTTCCAGCGGACTATGTAGGCGAACTCGTCGCAACTAGCCTGCGGGCTAATTCCTGGGGCAATCTCAACTACAACGACCTCACCCAAGAAATAACCGGGGAGCAGAAGAAGACCGAGAAAAGAAGCGGCATTCCCTGGTCGTTTGATTACCGGATAGCGGTATCTTGGGTGAAGGGAGAAAACGGCACTTTCAAGCTATCTGTCGACGTGCACGACCGTGAGATACATTCGATGGAGCGGGACTGCAAGCAGCTCTGCTTCGATGTCATTAAGGGCGTGGCCAGCCGCGCCGAGACAGTAAAAGAGTCGCTGGCTAATGCCAAGCCGCGAACGGCATATGGAACAGCGCGGTGGTCGGCTGAAAAGGACGTCGAAGCAGCGGGCTATTTAGCTGACCGAGTTTCTGGCAACGGTCTTTTGCTTGGGCCCTGGAACGGCGGTCGCGTGCTCGCTATCCCAGAGGATCAGGCCGTTCGCCATGCTGTTATCTGTGGGCCGACCGGCTGCGGCAAATCAAGCTCAATTTTCATCCCTAATTTGCTCGAGCGCACGAGCGTCTCGGCAATAGTGACGGAAGCCACTGCCGGAAGCGAGCCTCCTGATCTGTATTTCAAAACGGCCGGCTACAGGGCGAGCCTCGGCCACAAAATTTACTACTTCAACCCTGACGATCTAGCATCTGTTTGTATAAATCCCCTCGATCAAATTGATGTTTCTGACCCGGTGAAAGCGGTCGAGAAAGCTATGGACATTGTCGACTTGATCATGCGCAATACGACGCACAATAGGCACGGCGCCGGCGATCCTTTCTGGGAAAATGCCGAGCGCAACGTTTTGACTAGCCTGGTGTTGCACGTAGCGAGCGAGGGCGGCGATATGGCCCAGGTGCGCAAGCTGATGCGTTCTGGAGCAGAGGGGTTAGGTTCGGTTCTATCTAGCTCGAAGGTCGCCGAAGCCCGGGAAGAATACCAGGCATTTACCAAGCTTGCCACGGAGACGCTGCGAAATAACGTCTTGTCTGGAGCAATGCAACGGCTCAGCCTCTGGCTCAATCCCAAAGTTGTGGCACTCACTTCTAAAACGACAATTGACGTCAGCTCACTGCCGGAGCAGCTTTTCACATTCTATTTAGCGGTGCCGGCGCAGAAAGAAAAGTTGAAGCCGGCGGCGGCCCTGGTGTTCAATTTCTTGCTTGACCTCTTGCTCGAAGCAGACGAGAAGCGCTTCAAAAACAGGTGTGCTCTCGTTCTCGATGAGTTCACCAATTTTGGGTTGATACCGGGCTTCGCTAAAAAGATGACGATCGTCAGGCACAGAAAAATGCCGGTCATGCTCGGCATGCAGGACTACGTGCAGTTAAAGAGCGTGTACGGCGACGACGATGCGACGCTGCTATTCAGTCAGCCTGCTACGCGGGTGATTTTTCGGACGCCGGATTTAGCGACCGCAAAGAAAACAAGTGAGTCGCTTGGTCAAGAAACCAGCGTGGATAGGAAGCTTTCGACGACCTGCCAGGTGATGGAGCGGGAATTTGGTCGGCCGCTGATGACCGCCGCCGAAGTCATGGCGCTCGACCCGGAGCTTTCTTTGGTATTTACACCAGCGACAGACCCGCTCAAAATACGCCGCTTTTCCTGGAAGGACTACCTCGAAAAAACAGCGCTGCCGCCGCCGGTTCAAGAAGAAGTCGTGATAGACAGGAAGGTCGTGCAAGAGCTGGAAAAAGAAGTAGCCGCGCCGGCCTGGGAAGAAAAACTCGAGCCAAAAGACGGCGAGCCGCGCAGCACAGTGGATAGTTCTGCGACCAAACCACCGCTTGATGAAAGTGAGCTGACCAACGGCGAGCAAAATCTAAGGCCTCAGTCTGACGGCAACAGGCTACAGGAAACCCTAGTCAAGGGAGAAGAAGAACAAGCGCCCGTGGCTGACTATGGGGTTACCCCGAGCGCCCTTGCCTTGGAGCCAGAGAAAGGGGAGAATAAATCAGCAACGCTGGAATCCGGGTCGAAGAAGTTATTCGAGGATGATGACGATTGCCTGCCGATTTAGATTTTGACGAGGTCGAAGCGGCTTTTCGGGTGTTGAGCCTTGAGCCTGGTGCTCCCGCTGAAGACGTCAAAGCCGCTTACAAATTTGGCCTGCAGGCCTACCATCCGGACAAATACCCCGAAGGTTCATCTAGTCAAAAGATGGCTGCTGAAAAGCTTATCGCCGTCAAAGACGCAAATGAGCTGATCCTGAAATTCTTTCTTCTTTGTCCGACCGGTGCTCCGCCAAACGGTTGGAAGACAAAATCAAACAGCAACGGAGCATTACCTGGTGGCGGCGGTGCGACTGGCCCCGCCGGCCAAGGTAGTTCTGCCGGGGATGGTGAGTCGGTCGACTGGACTGCTTGGGAAAAGCAGCAAGAAGGCAGCTTCCAGAGCGAGCTTGGCGAATGGGAAAAACGCGAGGCCGCCAGGCAGACCAATGTCAAAGAAGGTTTTGGGCGCGAGCAACGGCGTAAGCTTGTCACTTACGGCAAGATCGCTCTGGTGATAATCGTCCTCTGTCTGTGGTCGGGGAAGTTTTCCAATAACGTCTACGAAAATGCCAACCGGCGCATGCAAGCCGAAGCCTGGAAAGAAAAAGCCATGTACCGAGCTCAGACTCTGAACGCCGCTACCGGTTACCGCATCACTCAGCAACAAGCGCTCGACCAGGCCAAAGACGAAGCGAACGACATGAAGTCGCAGTGGATGGAAGAAGACGGCCAGAGAACGATTGGGCTGGTCTTTTTGTTCGCTTTGAGTGCCGGCGTCGTCTGGCTCTTCAGAGCGAAGAAAGCGAAGGCTTTTCTGGATGCTTGGGTAGATGGCCAAGCGCCGGAATCCAGGAAATCGACCGCGGGTAGCTCTGCGGAGGCCGCTAAGTGAAGAGCCTTGAGCTACCAGAATTGAAGGCTTCCTGGTTGGTGATGGGAGCATGGGCAGCTGCTTTTTTCACATTCTTTGCCAGCTACAACATCTTCCACTTCTTCTGCCATGACTGGGGCATGTCGACCTTTATGGCCGGAATAACGGCGGCGTTTGTGCTGCGATTAGTGCCGACTCTGGTTATTTCAAAAGACCCGATGATTGTGCGGCCACCGGCAAGACCCTATGCGCTGTCGCCCATGTACGCACTAACAGAGATAAAGGACGCTATGGCCACACAGTATTTTGGCGACAAGCGCTGGCATCTCGAGAACGTCAACCCTGAGAGTTTGTCGCTCTTCTATACCTGCAAATTTCAACAAGAAATGGGCTCTACCGAGCACAAAGACCGCCAGGACGTGGTTTTGACCATGCGCGTCCAGGTCGCATCTATTGCTGAAGCGTCCACTGTGCAGATTGACTTTGATACTATATCCGGTGGCGTCAGCCAAGACATCAATGATATCTTTTCGCAGACGAATGCTTTTATTAAAGCCAGGCTTCTTAATCTGCAGGCGCAATTGAACAGCGGCGCTACTTAGTCTCGTGTCGAGTTTGAAAATGAAAGGGAGAACATTCGGAATGAAAATAGCGGCCAAACAAGAGAACGTCACCAGAAGACAGGCTTGGAAGATTTCAGGGATAGCGCTCGGGATAGCAGCCTTGACTCTGACTAGTTTCTCGCCGATCTTTGCCGCTGAGGGGCAAGAAGGTGCCGGCGAAGATCAGGCCGTAGCAGGTCTTGTTTCGGTGATGACCGAGAAAGCGACCACGGCCATGCGCGGCGGCGACGCCAAGCACAAAGGGCTGGGCTTCTATGCTGTTCAACCGAATGTTGATTTCAAATCCGGCTACGCGCTCATTCCTGCTAAGACCATGGCCAAATGGGCCTATGACCTTCATCAGTTTGTTCTATCGAAGGGCGGCAGCTACGAGAACGTCAAGAAATTCACCCAGGAGCATCCCGCCGATCCTAAAAAGTATGTTGATCCCTTTTTACCTGGTCAGAAGCCCGATGTCTGGGACCCTAATGCCCGTGCCCATGTCTCATATGACGATCAGAAGAAATTTGCCGAAAAATGGTGGAGCGACAACGCCGATTACCGCGACTGTATGACGCCAAAAGATTGGTGGATAAATGACGCAATTTTGGACGGCAATAACCTCTGGTATCGGTATGAGGCCACGGTGAAACCAGTCAGTGCCGGCTATATTACCTGGCGGGATGGTGAGCTCGAGAAGCTGGCAAAGAAGCAGTAATCCCAATCTTCTAAAGACTGCATTGACTAAAACCGAAAGTCTCGGACTATTTGTGGGCATAGCTTTGGAGCTGACCGCAAATACCAGGGAATCCGTATGCATGCTGAATCGATCCGGGAAATAAAGCGCAGACAAAATAACGAGTACTGGCGTTGCCTGCTAATGGCTATCGAGGCAGCAGACCTTTTTACGCTTGAAACAGCCGCTGCATTGGAAAGCCGTCTTGATGATTCGAGCCTGGAAATTGATACTCGTATTGGCTTGATTGGTTACTACACCTTCAGGCGTTATGAGATCCCTGAGTTGATCCAGCTTAGAGCAAGTCACATTAAATGGATGGTCGAACACCGGCCGGAGCATCCGTTTATGAGGAGCAACTTAGTTTCTTTGTCTCCATCGGTGGATGGTCTGAACCTATATGTAGAGGTGGGAGCGGCCTGGCTAGAGCTTTTGACGAAGGCCGATACTAATTGCTACGCGCTATTCAACGGAGCCCGCTTCTTCTTCAGTACGCAAAAGGAGCTTTCAGAGCGCTTCCTTGTGTGTGGCATATCTGTGACTGCTGACAACGCAATGTTTAAAGAAGAGCTGGAAGAGCTGTACAAATCCTGGTTCGAGTCCCTTCCCAGGGTCACTGAATCGAACCAGTGATCGTTACCTACATATTGATCTGATCGATGATGATTGTATGAATTGCATACACAGTAGAACCCCAAAAGACTTTGATCTCAATTGTTTCTTGCGGCGCAAGATTTTGATAACCTATCTTTGCGCGAGACTTTATATTTTGGGATCCCGAAAGTCTTTGTAGGCCAATATGTGATCAGGAATGCAGGGATTGGGGCAGTGCTGGGGGTCCAGGACCTGATCCAGATGGAGGCTGTACCGGGAGAAGCAAGCGCAGATACTGTGGAGTCAGCCCAGGACGAAGATATTTTTTCCGCCGGCAGACGATCGCATGGCCGAAAGAATCAGCAAGATGCTCGGCACGACGACCGAAAAAGAGTCGGTGCAGGTGTCGGCTCAGCTATCTGTGGCAGACCAGTGAATGCTTAAAACGTGGCTGTTACTTAAGTGCAGGGCTTGACCCTAGAATGATATACAGAGCAAATGTACCTTTGCGTGTATGCGACCACTTTGTGCCGGCGGAACTTTTGTGTAGAAAGATGATCGGGAGAGATGTGCGGAAAG
>JAGXAB010000069.1 GCA_018971775.1 Cyanobacteria bacterium REEB67 | reverse complement strand
AAAGGCGGCTGTAGAAAACCTCGCTGTGGCAATCCCTGTGGCCGCTTCATGCAAGCATGCCAGCAGATCACCCGCTTCGAGGCCTACAAACGCGCCTACATAGCCTTTGGAAGGCTTACAGTGTCGCTATTGTAAGAGTTCCTATACGAGACTGACAGCCTTCCTCCGACCGTTCAAGAGCAGGGCCAGGTCTGCAAGCCCGGAAAATTGCAGATAGACCAAAATCTGCGCCGCAATATACTATCAAATCAGGGATAATCTTCACCTGTTCTTCATGTCCGGAATCGATAGTGTGATTGGACTCAATAAGGGTAATGTCTTGAAAAGACCACTTCTAGCTCTGACTCTTGCCGCAGCAACGGCACCGCTGCTCAGCCCCCTACTACCGGTCGGTTGCTCTTTTATAGTCGAGGCTCCAGCCTACGCCCGGGCAAAATTAGCCATCCCGGTCAAAATGGGCACTTCAGAAGCAAAGCCACCAGCTGCACAAAAATTACCACCGCTCACCGAACGCGAGAAGGTCGTGCACGTCCTCAATCGTCTCAGCTTCGGCCCAAGCCCGCAGGACATTCAAAATGTGGAGTCGCTCGGCATCGACCGATACATCGACCAGCAGCTGCATCCCGATACGATTGGAGAAGCGCGCACAGTTACCGACTTTGTCAGCAATTCCGATGCTCTGACCAAAGATCCCGACCATCTTTATGTCGAATACGGACCTCCGGCTATCGAGGCGGCCTTGATTGAACAAAACATCGATCAAAAATCGGACGAGGGCAAAAAAGCTTTTAACAAAATCCGCGGCACCCTCGGCAAGCAGGTCATGGACGACACGATCAAGGCCAAGCTTCTGCGCGCGGTGGAGAGCCCGAGACAGCTACAACAGGTGATGACCGAATTCTGGTTCAATCACTTCAACATATACAACGACAAAGGCAACGACCGTTACTGGCTCGGCGCATATGAAGAACAGGCAATCAGACCCTACGCACTGGGCAAATTTCGTGACATCGTCGGCGCTACCTGCCACCATGCGGCTATGCTTTTTTATCTCGACAACTGGCAAAATGCAGCCGATCGAGTCGACAAAAATGGTAAGAAGACGCCCGGCCTGAACGAAAACTACGCCCGTGAGTTAATGGAATTGCACACCCTCGGCGTCGACGGCGGCTATTCGCAGCAGGACGTCATTCAGCTGGCGCATATCTTGACCGGATTGACCACCTCGGTGCACGGTAAAAATGGCGAGCTCAAGTCTCCGACCAATGCACTCGGCTCGTATTTCAATGAAAAGCGACACGATTTTGGCGACAAAGTACTGCTCGGGCAGACAATCAAAGGCTCGGGCGAAAACGAGATCGAACAGGCCCTGGATATGCTCTGCAGACAACCGGCCACCGCGCATCACATTTGCTTCCAACTGGCGCAGTACTTCGTCAATGACAATCCACCTGCGGCCCTGGTAGACAAACTTTCGGCAAAATTTCTCAAAAGCGATGGAGACATTGCTGTCGTTTTGAAAGAACTTTTCAAAAGCCCCGAATTTATGGATCCGGCCAACAATAACGTCAAATACAAAGCGCCTCTGCGCTACATCATTTCGATACTGCGCGCAACCGGTGCCAGACCGGACGACTACAACCGCGTCCAGCAATACTTGCGTGAACAGGGAGAGCCGCTCTACGGCTGCCTCACCCCTGATGGTTATAAAAATGTACGCGGAGCCTGGCTAAACCCAGACGCCCTTGTCCACCGAGCAAACTTCGCTGTGCAACTGGTCAACAATCATTTTAAAGGAGTCGATCCAGGTCCCATCGACGCGCGCGATCTTCAAGAAACTCTTGGCCTGGAACTCGCACCGGCGACGAGCTCGGCCATAGACAAAGCCCCCGGTAATTTAAAACCAGCACTGATACTGGGCAGCCCCGAATTTATGCTCTACTGAAGTAGAGTCGAATCATTGAGAGGACTCAGGTGAATTATGAATATCAATATGAATAGAAGAGACTTTCTCAAAGCGGCTATCGCCTCCTCGGCGCTCCTGCTCCACGGCTCGAGCGGTTGGGCCTACAAAAATCCGCAAGCGCAGGGCAATCAAAAAAAATTGATCGTCATCTTTTTACGCGGCGGCATAGACGGCTTGAACGTTGTCGTACCCTACGGCGATCCCAACTATTACACACTGAGACCAACCATCGCCGTACAGCCGCCGGGACAGCCGGCCGGTGCCCTCGATCTCGACGGTCACTTCGGCTTGAACCCTGGCATGCAAGCGCTGATGCCTTTCTGGATGACTAAATCTCTGGCCTTCGTGCATGCGGCTGGCTCCCCGGATCCGACTAGATCCCACTTCGACGCCCAGGATTATATGGAGTCAGGCATTCCCGGCGAAAAAATGTCCTCGAGCGGCTGGCTCAACCGCCTGGTCTCAGAGCTGCCATCGGACCACAGTCCGGTACAGGCCCTGAGCATTGGACCGATTTTGCCGAAGATTTTATCTGGCCCGGCTACGGTAGCGACGGTGGAACGAGTCGGCGCCCCGACAAAGACTTCGCTAGACCGACCGATGATAGGCGATCTATTTGGCTCAATGTATTCGGCCCGCCACGATTACCTGGCCTCAGCCTTTGAAGAGGGCATGTCGGCGCATAAGAGCATCAACGACAGCCTCAGCCAACCTACGCCCGTGATCGCCAGCGTCGCAACCGATGTATCGAGTCAATTTCCCAGTATGAGCGCCGATGATCGCAAAGAACAAGCTGTGGCCAACCGTGGCGCACCCACTCCAAGAAATTACAGCAACTTCGGCAAACAGCTCTCCAACTTGTTTACGAAGGATCCGACCGTCCAGGTAGCTTTTCTCGATTTTGGTGGTTGGGATACGCACATCCGCGAAGGCAACGGCAAAGGAGCCCTGGCCGATAAGCTAAATACGCTAAGCATGGGTCTCGCCGATCTAGCAGCAGGACTGGGTGAACTCTACAAGGACACAACCATCGTCGTCATGTCCGAGTTTGGTCGCACCGCCAAGGAAAACGGAAATGGCGGCACGGACCACGGCCACGGCAATGCCATGTGGCTGATGGGTGGTGGCATCGACGGTGGCAAGGTCTACGGCCGCTGGGGCGGCCTGGCCAATAACGAATTGCACGAGCAGCGCGATTTGCCGACCAGCACCGACTTCAGGAGTGTGCTCAGCCGATCTCTAGGAGATCAGATGAATATTTCGCAGGCCTCGCTAGCTAAAATTTTTCCCGACTTCAGGGACAGGGCCAATCCCTTCGTCTCGACATAGCCGGGGCAAAGCTGCGAAAATACACGATTGCTCAGCCGTCCGCTGATTCGCGGATGGCTGATTTAGATAGATTTAGCTGATCGGCACGCCTTCGCATTTACTGCCGGGGACAGGACCTTTTTTTTCATCGGCAGCAACGATGTCATCGAGCTTCTTGAGCAAGGTCGGATCGGCCTTGTTGATGATCGCCTGATCTGCCTCAGAAGTCGACGAATAATCGTCCACACATTCCTTATTCATCATGTAACGATAGGCGGCATTCTGGACACTGTTGTAGTCTTCAGGATCGCCTTTGCCGAGCAGTTTTTCCACTTCGGTAGAAAGGTGGTCAACGCTCTTCATGCGCTCAGGGTCGGCTAATCCCTCCTGGCCCGGATTAAGCTCCTGATTGATGCTGTCATCTTTTCCATGGCTCGAATCTGACTCCTTTAACTGGCCGAGTAAACGGTTGCCGTCGGGCAAATGTGCGTTTACCGAAGCATTGGGCGGCGTATCATTCACCGCCGTCCGCGCCTGATATTGTGACGCGTCAAGGCCCTCGGGACGCGGCGCATTATGGGCACTATTATCCAACTGAGATTCTAAATGTGGCATATGTTTTACTTCCGTGGGGTGAAGAAAACTAATTACTAAGGGGTGGTTTCTGGAAAATGCGCCTGGGTTGGGTATGTCGCATCCTGTATCCCACGATAAAGGTTCGAAGTGAAATTTTCGTGACAGTGCTGCCGGCCACAAAAAAATATCAGGCCGAGGCGCTATTGCTCCAACGACCCTTTCCCTCGGCGCGCAGCCATTCTTCTTCCAGTCTCACCAGCGGTGTAACCTTATAGCTGGAAAGAGGCTTCTCGTCAAACAGCGAATGGGGCATTTCCATCGAACGTAAGTTAATCCCGAGATAACGAGTGGCGAGGACCGATTCCTGAATTTCGATCCGATGAGCGGCGGCGGTGCCGACCGGGAAATCGAGGCAAGTCATGCAAACACAGACCTCTTCTTCAAACATTTTACGCAGCGATGAATAAGGCACGTCCTGCACTCCGGTAACTGAAACTCGCTTCGCTATTGTGCCGGAAGCAACAGGTCATTAACATCGACCCGCCGGGGGATTTACGCCATTAGGCAAGACCCCCCGATCGGGTGATGAAAACACAAAAAGTCAATCTTAAACGCCGGCTGTGGCCGTTTGATGGGTAGAAGAGGCAGCGCCTATTGCTTCTATTTGGGCAAGGGCACGAGCCTTCGATGCTTCGATCTCAGCTTCGGAATGCCCGGGCACTTTGATAAAAGTAATGTCACCAATGCCGATGAAACCGAAAACAGCACGGAGATAAGGCTCGACAAAATCCATCGCTTTCGCTCCGGGCAGCTCGTAGTCGCCACCACTGGCGGTGACCACATAAGCTTTTTTGTTTTGCAGAAGCGGCTTCAAACCATCGGCACTGTATGCAAAGGTGCGGCCGGCGATAACCGACCGGTCGATGAAAGCCTTGAAAACTGCCGGTACGCTAAAGTTGTACATCGGCACACCGAATACATATATATCGCTATCGATAAATGTCTGGAGCGGCCCGTTGATGGCATCCCAGGCCTTGTTTTGAGCGTCACTGCGCTGCTCGGCCGGGGTATAAACCGCCGAAATATCAAGCTCGCTGACAAAATGCGGCTGCTCATCGATTAGATCGCGCTCCACCAGACTGGCCTGCGGATGCGCCTTTTGCAAAACATTTACCAACTGCCTGGATAGCTGACGCGTAACCGAGGTCGAAGAGCGACTGCTCGAGTCGACATGCAAAATTTGAGTCATGTGAGGTCCCTCGACAAAGTAGGGGCTAATGCTAAACTAATTCTCCGCGGACGAGCCATGTCGCATAGTCCACTTTTTATGTCCGATCGTCTAATACAAGGGGCAAATTATGGATTGTCTATCAGATGTCCTGAGTACGGTGCATTTTAAGGGGACGATCTTTTGCCAGGCCGATTTCACCAGTCCCTGGGGCTTGCAGGTCGGACCCTATCCGACTCATACCGGCTTTTTGATGATGATCCGCGGCGGTTGTCGCCTCGAGATACTGGGCCAGGAGCCGATCTTCATGGGACCAGGAGACCTGGTCCTGACGCATATGTCAAATAGTTACACCATCCAGGATCAAGAAAGCAGTGCTGTGATAGGTCTTCAGGAGGCTATGGAAAAATCGGCATGCCTGCCGGAAGATGCCGCAAAACCAAGGGGAAAATATTTGAAACTGGGAGGTGGCGGCGCCCCGACCAGCATGGTGATGGGCTGTTTCGAATTTGACACTAATATCAACAATCCGATGATCAATGCTCTTCCTCCTCTGCTCTATGTCAGAGCGGAGAATCTTCAATCTGAACCGTGGCTGGATACAACCTTTCGTTTTCTGGCGGCGGAAGCGGCATCCGAGAGGCAGGGTTCAGCCATCGTAATCAGCAGATTGACGGATTTGCTTTTTATTCAGGCCTTGCGCGCTCACATGAGCCAGGTGAAAAACTGCCCGAATAGCTCGGGATGGCTCAAGGCGGTAGCCGATCCGCAAATAGGCAAGGCTCTCAGCTTGATACACGAAAATCCGGAATCACCATGGACGGTGGCATCTCTGGCTGATGCCGTCAGTATGTCCCGCTCTTCTTTTGCCGCTCGTTTCCAGGACTTACTCCAGACCAGCCCGCTCAGCTATGTGACATCATGGCGCATGCAAAAGGCACAGGAAATGTTGCGTCAGGGCGCCGACAATTTAGCCGACGTCGCCGGTAAGATTGGCTATCAGTCGGAAGCTGCCTTTCGCAAGGCATTCAAACGCGAGACCGGCCAGGCTCCGGGCAGCTTCAGGCGCTCTCGTGCTATGGAGCTTGTTTAGGAATACCAAGCGCTTCGATGAATTCTACCCCTGGCATTTTGCGCAGTTGATCCGGCGCCAATAGGACTTTACTGGACCGATTGCCGCCACCGAATACGAGCTCCGATACCTGCAGGATTTTACTGTCGATATACTTTTTAGTGCCGAGCAGCCCACTCACTTTTTTATTTACGTCCAATTTTGAGACAGCCAGAACAACGCAACAGGCAAATTTCATCGACTCGCCTTTTGTGGCAACAATGATTGTATTCGCGGCCTGATCCAATGTATAACCATAGTGCTCACAAAAAGCAGACGTATCAGCGAGCGTCGGATCACAAGCGAAGACCCGATAACTCAATTGATATAGATTGAGTGCTGAAGCCACTTTCGCATCAAGTAGCGATTGAGCCGATTCGACCATACATTTTCCTCGCAGCCTTTGCCGCAGATTGAACGCACCACATTCGATACCAGTTAACAGCCTTTACATTAGACCAAAAAGCCGACGTACCAAGAAACAATCAGTAAGCTCAATTTTTGCATTCTGGTTTTACCACAGGCTCGGACATTCCGCCTCCGGAGCTTTTTAAACCGACAAAAGCAAAATTTAAATAAAGCCCAAAACCCCCACCATCCCCCGGTCTTAATCACCCGCAAGGATGATTTAAAAGCTATGGTTAAAACTTATACTGAGCATATCAAGTGGGATTAAAGAAGGCATCCAATAGGTAAAAAAGATATATAGGTCTCCAGGCAACCAAACCCATGCAACTACCCCAACCATCTGTAAATTCCAATTTTAACCAATTCGAAAACCAGGAATCAACTCAGCTTACCTCGGGCGGGAAGCCCGGTCCAGGGGAGTTTCAGGCCGGCGACATCGTCGACGGTACTTACGAAATTATTTCACTGATTGGTAGCGGCGGCATGGGCAACGTTTATAAAGCGCGCCATAGCATCATGAAACAGGAATACGCCCTGAAAACGCTCAGCTCAGAACAAGTAAACGAAACAGCCTGGCGCCGCTTTCAAAATGAAGCGCAGGCAATTGCACGTATGAATCACGCTAATGTTGTTGGTATTTACAATCTCGGTTTGCACGATGGCCGGCTCCCTTTTTATGTTATGGACCTGCTCAAAGGTCAGACCCTCCTGGATCTTTTGCGTCAGCAAGGGTCTCTATCAGTCAAGCAAGCTCTGCTGATATTCGGTGAAGTGGCAACCGGAATAGGCTACGCCCACAAAAAAGGCATCGTCCACCGTGACATAAAACCAGGCAATATCGTCATCATAGATGCAAACGGCGACGGCAACAGTCAGATCAAAATAGTCGATTTTGGCATTGCCAAACTATCGGGCATCAAAGACCAGCGCAATCAGGAGCTGACCAGTGTCGGCGAAATATGCGGCAGTCCGTTTTATATGAGCCCCGAACAATGCAATGGCGGTCGCGTCGATACACGCTCCGACATTTATTCTTTCGGTTGCACTCTTTTTGAAGCCCTGACCGGGCAGGTGCCCTTCCGCGGCCGGAGCGCCGTCGAGACTATGCTCATGCACCAGAGCGAGCCTCCGCCTACTTTGCGCTCGGTCAGCGGCAAACAATTTCCACCAATGCTCGAACAAGCAATGGCTACGATGCTGGCAAAAGTGCCGATGAATCGATACCAGACTATGGAGCGTATCATCCAGGATTTCAGTGCGATCCTCGAAGGTCGCGAGGAACCAATCAATCCTTACATCACACAGGCTCACAAAAGATTCGAGCCGCGTTCCGACTACGAGGGTGCCAAGGAAGATTTCGAGACCGACAGAAATGGCACTGTTGAACCATCGGCTAAGAGAAAAGGACGCAAAATTTTATTGATCGCGGGCTCGGTCGGAGCGGCTCTAGGTCTAACGGCAGCAGCGGTTTATAGTGCCGGCGCGCTCTATTCCTTTATGACTCCCAAGTCTTCGCATCAGTCAAACATGTATTTCATCCACACCGCTTCGGAGGCATCAACATCGGAAGAATCAGGCGGCATTTCCAGCGCCGATAATTCCGGCGTGTTCGCCGGCGTCGCTAAGGCAATCCCATCCGTCGACGAGCAAAAGCCCGGTCACAGCCAGAGCGATTTAAAACCTTATTCGACTAAACTCGAGCTGGACAACGAGCCGTCCATCAGCTTCAACTTTCCGACCGATTTCACAATCGGCACCATCCAGCGCAACAAAGACGATAAGATCAGCGCGCTAGGCAATCGCATCTACAAACTCACGGACGATCTGACCTACGAACCGGACCTGGCAGTCGGCAAATATCCGCAATACTGCCAGCGCTTCCAGCCCGGCGACCTGAAAGGTCTGACCATCTCGCCCTCTGCTGACTCTCCCAGTGTGGTCAAAGCGGTCAGCGGCATCAAAGGCATTGAACGCCTCACTATCAAAGCTTGCTCCAATCTCAAAGACACTTGCATTCCCGAATTGAGCAAACTTGATACGGTTACCAATCTCAATGCAGATGACAGCGGCTTTACTGGTAAAGGACTGGCTCGACTGCCCTATATCAAGCGCCTGAAAACTCTCTCCTACATCGCAGGTACCGACGGTGAAGCGCTCTGTCGTGCACTCGCAGGCTCCAACGCCATACGCGTCTTGGAAATCGACGAAGTTGCACTGACTCCGGCTTGCTTCAGAGCCATTTCTACAATGCCCAATCTCAAACGTCTGCACTTGCAAGGCACCCAAATAACCGATCGCGATCTGCGCGAGCTGGCCAAGCTCCCACATCTCAAATATTTGCTGGCGCCCTATTGCGGCATCACTCCAGCTCAGATTGAAATTTTAAAAACATTCCCGGCCCTGAAAGAGCTGGAAGTGAGTTCACGCATTCTCAGCGACAGGGATTTCAAACGCATTCAGCAGGCACTACCAGGAGTGGCCGTAAAATGACATTTGCCTCGAGCCCGGGATCCCAGGCCGGCGAGTTCAAGCCGGGCGATATCATAGGTGGAGCTTATGAAATTATCGACCTGATCGGTCACGGCAGTATGGGCAATGTTTATCGCGCTCGTCATCAGATCATGCTGGAAGAATATGCGCTAAAAACGTTGCGCGCCGAAAAACTCACCGACGTATCCTGGAAAAGATTTCAACTCGAAGCCCAATCGATCGCCAAGATGAATCATCCAAATATCGTCACCATTTACAATTTTGGCTTGCACGCTCAGACCATACCTTACTATGTCATGGCTCAACTGCAAGGCAAGACCATTGAAGAGATGATTGACGAGCGCGGCCCGCTTCCGGTCGAGGAAGTGCTGCCAATTTTTGTGGAAGTCTGCAAAGGTATGGGCTACGCTCACCAGAAAAGCATCATTCACAGAGACATTAAGCCGCCAAATATTTTAATCCTCGACAAGCCGCAAGGCGGTAGCCGAGTCAAAATCGTCGACTTCGGCATTGCCAAAATCACCGGCGACGGCGCCGAGGACAAACAACAATTGACAAATATCGGCGAAGTTTGCGGCAGTCCGCTCTATATGAGCCCGGAACAATGCGAAGGCAGCACTATAGACGCGCGCTCCGATATTTACTCACTGGGCTGCACTCTTTATGAATCTCTTACCGGGGCGCCTCCATTTCGCGGGCGCAATGTCGTCGATACGATGCTCAAACATCAAAGCGAACGGCCTCTCTCACTCAAAAACGCCACCGGCGGCAGAGAATTCCACCCGATGCTGGAAAGAGTGGTGGCAGCCATGCTGGCAAAATCGCCCGCCGACCGTTATCAAAACATGGCTACAGCTGCGCAGGATCTGCAAGCGATAATCGATGGCGTAGCTGCCCCGCCTGAGATTACATCCAGCGCCAGAGTGGCGAGCGTCAAGCCACAAACAAACTTCAACGCACCACCAGCAGTATCAACTCCAAATCACCAGTCGCAATTTGCGCCTCCGGAAGAGCAGGACAAAACCGTCCTGGTGCAGCCACCGCCGGCACAAAACCCGGCCTCGTCTTTTGCACCCCAGTCTTTTGACATGCAAACGCCGACCTTGAGGATGAAGGATGGCTATGCAAAAAAAGAGTCAGCTCAGTCATTCCGCTCGGGCAGCTCATTTACCTCAGTCAATGCGGTAAATTCCATAAAATCAACCCTCCAGGAAGCACCTGAGGAAAGATCCTATGACCAGGCCCTCCCCTCCCACTTCTTGCGCTTAATGATAGGCTCGTTTATAGTCATCATTGTGCTCATGGCGGCAATTGGCTACTGGTGGATCCAGCCGTCAACCTCTGCCGTGCAAACCACATCTCCTCCTTCGCTGGATCTGGTAAAACAAAAACAAGACTAAGTGCATATGCAGCAACCGGGCCAAAACAGTAGAGAGATGCGACCTGACGTGCAGGAACACACTCAATTAACGGCCGGCGGTTCACCGGTTGCCGGAGAGTTTAAAGTAGGCGATATCATCGGCGGCTCTTACCGTGTCCAGAAGTGGATTGGCGCCGGTGGCATGGGCAATGTCTACCGCGTCGAGCATACGATGATGCAATCGGAATATGCCCTCAAGACACTCAGCGCTGACAAAGTGACCGAAGTCGCCTGGAGAAGATTTCAGAACGAGGCGCAAGCAATCGCCCGGATGAATCACCCAAACGTAGTCAGCATCTATAACCTCGATCTGCATGAAGCTCGGTTGCCCTTCTACGTCATGGATCTGCTCCAGGGCGACACCATGCTCGACTATCTGCGAATAAACGGGCCTATGCCCATCGAGAAAGCCCTGGAGCTATTTATAGAAATCTGCTCTGGACTAGGCTACGCGCACAAGAAGGGCATCGTCCACCGCGATGTAAAACCACCCAACATCGTGCTTCTCGACAATCCCGAAGCCAACTGTAAATTGAAAATAGTCGACTTCGGCATCGCTAAACTGTCCGGAGTCAAAGATCCGCAAAATCAATATCTGACCAATGTCGGGGAAGTCTGCGGCAGCCCTTACTACATGAGTCCCGAACAGACGGAAGGCAAGCGCATCGACGCGCGTTCGGACATCTACTCGCTTGGCTGCACTCTTTTTGAGATGCTCACCGGCACACCGCCCTTTCGCGGCCAGAGCGCCGTGGACACGATGATCATGCATCAGACCGCCGTGCCTCCGACCTTAAAAACGGCCTCGGGCGGTAAGGAGTTCCCCGAGATGCTCGAACGGGCAGTGGCTACGATGCTGGCCAAAGAGCCGATGGATCGCTATCAGACGATGGAGCGAGTGATGCAGGATCTCGTCTTGATCAAAGGCGGTCAGCAAGGTGCGCTCAGTCCCTTTTCGACGCAGTCGCAAACAGCACTGAATTTAAAAGATCAAAACGAACGCAATAATCGGCAGACCGGTCGTCAGACCGGCCTGAACAGCACCTCTTCCTACGCACGTCAGGGAGAAAGCGCAGGCGACTACAACGCCAGGGGCCAGAGAAATTCGCAAAATCAAGCGGAGGAGGATAGCGAAGAAGGCGAGAGTTCATCGCCTTATGGCAAACTCATTGCCTGGGCCGTAGCTTTGATCATTCTGGCCGCAGGTATCGGGGCAGGTTTTTGGTGGCAAAGCCAGCATCAGCCCCGACAACCGAAAACAATCGCCACCAGAGTTGTCGATAAACCGGCAACCGGCCTCTCTGTGACCGACGCCGACCTCGGCGTGACGTTTATGGCCAGCCAGGCTGCGCCTAACGATCCAATCGATCCAGATTACGTACCTGAAAAGCCCAAGAATTCAATGAACGATAAACAATTTTTCTCATCGAAAAAAATCGAGAATGGCAAGCCCTACCGATTGTTCGAATTTCCCAGAGATTTTTCTATGGGGCGCATCAAGACGGAAAAAGGCGACGAAAAGGAGGCGACCGAAACGCTGAGATTTCCTCTTTACGGAGCGCTCTGCTTGACACCGAGTGTGGTGCTAGCCGACTATCCTCAATACATGAAGCGTTTCCGACCATACGAAATCGGCACGATAACCCTAGATGAGGGGCCAACCTACAGTGTATTCGAAAAACTTTTGCAACAAGCTGCTCAGGTGCCGGGCCTGAACAAACTACAACTGAACGATTGCACGCATCTTACAGACAGGGGCCTGGATGCCATAAACTCTATAGAAAATCTTGAATATCTGGGCGTGAACAGCCGGGCCTTCGATGCCAAAACACTGGCAAAAATTAAAAAGATTCCAGACCTGCTCGGCATAGGCTGCAAATCCTCCTTAGATGCCGATCCTCTTCTAAAACTCTTGAAAGATAACGGCCACGTTCAAGTCCTCGACCTTACTCGCTCTAGCCTTTCTCATCAAGGTTTTAGTGATCTGGCCACGATGAAAAACTTACAAGATCTGGCCCTTGGCGATATGAAACTGGATGACGAGGATTTTAAGATCTTGAGCGGATGCAAGAGCCTGCGCATACTCTCGACGGAAAGAACCAAGCTCACAGCTCAAAAGCTCCTCTATCTACAGCGCATGAGACTGCGAAATTTGACCGTACTCGAGTCGGATATTACGCCCCTGACTAAAAAAGATCTGGAAAGCAAATTGCCTGGGGTGCACGTCGACGTCGGCGGTCAAATCGGCGAGCAAGCAAGTATGGCACTGCATTAGATCATGGCTGGCGAATCGCTCGACAGAAGACCGAGCCTGGCTATCGGAGCCGTCGTCGGCGGCGACTACGAAATAATCTCATTTATTGGCGCCGGAGGCATGGGCGATGTCTACCGCGTCCGCCACCAGCTCATGCAGGCCGAATACGCCCTCAAAACTTTGAGCGCCGATAAGGTTACCGACAGCGCCTGGAGACGCTTCCAGACCGAAGCGCAGGCCATCGCTCGCCTCAGTCATCCCAATATCGTCGGCATCTACAATCTCGGCATCCACGAAGGCCGGCTACCCTTCTATGTTATGGACATTCTGGTCGGGCGAACACTGCAGGATATGCTCCAGGAAAGAGGCCGGCTACCCCTAAAAAAGGCACTGGCCATCTTAATCGACGCCTCCGCCGGTCTTGCTTATGCGCACAAAAAAGGCATCGTCCACCGCGACATCAAACCGGCAAACATCGTTATTTTGGACCGTCCGGACGCCGCCGGAGCCAGACTGAAAATCGTCGACTTTGGCATAGCCAAACTTTCAGAAATAGATAGCCTGCCTTCCCAGCAATTGACCCAGGCCGGCGAAGTGTGTGGCAGCCCATACTATATGAGCCCAGAACAATGTGAAGGTGGTTACGTCGACGCGCGCTCAGACATTTACTCGCTCGGTTGCACGATTTTTGAAGCCCTCACCTCCGCACCACCTTTTAGAGGTCGTACGGCAGTAGAGACTATGATGATGCACCAGGGCACTCGACCACCAACCCTGCAAGCTGCCTGTCCGGCTGCCTTAGATGCCTATGGCACAATCGACCGCAGCATTGCCAGATTCCCACCGATGCTTGAAATGGTGATCGCGACGATGCTGGCCAAAGACCCGGGTGACCGCTATCAAAATCTCGACCGCCTGATTAAAGATCTCCACACCATTGCCCGCGAGGAATTTGGCGGCCAAACAGCCACCAGAGACAGCCAGCCGATCATTGCAGGCGAAGCAGAGCCGGCCGCCTCGCCCGAAACTGCTTTACAAGCGGAGGGCGAAAGAAGACTCTTTCTCACGAAAGCCGACGCTCACAAAGCGGAGCGGACAAATCTTTCCAACGGAGAGAACGCCGCCAGGGCCCCGATCATACGAGCCGCTGCTGTCCTTGCCGGTATCATTGGCGCCGTAGTCCTGGTCGGGGGAGCGGTCGTTTCGTTCAATCGGCCGCACCATCAAGAAAACGGAAGTCTCGACAAAGCCACTACCAGCGGTGCACAAGTCAAAAGCGTCGCCGTCCGGGCCGAGCCCACGAATCAGAAAATGGACTTTGCCCGCGTCATTTATAAGGACGGCGAAAAGTATGTCTGCTTCGACTTTCCCTCCAACCTCGCCCTCGGTGAGATCGGCTATACAAGCAAAGATGGCCCGACCAGACACGCCTGCAAAGGAAAATTCGAAATCAAGCAAAGCGCTCAACCGATTTTAAAGGCAGGGTTGACTTTCATCCAACATCCGGAATATCTCGATCGCTTCGAGACACAGTCCTTGAGCGGACTGGAGCTTGCCTCCACTTTTATGGCCGAAGATTTTGATGACGCAACCATGGCCCACGTCGGTCGCCTGAAAAATCTGGAAGTCCTAAAAATATTGTTTTGCGGCCGGGTGAGCAACAGATCTCTGGCGCAAATCGACGCCCTGCCCAGGCTCAGCTGCTTAGATGCAAGCGATACGCAAATGACCGTAATCGGTTTGAATCGCCTGAAACGGATCAAAAATTTGACCGAGCTCACCCTCCTGACCGAAGAAAGCCTCAGCCCGCTACTACAAAAATTAAGCGGATCGACCGCGCTCAAGTATCTCGACGTGCACCGCTCCAAACTCACCACGCAAGATTGTAAATCGATAGCAGCCTGCTCCAGACTCGAAACGCTAAAACTCGATGACTGCGCCATATCCGACGCTCAAATCGAGGCCCTATCTCCCTTGCATAATATTGGACATTTAAGTCTCGTCAATAACACAATGACCGCCGCCAGCATCCCAAATATTCTAAAAATGCTGACCAGACCGCCGCGAAGCTTGAAAATATCTTCTCGAGCGATGCGACCCGAGGACGCAAAAGCTTTTCACGCGCCCTCCTGCGGATTTAATCTAAACTGAGGACGCGAACCAAGGCACCCTGCCTTACTATGCCGCAAGAGCTGGCCAGGATTGCCAGAATGACAAATTTGAGGCGCGTGGATTTCAGCGACTCAAACATGGATTGGATGGAAATTAAAATCCTGAGCGAACTGAAGAAACTGGAGGAATTTAAGGCGGAAAGGTGCAAAATAGACGGTATGGCCATTCCGGCATTTCAAGTACTGGCGGGACGGTCTCTGCGCAAAATTGACATAAAATCGCCGCTGCTCACGCCCGAATTACTACGCCGCTACCGGCAGGCACTGCCCGAGTGTAGTGTACAATGACTCTTAGTCGAGGCCCTCTGAAAGATAAGGAGAAGCATGGGATTCATTCATCACAAAATTCTCGTCGTCCTTCTTGACACGCAGATCCCCAGCGCCGAAGCGACGCTGCTCAAAATTAAGAATGATTCCTCGCAAAAGCTCCAACGTTTTTTCCTTGGACCGATTGAAGTACCCGGCGGGCGCCGTTGCTATTGCCTCGGCCCGACAGCGTCATCGGTGGGCTCGACCGAATACAAAGCTCTGGAAAAGTTGAGAGCGAAACTGCTCAAAACGATGAAAGAGGATCAAGGCTGCATCGCTGCTATCCAGGTCGGTTTTGGCGGAGATCAGGGCATCGCCGCCGTGGAATATTCGCACTACCGCACTAAAGATGTTTTCAGCATGGAACAAGATCCGCTCCCCGGCGCGCTGGTGCCATTTGATTTTCAAGCACTACTCTACTTTGTCAATGACGATGTCGACGACTACGAGATGGTCGAAAAGATCAAAGAAGCCGCACCAGCCTCGGTGCGACATCTCGTCTCCCCCCTCGTTTCGGTACACAATGGTCTGGCCTTCGGCTTCGTCGCTCCGGAAGGCGAATTGCAAGAAGACGGCCTCACGGACGAGGCTAATTACCTGCGCGAAATTTTGATCGAAAATCTATTGCGCGTCTATGAAGATGCCAGCCTGCTCTTGCTCGGTTTCAATCCCGAAATAGGCGTCGAGATCATCCTTGGCACCACCGATGACGAGTGCCAGGAAGGCTTCCACTTCACAGTGGAAAATCTAGCCAATGCTGGTGAGGGAGAAAGCGACAGACAGCCCTTTAAGATCGATCCGGATCAAGATACTCCTGATGATGCCTCGGAATGGACAGAATATGATTTCAATGCCAGGCCGGTACTTGACCTCAAGGATGCCATCGAATGCATCAGTATGGAGCCTACACGCGTGCTTGCCGCCTGGCAGGACAGACTCGATGAATTTATAGATGAATACATGAAAGAAATGATAGCCGCTCGCGGACTGCAAAGAGTGGGCTTTTCCTTTTATCGCAATCGTGGCGGCGTACAGCAATTTATCGATATCAAGTCTTATAAGTTTGTCTCCGAACCGCACATACAGTGCAATCTGCGACTGCGCCTTGTCTTCGACAAACTCTGGGAAATAGACAAACCGCGCAAGCGCTACAGTAAGACCATCGATTACTCCAACTTTGACGCCGCCTTGCGCGACCTGGATTTAGGCGTCGACACCACCTGGAATGTAGTGCCCGTGCTCTGGACAGCCAGCCGCGATCAATTTGCCGAAGCGTTGATCACAGCCATCGATGCCGTTTTGAAGGCCTGCGACAGCATCGACTCACCCGAGTCCTTCCTGGCCACACCCTGGGCCCACTCAAAAATCAACACCGCGTGCACGATGCGCTTGAAATACATCACCGGCGATCTTGATGGAGCGCTGGAATTACTCAAATCGATTCACAGTATTGAGCTCCGATCCAAAGGTCTGGACTATCTGCTCAATCAATATAAAATGCCCCTGCTTGAAGCATTTGCCGCAAAACCAGAAATGGGTCGCAGGCAACAAGCGCGCACCAGTCGCAAAAAATAGTCCCGGCACAGCAAATGGGCCGCGCTAAAGATACTTTTTAGTAACGCCGAGATCGAGGGCGAAGCGATAGCCTATCAGCTTATAAATTAGCTTGGCGGCGACGAAGTTTGGCGCCACCATACCTTTAATCGGACTGAGATCGGTGACATCGGCGCAGACTACATTTTTGCGCACACAGGCCAGCTTGATCAGCTCCATCATTTGATACCAATCGATACCGCCCGGCTCAGGATTAGCCGTAGCAGGCATGATCGAGCAATCGAAGGCATTGACATTGATCGAAAGATAGATATTTTCCGACAGCGTGTTGATGATCTCGTTGCAATCCCACTTATTTTGATTGCGAGCCCAGAAGATATTGATGTCCGGTTCTTCCTCTTCCATCCAGGCCACTTCTTCCCAGCTGATATTACGCACACCGACCTGAGTGATCAGAGGCCGAGGTAGCGCCTTATAAATCTGATGCCCGGTAGAAGCATGGCTAAAATCTTTGCCTTCGTAGGAAGCGCGCAAATCGCAATGAGCGTTGATTTGCAAGACGGATAGATCGGCAAATTTATCGATGCAGCCTTTGACACCGCCGAGACTGATCGAATGCTCGCCGCCAATGATAATTGGAAATTTGTTACCGTCTATGAATGGCTTGATTGCCTCAACCAGCTCTCCATAAGGGTTTTTGCTTTGATTGTCGACTGCTTGAATCTTGACCGCATCGGCGGTATGAATGCCGATTTTAAATGGTTCTGTCCAGAGTTCGTCGTCAAATAGTTCGACGTGTTGGCTCGCTTCGAGAATCGCCCTTGGACCGTCCTTGCCGCCTGAATGCACGCCACCGCCGCCTTCATAAGGCACCGGAACGATGGCCACACGGGCCTCTTCTCTTGCCGCGTAATCAGACGATAATCCAAAATAGTTTTTTGGGCTGGATGACATTGCAATGAAATCTCGCAACTAAAGAGACAAAAGGACCAGATAAATAACCGCCCCTGCCAAGAATCAGAAGAAGTTCGTCGTCGTTTTATAGCATTAATGAAAACCCTTTGCCACAAGAAGCGGGCCGCGCTCCTTGACAATGCGCCCCCGACAGGATGGCAAGTTGAGCCAAGCTGCCACCCGACAAGCCCGTTCGCCTCTTGCCATAAGGAGGAGTTGGAGCTCTCCGCCAGGGGCTTCAACCAACGCTCGCCTCTGCCTTCTGCTAGACTTTTGCACGAGGTCACAGGGCGAATCAAAGGCTGGTATTCATGGCTAAAAATTCAAAAGTTTTCCCAGCGCTTTTAGCCGCGCAAACCATACTCGCCCTGATCGCGGCACCAGCTGCGCAGGCACTGTTCTTCGGTTCCGACCAGCAGGCCGAAGCTTACAAGCATCAGGGCGATTACGCCTACGAAACGCAAGACTATCCGGCCGCCCTCAATTACTACAGCCAGGCAATCAGCAGCCTGCCTTATGACGCTGATCAGGCCTTGAGCGGCTTGTATTATGTCCGCGCCCTGGCCAACGATGTCGCCGGCAATTATCAGCGCGCCACCGACGACTGGCAACAGGCCAAAAATTGCGACGACAAACTTGTCCAGGCCGCGGCTTCCAATCCGCAGGCCGGCATCAATGTCTCGTGGATGCAAGCCACAAGCAATCAGCTTGGACTCTTGATCAGATGGCGAGAGGGCTGCAATCCTAATTCCCCCGATTACTATTCAGACGTGAATGTACGTCGCTGGCCGGCTAATAAATTCCCCCTGCGCGTCTGCGTCGATGAAAGCTCGGGCACTGGCTTCGGTGCCGGCTCCCGCGGCACAATCATGCAGGCGATCAATCAATGGGTTTCGGCCAATGAGACTCGCTTGCGCATTACCGAGGTGGACGATCCCTCCCAGGCCGACATTCTGGTGCAGAGGCCGAGCCCCGGCGATATTGCCCGTGGCTCCGGCGGCCGTACAACATACGACGACAGCGCCGACAGTGCCGGCAATCGCTGGATCAAACAATCTCAGATGAAGCTGACCTGTGCCACAGTCGACTTCGACCAGATGACAGGCGCCCAGCGCAACGAGCTCTACAATCTGGCACTGCACGAGTCCGGTCACGCCCTCGGCATAGACGGGCACTCACCGTCCGGTCTCGACGTCATGTACTGGAAGTCCCCCCTGCTAAAACTGAGCGAAAGAGACGTGGCAACTATCCGCAAAATCTATCCCTGATATTCAGGCTATACAATTAAAAACAAGAGTGACAACACCAGTCAGAACACTTCAAGACGATACGGCTAGCAAAAGAGGCGATAACAATGAGAAAAGCAGGCGCAGCGGTAAAAACACAGACGGCGGCATTGACCGCAGCGCTCACTTCCACGGCCAGTGCCGCAATGATTTTGCTGCTCACCGGTCCGGTCTTGCAGGCCCAGGCAGCGCCGGCCGATATGAATAAAGCAACGGCCAAATACACAGCTAAAGACTATCAAGGCGCCCTCAATGAATTCAAAGCAATCACCGCCAAAGAACCGGCCAATGCTCTGGCCCATTACTACATGGCTCTCTGCAATCAATGCCTGGCCAGAGTCGGCGAAGCACGCAGCGAATACAAATGGGTGAGCGAACACAGCAGCGGCGCCCTCGCCTCCCAGGCCCAGGCTGGCCTGGCGCAGCTGGATAAGGTCAACGTCCGCACCGGCGGCAGCGGCAGCACGTCCACAAGCACGACCACGACCGCTTCGGCTGGCACAGGCACAGCAGAAAGCAAACCGAGCAACGACTTGATCGACAGAAGCGGCAAAAAGATGGAAGAGGGCAAGGACAAGGCAGCAAGCGCCGCCAAGACAGCAGCGGCGCCGACAAAAGCAACCGCCGGCGGTGACAAAGTGGCAAAAATAATCAATTTTTATGGCGACAATTCGCGCGAGAGTATATTGATGGAACCGGCCTGGGAAGAAGTGAAAAACAAATTTTCCAAATATACCTGCCAGAAGGTCAACGCCGGCGATCCGCTCTGCGATAAATACAATGTCAGCGTCTTTCCCACCATTATCTTGCTCGACAAAAACGGCAATCAGCTCTCCTCGCAAAGTGGCGTGCAGAGCTTCGATAGTATAGTTTCAACCGTCGATGCAGCTAATGCCAAGAAATAGCCGGCGTTTGACGCCAGCTAAGGGGCTGCTGGTGTGGTTGCCTGCACTTGTCACCGGCACGGTGATCGTCGGCACAGTGATCGCCGACGGCCTGTGCCCAAGCGCCCGGGCTTCGACTGCCAGCGATCGCTACAATCTCGGCCTGCAATATCTAAAACACAATAACCGCGCCGCCGCACTCAAAGAATTCAACGCCGCCATCGCCATCCAGCCAGAATATGTAGACGCTCTTTATCAGCGTGCTTCAATCTATTGCAGCCTGGAGCAAGGTGCAAAGGCTTTCGAGGATTGCAATAAGGTAATCGCCGCCGATCCACAGGGCAAGCGATTCCCCGAAGTTTTTACATTCAGGGCGCAAGCGGACAGACAGCTCGAATTGCCCGATAAGATAGTGCCTGATTGCACGAAAGCATTGAGCCTCGGCTCAAGCAACAAAGAACTGCTCTACAACCTCAGAGTGTACGGTTATCGCAATACCGGCAAAGTCAAAGAAGCAATCGCAGACCTGACCACGCTACTGGACAAGTTTAAAGTCGGCAATGCCGATCGTCTTTTGCGCGCCCGCTCGGAATTATTCGAACAAGATAAAAAGCCCGAAAAAGCGGCCGAAGATCTCTATAAGGCTCTGGCAATCAATCCCAGATACGATGCCTGCTATGAACAACTGGCGCGCATTCACGAACACATGGGTAAGCCAGACAAAGCAGTCGAAGACTTCAGTGCCCTGATCAAGATCAATCCGGATGACGAGGCAATGCTGCTCGAGCGCGGCCAGTTGAAGATGCGCATGGGTCGATACAGCGAGGCCCTCGCCGACATCAATAAGTGTATTTCCATCGATCCCAACCTCACCTCAAAAATGTATGTAAACCGAGCCGAGATTTACACCAAGCTCGGCAAGCCGGATCTTGCCGCTCAGGACAAGGCGAAGGCGGCAAAAATGCTGCAGCGGGATCTTTAAAAGCGGCTTCAGGATTTGAGAAATATTAAGCCACAAATCGCCCCGACCAGCATGAGCCAGAGCGAATTGACTTTATAACGCAGCAATAAAAAAGTACTCAACAGGGCGATTACCTGGGGAAACCAACCGTATAGAGCTTCGCGGCCGAGCTGATAGAGTACTGTGGTCATCAGGGCCAGAGCGGCAGCGTTGACGGCGTCGAGGAAATACCCCGAAAGAGTCGAGCTGCGCATTTTTTGAATAAGTGGCGCCGTCACCGCCACAAAGACAAAGCCGGGCAGAAAAATGGCAACCGTAGCAAGCATTGCCCCGAAGACTCCGCCGAGGACATAACCAATGAAAGTCGCCGTGGTAAAAAGTGGACCGGGAGTCAATTGTCCGACGGCGACGGCGTCAAGCAGCTGAGCTGAGGTCAACCAGTGATAACGCTCGACCAGATCCGACCGCAAAAAAGCAAGCAGAACGTAGCCACTGCCGTAGAGCACAGCGCCGATTTTCAAAAAATAGAGAGCGAGGGCACTCAGAGAAAATTTGCTGACAGCAGGACTAAACGCGCCGAGAAGCCACGTTCCGGAGATGACGAAGCTGCAGGCACCGGTCAAGATCACCATGGTCAGATTTTCGCGCGGCGGCTTGCTCTTGAGGTAATGGACAAGCGCCGCAAGCAGGCCGGCAGCAAAAAGCAAAATGGCAGGCGGACGACCCAGGCAAGAAAACAGCACCACCAACAGTGCCAGAAGGCGCAGCCAATTAGTCTTAAAAACAGTTATAGACAACAACCAGACGGCTTGAAAAACGACGGCCAGAACGACCGGCTTCAGCCCGTGCAAGACAGCGGTGAATGCCGGCAAGGAGCCGTAAGCGACATACAAAGCGGCCAAGGCGAGAACAAGTAGAAAGGCGGGCAAAATAAAACTTATACCGACTGCCGCAAGACCAGACAGGGAAGCTAATTTGTAACCGATATGCAAGGCAAGCTCGGTGGAAGTCGGCCCGGGTACAAGGCTAGCCGCCCCGAGCATATCGATAAAATCGCCCTCGGACACCCATTTGCGGCGCTCGACCAGCTCGCTGCGAATCATTGCTATATGAGCGGCCGGACCACCAAAAGCGGTGCAACCCAGACGCAAGAAGACAAGAACCAGCTCGCCCAGTGTAGGCTTTGTTGCTTCAGCCATCGTCAATCATTTTCAATATGCAGTCGGCTGCTTTATCAGCGCCGTCACCATCATTAGTCTCGTTTTTCATCCGAGCGGCTACTGCCGCCGCCCGCACCACATGCGGGTTTGCCTTGCCCTCGAGGAGGGTGGAAAGACGGGCGGCAACGGCAGCGGCCCGATATTTCTGGCGCGACAGTGAAAGGGAAGTGCCGAGCCGCTCGAGGCGCGCCGCATTGTCGGGCTGATCGTGGCTAAAAGGTACGCAGAGCGTGGGCTTACCAGCGCGCAGCGCCTGGGCGCTCGTACCCACACCGCCTTGATGTACGATAGCGGCCGCCTGCGGAAAAATATCCTGAAATGGAAGATAATCGACGGCCAGCATTGTCTGCGGCAGATCTTCAAAGAGGGTATTTTGCCCCATCAAAAATATGGCGCGACGATTAAGCCTGCGAGCCGCTTCCAGACTCTCGTGATAAAAATCTCCCGGTACGAACATGGCTGCCGATCCCAGGGTAAAAACGATTGGTGCCTCGCCTTTTGCCAAAAATTTGGCCAGCCTTTCGTTGTTGCTTTCCTTGTCCTTCTCGAAGAGGTCCGGCACGCTGTCATGATAAGCAAAGCCAGTCACAACCGCACTTTTAGGCCAATCTACCTGGGGGCGACCGAGCACCGAGGAGAAAGCAGCTAGCACCAGATGCGGTGAAAATTTTGCCGCAAAGATTGGATTGTCCTGGGGCTGTAAACCCAGTGAATTACGCAATCGGTGATAAGGCGCCGGCCAGCTGGCGCAGGAAAATTTGCCCAATTGAATCAGGCCCTCATTGACGCTCGGACCAAATTTCGTCAGAAAAGAAAAACCCTCGGCACCCGGTAAAACAGGCATGTCGTGAGTAGAAAAGAATGTGCCCGGAGAAAGAGCGAGAAAGGCCCAGGGTATTTTGCGCACGTCGGCGACGAGACGGCCGGCATAAACAAGCTCGGTGACAAGAATGGCATCGACACTTTCGGAGAAGGCAAGCAGGTCTTCGTAGGTATCATTGATATTGGCGAAGATGTAATCGCGCATCAAACGACAGGTACCCTGGCGCAAGTCCATCAAACTGGCGAGCATGTCGATGTCTGTTGGATTGATGCTGTCCGGACGCAATGTGCGCACCGTGAAACCAAACTGTTCGAGACGCTTGTGGTAATAAGAAGAAGTGGCAAAAATGATTTCATGACCGCGACTCTGCAAAGCAAGGCCAATAGCAATCATCGGATGAATGTCGCCGAGCGATCCGATTGCGGCTAGAAGAATGCGTTTCATAGCCGACTGCCGGTCCCGCGTTTCACAACTTGCATAGCGCTCATTATATATGGCGCTCTGCTATCACGGCGCACCGGGTAGGCGTCGCCCGCAAAAATTTGCAGATGTCACAGGAGGAAGGCCAGATAAGCGCTTTTTCATTTAAGGGCCGGGAACTTTCCTCTGGTAAAACCTTCGATACAACCGGTATCATTTGTAGCCAGTCAACTAATTTTTTGTTGTGTCTGTTTTGCACACAACCGGCTTCACTGGCCAATAACATCACAGGCCGAGAGTACACAGGGATCAGGCGACCAGGGAAATCAAGATGACCTCACCGCTCATTTTAGTCATTGAAGATATTCCAACCGAACAGCAAGTCATTTCGATGCTTTTGAACAAATTCGATTACGACACGCAATGTTTTTCCTCGGCGGAAGAAGCCCTCACCGCCCTTGGCGTAGCCAAGTATGCAGCAATCCTGATGGACCTTGTCTTGCCAGGTATCGACGGTTTCGAGTGTGCCGCGAGAATTCGCCGCATCGAGCTCGAGTCTGGTCGGCGCACGCCAATCATCGCTATTTCGGCCAGCACTGATAGCGACATACACGAGCGCTGCTCGGCAGCGGGCATCGACGATCATATGCACAAACCCTTCGAGCCCGAGGATCTGCGCAAAATGCTCCTGCGCTATGTCTATGTGCCCAATCAGCCAAATCTGAAGACACTGCGTCCTCTGCCCCCAGAAGAGCTCGACTTTGAAGCAACAATTCCGCCGGTCGTCGAGCAGGCAAGACGTCAGGGAAGCGATGAAAACAACACTTAGGGTATAACTAAAAAGTCGCCCCTAGCGAAGATTTTCCGAGTCGGTCATGCCCTTAATCCGAAATAGACCAGCTTCTAAATGGCCGCCCAGCTGCTGTCAGTCTCGAAATAAAACAGCATTGGGCAGGCTACTGCTTGGCACCCTGTCAATTTTTACAAGCATGACAATCGCGCCTGCGGGTACCCTGGCTCAACGCGCCACGCCAACTACCTTCGATCAAGCGGAAGCGGCGGTCGCCCGCGAAAACAACTTGCTGCGCACCATGACCATGCAATACAACAACGGCCAGTACGTCCTCGCCGGACATACGGGCAAACAGATACTGAGCGCCGATCCAACTAATTTGACCGCTCATTACCTGATGGGCAACATCTTCCTCAAAGCCGATCTTTACGACAACGCCGCCGATGAATACGAATATTGCTACAGGCACGGCCTCGGCACTCAAGTCGGTGATTATGCCCGCGCCGCTCTAGACAAGCTCAGGGGCAATCCGACTGTGGGAGGCCCAGGCGGCAATTCCAGCGCCGCAGCACCGAACAATCCAACCGCCGCCGGCGCCGGCGCAAATAGCGGCCAGACCTTCAGTAATCCGGCCCAGCCACAAGTGACCCGCGTCGACAGACAGTCGGCGGAGTACAGTGACAATGCCATGAAGAGCGCTGCCACTCTAATCGAAAATAAGCGCCGCACACTGGAGGGCACAACCGCGCGCTTGAATCAAGAAGCACAAGCCGACATCGATGCCGTGCCAAAATATGTCTACTACGGCAAAGAAAGAGTGAGAAATCCCAGCTACGATTCAGACGTGCAGGCGATTAAGGACAACCTGGCCGGGAAGTTGAAAATCCTGCAAATCGATTTTGAAAACGAGCAAGATAAATTAAACATCTTCTACCGCAATCTGGCGCATTCTTATGACAGCGCCGCCACAAACGTGCGCAGCCAGGCCGAAGACAACCGAGTCCACAGGATAATCGACTCCAATCCCGATATGTTCGTGCACAATTACGGCGCCGGACGAACGCAAACGAACGACACCACTAGTGGTATCATCAAAAGCGTCCGCGGTCAAATAGATCAAGGACAGCTACAGGGGCAGATGCAGACACAGGTGCAGAAACAAACACCTGCTCAAACACCTGCGCAATCATCTACACAAAAACCAGCTCAGCATTGAGGGGCATCGTTAAATTGCCGTTCCCGCAGTGCTTGCGGATCAAGTGCCATCTGATTTGCCTGAGTCGTCTTTGTTTTTCTTGAATAAAGCGCGTTTGCAGGCAATAAGAAAGGCACCGCCAGCGCAAATTACAAACAAAATCTGCACAAGGCCGGATAACAATGACCAGGAGCTTACGGGGCTTACGGGGCTTACGGGGCTTACGGGGCGTACCGTGCCGGCCGTGTTGATTGCTCCGATGACTTCATTCTGGGCGCGCTTTTGCTCCTGCTCAAAAGACTCCGGTGCCGGGGACGGGGTGCCATTAGTGGCACCAAGCACACCCGGATAACCCGGCATACTCGTCGCCGGGGCAGGAGCTGTATCGAAAAATTCGGCACTACGACTGGGCGCATCCATCATCGCCAGGGACTTCACTTTTTCCGAGGCGAGCGTACCGGCCCGTTTTAGAGCATCTTCGACGATGTTGTCCTTCTTATCCGCCAGGGATTGTACGGGCACAGGCGCCGCCATTGCCGTCTCGGTCTGGACTACGACAGCGCTGCTGACCGGGCTGACGATTTGCAGCTGAGCGGCTTCAAGATTGCAGGCGGCCAATTGGACACCGCCAGGCATTTGCATGTCGGTGGCAATCTGACGATTAGCCCAGATTTTGAGCAGGCGGTCATCGACCTGCAGCCCGTCCGGCCTGGCCGCACCTTCATCTTTTGCATGGCAAGCAAATTCCTGGTCTTGTCGCGCTTCCGCTTCCTCATCTTTAGCCTGCAACTGGCAGGAGGCAAAAAAGCTGATCAAATCGGCGTTGACCTCAGCAGTGCGAGGCAGACGCACCAGGCCCCTGGGAGCATAAACACCGGCCAGGATCTCATTAGGAGCAGCCTGCAGCGTCATGTCAAAAAGATAGGGCCTGTTCGATGCCGTTCGGATCAACTTGTTAATTTCGACCGGATCGCCGCTCGTGATCGGCTGAGCGGCGTGCAACCAGAGCACGGCTGTATCTTCTGTACCGGCGGCAGACTGCAGGCTTTCACGCAATGAAGCAAAATCGTCCTGACCTCCGGCCATGTCCAGCTTTTTCAGATCGCTGACGGCAGCAATATAATCGGGCGAGCCACCCGGCTTGAAACCGCCAAACAGGGCGGTCGGTTGATCTCCGACAATTTTTATCGATGCTTCAAGTGATCCTGGAAGCGCTTTTAAACCTTCGCTGATTTGATTGAGATAGGGTTTCGTCCCTTCCGAACCATCTATGAGGATGAGAAGCCGCTTCAAACCGGAATAGTGCGGTGCACGCAAAAAACGCTCAACTTCGGCATTGACAGCACAAGGATCGGCTTTGCACCAGACCTTGCCGTATATGCGGCTTGCGGACAGATTGCGGAAGACTGAGACAGTGCACTCGAAGCGGCTCAACTGTTCGGCTGTGACCGTGCCGGAGAGACACTCCGGGCTGAGATTGATCAGGCCCGATCCGGCAAGAGGAGAAGGACGTCCAGCAGCGGTGGTCGACTTAATATCGACTGCTGTGGGTCTATCGGCGATGAAATTGCGCTCCATAAAAGCCGGCAGAGTCAAGCTGGCCCGTTCGTCCTTGCGTATGGCGAGTGGTACGGCAATCTCCAGGCGGACTTTTACCGTCTCGCCGGCCCGGATCGGATAGCACTGCACAAGCAGCTGGTCGGCGCCCGCCATGCTGACCAGGAGCGGCTCCTTGCGAGCATTGACGGAGCTCTGATATTGAGCGCGGGCGAGGTCGCGCACCATTACCGTGGCATCATAGACCTTATCTTTAACAATCAGACTGGCTCTGGTCACCACCGCCTGCGGTGGCAATAATATTTTCGCCCGCGCTTCTCGATCGACCTTTGAGACATTGGTAAAACCAAAAGTCCACTCCAGAGTACCGAGAGCCGAATCGCCATCCACAGTACCGGTGATGGCCGATTGCGCAAGTGAAAGGCCGCGCGCCATGCCGCTGACGTTTTCCCCGGCGATATCGGTATCAAGATCGAATTCATCACTGACACCATAATTGAGAGAAGCCGTGTCGGTGATCATGCTGGCACGCTGTATGGTTGCACGTGCTGCCGCCGGTATGGGCACACTATTAAAAGGTTTGCCCGTGACCCGGAAAAAGACACGGCGAGCCGCATCGACATTGAAGGGATGGCCGCTCTCGTAAAGCGAACCGAGTATGTCGGTGGCCCGACCGGAGTGTTCGTAGCAAGCGCGCTGCAAGACCTCGGCACTGCCGTATTTGCGCAACCAGCGCAGAGCATTTTGCGAAACGACTGGATCCGGCTCGGCGGCATTGCTCAGATTAATTCGCGTCAGGGTGGAGGGCAATTCGACGGCGATCACCATCACTAAAATGATCATATGACCGATGTGGTCGACCTGATGGGCATTGAAATAGGTGGTTTTGCCCGAGGCTAAGCGGCCGACGGTTCTGGCGGATAGAAGGTTGCACGGTAGCGAAAGCACGGGGGAGAGCGCGAGCAGACCGAAGCCGAAAAAAGCGGTGGCCAGGCAGGCGGTCGGGGTGATCGGCAAAAACATCAGGGCATAGAGAATACCAACACCCATGGCCATGCCGCTCATTAAGGACATGGCGGCCAGATGATTGGAAAGGTCGCGCCGCGTCCCCCACCAGCTGAGCAGATTACTGAGCGGTATAAGGGCAAAGAGCAGGACATGCCCGGTCGATGGGAAGGGATCGAAAAAACGCTGGGCGCAATAATGCGTCGTGCACTCAAAAATCATCGCTGCCAAAGGCAGAAGAAAGCCAAAGAACAAAAACCAAAAACCCAGCCGTTTCACCCCGCCGTGAGCAACCGGATCGAAGCGCTTCGGACCAAGAGAGAACGGCGCTGCTTGAGGCCGCCCCTTACTGGCGGCGCCCGGCAAATCTCCGGATGCTTCGGCTCGGTTCCGACTGGCAAGTTTGGGCATCATGGTCGACCTCGCAGGGCGCCTTTCCATACTAGCTCATGAGTTTAGACTTGAAACCAGGGAATATCCTGAGCATAATCTACCAAGTCGCAAACACGGAGTGAACGAGTGGAAATTTTTGGCGGCATCGTCGTCTTGCTTTTTTTGATCATGCTCTCCGGCATAAAAGTAGTAAAAGACAATACACGTCTGGTCGTTTATCGACTGGGCAAGGTCATAGCCACGAAGGGGTCCGGCATACATTTGATCGTCCCTTTCCTCGACAGCGCCGAACTCGTCGACACGAGGCTGATGGCACTGGAGACGCCAGTGGTCAAAGCTTCGACCCTGGATAACAGATCGGTGAATATTGCCGCCGTTTGCATGTTTCAGGTGGGCGATGCCAAAAAGGCCGTCACCAAAGTCGAGGATGCCGCTAAAGCCACGGCTGGCGCCGCGCAGCTTGTACTGAGAAATATCGTCGGTCAAATTGACTTGAACAATCTGCAAACCGAGCAGAAGGGTGTCAACAAAAAGCTGAAGGGAGCACTTGAGAAACAAACCCGCGAGTGGGGCATCAATATCAAATCTGTGGAAATCAAAGACCTGCAGGTTTGCGATCCGGACACAAGCGAAATCGCTCCGGGCTGAGCAGCAAAGCAATTGAATCGCATTTAGCAAAAGGCTTTGTTTTAGCTGTGATTATATATGGCCTAGCCGGCAGGGCCACCGGACTTGCCTGAGCTGCCGCTGCCGCCGCCATCACCGCCACTGCTGGGTGGCGGCGACGGTGCTCCAGCGCCAGAATCCGATCCACCAGCAGAACCGGCATCACCATGATTAGGGCCTGGGAAGTGACCGGAACTGCTCCAAGCGCCAGAATCGGCTCCGCCTCCAGCGGAACCACCGGCAGCGCTCTGAGCGCTATTATCAGTCGGTTGCTGCTGCCAGTTCGCTGTAGCTACAGTACCGTCTTTATATTGAGCATCGACGGAATCACGCACACCTGAGCCGCTATCGTAAAGGTTTAGCTTTGGTAGGTGATCGTTGGCGCTTACATCTTTATCGTTTTGCCTTTCGATACCATTGAGTAATTTGCCGTAATCCTGGGCCGAATATTTGGCCATGTCATTTTGCAGCTCCTTGTGCACGGCCTGCAAATCTTTTGGCGTTCCCAGCTCGGCCTGGTGCGTTATTTTTGTCGCTTCATGCTGAATCTCAGAATGGCTGGCCATAGTTAACCTCAGGGGCAGAAAGAAAAAATATTTGTTTGACTGGTAAAGCGGACGGTGCAATTGAAAGGTAGTGAAATGATCGTGAAATAGTCGTGACAATGCATCTGGTTGATGGCGTGATTCGTGCTGCCTGTAGAAAGAGTGAGATCGCTGAAGTTGGGCATATGAAACGTGATCGAGGTCATAAGACATTTGCAGGTTTCCATCAATGTATGAGCGGTTTACCGAGAAGTCGATCAAAGTCATATTGCTGGCGCAGGAAGAGGCTCGTAGATTGGGCTGCAATCTTATCGACACTGAGCACATTCTTCTTGGTTTGATCGGCGAAGGCACGGGCAATGTTGCCACAACCCTCAAGTCAATGGGAGTCAATTTAAAACTTGCTCGTGCGCAAGTTGGAAAAAATATCGGTTGTAGCCCGGTCACAGCCAGCGCAAAGCCTTTTGCGCTGGACGCCAAACAACCACTCGAATATTCGCTAGCTGCCAAAGAAGCCCTTAAATTTACACTGTTCACCGAACAAGGGCTGGCTCGCGCTTGTATCAGCACTGAGCATTTATTGCTATGCTTGCTTAGTCAGAGGCAGAGCGGTGCTGAGAAAATTTTGCAAACCCTTGGTGTTGATCGTGAGGAACTTGAGAATCGTATTCGGCCGCTAGCTACCGAAGTTGATAAACAATACAGCCAGCATTAGGGGCGGAGAAAAGTGACCTCACAAAACGGAACGAATAGACTCCGGGGTATGCTGAAAATTTTGGACTCCAACCTTTTCAAAAATAGAGGTGCTAGAAGAGGTCAATCAAGTGAAATACTCAATCTGCCTAGTGGCACTTGTTCTTTCATTGGCCGCGCAGGCGGCAGATAGTGAAAAATCAGCGATCATCCCGGAAGGCACCAAATTTGATATAGCCTTAGAGACAAGCATAGACAGCAAGACTACTCAAAACGGTGCTCCAATCAAGGCGCGGCTTTTAGCACCGTTGTCGATTGACGGAAAGGTTGTCTTACCTTCGGACACCATATTTATGGGTATTGTTAGCATTCGATTTAGTCGGACTAGTCCAGTATTACAAGTCCAGTTCAATGATGTTTTGACACCCAAGACAGAGCATATTCCCATAGTGACAGACTTAGTTTGTTGGGGAGGTGAATTGCATGTCCGACGGGGCATGAGCGATGTTTGTATAGATGTCTCTGCCCAAGCTAGTTGCGGTCCAATAGGTTCACCACCATCTCAACGGTTACAGTCAGTTCGGTGGAAAACAATTTATTTGATGGCTAAAAGAGGCAGAGCCATAGAAATGCAGCCTGGCGACCAATTCAAAATCCAAATTGCCGAAGATTGTGCTGTGCCATTTTAATAGCCGCCCCCGAGCAGATTCTGATGACATATCGTCATGCCCTGAGGGTGAGCGAAGTCGTCGACCTTAAATGGGATCAAGCCGACCTGGCCCAAGGTAAATTGCAAAACGTAAGCGTCGGCAAAGGCGCTCAGGCATCATGGCCGGCCTGCAAGCAGGCATAAAAAATCGTTTGCCATCTCGATCAGCAAAAGGAGAATTTCATAAAATTTTGACTTGTGCTGTATATGCTCAGAAAAATCGTCTGTATGGAGATTTGCATCAAGATGGTGAATCTTTTGTCGGCGCACGATTCTGCTTAAGCATTTCAGAGCATGCAGCCCTAACGGCTTGAAGTTTGGCTAGGTCCTGCACATGGAATTTCTCGGCTTTGTCAAAATCCTCAATCGCCGCCTCGTTTTCTCCTTTTTTTGCATGAAGCAATCCACGAGCAAAATACCCTTCACCATACTCCGGGGCGAGACGAATACATGTGTTGAAGTCGGCCATGGCCGACTCAAACTTCTTAAGATGAGAATAATACTCCCCTCGTCTCTTATACGCTTGATAAAAATCAGGATCTACTGAAATCGCTTTGTTAAAGTCTTTCAAGGCCTCATCAGACCTGTTTAAAGACCGATAGAGAATGCCACCACGCATAATCAAAAGCGTCTTGTCGGCGGGATTTTTCGCAAGCATCTTAGAAAGCTGATCAACGGCTTCAAGAGTCTTGTTTGCCTTCAGCAGATCACTCACTATAGCCAGGTCTCCGGCATCGAGTGATTGTCCAGAATTATTTCCCTGGAATTGATTTAGCTTGTAGTCGGCGGGAATTTGAAAGACCGACTCACCTGGACCGGTAGAGGACCATTTTTTAAGTGTCATCGTCATTTTGATTTTGCCGCTGGTCGTCTGGCTTTGCACCAGATATTTTATATCATCACCAATCCAAGACTCTGTACTAACGCCCGCCGTTGAAATCTGCCATCCGTGACAAGGATGACCACCGATCGTTTTTTCTCCTAACGGCTTGGCATCAGCCTTCTTTGATATCGAATTATCGTAGATCAAATTGGCAGAGCTTGCTGTCATTTTCATCAAGATGGCAGCCTTCTTGCGAGGAATAATCAGCGTGCTTGAGCCTTTATTGAAATCCAATATTTGGCCATCTTCATTGCCATTAAATGCTGTATTCCAGCTAAGCATGTGTCCATGTCCATCGCTGGCCTGCCGAAGAGTACCGCTTCCCATCGGAAGTACAACTTCGTAGATAGCGTCAAAAGCAATCTTTGGTCCATCGTATGCAAGCGCGCGGGGAGCTTGCAGCAAAACGATAACTAAGCAACTGTAGAGGACGGTTTTGAAACTTAGCTTGAGCAAAACTTGCATAGTCATTTTGAGCCTACAACTTGGTAATTGACTTAGCATGGTAACCAAAATACGAAAGGTATTCAACGCGCGGCTGATACCAGACATCTCCGACAAAGGCCCGGACAGGTCCTTTGCCAAGGTCTGGATGCACCGCTCGACCGTCGGTCTGGTTTGCGCCTAGTGCGGCCTTAAAAGCGGAAGAGTCTTCATGTGTCGGTCCAGCATTGTCAGCGTCTCCGCTGGAAGGCCGATCGTGTCACGGTCTCTATTCCAGCAATGAAGAACGCGTTCACAAGTTTCGTTAACGATGTTTGCCGTTAATCGCTCTGATGCACCCGCCTGTTTGGCCATTTTCTTGAATTTGTCAATGGTGACGTCGTTGAACTCTTTGGTTCCACCTAGATTCAGCGCCAGTGTTTCCCGGGAGATATAGCCAATCGTTGGCACAAAATCGTAGGCTGGAGACAATGATGGTTTGAGGGGATTCGTGTAAATCAAGCTCCAGTTTTTAAGGTGCATATCTCCGTTGCCGATCGCAACAGTGAATACCAAGCGGCGAACGAACTCAGTAAAGCAAACTTCACCGGCTTCGGCCCATAGCACCTTTGCGATGTGGCCGTATCCCGCTTTTTCATACTTGTCTTTGGGATACACATTGTAGACTTGTGCGAAATCTTCAATGTGGATCCTTGAGCCATCTTCGTTTCGATCGAATCGTTTTACCGCCAGGCTATCAGCGATTGTATTGCCGAATTGCTCAGGCAGTCCAACGACTGAAACTGTTGGCACCAATTTTATTTCTGGCACATCTATTCCGACAAGCTTTGCAAATGAAAGCATTGCATGCTCAATCTCTGGTAGGTGAGGATGCGATTCGCTTGGAAGTTTAAGTATCCACGAGCCACCCATGCCGTCAGTAGGTATCGTAAATGTTTCTGCACGATTTAAAATTGCTGAAAATTTCAATTGAACTCCTGCAAGGGAAAATCGCAGTATTGGCCTGGCTTGTCTCTCGGCCAGCAAATATTCCTGGTCTGTCACAGACGAAAGTTCGCCAATAGGCTCGACAATTACTGCGCCTGGCAGATCTAAGCCCAGAGCCACTAGCAAGAAAAATTCTCTTTTAGAGTTAATCGTCAATTTGTCCGCCAGAAAATCTCTCAACGGACCTTCGGGTAATAGGTTTGAGAAAAATGGACTAAGGCTGGGTCCTGTGATTGGTCGGCCTATCGTAAGTCCGCCATCCGCCGTTTTAAAAGACTGGCTTAATATCGGGCTTTCCCGATTCTCCTCGTAAGTAGGATCAAATGCAAAGACAACCGTGTCGTCGACCAGCCTGGTCAAAGTGCCTACGGATGTACTATTCAACCGCACGAGCAGTGTTTCGGATCGGCTCATTTTGTCAAGCTTCATCAGCCGCTACCTCATCGTCGGCATCGTCGAGCCTGTATAAAGGTCTGCCGCTCTTTTTCGTACCCTGTCCAATAAGCGCGTTTACTGTCGGCACCATTGAAGCCGGCACAAGCATAATCTCCAAGCCCAGGTAGCGTGCAATTTCAGCAATAGTAGTTATGCGGCTGTCAATCCTGCATCCTTCAAGCCTTGATACGTAGCTTTGAGGTAGGCTTAACCGCTTGCCCAATTCAGCTTGTGTTAGGCGTCTCTGTTTTCGGGCTTGAATAAGAGAGGCGGCGATTTTGTCGAAGGCTTCAATATGCTTCATTGTGTATACCTCTAGCTAGTTATATCACAGAAGGCATAATTTGGCGGTTCAAAATATGCCATCTATAATATAAATGCGATAAAATATGCTCGATTTAGTATAAATGATACTGCACACTCCTTGGTGTAAGCCGACAAACGAACTTGTCATTTGTCGCGACAATAACT
>JAGXAB010000068.1 GCA_018971775.1 Cyanobacteria bacterium REEB67 | reverse complement strand
AAAGATTGAAAAGACATACGACAAAGAAACTTTTGCAGAGCTGATCAAAAAAACTTTTGCAGATCCGGTTCAGGCAAAGCTCAGCTCTGAGACCACTTATCGGGAGCCGCGATTTGCTGCGCACGTTCCATCCGAGGGCAAGTGGGTCATCGTGACCTTTACCGCCATTCAGGGCCATTCTTCAATGAACGTAGATTGGTATTTAAAAAAAGAAGATGGCGGTCGGTGGAAGATATTTTCGGAAACTGCCGCAATTTCGCGCTATAGCGAGAACGCGTTGCCATCGAATTCCGCGGCACAAATCCTGAAGCCTGCCGACGTCTCAGAAATGCCCACTCCAAATCCTGACACGAGCACTGAAATGCACGGCATAGAACAAATTCGCCAGCTCAAAAGAATGCAGGATGCCGCCCCTCAGAAGTGAGCTCGATAGCTGAGAGCCTAGGTAGGATGGATGATTAAGAAACGCGTTTTTACGACCCTTGCAGCTATCTCAATAACAATGATTATTGCGTTCGCAGCATCGAATACAGACATCGTCGACGTCAACGTATTCGGGGTACAGCTTCAGCTGCCAATGACTGTAGTTATATGGGCTTCTGCAATTCTTAGCTGGATAGCCGGATTGAGCGTGCAGCTGTCGAAGACACTATCTCCAACCCAACCCTAATCAGCCTGACCGCGCGAGTTTTTGAAATCCGAGGCTTTCAGCTCGTCGATAAACTTCTTGAAGTCCTTGGCCTCTTGCTCGTCCTTCTCCTGGTCGGTGGCAATCGTGCCCTCACTGACCACCTGCGCCGAGACGAAGATGGACGCCTTGGCCCGCAGAGCGAGCGCAATCGCGTCCGATGGCCTAGAATCTATCGGCTTGGTCGTATCGAGACGCTTGGACGGGTCGTTGATCTTCAAAAAGATGGTGGCGAAATAGGTATTGGAAGAAAGTTCGTTGATTTCGATGCGGTCGACTAGATAGCCAAGGGCCGTGATGCTGTTTAGTAAAAGGTCGTGGGTCATAGGCCTTTCGGGCCTATGGTTCTCAAGGGCTTGAGTGATGGCGCGAGCCTCGGCTGGCCCGATCCAGATCGGCAAAGCCCGCCTTTTGCTTTCGTCGTTGAGCAGCACTATTGGATGACCATTTCTGACATCCAATGCGATACCGGCGACAAACATTTCAATCATTAAGAAGAACTTCCAAGTCGGCAACCATTCTTAGTATGCCCAATTTGCCCGTTTTTATGTATTTCCCAGATAAATTTATCCAGCCGGAACTGAGGCTGTTACTGCCTTCACGGCCGTTTGAGCACGACTTTGCACAGCCTTGAAAGCGACAACAGGCCCGGCTGATGCCCGATGCGGCGGCCTTTCGGCCCCGACCGTTCGTCCCGAATGTTTCACCTCTGCCCCGAAGCGCCCCTTGCCAGTATTGACAGTGAGCACCGCGCCATGATGAACTATGCATCTGGTCCTTCACTGGGCCAGCCTCCTGACCGCCTGCTTTTAGCATTTCCCTCAGAGCTAAAAAAGGAGCCGGTCGTTATGTGGAGGTCGCCTGTCCGGATGGCGGAATTGGTAGACGCGCACGTTTGAGGGGCGTGTGAGCAATCGTGAGGGTTCAAGTCCCTCTCCGGACAAATTTTTAATTTGGCAACTATTAGTTTTCAGGCAATAGAGGTCAAAAACCGAGCATATGATGATCACCCGTGCCCAGTGGCCGCACACGATCCAGGACATCCACAAGGCTTTGGATGGCGTCTGGGGCTTGATTGGCGCCAATGGCACGAACGGTAATCTCTACCGCCTCGAGCGCAGTTTGCACGAGCCCACTATCTACACCGTGACCGAGTATCGCCTGAACGACGAAAGCGATATAGTCAGAAGAGAAGAGTATGGGACCGGCGATAAAGAAAAAGCGATCTCTGCCTTCGCCAAAGAAATAGGCTTCTAAAGAGCCTTTTCCGCTTTTTGCGAGAACGGCGTGCCAAAACCGAAGGCCAACTATCTGGGGATGATCATCCAGGGCTCTCTTTCGACGGGCCTGGAAATGAGACTCGACCCGGCACAGTCTGTGGAAGATTTGCGCGTCGGCCGATTTGTCGTCGTTGAAGGCTCTGGTTCGCGCTTCTTCAGTATGCTCACCGACGTGACGCTCTCGGCGACCAATCCGGCCATCCTGCTCAACCCGCCCACCGGCGATGATTTCCTCATGTCGGTACTGTCCGGGGTGACCACCTTCGGCACGGTCAAAGTGCAACCGATGCTGATGCTGCAAAAGAGCGCAGAAAACCTGGTCGGCGGCAGAGCGGAGCTCAGCCCGGTCAAGACGATTCCCTCGCATTTCTCGCCGGTTTACGAAGCGGCAGCAGCCGATTTTGCCCTGGTCTTCGGGGAAGAAGACGAAAACGACCGCAACAACAGCCACTTCAACATCGGCCGGCCGCTCAACATGGAGGTGCCGGTCTGCGTCGACCTCGAGCGCTTCATCGAGCGCTCGAACGGTATCTTCGGCAAGTCGGGCACGGGCAAGTCATTTCTCACTCGCATCTTCCTGGGTGGCATAATCAACAAAGACCTGGCCTCGGTGCTGGTCTTCGACATGCACAACGAGTACGGTTGGCAGGCCATGTCGGAAAGCAAGAGCGCACCGCGGGTGAAAGGCCTGAAGCAACTGTTCGGCCATAAGGTGGTGGTTTTCAGCCTGGATTGGGAATCTTCCCAGGCGCGCGGCATACCGGACGCGCGTGAGCTTTATATAGGATATAACCAGATCGAAATCGAAGACCTGGACCTGCTCAAAAACGAGCTCGCTCTCTCGGAAGCGACCCTGGAAAACGCCTACATCGTCCGAGAGAAACTCGGCAGCGATTGGATATCGGCCCTGCTCGATATGTCAGGCGAAGAAATCGACGAATTTTGCACCACGTACAAAGGCCATCCAACGGCGATCAAAACCCTGCAGCGCAGACTGAATACGATCGTCCAAAAGACACCGTATTTGAAACCACGCGTCGGGCACAACTACATCGAAGAAATATTGCGCCAGATTGGAGCGGGCAAACATGTGGTGCTCGAATTTGGCAGACAGAATAATCTACTGTCCTACATGCTTGCCACCAACATCATCACCCGTCGTCTGCACGCCGAATACGTGCGCCAGTCCGAGCTCTATATCTGCGATCCGGAAAATGTGGCGGCGCCTCGCAAGCTGATGATCGTTATCGAAGAAGCGCACAAATTCCTCTCGCCCCAGGTAGCCAAGCAAACCATATTTGGTATTATCGCCCGCGAAATGCGCAAGTATTTCGTCACTCTCCTGATCGTCGATCAGCGCCCCTCTGGAATAGATCCGGAAGTGCTCAGTCAAATCGGCACGCGCGTCACGGCGTTGCTCAATGATGAAAAGGACATCGAGGCGGTTTTTACCGGTGTTTCCGGCAGCCAGACCCTGCGCACCGTGCTCGCCCAGATGGACCCCAAACAACAGGCACTCGTGCTTGGCTATGCCGTACCGATGCCGGTGGTGGTGCGCACCCGAGCTTTCGACGAGACTTTTTACCAGGCCGTGGCCGGTCGAGAGGGCGGCTGGCTGGTCGGCGCCGACGAAAGCGATCCAGCCGTGCGTGACGAAGTGAACAGCAGGGCCAGGCGCGCTCAGAGCGAATTGTTCGGACCGGGCTGAAGGACGCGAAACCGGCAAAAAACAAGTACTCCGAACAAAGCTAAGTTTTGGCCAAGATACTTGCCTTGCCCTGATCATCTGAGCTAACCTCTAATAACGATGAAAGTGCCAGAAGACGATCCTTACGACGTATATAACGATGATATCCCCGTTCAGGAGAGCGAGGGTGAATCGCAGGACAATTTCGTCGAATCCAAAGAACCAAGCGAACTGTTGATGTGCCTGATCCTAGCCTCGGCCTATCTCGGTCTGGCCAAGTATTGCTGGACGCCTCTGCTGCTGGCCAAAGACTGGAAATTGCTCGTCAACATCGAAGGCTTTTTTCTGGCCATCGCCCTGCTTTCAATCCTGATCGGCCTGCGCCCTTACCTCACCCCTTCCGCCTTGCAGGTGAGCAAGTTTGGTATCAAATACCGCGGTCCTTACTGGCCTCAGCGCAAAACCGTAAACTGGAGACAGGTGATCAAGCTCTATTTGAGCCCGGAGCTGATTGTCGTACTTTATCGGCCCAAGGAAAAATCAAAGCGACTCTGGCCTTTGATCATACCGATCATCTATCTGGCAGACCGGGAGCGCATCGCCAAAGTCTTCATCAGATATTCGCCGATTCAGCCGGTGATTCTCTCCAGTCCGGCGCTGATATCGCGCATCGTCGTTTTGCTCGGATTTTTAGCGGTGATCATCTGGGTGCTGGAGATGCTCATTCAATAGCTATTTTTCAAAAGTAAGCGCATGCAAGTAAGTGAGAAGATTATCCATTTCCTGCTCGCTCAGCCGCTCTTGAGAGGGCATCATCCCTTTCCCCTTGCGCAGAAATGCCTTGAGTTTATCGTCGGTGGGATAGTCTTTGCCAAAATTTTCCAGGCTGGGACCCATTCCAGCACGTCCGCCCGGATGGCAGGTATTGCAATTACGAATGAATATTTGTTCGCCGGTAAGGTTGGTGGAGCCCGATTCGTCCCTTGCCTGCTGTAGCTTTTTGACCGCATCGATGCGCTTCATTTCTTCCGACATGACACAACCTGAAAGAGTGGTGGTGCTCAGCGCGAAAGCGGCGGCAAAAAGTGCGGTCAGGGGAAGCTGGTAAGTGGAATCTTGTGACCTTTTGAAATTGCTTGGAAAGCTTGTGAAAAGCTCGAATAACGACATGAAATCTCCCCCTTGGCAGCTAGAGTTTACCGCACTTTTACATCCTACTTTATAACTGTTATCAATGGCCCTTTTTAAGACCAGCCGCCGATGCCGCTTTATATCAAGAGGGCGGAAAATGCTTCCCGAAATATGCTTAACATTGAGTTTACTTTGCCGGTGTACATTATCTACAGAGGCGAATTATATCGATCCGCAAGGTCCGTCTCCACCAGCAACAAGAGCTTCCTAAAAATCTTCGGTTGCCGGTAGCACTCTCATCTCGCAACCGAATCTATTGCATATGCGAATGGCGTAACATCACTATCTCCTAGAAGAGCGGCACCATGACACCACCACCACAAGCACACAGACTAGATCCTCCCGCCAAGCAAGGTCAACCGGAGACCGAAGAACGCCTTATTATCCGCGGCGGCAAGCCGTTACATGGTCAGGTGAGAATCTTCGGCGCCAAAAACTCTGTTTTGAAAATGATGGCTGCTGCCCTACTTGCTAAAGACGTTACCGTTCTCAAAAACGTCCCGAATCTTACTGATGTCCACATGATGGCCGACGTGCTCCGTTATCTCGGCGCCAAAGTCGAAATCGGCGATGGTGAAGTCGCTATCGACGCCCGCAACCTTACCGAAATCGAAGCCCCCTACGAACTGGTCAGTCAGTTGCGCGCTTCTTTCGTCGTCCTCGGACCGCTTCTCGCTCGTTGCCACGAAGCTAAAGTCAGCTTGCCCGGCGGTTGCGCCATCGGCGAACGTCGTATCGACTTGCACGAACGTGGTCTGAAATTGCTCGGAGCCGAAGTCGGCATCGATCATGGTTATGTCTATGCCAACTGCCAGAAGCTCGTCGGCACCCGCATCTATCTCGATCGCCCCAGCAACGGCGCTACCGAAAACATCATGCTCGCCGCTGTCCTGGCTGAAGGCCAGACGATCATCGAAAACGCCGCTCAAGATCCGGAAATCGTCAACCTCGCCGATTGCGTCAATGCGATGGGCGGTAAGATCACCGGCGCCGGCACCTATCAGATCGTCATCGATGGCGTGCCTCTCGAAGAAATGCACGGCGCTGTTGTCGAAACCATTCCCGACCGCTGCGAAGCCGGCACTTTCCTCTACGCCTGTATGGCCACCGGCGGCGATATCATCCTCGATGGTGTCAATGCTCACCACCTCTATGCCGTGATTTCCAAAATCAACGACATGGGCGCCGAGTGCTCCATTTTTGCTCCTGACACAATCAAGATCAAATGCAATGGACCGCTCAAGCCGGCCGATTACACAACCGTTCCCTTTCCTGGTTTCCCGACCGATTTGCAGGCTCCTGTCATGTCGGTACTGGCCACCTGTGCCGGTACTTCGATCATCACAGAAACAATCTACGAAAATCGCTTCATGCAAGTAGGCGAATTGCGCAGAATGGGAGCCGACATCCAGCTCAAAGCCAATAGCGCCATCATCAAAGGTGTGCCGAAACTGGCCGGAGCGGAAGTCAAATCGAGCGACCTCAGAGCTGCCGCTTCCTTGATCATCGCCGGCCTTGGAGCCGAAGGTGTGACTGAAGTGACCGGCCTCTCCCACCTCGACCGCGGCTACGACCGTCTTGAAGAAAGACTGAGAGCACTCGGCGCGGATATCTGGAGAAGGTAAGGGGAATAAGGGCATGGGTTCCCGGAAACGGGAGCTAAAAGCCCGGTCAGCAATATGATAGTAATGAAATTTGGCGGCACGTCCGTGGGCTCGAAGGTTCGCTTTGAGCAAGTATTCGCCCTAATTTCTAAAGCCAAGGCCAAAGAAGGCCCGCCACTAGTAGTGGTATCAGCAATGTCGGGCGTGACAAACGCTCTCATTGAAGCTGCCGATCTCGCCGTCAAGCGCAATCTTGACGGCGCTCTGGCGCAGATAGACATGATTCGCAAAAAGCATATCGAAGCCGTTCAGGGCTTGTTCAGCAAAGAGAGAGCCGACATCCTTCTCGCTGATTTGAACGCTCTCCTCAATGAAATCGACAGCGTGCTGCGCGGCATCAACTATCTCGGTGAATTGTCCAAACGCTCCATAGACGCGGTTTCCGCCCTGGGCGAACTGCTCTCGTCGCGAGTCCTGGCCGAATACGCCGAAAATCAGGGCCTGAAAGTAAAATGGCTCGATGCACGCGAGCTGATGATCACCGACGACAATTTTGGCCGGGCCGGCCCGCTCTTCGATGAAATCGGCAGGCGCGCATCATCGGTGATACCACAGCTGGTTAGAGACGGTTTTACCGTGATCACCCAGGGCTTCATCGGCTCCACCGTAGATGGTATCACCACCACTCTTGGACGAGGCGGCTCTGATTATTCCGCGTCCATTCTGGGAGTGGCGGCCGGAGCCAGCTGCATCGAAATCTGGACCGACGTCGACGGCATGATGACTGCCGATCCGCGTATCGTCCCGAAAGCTCAGATGGTCTCCCATGTTTCTTTTCAGGAAGCCTCCGAGCTTGCTTATTTTGGTGCCAAAGTTTTGCACCCTTTGACGATCCGACCGGCCGTCGAAAAAAACATCCCGGTCAAAATCCTCAATACGATGAAGCCGGAAAGCGAAGGCACACTCATCCAGGCCGTCAATCCGCCCGCCATCGACGACAAGTTGCCGAAAGGCCCGCTGCCCATGTCGCAAAGCGTCTGCGCCATTGCCTCCAAGAAAAACATCACCGCCCTTTTCATTCACTCACCACGTATGCTCATGGCCCATGGCTTCCTGGCCAAAGTCTTCGCCATCTTCGATCGTCACCAAACGGCTATCGACTTGATCTCCACTTCCGAAGTTTCGATCTCACTGACGATCGATAACACAACTAATCTGGATGCCATCAAAGAAGATTTGAGCGAATTTGGTGAAGTGAGCATCATCGACCAGACAGCGATCGTGACCGTGGTCGGTCGACAATTTAGAGAACGCAGTGGTATCGCCGGTGAAGTATTCTCCGCTTTGAAGACAGTCAACATCCTGGTTATCTCGGGCGGCGCCTCCGAAATCAATCTCAGCTTCCTGGTTATGAACGAAGACGCCGACCGCGCTGTCAAACAGCTCCATGACCATTTCTTCGGCGCATAGCCTGGACCTCAATTAGCGCTCGGACAGAATTGTGATCCGCTGTTCGATCCATTCGCGGCAGCGCGGGAAATATCGACAGGCCTCATCGGTGGCGGCAGTTTGATTGCCCATGATTGAACCGCAGAGGGCCGCGAAGGTATCGATCAAGCCCTCATGGTCATCGAGATAGACCTTCAGGCTCTCGTCCATCGATCGATTCAGATGAGAAGCTTCCTCTTTGTAGATATTGACGAACCGCAGATCTTTGGAAGGCAAACCAAGGCAATCATTGAGCGCATGCGAGAGAAGTGGATAGGCGACACTCTTGAGCGTCGGATCCGACATGATCGGCCCCAAATTAGTACTGCCGGGAGCGCTGGAAGTGCGCTCGCAAATATAGACGTCGCGTCCGTAAGTGCGCCCAGTCTCCTCCGAAAAATAACGGCCGATGGCATGATTTTGAAAGGTGACGGCATCTGGCCAATGATCAATCATATTAGGTGTGATGTAGATCTTGGCGCCGCGCTTATCGAGAATGTTGTAGACATTTCTGGGCAAATGTCTGACTATCGATTTGATCAGCTCAACCGTCGAAGGGTCGACAGGCGGATGACCAAATAAAGGCGGCACGATATAGATACGATCACGCAACGAATCGCCCTTGCCGATTTTAACCGGCTCAAGCGGTTTTGGAACGGCCGGCGCGCTGGCCTTGAGCAAAACCGCTGCGCCCTTATGAGGGGCGGCCGTGGCACGGCTTTTTGCCTCGCAAGAAGCAGCGAAAATCAAAGCAAAAACCGAAACCAGGCCCAGAGCCGTTAAAGGCGCCAGATAAACGAATTTTTTCGGCACGACCAAAATCCCTAGTTAATAAGCCCTGTCCCTGCTGTCATCATAATAGATCTTCAGAATTTGAGGCGGTGATTATTGGGCGGCTTTATTCCGCCAATCCCTGGCCTCTCCCCTGTGTAGCGCCGTCAACTCCCCCGATTTTATCTGTCACACATCGGCAACAGACTGTGAGATACTACGTCCTCACAGATCAGGCGCGGAGGGCTGTAATTGGGTATTCTTGATTCCACGGGTATCCTGGGACGCATCCCCTATTCGGGTATTCCAACTTTCTGGCGCAGTGAGCATACCCGAGAGCTTGCAGGCGTCGACCTGGCTATTTACGGAGTGCCCTGCGACGTTGAAATCGTCAATCGACCCGGCACCAGATACGGTCCCCGAAGCATCCGTGAGCAATCTCTGTACGTTGGATTACCGGGCATACACTGGCCCTTCGATTACGACCTGACGCAGGCGCACAAAATCATCGACTATGGCGATATTGCTTTTTACCCCGGTCAGACAGACCACATGCTGGCAAACACGGAAGAGCATGTCAGCTTAATGGCCAAAAAAGGCATCGGTACCCTCGGTCTTGGAGGAGATCACCTGGTGGCATATCCGGCCATCAAAGCGCAGGCTAAACATCACGGCAAACTCTCACTGATTCATTTTGACGCTCATACAGACACTCACGAAGCAAAATATCTAAACCACGGCAGTATGTTTTGGTACGCAGCCCGGGAAGGTTTGATCGATCCGGAAACGTCTATCCAAATAGGCATCCGCACTTTCATTCCGCCGGAAGAAAAATTCAATATCCTCACGGCTAACGAATGTATAGAGATGGGCAGCAAAGCGATCGTCAAAAAAATATGGGAGATTGTCGGCGATCGAAAATGTTATATTTCGCTCGATGTCGACGGCATGGATCCGGCCTACGCACCTGGAACGGGGACGCCGCTTCCCGGTGGTATCACCTCGGCGATGCAGCGTGAAATATTGTGGGGCTGCTGCGGACTCAATGTCGTCGGCGGTGACGTCGTCGAAGTTTCGCCACCCTACGACCCATCTCACATAACCGCTATACTCGGCGCTACAGTGGGCATGGATATTCTCTATGCTGCAGCCCAGGCCCCCTTCCGCGGCCTGGTCAGAAAGTCTGCCTGAACAACCGAAAGGATCTGAAAGGCCACGGCGTAGCGGTGCTAATTTTCGCTCCCCGAATCTTCGTTTGGCAGATCTTCGTTTGCATCTTCCAGCGCAGAAAACTGTCCGGTCGATGTTTCCATGCGTGCCATCATACCGATTGCTTCCTGATACATAGCCTCGGCCTCGTCCTCACGCTTGAGACGCCGCAAGAGTTTGGCATAGTCAGCCAGAGTCTGAGCGATATCGGCGTGACCGGGCTCGAGGCGCGACTTACGGATCTCGAGGGAGCGCTTGAAGAGCGGCTCGGCTTCCTTCAATTTTTCTTGCTTCAGGTAGACATTCGCCAGCAGAGCCAGACATTCAGCCACTTTGAGCGGGTCGCTTAAAGTGCTGCTCTCCAGAATTGCGACGGCGCGTCGCATGAAGGGTTCAGCCTGGTTGTGCTTTTCCTGGGCGACAAGGACACCGGCGAGATTGTTCAAATCAACGACCAGGGCCGAATCGTTCGGACCAAAATGATTGAGCCGGTGAACGAGGATGCGCTCATAGAGCACCTGCGCCTTTTCATAATTTTGCTGGGTGAAATAGCTGTGGGCGAGGCGCTCGAAAACACGGTGCAGCGCATCGGGCGGATCGGCGGAGGGATCGAAGTTGACGAGAAGATCGTTGTCGGCGGCCTTGACCGAATTTTTCATCATTGCCGCCAGACGAGTGGCTCTTGCATCTTCGGGTTGGATTGTCTGACTGTGCTTGGTCGGCTTGGCAGGCCTGGCGCCTTCTCCGGAAGAAACGGCAGCGGCGGCTCCCTCGACAGCCTCGCTTTCCACGGCACTATCAGAAGCTAAAGGAGCTTCGCCGATGGCATCGGATTGACTGGCTTTTTTAGTATCAGCATCGGATAGAGCGGAGATATTATCGCTGGTTTGAGTATCGGCCTCACCGGTGAAAGTAAGACGCTCGTCATCGCGTACATGAAAGGACATACTGCCCTGTTCACCAGGCTCATCATCAGGAGCGGCCTCGCCATCCGAGCTGAAATCAGTCTGAATGGCAACAACGCCTATCGTGGCGCCACCGGAATCAGCGCCACTACCAGCGGTGATTTGATCGGTGCCGACAATCGTTACTTCCACATTAGGTTTTGGCGGCGGAGCCGTTTCGCTTGAGCCTTCACTCGGCTCGCCCTTCAGTCTCAGGCCGCGGTCTTTTGACCAGCCAAGCTGTTTGAGCGCGTCATCAAATTTTAATACACCGGTAATATGATGCAGAGCATAGTCGAGGGTGACGACGGCATCGTCCTGGCTGAGCAAACCACGGGTGAGGAGCTGGTAGCAGCGCAAAGTTGCTTGCAGTGTCGGCACATCCATATGGCCGGTGAGAACCATGATTTTACCGAGCACGGCCGCGCTCTTGGTCGATACATCGAAGGCTTCATCGATTTCGGACTCGCCGACGACGCGGGCCAGCATCAAGAGTTTTTCGTATGAAAGGGTGCGCGCGGCGCTTTCTTTTTCCGATTTTACATCGGCAACCGCTTCCTCCAGGCTAACGCCGCTGTGGACGCGAGCTAAAGCTTCACTGGCTTTGAGCGGCTCGAGCACGTCCGTGTCGACGAGCTTTTGCAAATCGAGGGCGGCATCGAGCAGAGATTGCGAGACGAGTTTCTGGCTGATCAAAACCTGACCGATCGTCTGTTGATTAACGAGGCCCCATTCCAGAGCATTCATCACATCGGTTTCGGTAAGCACCGAGGCCATGACCATGAGCTCACCTAGACGCACCCCTTTTTTACGCGGAGCATCCTGGTGGGGTAGCGGCGCTTTGACCGGTTCGGCTGCGACTTCGCCCGGGGCCAGGGGAGCGAGACCGGCCTGACTGCGCAAAGTGGCAATCGCCTCGGCGCGGCTCAACATGTCGTCGCGCACTCGCACTTGTAAGTCGAGAGCGGTGGTCAAAACTTCATTGGTGATCGTTTTTTGCAAAACAAGCATGCGCCCGAGGGGCAACCCGGTAGCATAGCTCTGCTCGACGGCGCGGGCCAGAACTTCGTAGGTGATCAGCCCCGATTCGACGAGCAATTCGCCGAGCTTGCTCGTCTGCGATCGCTTCGGCGAAGTATATTCGGTAAGGATATCCTTGAAAGGCACGCCAACTTTGTAGGCGATTTTCAAACAACGCAGAGCTTCGTTCAACTCCACGGATTTGTCGCGCAGCATGGACTGAGCCTCGAGGGCCGATTGCAGATCGCGAGGCGAAAGCAGCCCTGTCATCACCAGCACCTGACCAATTTGCATACGCTTATTGCGCGATGTGCGCACAGCCTCAGCCATTTGCTGCTGGGTGAGCAGGCCCGCCTGCACCAGCAAATCGCCCAGACGTAAACTGTTAACGGACCGCTTGAGAATCGATGACATTAGGCAGAAATACCTTTCAAAGTCACCACTAGCATAACACCAGCCAGGCGGTTAATCGCAAAGTTCAACGCGGCAAACGCCCCACCCGGTAGTGCAAAGCTTCGGTGACATGACCGCTCTCAATATCGTCACTGTCGTTCAAGTCGGCGATTGTGCGAGCCAGGCGAATGATGCGGTCATAGGCGCGGGCCGACAGGGCGAATCGATTGACGGCCCGCGCTAAAAGATTACGACCAGCCTCATCGATCATACAATGCCTGGCCAGCGCCCGCGGAGCGAGCATGCTATTGAATACGACCGGTCGTTCCAGATCGACATAGGGCTCGGAGACGTCGCCGCCCTGCCCGCTTTGCCTGATGCGCTGCCTGTTTATTGCCGTCATGACGCGTTTGGCCATGGCGGCCGAATTCAACTCCGACCGCTCGCAGGAAAGCTCGCTCTCCAGCAGACGAGGTACTTCTATTTGCATGTCGATGCGATCGAGCAGAGGACCCGAAAGCCGAGCCCAATAGCGATCGGCATGATGCGGCGTGCACATGCAAGACCTGACAGGGTCGCCTTTATAGCCGCAAGGGCAGGGATTGCAGGCGGCAATGAGCATAAAAGAAGCCGGATAGGTAAGCGTTTGTCCAGCCCGCGATATCGTCACGGTGCGACTCTCGAGAGGTTGTCTGAGATTATCGAGATGACTGCGGGGAAATTCGGTCAGTTCATCGAGGAAGAGCACACCGAGATGACTGAGCGATATCTCTCCGGGTTTGGGCGAGACGCCGCCCCCGACCAGACCGACAGCCGAGGCACTGTGATGCGGACTGCGAAAGGGCCTCTCGACGACGACACTGCTGCGGTCTTTGAGCAGACCGGCGACGCTGAAGAGCTTGGTCAGCTCCATCGCCTCCGAAAACTCCAGCGGCGGCATAATGCCCGGCAAGCGCTCGGCCAGCATCGATTTACCAGAGCCGGGCGGACCAACCATAAGCACATTGTGGCGACCGGCCGCGGCAATTTCGAGGGCGCGCTTGGCATTGGCCTGCCCCTTGACCTCGCTAAAATCCTTGTCAAAAGCAACGTTGCGGCTGATGCGCAAAAAATGATTTTTGCTCGTGCCTTCATATATGGTGCCATTGTCGAGATTTTGCGAGAGCTTGAGGACCTGCATCAAATGCGAGACCGGATAGACTTTGAGCCCATCGACCAGGGACGCTTCCTCGGCGTTGGCCTCGGGTACGACGATAGCGCTTGCACCGGCCTGCTTGGCAGCAAGAGCGACCGGCAGGACGCCATTGACCGGGCGCACTGAGCCGCTCAAACTGAGCTCACCGATAAACCACATATTGGCGATCAGCTCACTGTTAAGCAGCCCGGTGGCGGCCAATATCGCAGTCGCTATCGGCAGATCGTAGGCCGGCCCTTCTTTGCGTATGTCACAGGGAGCGAGATTGACCAGCCATTTTTTACCGGGCGGCACCAGAAAAGAGCAGGCCTTGATCGCCGCCCGTACGCGCTCGCAAGCCTCCCTGATGGCAGTGTCCGGCAAACCGACAATGCTTATCTGCCCGAGCCCGGCACAACAATCAACCTCGACCTCGATGGCGAAAGCCTCGACACCGAGCAGGGCGCCCGAAAATACGCGTGCGAACATAGCACCTCCAAATTTTTCCAGAGGGCGCTGAAATAAATTCCGCCCGCTAAAGGAAACGTCAAAGGGCACGAAATAGTTCAATCACAGAGAATATTTTTTCGGACTTACTTTGTCGAAGCAGCGCTGTTAATTTTAACTGCAGCCGGCGCGTTTTGAATTCGGTCGAGGAAAGCCTTCGCTTCCACATTGTTCGGCTCTTCTTTGAGCAGACGGCGCAATTCGGCGAGCGCACCGTCCCTGTCGCCTTTTTTGTTCAAGGCTGATGCCAGGCCGATGCGAGCGTCATCATTGTTATTGTCGATATCGAGGGCGGCACGCTCCTCTTTGATCTGACCGTCGAAATCGCCGGATAAACCAAGCACCATAGCCAGTTTATGATGCGTGTCGTCATTGGTGTCGTCGAGCTGCGAAGCTTTACGATAAGCCGAAATGCCGGTGGCCAGATCGCCGCGACCGAGCGAGGCCTCGGCCAGGGCGCAGTAGGCTTGCGTTTCCTTCGGGTCCATTTGCGTAGCCGTGAGCGCTTCTTTATATGCTTCTTCGAATTGCGACTTTTTAGCCAGTACTTCGGACATGACATAATGCGCCGTTGCATTGTTCGGGCCGGCGGTCATCGCCTTTTGCAAAACGATGGCCGCCTCGTCGTATTTACCCTGCACATAGAGAATGACACCGAGATTATTGAGAGCGGTGGCGCTGTGCGAATCGCTCAAAACCGCCTCGCGATACTGTTTCTCCGCCGCTTCGTAGTCACCTTTTTTAAAATACTCGTTGCCGGTTATCAAAAAAGTATTAGCTGGGGGCCGGATAAGACCACAGCCGGACAATAATGCAATGCCGCTCAGGAGACCTGATACGACAATGCCCGAAGCTAGCGAAGCACGCTTCATCAGTTGGCATGGCCCTTTACAGCAACAGGTGCGCCAGCCGCCGCAGCAGCGCCGTTGTTCCTTTCGGGCACCGGACCGTTTTTGACATTCAACTCTTTTAGCTGTTCGTCCGAGGCCAAAGACGGAGCGCCGGTCATCGGGCAGGCACCCGATTGAGTTTTGGGGAAGGCGATCACGTCGCGAATCGACTTGCAACCGCAGAGCAACATCACCATCCGATCAAGACCAAGAGCGATGCCTCCGTGCGGAGGAGCACCCGACTCGAGAGCTTCGAGCAAGAAGCCGAATTTTTCCTGGGCCGTTTCGCGATCGAGACCAATGGCCGCAAAAGCGCGAGATTGCACTTCCTGATTGTGTATACGAATGGAGCCACCGCCTATCTCGCAGCCGTTGTAGACGATGTCGTAAGCGCGCGCTCTGGCACTGCCCGGATCACTTTCCAGATTATCCAGATCTTCCAGACGCGGCGAGGTAAAAGGATGGTGCACCGCCATGAAGCGACCTTCTAGATCGTCGTATTCGAAAAGCGGGAAGTCGACGACCCAGAGCAATTCATGTTTGCTGTCATCGATCAAACCGAGTTCTTCACCCAGCTTAAGGCGGAAACGGCCGAGGATGTTAGCGACATTTTTGGGCGAATCACCGACCAGCAATACCAGGTCTCCATCACTTGCCTCGGCAAGCTGTTTGAGAGTTTGCATTTCGCCCTCGGAAAGATTTTTATGCACGCCCGAAGAACGGACACCCTCTTTCCCGAAGGCTACCCAGGCCAGGCCTTTACCACCCACAGATTTGACGTAATCAGCCCAGGTATCGAGCTGCTTGCGCGATGCACGATCGGCTTTGCCCGGCACGGTAATCGCCTTGAGCTGTCCGTTCGAAGCCTTGATCTGTTTGAAAAGCTCGAACTGACTGTCTCTGGTCAGAGCGGTCAAGTCTTTGAATTCCAGACCGAAGCGCAGATCCGGTTTGTCCGAACCGTACAGATTCATCGCATCGTCATAGCTGAGGCGACGGAAAGGCGGCTTCACATCGACGTTTATACATTTGAAAGTTTCGACCAGAACGCCCTCGGTGACGCGCATCACCTCGTCTTCGTCGACAAAGGAAAATTCCATATCGATCTGAGTAAACTCGGGCTGACGGTCGGCGCGCAGGTCTTCGTCGCGGAAACAACGAGCGACTTGATAATAGCGATCGACACCGCTGATCATCAATGTCTGTTTGAAAAGCTGCGGAGATTGGGGCAGAGCATACCAGTTGCCGGGACTGAGACGACTCGGGACGAGGAAGTCGCGAGCGCCTTCGGGAGTGGCTTTGCAAAGGATCGGGGTTTCGACTTCGATGAAACCTTCGAGGTCGAGGTGGCGGCGAATCGCCTGGGTGACTTTGTGACGCACGACCAGATTATTGTTCATTTCCGGACGGCGCAGATCGAGATAGCGATACTTGAGGCGCAGCGCTTCATCGACCTTGTCACCCTGGTCGAGCTGGAAGGGTAGAGGCCTGCAAGTATTTAGAAGCTCGAATTTGTCAGGATAGATCTCGATGGCACCAACACCGGAATCAGCTTTTGCCGTGCCTTCAGGGCGCTTTGAAACTTTGCCGGTTATAGAAATGACGTACTCGGATTTGAGGCCGATGAAATGATCATGGATCGCTTTATTTTTATTGGGGTCGGCAATTAACTGTACTTTGCCGGTGCTGTCGCGCAATTCGACGAAAATAATACCGCCCAAATCGCGCACGACATTGACCCAACCGGAAAGACAAACGTCCTTGCCGACCTGATCCAGTCCCAACTGCGCGCACTTGTGATCACGCTTAAGCTCTATGCCAGCCACTTTACCCCCCCTCGGCTCACAATCGCGAGCTTCCAAAAATCCCTTAGAACGGTTCATTTTAGCCGACTTGCTAAGACCAAAGCGGCAATATGCCGTCACCTGTTAAGAATTGGAAGCAGTGTTAAGGCCAAGACGTTGTAGACTAAAATTAGTGAACTGAAAGTTATCGTCGTGCTTCGTCTTAATTGGTCAACCGTGGAAAGCAGAAATTAGTATGATTTATCTGATCGAACACCCCATTCTCAAATTTGCGCTGGGTATCGTTGTCGTCGTGCTCGGCCTTTCCTATGGCTATAAAGGCTGGAATGCCATGGTTTTGGGGCATTTTTACTACTGGTCCGGTTTTCTACCCGCCACTCTGGTCTCACCCTGGCTAATTCACTTACCGCCAGGTAAACGGTCCCTTGTCAAGAAAAAAGAGGGCATGCTGGCCCACATGGTGATCGGTCCTTCCTTTATGTTGTGCTGCATTTTATTTATCTGCGCCGGCTGCGATCTGCTCGGCCTGCCCGGTACAAAAAATCTCAATCTGGTGATTAACGGTTTTAACCAGGCCGCTCCGACATCGATATCCTTCGACGAAAACACCGGCCGCTATGCCTTCCCGATCGTCAATAAATCCTGGAACAAGGTCTACAAAAACTTCTTCCAGTCCAAAGTCTCGGAAGACCACGACTTGCTGGGTCGTAAAATCGACAAAATGTATGAGGCTCCGGACAAAGACATCAGCGGTGCTCAGGTGCAAAGAGCTAACGGCAAATAGGATGTACTCCCCGGTCGCCGGGCCGACGAGAACGGCCACTCAGACCATTAGAAATCGCCAAAAGCCCGGTTACGACCGGGCTTTTTACTATGGCAAAGTATTTCTAAAGATTTTTATTACCGCCAATTTAACTAAGTAGTGTCCCGGGCGGGCTTTCGGGAAGATCTTCAGTCCACCGCGGGTGCTAGTATAACCAGAGCGCATATCATGCGTATAGCTCCGCTTCGAGGCGGTGCTGCAAAGACCATTGGTCTGAATCTGTAAATACAACCTTTTGATATTTGAATTGGGGTGAGATCCGTTGTCAGAAGTAAGAGTAGCTGAAGGCGAAAGCATCGAAGGAGCGCTCAAACGCTTCAAGAAAAAAATCCAGAAAGCTGGAATTTTGTCTGAAATCAAGCGCAGAGAGCGTTATGAAAAGCCGAGCGTCAAAAGAAAACGTAAGGCCGAAGCCGCTAGAAAACGCCGCTCCTAATAGACGCGTCCGATCTACCCGGGTTCTAAATAACCTATTCAAAAAGCCCCGTGAATGCCATGGGGCTTTTTGTTTGGGCACCTAGAGCTGAAGCTGCGCTAGTGATTTAATCACTTGACAGGCCGGCTGCCGGTGAAATCTTCCAACCTCCGTGGCATACAAATTGCAGAGACGATTTAACCAGCATTTTGGCACTAAGCCAGGGAATGGCTGTCGAATACAATGCGATTTTTGTGTGATGAGGAGATGGGATTAAGTATGGGCACCGATAAAAAATTGACCGACAAAGAGTTGATCTCGGTCGAAACCGACGTACTCAAAGAAAGATTGAACAAAGTCTATCAACACCGTCGCGACCACAGCTTGATCGGGCATAAAGGTCGCAATGCGGGCCTGCACGCCGGCGACGCGTCGCAAGGCGTTTTTGAATATCTCTGGGATTTAAAAGAAAGAGCCCTGCTCGAACACCGCGCCAGCGTCGAAGTGCCGGGCAACTGGTTGGCCGAGCTCGAAGAAGATCAAGGCAAAAACGTCAGCCACTAAAGCCGCTAAAGCCGCTAAAAAGAGATTACGAGCAAGATTATCAAACGCCGGGTTAAACGCCCGGCGTTTTTATTTGACCGGCAGAGCTCTCTACATATGATCGGCGGCTAACTAAAGTCGTGGCTTCAATCGCCGACCAGCAGAGATCCTCCGGGTAAGTGCAGGTCCAAGCTCGGGACCTGACCCAGGGTAAGCCTAGGCTATACCCTGGGTTGCAAATCCCCGCAGGCAGCTAACCTGGTAGCAGATTCGACTTCTGAGGGAAGATTATGCAACTTAGATTGACCAGGAATTATGCAGTGGCGCTGGCCCTGGGCGAAGCATTTGCATTGCTGGCGACGTCTCTGACGCTCACCGCACCGTTGCAAGCAAGAAATTTGCTCGCCATCAATAAGCCGGCGCAAAGCCAATTGCAAGGGACTTCCCAGCAAAAAGGCGGCACCGAAGAACCGGCTAACGCCTTCAAAAAAGCGGACGGCTCGGGCACACTTGTAGCCATGCTGCCGGGCGGCAAACAGCTCGGCCAGTGCGCTCTCAAACACACCGATGTGAGCTGTGATATCGCCGGCTACATCGCCCGTGTCACCGTCAAACAGACCTTTCACAATCCTTTTAAAAACAAGATAGAAGCTCTCTACACTTTCCCGCTCAGTGATAGCGGCGCTGTCGACGAGATGGTGATGAAGATTGGCGATCGCACCGTCCACGGTACCATAAAAAAACGAGAAGAAGCGCGCCAGATTTACGAACAAGCCAAGGCAAACGGACAGGTGGCCTCACTCCTCGACCAGGAGCGCACCAATATATTTAATCAATCCGTGGCCAATATCGAGCCCGGAAAGGAAATAGAAATCACGATCAAATATGTCGAGACCCTACCTTACGAAAACGGCAAATATACTTTTGCCTTCCCCACCGTCGTCGGCCCGCGCTTCATCCCCGGCAGCTCCGACGGCAAAACGCCGGCAGTGCAGGATGCGGCTTTGATCACACCACCAATCGCGCCGGCCGGCGAACGCTCCGGCCATGATCTATCGATCAATGTCAAATTGAATGCTGGTCTACCGATAAGCGATCTGGCCTCCAAACTTCACGACGTCAACATCACCAATAAGAGTGGCGGCCAGGCCTCGATTTCGCTGGTTGATAAAAACACCATTCCCAATAAAGACTTCGTCCTCAACTGGGGTGTGGCCCAGGACAATTTGAAGAGTGGCTATCTCACCTATAAGGATCCGGCCGAAAAAGACGGCTATTTTACTTTGATGTTGATGCCACCGAAACGCGTCACGCCCGATAAGATCGCCGCCAAAGAAATGGTCTTCGTCATTGACTGCTCCGGCTCGCAGAGCGGACCACCGCTGCAAAAAGCCAAAGAGACGATGAATTATATCCTCGACCATATGAACGGCGACGACACATTTCAAATCATCGCCTTCAGCAGCACAACGCGCCGCTTCGCCTCCCAACCGGAAAAAGTAAGTGAAGCAATGAAGGACAAAGCACATAAATTCATATCTTCACTCGAGGCAAATGGCGGCACATGGATGGCACCGGCCGTGGAAGAGGCCTGCAAAATCCCCGCCGACGGCCACCGCCTCAGAATTGTCACCTTCATGACGGACGGCTATGTCGGCAACGATTTTGAAGTGATCGGCATGGTCAAGAAAATGCGCGGCACTTCTCGCTGGTTTCCCTTCGGCACCGGCAATAGCGTCAACCGCATGCTCATCGACGGCATTGCTAAAGAAGGCGGCGGCGAGCCTGACTACGTCTTGCTCAACAGCTCGGGTAGCGAAGTCGGCAAAAAATTCTACGACCGCATTTCTTCGCCGATGTTGACCGACGTCAAACTAGAGATTCAAGGAGTAAAAGTAAAAGAAGTCTATCCCCGTGAAATTTCAGATGTCTGGGCCGAGAGGCCGCTCTACTTCAAAGGCAAATACACCGCCGGTGGTGCGGGATCAATCACTCTCACCGGATATATCGGTGACAAACCCTACAGTCAAAAGCTGGCCGTCAACTTCCCCGACAACAATACCGCCAATCCCGGTATCGCCTCGCTCTGGGCAAGAGCCAAAGTAGACCGCCTGATGTCGGAAGATTATGCCGGTGCCCAGAACGGTGCCGTCAGCAAGGAGCTGAAAGACGAGATCATGCAGACAGCCCTGACTCACCACATCATGACCCAATATACATCCTTTGTCGCCGTCGACGAAAAGACAGTGACAAAGAACGGCAAGCTCGAAACTGTCACCGTACCGGTCGAGCTACCCGATGGTGCCTCCGGCGAGCATATCTTCGGCCAGGCGAACACGGCGGACGCTCTGTCGCCCGCCACTCTCGGCGGCTCGAGCTCAGTCCGGGCCAAGGCCGCCTATGGTCGAGCCGGTCGAGGCATTAACGGCTCCTATGGCGGTTTTGCCGGTGGTGCAGGCGGCACGGAAAACTACATGTCTGTCAACCGCAGCCTCGCCCTGCCCTCCGGCCAGGCAGCCTTCAACGGTCCCGCGGCGTCAACAGGGTCGTACGGCAGACGGTTCCCGCTGGTCAGCACTCCAGCTCCAAGCGGTAAAAAGTCGTTGCAAATCGCAGCCGAATCGCCCACAGTCGAAGATTTGCGCAGCGTCGACAAGACAAAGCGTGACGAAGGGAAATTGTCGAAGGACGCTCAAATCGCCGCCGATGACAGCGAACGAAAGACAGAAACGCCGGCGAATCGCGATAAGCGCCTGGCCGTCAGGATCACTCTGGCAGTAAAAGATCCACTGAATGCAAAGCAAATCGAAAGCCTGAAAAAACTCGGCTTTGAATTTGAAACTGGCCACCAGAGCAAGCAAAAGACGCGGCAAGTAAGAGGAACGCTACCGGCTAGCCGGTTAAAGGCTCTGGCCGCACTCGATTTCATCCTGTCGGTAATACTTGACTCGGACCGCAAGTAAAATCGTCAGGTGATAAAAAGAAGCCCTCGAGCGATCGGGGGCTTTTTTTTGGGCTTGAGTGCCTTAAAATGAGGCCAGATATTTGGAGCGGGCATGTCTGCCAGGTTGCACTTAAAATCAAAAATCCTGATCAAGGGCCTGGCCTGTATTTTGATTCCGTGCGCCCTGGACACAGTTTTTTGCATCAAACTCTATTACATGCAGCTCGAAGCGGCTGAGTTTGCCAAAAAAGAGCACACGCACATGCAGATTGTGCAACACGCCAACAACATCATGACATTATACGGAGCCGCATCCGGGCAACTCGGCACTTACTCGCAGAACGGCGACCCGGGCTCACTGACAGCAGGCAAATCCTACGTCGAGAAACTCAATGCCCAATACGACGAGCTTGTGCCACTCTTGCGCAAAATGCCATCGATGAGCAATAGAGCGCTGCAGTATCGAGCTCAGGGCGCCGCCTTTCTCAAACAACTGGAGACAATGGGCGCCCAACGCCACGGAGCCGATGAAAATCTCACTGACACCTGGTTGAGATTAAAGGAAAACGGCATCATTCAGTTTATCTATAACGCCGGGCATACGACGAAAGCAATCACAGACCTCGCCGTCGCCGAGGAAGCGGAACAAGAAAAAGAGCACCTCAAAGAAGTCGAATCGAGGGCGAACACGACCGAAGGTCTGAAATATCTAATCGGCTTCAATCTGCTGATCGCGCTGCTGGTCGGACTGCTCTTCTTTTTCGACATAACCAGCCGCCTGACCATGCTCATGCGCAATGCCCAAAAACTGCCCAAACTCTTGCCGCTCACCGAACGAGTGGAAGGCGGCGACGAGCTGGAATATCTAGACAACATTTTGCATGACGCCGCCGATGAATTACGCAATGCCTCCGAGCAGCGTCGTTATCTAATGGAGATGGTGGCACACGACATCCGCTCACCACTCATGTCTTCGCAGGTATCACTGGAGGTGCTTTCCGACAAGCGTATCGGCGAGCTGCCGGCCATGGCCAAACGTCAAATCGACGCTCTTTCGACCAATATCAAACGCGTCATTTCATTGACCACTGATCTGCTGGAAGTGGATAAACTAGAAGTCGGTCGTATCGATATCAACAAAGAATTGATCGACATCGCCGATGTCATCGAAGACAATCTGAACGGTCTGGCCGAACTGGCCAAGAAGAAACAAATCAACCTCGTCAATGAATGCCCACATGTCAACATCCTTGCCGATCGGCTGCGCATGGGACAGGTAATCACTAACATAGTTTCCAACGCGATCAAATTTTCGCCTGAGAAACAGTGGATTCGCGTCACCGCCATCATCACCGATGCATACGTCACTATCAATGTGATCGACAATGGTCCGGGTATCGCAAAAAAATATCAGCAGCGCATCTTCGACAAATATGCCCAGCTCGAAAATGGAGCCGGCAAGGGCTTTGGTCTGGGCCTGGCGATCTGCAAACTGATTATCGATAGTCACGATGGAGCGATTGGCGTCACTAATGAAAGTGGTGCAGGAGCAAAATTTTGGTTTCGACTGCCGCTACCGCGTCGTGGCGATCTCGATTAGCCGGTCACAAATCACTCACATCTTTCTCACGTGCCATCGAGCTTTGCGATTTCAGTCCCACACCAGCAGAGGTGAGTGAAGCGGAAAATATCGTCGCTCAGTTCGCTTCGCTCATAGCAAAAAATAAAAAGGTCATTTCAGCACTTCGATAAATTGTTGTTTGCGCTCTTTTCGAGCATCCTTCAAGACCAAGGAAATACCCGGGAGCAACTTCTGCGCCGCAGCCACCGCCGGCGGCTCGATCGTCAGAATAACTGATTTGAGCTTAAGAGCGCCCCGCAGAGCGGCCACGTCGGTGGCCGCGATCGGGTAGCCCTCGATGGACAATTGGCTGAGATTGGGGAGTTTGGCAACAGCAGACAGACCGGTTCTGGAGTAATGCCCGTAAGAAGCCATAATGGTGCCGAGCTTGAGATCGCGACTGAGCGAAATGAGGGTGCGGTCGCCGCTCGCAGTGCCTCCAATATCTATATAGGTAAGCTCGGGCAACGGGGGTAGAACAGTCAGACCGAAGTCTCCAATTTTGTTGTCGCTCAAAAGTAGCGTCTCTAAATGTCGAGCATTGATCAGATTTTTCATACCGGCACCAGTCAGACCGCAGCGACGCGCCTCGAAGCGGCGCAGTTCGAGCAGACCTTGCAAATGGGCGAGACCGGCATCGCTCAAATGATTGTAATTGAGCTGGAGAAAGCGCAGTTTTTTCAAACCCTCCAATTCGACCAGATCATCGTCCTTGATCAAAGTAGTGGCCAGTCCAAGCATGACAAGTTTCGACAGCTTTCCCACCGCCCGCAAAGCCTGTGGGCCGGCTTCGCTGTCGTCCAGATTAAGTCCCTGCAAGCCGGTTAAATGGCCCAGATGGACAAAATCCCGATCGCTTATTTCAAAGCCCCGACCTTCATTATTAAAATCGATCAGGGCCAGATCGTCGGGACCAAGCTTGTCGAGGAAGCTCAAATCTTCGGCGCCATTGAAATTGACCTTAAGAGCGACAAGCCTGGCCGCCGGCACACGTACCAGACCACGTGCCTGGCAAAAATCGGCATCCTCGATAAACTGGCCGTCCTCATTTTGATGCACGAAAGAAATCAGGCCCACGCTCCGACCGACCGGAAAGACAATCGTGCGCACGGCCGTTTGGGGAAATGCGTAAGCAGACAGAGGCAGCGAAGGGAGGCCGCAGGTGATCACCGCCAAGCATACAAGAGCCTGAATCTTCATGGTCGCCGTCCTCACAAAATGCACACAAAGCTCAGGTATTATTTTATAGTCTAGAGGTCGTATAAGATGAAGATTGCACGTTCTGTAGTGGCCGCGTCGCTGGCCCTCTCCTCTCTGATCATATCGGGCTTGACCGAGCGAGCCGAGGCTGAAAAAGTTTATACAGGCGAGGTTTGCACGCTCCAGGTGCATAAGCTCACCTCCGACATCGCCTGGCAAACCAAGCTAAATGTGGCCGAAGACCAGGCTCAGAAGGAAAATAAATTAGTTTTCTGGATGCATATGCTGGGCAAGATAGACGGCGCCACTTGAAGTGCCGGCAATTCCCTGAGGGCCGTGTCGCTCTCCTCCGATCCCGCTTTTTCCATCCTTAAAGACGATTTTGTCTGTGGCTTTAGAGATATTGCCAATCAAAAGTACGCCGGCGCTTCGGGCAAACACATGCCCGACGAAAACGCCGTCGATACGACCAATGGTGCCGGTCCTCACAACATTCAGATGTTTGTGCTCGATCCGGATGGCACCGTCCTGACCTGCTTACCCGGTTACTGGCACGCCGAAGATCTGGCGCCAGAGCTGATGCTCGCCGAATCTCTAGATAAAGTCTGGCACGATCCGGCGCTTACCTTACCGGAGAAAAAAGCGAAGTTTAGCCAGATGCAGCTCGCCCACATCGCCGCTCATCCAAAAGGCGAGGCCAATCGCAGCCACATGCAGGGCTTCGATGTGCAGTATGAAGCGAAGAACAATCCCAACTCGGATTTTTTCTACAATCCACGCGCCATCGATCCAGCCAGCGGGCAGACTCCAAAGAACAATGTCAAAACCGTAGATATCGTCATGCATGAACGTCTCGCCGATCGTCCTTTCCTGCCCTATGATCGCTTCGATGTGGCGACTTTCGCCAGCTACGGCAAACTAAAATACGACAAGGCAGAAATGTTCAGGGATAGCACCGGCAAAATCGCTGAAGGTGCCAATCTTTCTAATGAGCCGATGATCGGCAATGATCCCAAAGCTCATCCGATCAAAACGGAGGTGACTCGCACCGGCAAGCAAGTCGCCAGGCAGTCCCTGGGCACATTTTTGCGCTATGGCTTAGGCAGCCTCATTCACTAAAAGCCGGCTCTACAGTCGGCGAAAAATCAACGTCACGAAAGAAAGGCGCGCCTCAGCCGGGCGCAGCATTGCTGGCCGGAGCGGCGCGCCTGACCTGCAAAAAGCGCAGCAGCAAATAAATGAAACCGCCGCTCAACCAGGCCTGCACAGAGCAGACCCCGAAAAGCCAACTGCCCAGCCCTGGTATCACTCCGGCGGTGACGACACCGACACAGACACCGATGCTCGAGGCGATCAGGGCCGGCCACTTAAAGGGCGGCAGAGACTCTAGCGGCAGGACCGCGGATATGTCGTTGTCCTTGAGCCAATATTTTTTGACGATAAATAGTTCGGTAAACATGATCACAGTCATCACCGGTAGTATCACACAATTGAGCGAGGCAATCGAAGTGAGCGATTGGGCCGATCCGGCCGTCGAAAGCCAGTAGGCCAGTCCGGCCGAGAGTAGGGCCAGGCCAAAAACGCCGGCCTTCTGTTTGACGGGGGCGATGTTTTCGAGATTGTTGATCATGCCGTACATATTGGAATCATTGGCAGCGCAATAGTTAGCGATGATTACCAGAGCGGCGAAAAGAGCGATGCCGCCAAAAGAGTAGTTGTTCATGTAATTGGTCGCCGCCGTGTAATCAGTGATGCCCGAGAGGCGTGCCACCATCCAGCCGGTGATCGGAAAAATCACCTCGCCGACAAAAAGCGAAAAGGCAAAGGACCAGGCCACATATGATTTTTTCACTTTGCTGTAGCGCCAGTAATCGGCCTCGTTGCCCCAGACGCCAAAGCCGATGACAAAACTCGATACCATCGTCATCGCCGCCATAAACGAAACATTGCTGTGCGTCACGGTCAATGCCGAGACTGGACAGGTAGGCGCCGCGCGAAAAAAAGTCAGCGCCACCCAGGCGATCAAGAGCGGCGCGGCAAAATATCTGGCGAAGTTTGCCACACCCTGGAAGCCGAAAAAATTATTGATCGCCATGATCATACAAAGAATGGCCGAAAAGAAAGGCGCAGACCAGCTCAAATGAAATAAGCCCTTGAGCGCATCGGCGAGCAAGACGGCATCGAGGGCATACCAGGCGAGCATCAACCAGATTGCATGAAAGGACGCCAACCTTGTCCCCCATAGCCCGAAGACCTGGCGAGCCAGCAGTCCATATGAAAGACCGCTCTTCACGCCCATCCATGAAGCGGGCAGCGAATAAAGCAAAAGCAAAACGCTGCTCAGAACAGAGCAACTGATTACCTGAAAAAGACTGAGCCCTTGCTTGTACCACTCGAAGCCGACGAGGACGGTCGGCAAGGCCGTCACCATCGTTATCCAGAGCAAAGTCATTGTCACCGGGCCGCGCCGCTCGCTAAGGGGCACGGCCTCGTGGGCAAAGTCTTCCACTTACTTGACGATTGTGTCCAGGATTTGCAAGACGCGCTGATCGTTTGGATCGAGCTTGAGAGCGTTGGCCAGGACTTTACCGGCTTCGGTCTTCTCGCCCATGGTATTCAAAACACGACCGAGATTGTAATAGGCATTTTCATAATCGCCTTTTTGCGAAATGGCGATTTTGTATTCTTCTACGGCAGCGGTATTGTCGTTGCAAGCAGCAAGAGCATTGCCGAGGACGACGTGATAGACCGGCTGACTCTGATCGAAGCCTACAGCCTTTCTTGCCTCATCGAGAGCGGGTTGGGCCTTCTGTTGATCGAGCAGACAAACGCTCAAATTTGAATGGGCCTGGGGCAATTTGGCATCGAGCTTAATCGCTGTTCTCAGCTCTTCTTCACCATGTTTGGGATCGCCATTTTGCCTGAGCGCCCAACCGAGATCATTATGAGCGATGGCATCATTTGGTTTTTCCGCCACCAGCTTGCGACAGGCCTCGATCGAAGGAGCGCCCTGGGTGTTGCTTCTCCACATACCGGCGCGTCCATCCTTGGATTCATCCGCGGCATTTTTCTTAGCCAGGGCCGGTGTACCGATCGCATTTACACCGAGGCTACCGACAACGAGCGACAGAGCAAGAGCGGCAAGGCCGACAGAGGAAAAGAGCGAGGCACCGGAGGCGGTGGCAACGCCAGAGCTGGACAAAAAAGAAGAGGAAGAGGAGGCGCTTTTATTCATGTGTATTTCTACTTTTACCAGACGTGGGAGCAAACGACGACAACGCCTGCCAGTTTAGCAGGAGCTCCAAGCCAGCCATCCTAAATCTTGTTTAGCCCTAACCGGGCGGACCGGTAAAGGTCCAGACACAAAGGGTCAGACCAACAGCCGCGCCCATCAAGGCAAAAATCAATGTCTCGAAGACATTCTTTGCATCTTCGAAAGCCTGGAAGGTAAAAATAGTGCCGCCCCCCAGGAAAACCAGGCCGACGACGAACATTAAAATGCGCTGAATAAAGTCTTCCATCAGTCTTTTATCGTGTCCCTCCCTTAAGAGCCGGAGCGAGCGGGCGGGACGCTGCGCAGAGCAAGGATAGCTACAAAGACACCGACAAAACCGACGCAGACCAGCAGCAGCTGGAGGATTTTTTCGTCTTTCGCCTTTCGCACCTGCTTGAAGCGCATTTTTAAAAAGCGCCGGGGGCTAGTGGGGAGACGATCATCGTCCATCTTGTTGAGCAAGTCAATATTACTGAGCGGCAGCTCAGCTCCGGCGGGAGCAGTAGCACCGGTGACGGAGAGCAAATTGGTGACTGTATTGCCGGCAGGAGCGGCGGGTGCCACGGGGGAAGGGGCAGCAAAAGGTAATTTTTCCGGCGCTGCGGTGGCGGCCGACGTCGCCGGGTCAGGCCCCTTCATCGCCGGCCGAGAGTCCTGCGCGGCCAGCGGCAGATAGAAAAAACCGGCCATATTGACGGCCACAGCCGCAGCCGAAATCAGGGGCACGAATCTCCGGCCCGCCGACCAACACTGCACGATTTCAACTCTTCTGGGGATAGACATTGGGCGACTGCCGAACTCTTTCTATGGAGTGGACCACGCCTCTATACTAACAGGCATACGCCTCCGGCCCCAATCACCTTTTTCTGCGCCAAAAACTCCGGCTACTGTCGCCCCGCAATGTTTGCAACAATTTCCCCGCAGGTCGTAACGGCCAATCTCATACCAATTGCGCTCGATGACAAGCTTTTTGCATGACTGACAATAGGTACTCTGATGTTTGCGGTCGTCGACATTGCCGGTATAGACGTGCTGCAAACCGTGCGAAAGAGCGATTTCCCGGGCGCGCAACAAAGTACTCTTCGGTGTAGCGTCACGGTCGTTCATACGAAAGTCGGGGTGAAAGGCGGTGAAATGCAGAGGCACATCCGGCCCTAACTCGCGGGCGATCCATTCGCACATGCGGTTGAATTCGTCGGTGCTGTCGTTGGCACCCGGAATGACCAGATTGGTGATTTCAAACCAGACATTGCTTTCACGCTTCAACCAGACCAGAGTTTTGAGCACCGGCTCGAGGGCGGATAGAGTGACTCGGCGGTAGAAATCATCGGTAAAGGCCTTCAAGTCTACGTTTGCCGCGTCCATCACCGAATAAAATTCCGGCCTGGCTTGATCCGTGATATACCCGGCCGTCACGGCCACGGCCTTGATACCGAGCTGCCGGCAAGCCTTGGCCGTTTCGATGGCATATTCGGCCCAGACGACCGGATCGTTATAGGTGAAAGCGACCGACGCGCAGCCCAGGCGACTGGCAGCCAGGGCGATCGATTCGGGGCTGGCCTTTTCGCTCAATTGCTCGATTTCGCGAGATTTGCTGATTGACCAGTTTTGACAAAACTGGCAACCCAGGTTGCAACCGGCGGTGCCGAAAGAAAGCACGCTCGTGCCTGGCAAGAAATGATTGAGTGGCTTTTTCTCGATTGGATCGATGCAGAAGCCGGTGCTACGTCCATAAGTCGTCAACTTCATCTGACCATCGATATTTTGACGGACGAAACAAAAACCGCGATCGCCGTCTTTTAATACGCAGGCGCGCGGGCAGAGGTCGCAGTGAATGGCTGATTTATCGTCGAGGGTATGCCAGTAACGACCGTCCACTATGTAGGCGGAGTCGGGGTTTTGCTCAGATTCGGCAATCAAGTTTTCGCTCGCGATATCCATGTCCGTGCCAACTATCAATTATGAGGTCGAGCAGGCGTCTCGCTCTCCAGTATAGCGGGCTCTGCGCTTGCCGCCAGCAAATCGCGCAGTCGAGAAATAAAAGGCGGCGTCTTGAAAGCGTTTGGGCCGCGATTATTTTCATTTTCATCTATAAAAGAATTGAAGTAATAGCTTCCGTTGAGTTGAAACTCAAGGAGCATGCGCTTATGTCTGCTGTAATACTCAGGAGCGACATACTTATTTTGCTCGTAAAAGTGACCGGCCTCGGCAAGAAGGGCAGATATTTCTTGCATTTTTTTAGCGGATAAGGGAACGCTAAGGTTCACTGCTCCATTCGTTGTAGATTCGGGCAGATATTTGCTCGGCTCTTGAGCGAGTGTTTTAAAATAGTATTTCAAATGGCACAAAGGCGGCCATATAAGTACCAATCGCGCTGAGCATGCGGGCCAGAGTCACCACTATCCCGCCAAACCCAATCCACCAGAAAAGAGGAAACAGGTAGACATAGCCGACAAACCAAACCGGGGGCCCGCCTAAAAATTGCAGCAGGACACTGAGCCATTCGGGCTTTCCCGCAGGCACCTCAGACCCTACTCCGCCGTTATCCGCATCTTTGGCCAATGTCGCTCCGAGCTTTTAACCATCCTACCAGTCCAGAGGACAGCGCCTTTAACGTAGCCACCCTTCAACCACCCAAAATTCCTTTATTAAATCTGCAAAGTCGCGTCCAATTTCAGATGTCGCCGCATATACACGAACGTAATCGAGAAGCGACTGGCCAAAAATGGCCCTTTACCATCAAGCGGAGACCGTGAGTGACTGCCGAGCTGCCTAATCTTCACGATATTGTCAAGGAAGGCGAGCACTTCATGCAGGCGGCCTGGGGCGCCGCGCACAAACTCGTAGCCGATACCCAGACCCATCCGGCCGCCAAGCCAGCCGAAGCCGCCACTCCCAAAGCCGAAGCTCACAAGCCCGAAGCTCACAAGCCCGAAGCTCACAAGCCCGAAGCCGCCGCTCCTAAGACCGAAGCTGATAAGACTGAAGCCGCTGCCCCCAAAGCCGAAGCCGCTGCTCCTAAAACCGGAGCCAGCCTTGAAGATCGTGAAAAAGCAATTGGTAATTCATCCGTTACCGCCGGCGACATCAACGACGCCTTAGAAAGCGGTATGGGCAACGCCGCCAAGTTTCTGGCCAGCGCCGCCGGCAGCGCCTTCGACTTTCTTCCGGGCGTGGCCATCGTCGACCTCGGCGCTAAAGCAGTCGTGAACGCCGTCATGCCTCAGAGCCCTGAGCACGAGAAAGCCAGCGCAGAAAAACAAAATCAGAATGACAGTACTGCGCTCAAGAAAAATTTCGCCCAGGTGACAACGACCGACAAGAAAGGCGGTTTGATCGACTGGCTGAAGGAATCCGGCTGCAATACCGGCGACAGCTGCAAGGTGGACAGATCAAAAAATCCTATGGATTTCCTCAACACACCAATCACCCGTGCTAAAGACAGCGAAATTTTTAAGACCGGCCAGTCCGACAATGCCTTCCAGAATCGCATCAATAGAGACGAATGGGCGAGCATATTCGCCATCATCAATAAAACAGATGGGACAAACTATAACGTCAAAGATTGGCAGGATGAATCTACCGGTACACAAGGCCGGGATAGTGGCACGACGACAAACTGCGCCGACGGCAAAATCCACCGCGATGCCAACGGTAAAATCGACTGGGAAAAGCATGGCGACATCACCACCAAGCGTTCGGCTGATGGCATCAATGTCTCAGTCAACGGCAAAACGCACGAAATTTCAGTAACCGATGACAAAGGTCAGAACCTTTTGAAAAAGGGTGCCGATGGCAAATGGCATTTCGATATCCCAGGCGGCAGCGGTAAATCCTGGGTGGAAATCGACGCAAAAACTGGCAAGGCTACAATCTACGACAACGGTCGCCCGATTAGCGCCAAAATTGCCAATGGTCGATTTGAAGAAGAAGTCGGCAACACCCACATCACCGCCTCAGACGCAAATATCCTGCCCAATCTCGGCTCTACAGTCGGCAGCACATTCAACGGCCTCTTCTCCGGCAAAGCCAGGATCGAAAGAGGGGCCGACGGCATCAAGATCGATGCCGCCGACGGCTCCGGCATGTGGGTAGGCAAGGACGGCTCGGCCGGTATGCGGCTGGCTGACGGTACTACAATCGCTATGGACGCGGCGAAAAAAATCACCGTTTATCACAAAGACGGCACCCACGAAGAAATGTCTAAAGAGCAACTCGCCAAGATGCTCGGCACAGATCGCGCACGTGCAATCAAAGCCGTAGTCGAACAACTGAGACATTTCAACGAAACCGGCAAATTGACCGACGGTAACGGCAGCGAAATCACTGCCTCCAATACAAATGGCTCGAAAACGCCGACTCTCGCCGCCAAAACCGCCGACGTCACTGTCACCAGCACCGGTAGCGCTCCCATGGTCATTGCCGCCGCCCACTCCGGGCTGAAACAGGAAGTCAACCTCCAGGCAAATACTATTGACGTCATCGGCGCAGACGGTAAAAAAGCCGGCACGATCGGTTCAGAAAACGGTCACACCACCTACACTACCGCCTCTTACAAATTTGACGGTAGCGAAGCGATTTTGAACGACGGCACTCAGATCACCGATCACGGTGCGGTATTCCGCGATGGCACGAACATCCATGATGACGGCACCATCGAAAAGAATGGCGTTACCTTCGATAGCGCTGGAGAAGTAACAAGTTACCGCGCCAGCAAAAGCTCCGGCGCCACCGGCGGTAGATCGGAAACCAGCGTCGAGAACATTGCTCGCGCTCAAGTTTCGGAAGCCGAGAGTATCGCCTCTTCGATCCGCAGCCGGGCCGCCAGCGGTTATGTCACCGCCAGTGATATCGCCGCTTTGCAAAGCAGCCTGGCGAGCTTGAGCGTGCTGGTCTGCTCCCTGGCACAATTCCCCGATGCCGGTGTACTGGCTGGAGCGGTTATGGCAGAAGATGACGTCGCCGGCTCGATGGAGCTTGCCCTCGGCGCCCTGCACACCAATCACAGCGAAGTAAAAGCCGCAGCCTGAGGCGGAGATGGAGACGGAAAAATTCCAAGTTTTAGTCTTCGAAGCCGAACTTCTTCAAAACTTTGTCCCACTCGCCGCGGGCGCGAATGACCAGCTCAGCCACTTCACGCACGGCGCCATCACCGCCGTTGGCTTTGGTGGTGTAATGAGCGCGAGCAATCAGCTCAGGACGAGCGTTGCCGACAGCAACAGCCAGGCCGCAGCGTTTCAAAAGCACATAGTCGGGGAAATCATCGCCGATGAAGCAGACACTGTCGTCTTCCAGGCCTTCTTTTTGGAGAATTTCTTCGTAGACGGCCTCTTTTTCCAGATAGCCTTGGTAGACATACTTGATGTTCAAGATGCGAGCGCGCTCGACGACCGCCTGCGAATCACGGCCGCTGATCACACCGGTGTTGATCCCGACTAGATTGAGACAATGAATGCCTGCTCCATCCTGTGAATTGAAACTCTTAAACTCGGTAGGCTTGCCGTCCGGGCCTGGGAAATAGAACAAGTTGCCGTTGGTCAAAACTCCGTCGACGTCCATCAAAATGAGCTTAACCTTGGCAGCTCGGGCCATTAACTCATCTTTCATCGTAAGCGTGCTTTCCATTGATCCAACCTCAGCATCCAGACGTCCGCTATCATAGCGAAAAACTCTCCAAAATCTGACAGCCAGGGTCTCTTCCGGCAAAACTTGTAATGCTTGTTTGCTCATCCCTGCTTGTAATGCACAATTAGCTGTGAAACCATTACAATCACGCTCCCCGGCGGGAAAAAAGCTCGAGCTGCAAAGGGGACGATTGATTTTGTTACAGTCTACCCAGCGCGCCCCCAAAGATGGACACTAAAATGCCTGACGCCGCCAGTTGTTTTTATGTAACCAATGAAAAAGGTGAGGCTGCGGCAAAAACCTATACTGTTCTGGATGTCGAAGCCGTACCGGTTGAAGAGACCGGCAAGACAGACGATGACTGCATCAAGTCATTTATTCTGGACAGGGCGCCGCAAATAATCGAGACCGATGTTGCTATCGCCGGCGGTGGCATGGGCGGCGTCGCGGCAGCACTTGCACTCGGACCAGAAACCAGAGCAATAGTCACCGAAGAAACATCCTGGCTGGGTGGACAACTTTCGGCTCAGGGCGTCTGCGCCCTCGACGAAAATAAATACATCGAGACTACAGGCGCTTGCCACAACTATTTGCAATTTCGCCAAGCAATACGCAAGGCTTACCGCGATACAGGCAATCTCACCGAGGCAGCGGCCGCTGACCCGCTCCTCAATCCGGGTGCTTGCTGGGTGACACGACTGGCCTTTGAGCCGCAAGTGGCCCTGCCGTTGCTGGACGCTATGCTCGCACCCCTGACGAAGAGCGGCGCACTGACGATCAAGAAGCGCACGAAAGTAGTCGATGTCGCCCTCGAAGAAGGGAGCGCCAAAATCAAAGCTTTGCTTGCGGTCGACCTGGACAATGGCATATTTAGTGAGATCCACTGCGCCTCAGTAATCGATGCAACCGAATTGGGCGATCTGATGCCTCTGGCCAAAGTGCCCTACAGCACCGGCTCCGATTCGCGCTGGGTAACCGGCGAGGCCTTCGCTCCGGAAAGCCCAGACGCCGAAAACGTGCAAGATTTCACCTATCCCTTCGTCCTCGATTACTATGACGGCGAAAACCACACCATTGAAAAACCGTCTGACTATGAGGCCTTTCTGAGCGCCGGCAAGTTTTCTTTTGACAGCTATAAAATGTTCAGAGAGCACGATGACGATAGCACCGGCA
>JAGXAB010000015.1 GCA_018971775.1 Cyanobacteria bacterium REEB67 | reverse complement strand
AATTTCAACAAGTGCAGATCGATAAGGCCCGCGATTTTGCCCAGAAGTCTATCGACACTGCCCAAAAATTTGGCCTCAAAACCGAGCAGGGCGCAGCCCTGGTCGCTGATATTACCAATCAACTCGGCCAGGGTGGCTTCAATCGTGCCGCTCATCGCGCCGGCCTGCACCAGGGCGGTGATGTCTCGAACGAACAGGCCTCGTTGCAGCGCCTCGAGCACACCTCCCATCGTCCAAACTCGCACGATCGTTTCAACAATATCGCCGGTACGTTTAATCTTACCGATCCGATCAAGCGCCGCATTCTCGATGATCACTCCACGCATGTAGCCTGATGTTACCAGTGCTCTTCTGTCGTTCACGAGTTTTTCACGGAGTTTTTCCTACAGTGATTATGCCTGAACCCCTCATCTTTTAGTTACCACAATCCAATCTAAGCCGCAGCACCCGTCACCCGCTCTCAACGAGGGGCGAGCGACTGCTTGGAGGTTATCTTGACCCATCATCATCGCGTTGAAGATAGCGGAGCGCCTGCCAATCAATTTGGCGACGGCGGCCGTCATCAGCAACCGGCTAACCCCTTTGGCGATATCTTTGGCATGCCTGGACCTGGGGCTGGAATGCCATTAGAGGGGCGGCCGCATGGGCATGAGCGCCATCATCAGCAGCATGATGCTGCGGCCGAGCACCACGGGCATGAGCGCCATCATCAGCAGCATGATGCTGCGGCCGAGCACCACGGGCATGAGCGCCATCATCAGCAGCATGATGCTCCGGCCGAGCACCACGGGCGGCGTCATCAATATCATCAGGGCGGCGCTCATGAGAGTACTCGCCATCATTTGCCCGAGCTGAGCATCAGCGGTGATCACAGTCATGCGCGTCATCACGGACGTCGTCATGAAGCGGCCGATCGCAGTGAGCGTCAACCCGATGCCGGTATCGGCAGCTGGGGGCGCGGCGGTAGCGCTCAGGACAGCATCGCCGCCGCCGCGCACAATTCGGTTGGTCAGCAAACTTATTTGCCGCGCCGCGGCTCGGAATATTACGGCCAGCATGTACCGGCCAGGCTCGGCTGCACCTCAGCCAGCACCAACATGTTTTTTGACGGCTTGAAAGCGGCCGGAAAAGTTTCGGACCGAGATTACGCGCGCATTCATGCTATCGGCAATGACGCCGCCTACGCTAATCTGCAGCACCTGGGCGTGGCCCGACCGGTTAGCGGTCACGAGCTAAAACCCGGTGATTGGGCCTACTTCAAAACACCGGGTCACAAGCACGGACACTCCGGCGTAGTTTTCGAAGGTAATAATGGGCAGCTGATGCTGGCCAATAACCACGGCGGCCGGACGATTGCCACACCGCTCTCGGTGATGGAACAACGCTATCGCACTGTCCGCGGTCTGCGCGCTAATTAATCGGTTCGTTTGCCAGGACTAAAACTTGCCAGTGCGTTCGCTTGCTAAACTCGGTGATCACTGCTATACCGCGGCGGTGATAAGATAAAAGTGTCCGCTCAATAATTTTCCTTGAGTAAGTTTTTGTTCGCAGGCGCGATTACCATGTCCGAGCTTCCCGATAAGGCTGTTAATAGTGGCTCCTCCAGCAGTGGTTATAATGATCACACCGATTCGCTTGCCTTTTTCAACGGCCAGGAGGCGCTCGACCTGTCAAATTTTGCGGCAGCGGCCAATAATTTCACTCTTTTGATCGAGCGTCATCCGCACGATCCTCAGTACCACTGGTTGCGTGCCAGGGCCTATTGCGGCATGCGGGCCTGGCATCTCTGCCGTGAAGATTGCGAACAGGCGATCCAGCTCGGCATGTCCATGCCACAGGTGATTGAACTGCGCTCCCTGGCCGCTGCAGAAGAGGTGAAGGTGACAAGCGGCGCCCCACTAGAGCGTCCCGAAATGCTCGCACTCGTTTCCTTGCGTCAGAAATATCGATTGCGTTCACTTCTTCTGAGCGCCGATGAACACCTCGCCGAAGGTGATTATCTGGCTGTCTTGAGTCTCGTCAATCTGGCCGAGCGGCTGCTCGAGCCGGCCGATTCCTCCGGAGATCTCGGTTTTAGTATCGGCCTGATTCGGGTGCGCGCCTGTATCGGGGCGGGTAAAAGCGGAGAAGCTCTGGAGGTGATCGATTTCTATGTCAAGCACGCTCATCTGGCTCGGCGCGAAGATTTCGCAGCTAAATTCAAAGCTCTTCGCAGTCACTTGTTTTAGGTTATATTAGGTCGGTCTGCCGATTGTCCTTCCCTAATCTTTTGGAGCAGGTGCCTGTTTTGAGTCAAACTTGTGAGCTTCTGTCAGATAATGGCCGCTTCATTCAACAAATTGCTCCGACGCCACTGGTGCCCGTCGAGCTGGTAGAAGGGCAGGGGCGGATCTGGTGCAAACTGGAGTTTCTCAATCCGAGTGGCTCGACCAAGGACCGTATCGCTCGTTATATTTTGGAGAAGCAGTGGCGTCTGGGGCGGCTCAGAACCGGTTCTGCCGTAGTCGAGGCATCGAGTGGCTCGACCAGTATCGCTATGGCTCTTGTATGCGCTCAGATCGGTCTCAAATTTGTCGCGGTCATGCCCGAGAGTGTGAGCAATGAAAGAGTGCAGATTATCAAAAGCTACGGCGGCCGAATTATCCTCACTCCCAAAGAAGAGGGCATCGTCGGCGCGATCCGCCGGGCCGAGCAAGAGGCGGAGGAAACTGGCGCTTTTCACCCCAAGCAATTTGAAAATCAGGACAATGCCGAGGCGCATCGGGTCTCGACCGGCCAGGAAATCCTCGGGCAGATACCGGGCGGGGTTGTGCACGGCGTGGTCAGTGGAGTCGGTACAGGCGGCACCATTGTTGGCTTATACAAGGCCTTTGCTCAGGCCGGTTGCCCGGTCACGCCCTTCTTCGCCAAGCCGGTCGAGCGCGGTGTGAGGCACGGGCCAGGCGATGATGCCGGTCAAAATGTCACCTTCGACATCGAATGTTGCAGTTTCAGCGCCCGCGTGCCAGGTGTCGTCGATGGGCTATCCAAGCTCTATTCAAAGGCGAGCTTGCCCGGCCTTTGTGAGATTGAGGTAGACGGACGCGATGCGATTGCGACGACACGGCAACTGATCAATCGCGGCTTTCCGGTCGGCCCAAGCTCCGGTTTGAATTTTGCCGCCGCTGTAGAAGCTCTGCGCAAGCTCGGTCCCAGTGCTCATGTGGTGACGATCTTCCCGGACCGCATGGAGCGCTATTTTTCGACTGAGCTTTTTACGGGCTGGGAATTTTGATTTGTCTTTGATGCCTGTCTCCTCCTGATATCGTTCAGGGACCGGAAATCGTCGATCAGTACGCCTGGTCTTTGCTCGAATCGTGCAGCGCCAAGAAGCCGGCAGGCAGGGAATTGTATCTAGATCCGGACACACCCGTGGCTTTGGTTTTGCTGCTTTTAAGTTTCTGTCCAGCTCTTGTTCTCGCTTATATTTTTAAAAGAGCCATTAATCCGTAGCTGTTGCGACCCGTCACGCTGCCGTCACCAGCGCTTGATTTGATAGCTATGTATTGGTGTAGTAGAGGCCGTGATTAAAAAATGAGGCAGGGCCTCACTTTTTAAACATGGTCAGGTTGCGAAGAGTCTTCAGGCTGGTATTTAGATCCTGCAGCCCTGGTGCATAGCTGAGTTGGTCTTCGTCCATTGTTTTTATATGGGCGTTGATCAGGTTTTCGTTGCAGCGGGCGGCGATGGCGTGCAGGATCTGTTGCATGCGGGCGGCTGCGCTCAGGGTGACGAGTTCGCGACGATGAGACTCGGTCAGGCTGGCCGCACGATCGGCGTCTGATGCTCCTTGCTCTTCCAGTCCCTGATTTTGCACGGCTTTATTGTGCGAAAGCTCCAGCATATCGGCGATCGTCAGGCCAATTTCAGCGCTTACGCTAATCAGTTTTAAGGCGGTCTTTACCAGGACTGAGGTGCTATAAGCGGGATCGGTCCGGTCTAGACGATTGAGATCTATGGTCAATCTTTCAGTTTGAGTGCCACTTGCGAGCAGCAGGCTGTGTTGCAAATTAATAAACGACAGCACTCTTTTGCTATTTTGCATTGTCTTTGAAATTTGCGGAAGCGCTATGTGAGCGCTCTCGGGTAAATAAAATAGTTGATTGAAATTGCTTACTCAAAAAGTTGTCTAATCGAAAAGCTGCTTGCGACCGACGCCGATGCGTTTGCCCTGCTCTTCGATTTTAAGTACGACGACTTCGGTCTTTTCGCCGATTTCGAATTTCTCGCGATTGCCGTGGAAGCCCTGATCGAGGTTGTCGTTGTGGAGCAGGGCCTCGAGTACGCCGCCGAGGCTGACGAAATAGCCGTAATTGACGCTGTTGGTTATTGTCGCTTCGACAATGTCGCCACGTTCGATCTGTGCTGCTGCATTGCGTAAAAGGACTGGCCTGAGCGATACTGATATACGATTTTTGTTCGGGCGCACTGCCGTAACTTCTACATCAATTGTTTCGCCCTGCTTGTAGCGCTCGGCAATCTTATTGCGCGGATAGCCCGGTATCTCGTTGTAGAGCATCAAGGCCGTGCCGCCACTGCTCAGGTCGATGACAGCGCTCAAATCGGGATGGTCTGAGCCGGCTTTGATAAAGCCTTTTATTTTACCCTGCACTTCCTGGCCTACCTGGTAGAGCGCTTTGATATCAATACTTACCTGCCCGGAGTTTTTTTGAGAAAAATTTCCTCCTCTAATGTTGCTTCTTGTCTGATTCATTTTTTTGTAATTTGTGACCTGGCCCATGCTGGTTTTGCCAGTCAGTAGGCCAGGTCCGGTGAATAAATTGATTGAATGTATTTGAAATTCTCAATTAAACAACTGCTTGCGACCCAAGGCCAGTCTGCTGCCGTCTTCGCGGTAGTTCAAAATCATTACTTCGATTTTGTCGCCGGATTTGAAGGACTCGCTGCGACCGTTGATTTGAACGAGGTCACTTTTGTGCAACAGGCCTTCGAGACCGCCGCCAATGCCGCAGAAATAGCCGTACACGGTTTCTCTCAGTACTTCAGCTTCGACTATCTTGTTGGGAGCGAGTTGGGCAAAGCTCTCCATCTGGGCGGCGAGCTTCAATGACAGACCGATACGTTTGCGTTCGATATCGACGCTGCGCACTGCGGCATTGATAACACTGCCCACTTCATACATTTCGGTCAAGGTGTCGCGTGAATCGACTGTTTCGGAGCGGTGCAACATCGCTACCAGGCCATTTTCCAAACGCACTAGAGCGCTCATCTTATGGTCTTTCGGACTGGCTTTGATAAAGTCTATTACGGTGCCGCTTACCATCGTCTCGGTCTGCATGTTGCTGATCATGATTTGGTCTGCCATGCCCTGTGCAGCTTTGTGGCTCGCTATCAGGTTGCCGTATTCGCTGCCCTTTTGCGATTCAGCTTTTAATATGCAAACGTCGATCAGCTGGCCGACCAGAGTCTGGGCTTGCACATTGCGGGCGATTTCGTTATTTGGTATGAAGCCGCGAATGCCATTGAGGATGCCGCCTTCGAAGACAATGCGTAAACCGGCTGACTTCTGATTGCGCTTGGTGATTGCTTCTTTGAAGGCGCGCGCCTGGAAAATCTGGTCGGTTTCCTGTGCTGCTTCGAGCTCCCTCCAGCCTTTAGCCATGTTGGCGGATAGCACGACAAGGCCGGCTTTGTTGGCGCCATCGATGACATAAAATTCGCTAGTGTCGCTAATCGCTAAGTTGCCTGCTTCCGCTAGAGGGACGATCGCATCATACTTGCGTCCGATGTTAACTAAGTAACCGTCCCTGGTGCTGGCGACTACTGTGCCTTCGATGAAATCTTTGCGACCGGCGTTAGCTAAGACGCTTGTTCCTTCGAATAGCTGCGATAGCATCTCATGTTGTGCCTTGGCTGCTTCGAATTCGCCTTCTTCTAGGAAGAACGGATCAATCTGTTTCAGCAGGTCGAAGCCGTATTTCCTTTTATAAGGAGTTTTGCTGTTCGGACCTTTGCTGCTGCGATCTACTGATGATTGATTGCTGTCGCTTGCGTTGTTGCCGTTTGCGCTGCTGTTAGCGCCGATAAACTTTGTCATGGTTTTTGAAATTTATGCCCTTGCGAGCGGTTAAATAAAAAATGCATCGTTCCCTTGCGCTCCCAGAGGAGCTTGCCGACAAGACTGAAATAGTGATGGTTTGATAGTTAATGGTCTTGTGGGGTGTTCCTGCTGGGTTGAGCAAATTGCGATGTGATGTCACCATAGGCCATCCCCATTATTAGAAACAATCAAGGCCGGACTACCCAGCTGGTGTTGGAGAAGGCCATGGTACGGCCCTTGTACTGAGTTTCGCTTAAGCTTGTCGTGGGAAGATCCCCATGCCCGCAAGGTCTTTGTAAACTAACTCAGCGTCCAGGCCTGCCTACCTCAGCACGGTCGCCTCCCCTCTCGCCCCGAGCTCCCTCCCTTGCACTGTTGGCGCCATTGTTAAGTGACTTAGCTCGCGCGCCTTCCGGGCGCTGCAGAGCTACTCTTTCCGGCCCTGCGGCGGCCAGAGTTCAGATCGACGCCGATTAAAATTTGGCCGCTATAATAGAAACTCCCCGATGGTTTTTCTCGTGCCTCGTTTGCCCAAACTCAAGTTAGCTCACATGGGTATTCTAATGGTGGCTCTGCCGCTCGCCATTCAGACCGGTGTGTATCTGAAGCTCAAGCATGACCTGGGCGTGCTACATAACGAGACCCGAGAGTTGACGATGCGGCGAGAAATCGTCTCTCGCATCAACAATATGCTGGTGATGTCCTTTTACGGTTTTCAATCGCTGATGCAGTTGAAAATGTATGGGGACGAAGAGCAGCGTCGCTCTTTCAAAGACTATGTCGCCAATATGCTCTCTTCCTGCGACGCACTCGCCGATGTTTTTGAAAAAAAGGGCAACGATTCGCAAAGTGCAAGAAGGCTGAGATTTCTGGTGCGACAGTTTCTGGATTCGATGCAGCGTTCGCAATTCAGTCCCGAAGAAAACAATCAAGTTGCCACCATATTTGAAGGCATGGAAGCCAACGTCAAGTTTCGCGACAGTGCTCGCAATCTCTTCTGGCAACTGCAAGAATTCGGACGTACCCAGGAAAAGATGGTCGTGGCTGCCAGTGGCAAAGAAGAGACTCTGCGTGCCGAGTTTGAGCGAATTTCGGATATTATGGTGTTGGTCGATATTATCGTGGCACTGGCCCTGGTCGCGTTTTTTGTGCGCAATATCGTTACGCGTTTGAATGTTCTTAAGGAAAATACGCGCCGCTTCGGCAGCGGCATTCACCTGCTTGAGCGTCTCGATTCGGGCGATGAAATCGGCGAACTGGATCGTGTTTTTCACGATATGGTCGACACTCTCAATACGATGCGTCAGCATGAAAAGAAGATGACTGACTGGCTCGAGGAAAGCAAAGAGCGGCTAGAGCTTGTCATCCGCAATGTGCCGGCCGCTTTGATCGTGGTCGATCAAGCTGGTTTTGTGGAGTCGCTAAATCCCACGGCTGAAGTGCTTTTCGACTACAAGACTACTGCTTGCGCCGGTCGTCCTCTAGAAAAGCTATTCATCAAAAACAGCAAGTTGGAAGGTGGCTTTGTCGAGAAATTGCTGCTGGAGAGTGCCGATCGCCCGATGGCACTGGAGGCGCTTTCGTCCAGTCAGGAAGTAATCCCGGTGGAGGTATCGGCTACCTCCTTTGAAGGACCGGATGGCGAGCGCGTTCTGGCTACCATTATCGATGTGACCGAGCGCTATAGAATCGAGCAGATCAAGCGTGATTTTTATAGTATGGTCAGTCACGACATACGTACGCCGCTCACCACTATTAGTGGCATCTTGCAATTGTCGCGGCTGGGTAAATATGGTCCGGTGTCTGAGGACTTGAGTGCTCGCCTGGTCACCGCGGAAGACAATACTCATCGCTTGCTCGGTCTGGTCGGTAAGTTACTCGATCTCGATAAGCTCGATCAGGGTGCCGTCGATGTCAGCCGTGAGGATGTGACGGTCAGTTCATTGATGGAGGAGTCGGTAAATTCTGTCCTGCGCCAGTGCGAGGAAAAAGAAATAAAGCTGGATTTTTCGCCCACCGGTCTCAGCCTCTTTGCCGACAGGCATTACTTGATCCAGGTGCTGACCAATCTCCTTGCCAATGCCATAAAATTTTCACCGCGCGGTGGTCTGGTCAAAGTCTGGGCGCAGCTCGTTATCCTGCCGGGTGGAAAATTCGTGCAGATCAGTGTTGCCGACCAGGGGCCGGGTATTCCCGCCGAGAAGCAAGAAGAAATTTTCGAGCGCTTCAAGCAGGTCGATAGTCGGCGCGACAGGCGCAGCGGCTTTGGACTTGGTCTGGCCATTTGCAAACAAATTATCGACCTGCACGGTGGCGAAATCGGCCTGGATAGTCAGCTCGGTAAAGGCAGCATATTCTGGTGCCGCGTTCAGGCAGGCTCGAGCAATGCCAGTAGTGCGCAGTCGATTGTAGCGGGAGCTTGATGACGCCAGCGGAAGTGATAAGCGAGCTTGGGGCGATAGTGCGTCTCGAGCGTGTTTCGGATCTCCTCTTTTTCTCTGTCGCCTGCCTGGTCGTACGCTGCGACGAGCGGCTCGATCGCTCGTTCGTGTTTGAGCCAACCCAACATTGTGATTGCGGCCAGACGCCTTTCATTGCTTTCGGCACGCAGTTCATCGGCGAGCATTTTTGCACCGGCGCGTTTGGCCAGCTCTTTCAAGGCCTGTTTGGCGCGATTGACCGTGAGATGTCCGCTGCCCGTTTCGACGTTGTCGGCGAGCATGCTCACGATTAGCGCTCGCCATTGCGGAGAATGCGATCCAAATTCGAGGAAAAGTTTCAGCAAGGGAATTTCACAGCTCTTTATCTTGAGGGCGGTGGGCATTGTATTCGACAGGGTTGAGGCAATCATGGCCCGCTGCGTGCGCAGGGCCATATTGAGAGCGTTTTCCATGACCGCCGCGTGCTGGCTGTGGCGCGCTATGTCCAGATAAGTCTGGAGATCTTGGGCCGGGCTCGAAGTAGACGGGGGTGCATCTTCTATTGTCAGTGCAGGAAGCGCTGCGGTCGCGAAATTGCTCGTACCATAGTGGCCGGCACCGGCTTGCTCTGTGGCCGGGGACGGCATCGTCGGCGCGGCGGTAGCTGTGCCAGAGGTGGTGGCGAAGTAATTATCTGACATACTGATTGTTTGACTCACTATTTTGGCTTTCGGCTTCTTGAGAGCAATGTAGTAAGGGCAGATAACATTCACATAACGGTCGGCAGCCGCTATAATCTGAAAGTCCGGCATGATAAGGGGTGGCGTTTGTCCAAGGTCTTGATCGTCGAAGACGACATTTCAATTGCCAATGTTGTCAAAGACGCCCTCTCCGACAATAAGTACAATGTCGACATGGTGCACAACGGCGCCGATGCTCGGGCCTATCTAAGTTCGGTGCAATACGACTTGATTATCTTCGACTGGCAATTGCCCGATTGTAGTGGTATCGAATTGTGCAATGAGTTTCGCGCCGGCGGTGGTGCCGCGCCTGTACTTTTCTTGACTGGTCGCAATACTGTGCCAGATCGCATTACCGGTCTCGATAGTGGTGCTGACGATTATTTGACGAAGCCGTTTGATGTCAGAGAGTTACTCTCGCGGGTGCGTGCGCTGCTGCGGAGGCCACCGAGCGTCACATACAAGACGGTGAAGGCGCGCAACATCGAGCTCGATCCGGTCAACCATGTTGTCACCATGGCCGGAGCGGAATTGAAACTCTACCCGAAGGAGTTTTCCCTGCTCGAGCTCTTTATCCGTCATCCGCAGCGGGTTTTTTCGCCGGATGATCTTCTTAGTAAGGTCTGGCCCACCGATTCGGATGCTTCCATTGAGACCGTGCGCACTACTATCCTCCGCCTCAGGCAAAAAGTCGAAGCAGATCCGGAAAATCCATTGATTCGCACCATCCGAGGCGTCGGCTATCGCCTCGAGCCTTAAAGTCGAGAAAGGCGTCACTCATGGTCGTGGCGCCTTCCTCTCTCGATCTGGTCACTTGTACTTCAATAGTTGAAGCTGTCCTTCTGGCTTTGCAGCGCCGCTTTGAGTCTTGGGTTTTCGTCCATTAAGAGTTCGATATTGGCGCTCACCGGCAAAACAACCCCGGTGCGCAGCTTGAGTGTACTGATGTCGCCGTTCATTTTCTGGATCTGATGACCGAGTATTTGTATGTCTTTCACCTCGTCGGGAGTACGTGGATGACCGGGGAAAATATTGAGCAGGCGTGCTGCGACGGCGTTGTAGCCTTCGTTTGGCTGGACGCGTGAGACGCGGTCCAGGTGTTGGCGCATTTGTTCTGAAAGCAATGCGGTTTCCTTAACTTCAGAAATTTCAGCTGGTTTGGGTTTTTCGTCGCAAGCTTGATCTTTGGTCGCGGTCGCCGTGGCGATTTGTTCTGCTTTTGGGGCAGCGTTGCTCGGCTCCGTCTGTGGTGGCATCACCTGGGCCGGCTGTTCTTCAAGGTCGCGCTGGTTGAGGCCGGCGCGGCGCTCCAGATGTTCGATATTGAAACCGTGGAAGGGTGGATTGTGCACCCGGGCGATTTCGCCGTGCAGCAGTTCGTTCACGTATTCGGCATTTTGCGGGGTGTAAAGGCCTTCGCCGGGGTGCTCTTTGTAATCTTTGAGGAAGCGCTTCATCTCGTGACGGCTGATGAAGCCATTGCCTTCGCTTCCGTCTTTTCGCGCATCGAGAAATCTGGCCAGTTCCGCATTGTTATCCAGAAGAGGGGCCGCGGCCTGCGCTACTTCATCCTGGTTGTAGGCGCGGCGCTCGGCGCGATGCATTTGTCTGGAATATTTACGTAGATCGGCGTCTTCGATACCATCGGGGCTATCAGTCCAGGCCCGCTTGGTGTGAGCAATCTGGTCGTAAAAAGTTTTGTTGTCGCCAGGTGAGGGGATCCTGGCCGTCACTTGTTCGCTGAACATGGCATTGAGACCGCCTTCGGCTCTGGCATTTTTTACTTCGGCAAAGTCGATGACGCCATCACCATTTTTGTCCAGATTTCCCTTCTCCGCTTTGAGCCAGCCTACTGCCAGGTTTGGCATATGGCCTGAGGCTTGCAAGTCAGCGCCAACGTTTTTCCAGTATTCGTCGCGATTGGACATGCCGGCTGTAGCATCATAGTCTGCCTTGAGACTCTTGTAGGCTGCGTCCGGGCCGCCGGCGAGATAGTCGTGATAGAGCTCGTTTGCTTTGTCGGCGGGATTCGGTGTGACTGGTGCATCGTGGGGGGTGGCCATTGGGTGCTCCTCCTGAAGGAGTGGTTGCTTTCGATGGGTTCAATCTAAGGGGTGAAAACAACATTCACATAACAGTCCTGAAGCGTTCGCTGTTTCGATTATCTTCGAGCCTTGCCGTTGATGCCTACTGTATGGGCGTTTTGCCATGAAAGGTATCGAACGAGCCCTTAAAAATTATCGAACAAGCCCGAAAATCCTGCTCAAAAACAGTCTTTTTTATCGAACAAGCCTGAAAATCGCCGTCGAAAACAGCCACTTTTATCGAACAAAGCGATCGCCGTCTTTTTGCCGTCTTTTTGCTGTCTTTTTACTTTTCTTTTTACTTTTCTTTTTACTTTTCTTTTTGCTTTTCTCTTTGCTTCCCTTATATAGATTGCCTCGAAGCCTGAAAAGGTTCGATACGCTCGTTCGATAAATTGACCGCTTTTTGTCTGGTAAAAAAGGCCTCGTTCGATAATTTTGACCCTTTTGGGGACCTAAAAACGGCCTTGTTCGATATTATTTTCTGCGAAAACGCCCATTTTGTGCGGCTTTGAAGCTTGTCGCCGGTTGAGTCTTTGAAAATAACAATCAAGGGCTGTTATCTGAATGTGATTTTCTCCGCGCATAGTGTTTATATGGAAGCGCGTTCGGCGCAAAACAAGTTTCATCGGGGGATGGAAGAGGAGGAGGCAAGGCAACTTGCCTCTTTCTGTATGCAGACATCCAATTAGTATGACGCTCAAAAGCGAAGCTTTCGCTTCGCTTTTTGGCGGCTGATTGAGGCGGTCGGCCCCAGCCTTATGGTTTCAAGTTTAAGCTTATGCTTTCAAGTTTAAGCTTATGCTTTCACGTTCAAGCTTACGCTTTCACGTTCAAGCTTACGCTTTCAAGTGTGCGCTTTACTTGGCAGTGGCATTCGGCTTGGTTTCTTTAGCTGTCGATTTGCTTTCTTTGACGCTCGCTTTTTCTGCTTTGTTGGCAGCTTTTTCGGCTTTGACTGCGGCTTTCTTCGTCGCTTTTTCGGTTCTTTCCGCTTTTTTCTCAGAAACCTTTTCTGTGCTCGGTGCTACTTCAGTTTTTTTGTCGAGCTGGGCAATTTGAATCGGCTGTTTGAGCGAAGCTTGTTTGACCAACTTGGCGCCTTTCTTGCTACCGATTTTTGCTTTCATCGTTTTCACTTGTTTGACGGGAGCAACGTTCACGCCGCCTTTTGCTTCGGCCATCGGTGCGCTGAAGATGACGGCGCCGAGAGCGAATGCGGCGATGGAAAGTGTGGTGATTGATTTAGATATGTTCATGATAGTAGCCTCTCTCTTTTAATTAGTAGATGTTGTTTGAAGTGACTCGTGGTTTACTTTTTTATTGTCTGAATTATTGATTTGATTATTGAATTTGTTCTTCAATGATTTTTTGTATAACGGGGAAACATCACCGCCGCGGGATTGATGTGCTCCTCACACGATTAATCTAACCGCGTCAGTGTGAGGTCTCTGTGAGCAACTGCCCACTTAACCGAATCTTTGCAATTGGATAACGAGCTCCCAATCAAGGCGAGCTTCTAAATGTTCCCGCGCTCTCGAATTTTCAGTCTAGAAAAAAGTCGCGAAGCAGCTTGCTGCCCGGCGTTACGGCATATGTATCGAGGTCTGTTACACCGGCTTTGCTGAGCACTTCGCTATCAATAAAGAAATTACCGCTGCATTCTTTTGCTGATTGAGTCAAAATCCAGTGCGCCGCATCTGCCACCACATCCGGTGTGCGGCAAGCTCGCATGGCCTGATCTCCGCCAAGCAAATTTTGCACGGCGGCGGTAGCCACTGCGGTTTCCGGCCAGAGTGAATTGACTGCGATTCCTTTGGCTTTGAGTTCTGCCGACATCCCGAGCGTGCACATGCTCATGCCGTACTTGGCCATCGTATAGGCGCAATGAGGCGCGAACCAGCGCGAATTCATATTGAGCGGTGGCGAAAGGGTGAGAATATGCGGATTGGCTGCTTTAGTCAGATGTTCGATTGCATATTTGGAACACATGAAGGTGCCGCGAGCGTTAACCTGATGCATCAGGTCGTAGCGCTTCATCTCGGTTTGTTCGGTCGGGGTAAGACTGATAGCGCTGGCATTGTTGATCAGGATGTCGAGACCGCCAAATTCGCTGACGCACTTGGCAATGGCTTCTTTGACTGCCTCTTCGCTGCGGATATCGCATTCGATGGCAAGCGCCTCACCGCCGGCCGCCTTGATTTCCTCGGCGGCGCTGAAAATTGTGCCGGGCAATTTGGCATGTTCAACAACGGTCTTGGCGGCGATTGCCACTCTGGCACCGTCTCGGGCCGCTCTCAAGGCGATGGCCAGGCCGATGCCGCGCGAGGCCCCGGTGATGAAGAGGACTTTGTCTTTCAAATTCTGGCTGGCTTGACTCATTGCCTTGTGCTCCCGGGGCTCAATTGGGTCGGATATCTCTAATACTTTCATTCCGGCGATTTGTAAGCGCTAATTTAACCGATATAATTGGACCATGGCAAACTACTCCAAACTGAAGGCTTTTTCCCGGGTGATCCTTGCCGCCGGCCTGGTCTTTTTTTTCAGCGGCACGATCTCCGGCTGCAAGCCGGAAATCGTGCCTTCGGACCAGGATTTGATCAAAGCTTATCTGGACAATCACGACGAATACGAGCGGGTGGCTCAATTAATCCTGGCCGAGCCTAACCCGAGTTTTGATGTGTTGATTAATAAGGAACCCGTCTATCAGGGCAGCTCTAACCCACCGGTCAGTCGACCGACATGGAGCGCCTGTCAGCAAGTGATGCGGCGCACGTTTTGTCTGGCCGTTCAGAGACGGGCGCGGACGATATTCTTCATTTTTCACGAGCACAATAGCGCCGACTATTTTCGCCGCAAAGCCCTGATTTATGACGAGCAAGGATTTAAGGATCCGGTCTGGACAGAAAGAGGCGGTCTGAACTCGAGCTTGCGCTACGCCGAAGTGCCCCTGCCTACTTCCGATAGTTCTAAGCCAAACACCAGGTGGCGCCTCGAATACAAGTACGATAAACACTAGCCTGAACAAGCATTTTATAGAGGCGTTTTTAGCTGCAGGTTATCGAGGCTGACTCGGGCTGATTGTTTGAGTGCAGTGACCCCGGTATCAAGGTCGTAAATCAGCTCGAGCACCAGAAACGTTGCTTCTTTATTTGTCAAAGTCTGAGAAAAGGGCGCCACCGCAGCCGCTTTGTTTTTCGCCCCGGCTCTGGCCAGAATTGTGCTGGAGATTTCCTTCCCTTCGGCGTCGAATTGCCTGGCCCGTAGACTGGTCGGGGGAGCGGCGGCGTTTGTTTTCAGTGCGCCGCTCAGGGTGAAGTTTTTCGGCAGGCCTTGTTTGGCGCTGTAGAGCAGGTATGGTCTGTCGTTGCGAGCTGGCAGGAATAACCAGCTGTCGCGTTTTTTCTCATAGCAAATCTGGCTGAGCAGGCCGGTTGTAGTCCAGATGGGCTGGCTGCCGGGCTCTTCGCCTACGTAGTCTTGCATCTTTTTCAAAGTGAGCGCCGCGGTCAGTGCACTGGTCGCTCTTCGGCGCTGGAAGATTTTTACTTTGACACCGTCGGCCAGCATGTAGTCGCCAGGCTCCACTTCGAAATCGTCGGCCAGAGGCCAGTGCTGGTCGAAACAGGCCAGTGCCGCTTCCAGTAGCGTTTGTCCGGCCGGCGGGATAAAGTAGAGCGCCCTGGCGGGCACGATCACATAGCGACAGGCCAGCAGCCGCTCCAGGGGATAGGAGTCTTTGCTGTCCACGACGGGCAATTCCAGCCAGGGCACGACGTCTCGATCGAGGCCGTACATGGATCTTTCGGTATTGCGCAAGACTTCGCTATTGAGCAAGTTAGAAGAAGCGATCACGCAGACCTGATCGCGTCTGCTCAGCGGGTTAGTCTGATCATTATCTGTTTCCGGCGCTTGTCCGCTTGTGATCGCTGCGGTCGACTCTGACGCGTAGGCGGGGCGAAGATTTGCCACGATCGCTCGAAGGGCGGGCATGTCATCGCGGATGTTGGCCGAGTAGCCGGCGCTAAAAAGCAGAGCGGCGCCCTTGCCTTCCTGATCGGCATAAGAAAGCATGCCCGGGCGAAAGAGCTGTAAGCCTGCGCGGTCGGCAATTTTTGCCGGCATCAGCGAGAAGGTGAAGTTGAGGCAGAGGAAAAGCGACAGTGGCACAAGTAGCAGTGATTTTTGCAGGCGGGAGAAACTGGCTGCGCAGACTGCATCAAGGAGCAGCACCATGCCCAGTGCCACGAGTGGCGAAAAATAGAGCGTGTAGTGGGTGCCGAGTTCTCCCGGGCCGCATATCCAGAGCGTTTCGGCCAGAACAAAAAAAGCGATGACGAAAATCACTTTGCTGGTTGCGACGCGGCGCGCTCGCAGGGCAAAGGCATAACCGCTGATGCTAAAGAGAATGGTAATCAAACCGAAACAGCTGAAGAAATAAGCGACACTCGTTTGCGGTGTGACGTGATATGAGTCGTAGAGTGCGCCCAGATTGAGCCTGGTCAAATTGAGCAGGAAAGGCAGGCCGAGGCAGAGCATGGTCAGGGCACCGCCTCCAATCAGGGCGAGAAATGTGCGCATTTTTGCTTTCAATGTGAAATTGATGTCTGCGCCGGCTGGGTCAGATTCTTTTAGAATGGGTCGCGATTTTAGGATGAGCAGCTGGTCGACGAAGATGGTCACTACGAGCGCCATACCGGCGAAGGCAAAATAACGTCGTAAGAGAACCGTCAGGGCGAGTAGAAAGCCTATGGCCGCGCCTCTTTTGGCTGAGTTGAAATTGCGTTTCGACACATAAAGGAGTAGGGCCCCCATAAGCGTCAAAGCGGCGCCGCAGTCCGGATAGCCTCGCAGGCAGGGCGCCCACATAGTCGGTAAAAGCAGTACCACGAGTAAGGAACGGGCGATCCCCTTTGTCGGCGAGATTTGGACAGCTTTGCTCAGCTGCACGATCAAATAAGCCAGGGGTAAGAGATAGGTCAGAGCCGTCGCGCTGATATAGGCCTGGCGTCCCGCTCCCAGCAATGCCATCACCGGCAGCAAGGCGACCGTAAAAAACAAGTTGTGTTGCAGGCTGACCGAGCCGAGCAGAAGGATTGGATAGAAGAGCGGATCTTTTTCCAGGCGAGTCAGGGAAAAACGTGTCGCCCACTCGTAAGAATTGAAATCCGACCAGTAGCAGGGCGCTTCCGGACGCAAATAAAAGTAGACCAGGGCCAGGGTGCAGGTGATGGCTGCAAGTGCGACCAGTGTGACCGATAAAAATTTTGACCGCTTTACTTTAGTCAAGTCTGACTGATCTGCCAAGTCTAAATTTCCTTCCAGGGCTGGACAATGCTAGCATGGGGGGACTGTTGCTCGGGTGTGAGGCCTTGGATGAAAGCCGTAAGGCTCTTGTTGTTAACTGTCTGGCTGGCCTTCTTCGCCATCAGCGCTCTGGCCTCCGGCATCTATCTGGCCGGGCCTTTGAAAGATCCGCTCTGGTATCTTCATTGTGCCCCGCCAGCAGATTCGTCCAGGTCGGCGCAAAACTATCAGCTCATTGATTTTTCGCAGTTTTATCAAGCCGGTCAGCTGGCCCTTTCGCCGCAGGCTCACCAGGTTTACGATCCGGCCATTCAAAATGCCTGGGCGGCCAGGCTTATTGCACCTTGCAAGCCGGACAAAATTTTTTATAACCAGTCGGTTCCTTTCCTCTATGTGCTGCTTATTCCCTTCGGGAAGCTCGCTTACAACCAGGCTTATGTGCTCTGGTGTTTGACGACGATGGCCTTTGCCCTCGGGGCGCTGGCCTGGTTGGTGGCACGGGTCGGCTTCTTGCGTGGTTGGGCGCTCTTGCTTTTTCTTTCCGGAGTGATTGCCTGCCTGCCTTTCTATCTGACAATCTGGCATGGTCAGACGACTTTTTTGCTGACTGGTATCTTTGCCTTGTTTGCGCTTTTCGTCATGCAAAAGCGCAATGCGCTTGCCGGTCTGATGCTGGCGCTCAGTACTTTCAAGCCGCAGTATATGCTGCCCTTTGTTGCCCTCGCTTTTGGCCTTGGCCGTGGCGCCCTTGTTTTATATCTGCTTCTGTTTGAGTCGCTTTTGATGGCCTGCGCGGCCATTTTTATCGGCCCGGAAAATATCATCGGCTATCCGCATGTGCTGGCCGGAGCGGAATCCTCAAGTAATTTCGTCGGTGTCAATCCGCAAATCATGGCCAGCGTGCGCGGCGTCCTCAGTGCCTTTCTACCGCATCAAGCCGCCATGGTCGTCACGGTCACACTGCTCCTGGCTACGCTCGTGCCCCTGACTCTCGTCGCCCGCTCTCTGCTGCGTCAGACTGCCAAATCACCAATCTATTTAGAAGCCTGTCGCTGGTTGCTGGCTTTTACCTTCGTGCTGGCGCTCATCGTCAGTCCCCATACTCATTATTTCGACTGTTTGCTCCTGGCCGTGCCCGCCGCTCTCACCCTGCCGACCGTCGACCTCGCCGCCCTGCTTTTCAAACGGGGGCCGCTTGTCGAGGTGCTCTCCCTCGCGCACCGTCTGTGGTGCATCGTTCTATTGCTCTTTCCGCTGCTCAGCTGGCCGATCAATTTTATGCCTGCCTCGCGGGTGGTGGAAGGAGAGCTCTTTCTTGCAATCAATATTTTGCTGGCCGCCCTGGCGGCCTGGCAAATTCGTCATATCTTCAGTCACGCTCAGCCGGCTATTTCTGCTGGTGACGATGTTTGGCACACCTAGAACGCGCTGGGCTCAGAATTCACCGTCTGTGGTGCTGGTCTTTAGAGTCCGCTCAATTCGTGAATTGCTTCGTCGGCATAGATGCCGCGGGCGCGGGCGTGTTGCAGGGTCATGATCGCTTGTTGCGGACTGAGGAAATTGAGCTTGAGTAGATAGACCAGGCGTACCGCCGACTTCAAAAGCAAATCATCGATCGTGCCACTCTGGGCGAGCATGGCGCAGTATTCGGAAATACTCATGCGGCCGCTGCGGTCAAAGCGCTCGCGGGTGCGTACCAGTATTTCCTCCGGCACGGGGCCTGCATAGCGCAGGAGTTGTTCTAGATCGAGGACGTCTCCGGGAAGTAGCGCCGAAATCACCACTTCTGTCAGGACGTCCGGCCAGCGTTTGTTCAACTCGCGCAGTCTTTTCAATGTGAGCGGGGCGTGTTCAGGCCTCAGCTTGCCGCGGGCGACCATATTCTGGACCGAGAGGGCCAGTTCTAGCGTGCCCTGATCGAGCTGACCGTGCGCAATCAACTCCTCCCCCAGTTTTTTAGTCTGGGTAATCGTCGCTTCCAGGGCTCCGATCATCGAGGTCATTTGCACCACGCCTGCGCCGGTGAGAAGTTCGCCCAGGCGTATATTGGTCACCGTCGAGGGCATCTGCTGAGGTATGCCGATGCGGATCAGCGCTTCTTCGAAGCTGATCAGTTTCAGTCGCGTCATGCGCAGAGCGGCGATGATATCGTCGCGTTTCAAGACGGATTGATAGGAGTAGAGTTGTGCGGTAAGCACGCGCAGGAGCATGGCCGGATCGATGGCATTGCGCATCAGGAGAACGCGACCGAGGGAAAGTCCGGTCTCCTGGCCGGTAGCAAGATGGTGATCGAGGTCGTAACGATCGAGGAAGCCTCCCTCGAAAAGCAGCTCTTCCAGGCTCATTACGCTTGGAGCGGCCATGGCTTTGACCGGCGTCACGCCGTCCTGGTAAATAATCTCAAGAGCGGCCTGCAGGTCGATGTGGCGCTCGAGTGCCTTAGCCAGTGCCTTGACGGCGATAAAATTATCGATCTGCTTTTGCTGGAGAAGGCTCACGGCTTCTTGCCCGAGCTTGATCGTGGCCTCGGTGACATAACCGTGCATTGTGAGCAATTTTGTAATGTCGAGACCGGTCTGCTTCGACATATTTACAGCTTCGGAGCGTTCGTCGGCTTTGAGCAAACCTGCCTGAACGAGCAGGTCGACTAGTTTTGAGGCTGAGCTGACTTCGCCCATTGAAATCCTTTTGCAGGGTGCCTTTTGATGGTTACCCGCGGGTCCCCTTGTGAGTACGTTGTGTACTGTTTATGCCCAGCGTTGCCCATTGTAAGAGAAAAAACTCTCTTTCTTTTCAAATCGTTGGGTTAACTTTGCATGCTCTTGTAAAAGAAGATGGATAGATTGGCTGAAAGTGGTAAGTTGCCATGGGAACCAAGTCGATCACAATCAGACTACCGATGCCATGAGAGCTTCTTGCACTTCCATACTTATCGGTCGCTCGGGTGTCACGTCGGTATTTAGAGCGCTTGTGGCGCTTGTGCCTGCCGGGGAGGCTATAATTGACTCAAACTTCAGGTAAGGAAACTTTTGCATGTCCAGAGTAGCCATTATTGTTGGTGCTGGTCCAGCCGGATTGACCGCTGCATACGAGCTCCTGATGCGCTCTGATGTCAAACCAATCATCATCGAAAAGTCCGATGTAATCGGTGGTCTGTCCCGCACGATCGAGTACAAGGGCAATCATATCGATATTGGCCCGCATCGTTTTTTTTCTAAATCGGATCGAGTTATGGACTGGTGGATGACGATGATGCCGGTGCAGGCCGCTCCCGGTGAAAGTCCCGAAATCACCTATCATAACGCCAAGCGCAACATCACGCCTCTGCAGGCTAGTAGCGATCCTGAGGGCGAAGAAAATATTCTCATTACCCTGCAGCGCCAGACGCGCATTTACTACCTGCGCAAATTTTTCGATTATCCGATTTCTCTCAAAGTCCAGACTTTCAGCAATCTCGGTTTGCCTCGTACGATCAGGATCGGCCTCAGTTATATCAAGAGCGCCCTGCTGCCGATCAAACCCGAGCGCAACCTGGAAGACTTTTTTACCAACCGTTTTGGTCGAGAACTCTATCTCACTTTTTTCAAAGACTATACAGAAAAAGTCTGGGGCATTTCTTGTAATAAGATCAGCGCCGCCTGGGGCGCTCAGAGGGTCAAGGGGCTTTCGATCATGAAAGTGCTCTTGCATGCGGCCAAAAAAGTCCTTGGACCGGTTAACGATCTCAGGCAAAAAGATACCGAAACATCGCTCGTCGAACAATTTCTCTATCCCAAAAAAGGCACGGGATCGATGTGGGCGGAAGTGGCTCGTCGGATCGTCGAGAAAGGCGGAGAGATTTATCTCAATCAGGAAGTCGAGCGCCTGGCGACCAGCGGCAATCAGATTACCTCGGTGGACATCATTGATAGTGTCACCGGCGAAAAGAAAACTCTGCAAGGCGATTATTTCTTTTCTACCATGCCGATCAAAGAGTTGGTGCGCAAGCTTGATGCGCCGGTGCCCGCCGATGTCCGGGAGATAAGCGAAGGTCTGGTTTATCGCGACTTTATCGAAGTCGGTCTGCTCGTCAAAGAGTTGAAGGTCAAAGACAGCAGTCCTGAAGGTCATCGTCTGATTGCCGATAACTGGCTCTATATCCAGGAATCAGACGTGATGATCGGGCGTCTGCAGATTTACAATAACTGGGGCTCGTGGATGGTCGCCGATCCCAATACGGTATGGTTGGGCCTGGAATATTTCTGCAACGAAAGTGATGATCTCTGGACCTGGCCCGATGAAAAGCTCAAGCAGCTGGGCGCCGACGAGCTCGACAAGATTGGAATTATCGAGAAGAAAAATGTCCTCGATGCCATGGTCATTCGCATGCCCAAGACCTATCCAGGCTATTTTGGCTCCTACGACCGTTTTGATGATATGCGCAAATATATCGATACTTTCGATAATCTCTTCCTGGTCGGCCGCAACGGCATGCACAAATACAATAACCAGGATCACTCGATGCTGACGGCCATGGTGGCTGTGGATAATATTATCGAGGGCGTGAAAACCAAGGATAATATCTGGGACGTCAACACCGAAATGGAATATCACGAAGAGAAAACCGAAGAAGAGCAGAAGAAAGCCCTTCAGGCTAAAAAGGCATAGAAGCGACGAATTTTTTCGAATGAGCGATAGCATGATTGATCAGGATCAGCTTCCCAAGCCGCATGCTGCCAAACGATTCGTCCTGGCCTGTCTGGCTCTTTCAGCCCTGCCGCTTTTTTATCTACTCTTCGACCTGCTCTCCTTCCGCAACGATGTTTCGAGTTGGCTGGCGATGCGACTGGTCGGGGCCAGCCTTTTACTCGATGAACAGAAGCTCTATGTCGATTTCTGGGACTGGAGCCAGCCCGTCGTCTATGACTTGCTGCAGGGCTTGCTCTGGCTGCGCAGCGCTCTGGAAAAAGTGGGCATCATCGTTTTTGCCGACAACCTTGCTCATATCGCCGTCTGGCTGCTGGTTGTACTATCGCTCTGTTTGACGGCCGCTCTGACCTATCAGGTTCTTCTTCGTTGCGATGAGCGCGAGAGAAGCGTGGCGAGCCAGGACGCAGCGGCGGCCCTACTCCCTTCCCAGATTCAAGACGCTTCGCTGGCCTTGCTGTTTTCGACAGCCCTGGCCAGTTTGATCCTGCGCTTCGATTTTGGCGACCTGCCGCACTTGCTCGTGCTCGCGCTTGCGCCCTGGATCTTTTTGCGCTGGCTTGTCTATCGCGGACTGTTCTGCCAAAATCCTCTTGCTCTGGCCATAGGGTCTCTGGCCGGCCTGAGCGCTGCTTTGGATCTGCCTTTCCTCGGCGTCTTTATCACAGTCGAAGTTGTACTGGCCGCTGACGCCGTCCTGGGCGGCCAGCCGCTTGCCGCCCTAGGCAAACGTCTATGGCGTCCCGAAATGCTTGGCTTTTTTATCGTCCTTTTGCTTTGCCTATTGCGTCTGACTCTGCTCGAGCCGGTCGTCAGCAACGCTTACTGGCACTGGACCATGCCTCTGCGCTGGCTCAATTATCAAGTTTACGACCCGGCCCTTTACTCGAGCGAATCCTCTCCCGATCGTCGCGACATTTTGTATGGCCTTGCCCTGGCCAGTGCTTTGACGTTTTTTTTGCAGCGCAAAAATTCTTTTTTCTTACCCCCCTTTGTCCTTGCCTGGAGCGGCTTCCTTATCTATATGGTCGAGAGGCAGGGCCTTTCGCGCGATCTCAGCTTGACCGTTTTTGGCACTACCCTGATCGCCTCGCTTACTTTTTTGCTCCTCGGCCGGACGCTGCGCGGCCTCTTTTTGTCGAAGGGGGAAAAACAATCGCTCGCGGTCGTGCGCCTGGGCCAGGCAGTTATCGTTTTTGTGGCTGCCGCTGTCGTCGCACTGACCGCCTATTCACTGGGCTGCGACCGAGACAGGCTCTATGTCTTCCGGGTCGGGCGCGGCCAGGGCTATGAAGACTTGCTTTCGGTCTACGATAAAAACACAGTCTGGCAAAAGCCCGTCCTTGTCCTCTGTGATTATCCGGCCGCCGCCTATCCGGCCCTGCTCAGTCTGAGTGCCGAGCGGCGCGGCTATCTCCTCTGGGCGCGACCGCTCAGACTTCTGGTATGGCTGAAAGCGCACGCAGTCCTGGTACCGCCGCTCAAGGATTTTTACGACTACATGCTGGGCAGACTGCGCGCCGATATCGGTAGTGGCGATGCCAATTTGATCGTCGTGCAGAGTGCCCTTGGCGACGCGCTCGAACGCAGCGGTCTGGCCGTCGAACTCGAGGACAAATATGTGCGCGGCGAACCCTGTCGCTATGTCAGCCGCAATGAACAGCCGCGCGAATACTTCGGTACCAACGATTTCGAGCGCTATTTGCGGAGACTTACACCCTGATGCAAGCAAGCGAGAGCGATAAAAATTTTCGGCGCGCCACGGCCTTGCTTTTGTGCGCCTGTTTTTTGCTGCTTTTCTTCGGTCGTGCGTTTTACTGGTTTTATCATCCTTTGCTCGTCTGGTGCGATCAATCAGTCTATCTGGAAATCGCCGAGCTAATCATGCAGGGTAAAGTACCCTACCGCGATGCCTTTGATTTCAATCCACCTCTGATTATGTATCTGAATGTGGTACCGGTGGTAGTGGCAAAAGTATTGCACCTCTCCAGTGCTCTTTGCTTCGCTCTGACGGTGCTCGCTCTCAATGCCTTCAGTTCTGGCTTCGCGCTCTGGCTGGCCTACAAAAATCGTGCTTTGCCCGGCAGCCAGTTTGTCATTATCGCCACGATGATCTTTTTCTTCGCCCTCTATACAGTCGGCCTGGATACAGACATGGGGCAGCGCGAGCACCTTTTTATGCTGTTCTATCTGCCCTTCTTTATTGTCCGCGGTATAGTCTGGCAGGGCGGTGCGGTCGGTCGCCGAGAAGCTTTACTGGCCGGTGTTTTCGCCGGCATCGGCCTGGCTCTCAAGCCGCAATTTATCCTGTGCGCCGTCCTTGCCGAGCTAGGTTTTCTGCTGTCGGCCAAGAAGGTCCTGCGCAAGCTCTACTGGCGTCCCGAAAATATCGCCGTGCTCGCAGTTTTTGTCGCTTACGGGTTGTGCTTCCTGCTCCTGCCGTCGGCGGCGCGGCACATATTTTTCGATCAGGCGATTCCTGTCTACGTCGTGGGCGGACAGTGGAGTGCTAAATGTCTGATCCATATGATTGCTTCTACCGCTTACGGCGTGCAACCTTTTATCAATTTGATCACGGCCCTGCTGCTTGCCTTTTTACTGCGCGGCAAAAGCTGCTGGTTGTTGCCGCTTGTTCTTTTTAGCCTTGGTGCTTTTTTCAATTATTTTCAAGGCGGTCAATCCTGGACTTATCGCCTTTTACCAATGGCCTTCGCTGCTTTCATGATCTATGGTGTCTGTTTGGGGATAGCGCTGCAGGCGCTTTTCTCGCGCTTTGCCTCTTTTGTCCCTGGACGTCTGATTTTGGCCGCGCTCCTCTTCTTTGCGCTGCTCTGCGGCAATGTCATGGGCGATCGCGCCGTCATCGCCGAAAGTCGCGACAACGACTGTTTCGATCTGAGCCGCCTTGGTCTGGGCTATTCCGGCACCTGTCCACGCAGTTATCTCTCTCCGATGTTCTTTTGCCTCGTCCAGAATAGTCGAGCGGGCGACTATGTCTTGCATCTGGGTACGCCCGTAGCACCCGGTTTTCCGGCCATTTTGCAGAGCGGTCGGCGCTCCGCCTCGCGTTACCTTTATTGCTTTTTGATCTGGCTCGAATACGCCCGTGAAAAAAGCGGCTCCGACACGGCCTTCTTCGGCCGTCTTGAAGAAACCGTCATCGAAAACTACGGCCGCGACATCCTCACCAACAAACCGGTTTTGATCATGGTGCAGGACAGTCCGATCGAGGCCATTCTTTCGCGGTACGACTTTTATGAGCGCTTTATGGGCGGCTATACACTGATTGGCAAAGTGGAGGGACATTCGATTTATAAACGGTCGAACGGTCATCAACCGGGTATCCCCGGCGCAGTTGCCGCCCTGGCCGAAATGCCGAGGCGGAGAGCGGCTGTACTGGCCATTCTCAGCGGCGGCAAAAAGATCAAAGAGGTCGCCTTGCAAAATGACTGGAGCGAAGAGCAGGTGGCCGGCTGGGTGCGCGATGCCCGGCGCGCTCTGCTCGAGGTCGTACGCGATCCTCTGGCTGATAAAAAAGAAGAACTCTATCAGGAAAACAGTCGGCTCTCCGAGCAAGTGGAGCAATTGACCGGGCAGGTCGGTGATCTGCGCCTGCAAGTGGAAAATCTACGCAACGATTTGAAGAAGGGTGAAAAAAGTGCCGACCCGACCAAAAATCATTTATAAGGCCGATTTGGCGCGATAATACATGATGACTCCAGTATAAGGACACCAGGGACAAAGTGCTGACGGCTTCCAATCGCAGACTGGATCAGCGGCTTCTCTGGCTCTTGCTGGGTCTGGCCTTCACTCTTTTGCTCTATTACTATTATCAGGGCTGGTTTTTGGCCATGCAATCGCCTTTTTCCCTGGGAGAAGAAGGTCCGGCTCTTTGGGCTGCTCAAGTCCTCTGGGGCGGTGGCAATCCCTACGATATCGAACACCTCACCGTTCATCCCTGGCGTGTCGTCACCTATCCGCCGCTTTATTTCTACTGCGGCTCCTGGTTTTTCAAACTGACCGGTGCTCATCTCTATCCGCTGCGCGCTCTGTCCATGGCTGCTTTTGTGATCGCTCAGATTACCGCCTACCGCATCTTTACTTTGAGCGGCTGCTCGCGCTTCGCGCGCATCCTTGGATTGACTACGCTCGCTTGTTTCTGGACGGTCTGGTCATTTTCCTTCAAGGCGCGCGTCGATCTGCCGGCCCTCTGCCTGATGCTGCTCGCCATCGAGCAATATCTCGTCCTGGCGCGCAAGCCCAAGGATGACAATATTTTTCGTTTCCCGCGCCTGATTGTGATCGCCACCCTCACTACTCTGGCCGTCTTGACCAAGCAGGGTGAAGCCGTTGTCGTGCCGGCCATCGCCGCCGCTTTAATCGTCGGTCGGCAGTGGCGGCTCTCCTTGACCTTCATGTCCCTGGCCGCTTTTTTGATTCTTTCCTCACTGTCTTTGATCAATCAGGCTAGCGGCGGCGGTTTCCTGGCCCATCTGCGTTTTGCCGCCCAGTCGCATTTTGCCTGGCACGATCTCAATCAACACATCTCCTGGCTCGGGCCGGACGGGATCATTCTATTTTTTGCCCTTTTTGCCGCACCGATTTTTGTAGTCGGCTATTTCAAACGGCGTGAGGAGCGCGATGGTCCTTATCGCCAGCATTTTGCCGCTCTGGTGCTCGCTTTTGTCCTGCTGCTCCTTTCCGCCGGTGGGGCTCTTTATGCTATGGGCAAACATGCTGGCAGCGTCGGTGAGGCGATCGTGCCGATGTTTGCCGCCGCCTGGTTGATGGCTCTGGCCAGCGACTATATGCGGCGCCGACTTTTGCTGGCGTTATTTGTTGCCTTTGGCGCCGGTTTTTATGTGATCAACGATCTCACCAACAGCATGCAAGTCGGTGCCGGTAGCATGGAAATGGCTGCCGAGAGACTCAGTCAGGCTAAATTTAATAAGGATCTCGTCCTGGCCGAAGATAGCGTTGTGGCCATGGAGCTTGGTGCTGTGCCTGAATTCGTCGACATGTCCACCTTCTTTTCGGTCTGGACGGAAAATTCCAGTCAGATCCAGGAGATCAAGCTGAGGGTGAGCGAAAAGCGCTATGGCGCCATTTTGATCAACAGTCGCGATGGTTGTCTGCTCAGTCCGGTCAATTACTGGCAGCCTGATTTTATCCGCCTGCTCAAGGCCAAATATGCACCGCTAGTTGATTTTAAGGATGACGGTCGGAATCAGGATTTCTATTTGCCGCGCCTCGACAATAATCGCCCGCACTAGCGACGGCGATTTCAGGCCAGCTGCCTGCTTTTGAAGGGGTGTTCCAGATCAGGGTCTTGAGGATGCGCCTTCTCTCATTGACGATAATTTGATCGTTAATGCGGATGGCGGCAGCTTGCGGATTTTTTTGCCGTACATATCTGGCCAGAGCTATTAATTCATTGTCGTTCGAGATCGTTTTCATGCGTCCGCTGACAGGCATTTCGTGCGTCTGGCCGGCGGCATCGTCGTAGGCGATTTCTAGATTGTCCACTTTTTGTCGCATCAGGAACATGCCGAATGTCCAGGGCGTGCGGTCGAACAGTGTAAGCAGGTCGTTGGGCGGTCCGGCTTGCCAGTAAATGCGCGCCGGCATGAGCAGCATCAGGGCGATAAAGGCGACACTGAAAGCGGTTTTTAGCGGATGGGCGGCGGCGCATTGGGCACCACCAGTGGCATCGCTCGCTTTTGCGCTGTCGACTGCTGCCGATTTTTTGTCGAAGAAAGCGAGATAGGCGCTCCACATCTCGAGGCTGAAAATGGTGATGATCGGATCCATCAAGACGATGATGCCGCCATGCAGAATCAGGCCGAGCAAACAGGCGGCTAGTCTTGTTTTTTTGAAGAAGAGACCAAGGGCGATCAAGGCTTCGCCGACTGTGACAAGGACGGCACAGGCCTGCCAGGCGCTCATCGGCAGGGGATGCTGGACGACAAAATCGCGGAAGAAGGGGGTGACGGCAAAGCCATCGTGAAAATAGGACTCGAGGGAAATTCCCAGCCAGAAGTCCGGGTAGAGATATTTTTGCAAGACGCTGTAGAGATAGCAGGTAGCGAGCGCCAGTTGAATGAGGCGACGACAGGGCGAGGCTTGATCGCTTGTATCTTTGCTGCTACCGGCTCTGGTGCTTAATGCCACCAGGAAGAGGAAGTCGAGAAGTACCCAGAAAAAACAACAGACGAACCATTCGCGTGATGCATAGTAGGCGAGTACCGCGGCCATATAAATATATAGGATGCGAAATTTTTGGCCGGCGACAAGAAGCAGGGCGGCCACGGCGAAGAGGCCGAAAATGATGTAATTTAGCGGCTCGGGCGGCAGCGGCAGATCGAAAATGACATGACCGATCCGCCAGGCCGGCACATTGAAAGGTTGCGGATAAAGATCACCCGGTACGCCGGCATGTGTCCAGAACCAGATGACGACAGCGATTGGCAGGCTGAGGAGGCCAACCATGCGCGAAATTATTGGCGTATAGGCCTCGGGTAGGTAGAGCCAGGACAGAAATTTTTTCATCTCTTTTGCAGCTAGCTGCCCTCGTGGTCTGCTTGCTTAAGCAGTGATTTATCGGTGAAACTGCGCGGCATTTCGTAGGCGCAGGCGATCGTGGCAAGAGCCGGACCATGCAGGTCTATTTGATCGCTTTCGATATTGCCGACGACCTGCCCGGCCAACCGTATATAAGGTAGGTCGTGGGGCGAGATTTTCATCATGCGCACGCAGGTGGCATCGACGGCGGCGAGGTCGGCGCCCAACACCACGTAGCCAAGATGCTTGGCCACACCATTGATCGGACCGTCGCCCTCCATGGTGACGATGGCATCGACAATACCGAAGCGAGGTTTGACGAGGTGCTGCAGATCGATTATCGAATGAGGGATGCCACTGATGTGCAGTAAGTTTTTGGGCCAACCGTATTTGCGACCGGGGACGACACCAAATAGATTTTTCATCGTGCAGGTGACGCCTACCCAGTGGTGCGTTTTTAGTTTGGGCAGGCTGATCACCGCATCAGCCGTGGCGATCGTTTTAGGCAGATAGAAATGCTTCAGACCGGTGAAGCCATCCTTATTGTCAAATTCTTCGATGTCGTCGAGATTGAGATCGACAAAAGGCACATCCATCTCTTTGCAGACGGCACCAAGGCCGGTAGCATCGAGCAGGTATTCGGTATCGCGCATGTGTCCCGGACCTTCCGCCACGATTACTTTTGCCGCACCCCAGTCCTGGGCCAGGCGAATCGCCGTTTTAAGCATGGCCGGATTGGTCGTCACCGGTTTGCCCTGACGAAATTCGACCATATTTGGCTTGATCACTACGGTCTGACCTTTGAGATCCGGCAAGTCGAAGCCGCGGGTCTGAGCCTTGATCAGGGCGAAAATATCCTCGTCGTAGGAATCGACCGGAATGATCGCCACCGCCGAACGGCCGCTTTTACGCTTCGCTCTCTGGGCGGCCGTCACTTTGTCGGTGAGTTCGCGGGTCAGATCGCCGCCGTTTTTGGTTTGCTTCTCGCCGCAGGCCGTCAAAAGCTCTGCTGTACCAACGGCTGCCGTCGTGGCTGCGGCCATCTGCAAAAAATGGCGGCGCGATTTTTGCGGCTCGTCATGCGGCTGCTCATGCAGGTCGTCGATGTTGTCTTTTTTTTGGTCGTCTGGATTATCCAATTATTGCCGCCTTTTTTTGGCTTTCACGATTTAGAGGTTTTGAGGACGAGACCCTGTTCGCTTCCAGGCTGATCCGCTTCGAGAGCGATAGCGGCCAGGGCTGTGGACATGACTGTCGGGCCGAAACTACCGTTGTCTGCCTGTCTCTTTAATAGATAGGCCAGCTCGGCCTGGAAGGGGCGATCGTAAGCGCTGAGTGCAAGTATACTGGCTGCCAGAGAGAGGCTCGACGAATCCTCCTCCGTTTGCGTTTGCAAAAAATTGAGACCGGCCGCGATTTTTTTTAGGCGATCATTTTGAAGATGAGCTTCGCCGCCTTGGCCGCTCTCTGCGGCGGCGTGAGCTTGTAAGGCAAGCAGAGCTTCGGCTGTGGTCAAGCGATAGGCTGGCAGGTAAACGCCAAGACTGAGGTCATTGCCGTGATTCCAGCCGCCGTCCCGGCAGCTGTGTTCAAGGATGAAGCGATCGGCAAATTTGATTATCGCTCTTTGATCGGCATTGCCCGCTGCTGTTGTCGGCAGTTTGAGAGCGAGCAGGCAATAGGCGGTGGGCTCGAGCCAGTGGAAGCATTTTGGGTCCCAGGGCCAGCCCCGGCCATACTCCAGGCCGGCCGGTCCTTTGGAAAAGAGCAAGGCCAGACGCGCTGTCGGACCGTAAAATTCGACACGGCTATCGAGCAGATAAGAGAGGCCGCGGTTCAGCGCTTTGCTGCTTGCAGCATCGATATCGCTTTGATAAAGGTCATGCAAAATACGCATGGCCAGTAGCGCTGGACCACTCGTCCAGTCGGAGCGGCCGGCACCAGGTCTGGTCGACCAGCCGCCGTCGGCGCTATTTTGACTTTGGGCCAGGTATTGCAAACCGGCAAGAGCGATTTCCCGCTCGTGACGCAGAGCGATCAGGGCCCAGGCTGTCGCTTCCAGCGATACTTCGCCACCTTCTATATAAGGGAAGGCACGACTCGCCTTTTCGGCGCCGCTGATGCCAACCGAGCGCAGATATTTTAAAGCTGCCTGCCTGGCCGCTTTTGAGTCGGTGGGAGGATTTTTCTCAATGGTCGCCAAGCTATTGCCCCTTCTATCTCTATTGTATTGGCATAAGCGGTGGCCGCGCCCAATTATCGCCGCACTGTTGACATGGCAATGGTCTGTACTGGGGCTTTTGCGCCGAATTTGCGTGGCATGTAAAGAGGTTTGACAAATAATTTGCTTTTTTTTTAGGCCCCTGTGACCAAGTGGCTACATTTTTGTAGCCTGGCTTACAAAATGGTGCCTGAAAGGGACTAGGCAGGTTTGCGTTGTCAAGTTAGAATTGAAAAGTAAGGAATTGGATTTGCGCTCCCGAGCACCAGATTTTTCCTTAATCGATTTTCCAGTCGGGTGTTAGATAACTAGAGTAGTAGGGCATAACCGGACAAGTACAATAAGAGTGAGGTGGTTTTATAGACTAGCGACGAGTTCTCTTTTCAGATTTATTAGTTACTAAGATTTCATATCCGGCGTTTTTGTGGGCAAAGCGGTTTTCTCTGAAGAACCTTTGAATCACCTTTAAATCACCTTTAAAGGTTCCAATCTCTCAGGTAAGATTGAGCCCTCAAATCCGTTGTTGGAGGTATAAATGAACACGATTAACAAGTTTATTAATGACGAGTCAGGTCAAGGTATTACAGAATACGGCGCTATCTTGGCGTTCGTAGCCATCCTCGTAGCGGTTGTATTCTCAATCACTCAGGGTGCCCTGTCATCAGCCATTTCCAAGGCATTCAGCGCTGTAGTCAGCCAGTTGAACGCCTTGTCATCGGCTGCTGCGTCGGCCTCTGGTGGTTCGTAACCACGCGAAGAATGCTAGTTTCTGTCCCACATAGGGTCAGTCGGTATTCCTAGACAAAAACTATGGTGGCAGGTGGTCTTCCACTTGCCACCATTTGTTTTAACGCGCCGAAATTATGCGCTGGGGGGGATTTGTGTGTTCTGGAGTTTTGCTTTGGTTCAATCATTACTGGCGGGATGAAGAAGCTCAAGGTATCACCGAATATGGAGCCATATTGGCTTTTGTCAGCTTGCTGGTGGCACTGACATTCGGGTTGACGAGTGGCTCTTTGATGCCTGCTATATCGTCGGCATTTTACGCCGTTTCTTCGCAGCTGAATGCTCTGTCATCACAAGCGACGAACGCTTCCGGTTCTTGATCTGGACTTGCTGGTGCAAAAATAGAAAAGCCTTGGCTGGAGCCGTTCTTAGAGGCTCAGGCTGCCGCTTTCGTGGTTGATTATCAGACCATGTCCTCGTGACATGGTGGCATATTTTATTTTGCCCCTGTCCGATAACTGACAGGCCGCCCTTATCAAGCTCTCTGAAACCGGCATGTCGACTGACTGATAGCTGCTTGCCAAGAATTTTACAGAGAGCAAACATTGCCTCCTTTATCCGCTGCATTGTCCAGGACGATCGGCGCCACCACTCGTTCCCATTCGTGATGTCAGGATAATACAAAAGTTGACACTCTCAGGGGTTTGGCTTCCTGCCCGGAAACCAAGAGATTTAATTGCCTGTAGACTTCAATGGTTAAATTGCCGCACTAAAGGGTATGAACTTTTTGGGTGCGGGCAGGGGCAGGCGTTGTCCTTGTATCGCTGATGTGCGTTAATAGTAAGTGGTTAATCTTTCTCACAAGAAAGAAGGGGAATTGTAATGAACCCATTACGAGCGTTATTTCTACAACTCTCTCGTATGCCTCCAGCACTGATGCTTGTCCTCATTATCGGACTTGCTGTTCTTATTACCATGACGGTTACCAGTAACCAACAGGCACAAGAACAAGCGCTGAAGCAGAAAGAGCAAGACCTAGTAGCGAAGATGAGCGCGAAAGGTAAAGTCGTTTATGCCATCAAGGACATCCCTGAAGGCTCTACGATTCCAGTCGAAGCATTAGAAGAAAAAGAAATCGAGCAGGCCAAAATCCCGCAAGACGCCCTTACTTCCGCTTCGTTAGCAGCCGGTCGTGTTGCCAAATATGGCATCCAGACCGGTCAAATCGTTTCTCAGCATGACCTTGCTCCGCAGGGTATCTCGCTGGGCTTCGAAGCCAGACTCAAAGAAGGTATGAGAGCAGTAACATTCGCCGTTGACAGCAACTCCGGTGTAGCTGGTTTCGTCACTCCTGAATCTCACGTAGACATCATTGCCATGGTTGGAGCTGGTGGCGACACCAAAGTAGCCCCGATCCTGTCCGATGTCGAAGTGATCGCTGTCGGTCAGATGTACCAGAAGGCTCCCGGCGGCACCGCCGCCGTACCGGCCAGCTCAGTCACTGTATCGCTGTCTCCTGAAGATGCTAACAAGCTGATCAAGGCAGTCACCGCCAGCAAGATGTATCTGACTTTGAGAAATGACAAGGACCATACACCGGTTGCCACAGTAGATGTGACCTCCCTCTTCGTCAAGCCAGCAGCTCCGAAGGGCGATCTCACGGCGGCCCTTCCGCCTCCGTCTGCTTTGCCTCCACCCCCTCTGCCCGGCGCTCCTGATGCAGGCCCGATGCCGATGGGTCCTGGTGGTCCTATGATGCCCGCAGCGGCTCCACCGCCGCCGCCTCTACACGAAATTGAAATTTGGACCGGCAGTAAGAAAGACGTTCTTTCGGTACCGAAATCCTAATTCGTTTCGATATCCGGTAAATGTCTAAGTGACTATAGCCAATCAAATGGGTAAAACCTAGATCAGGGCTATAGCCAAAGGGGGAGAAAGCTGAAGCTATGAAACTGACCACACTTCTCGTATGTGATGCAGGTCTGGATAAACGCCAGACCATTGAAGATTTGATCCACAGCCAACCATCACTGGCTCTCGTTAGCACCGTCTCTGGTAGTATGGCGCGCGAGCAAATCGGCAGCTTACATCCAAAATTGGTCTGGATCGAGCTCAGCCCCGCACCTGTGCGTGGTCTCTCTCTCTTGGCTGAGTTGCGGGAAACTTTCCCTCAGCTCTACTTCTTCGTCAGTTACGAGGTTCCAGACCCTGAGTTGATACGTACTGCGTATCGACTCGGGGCCTCGGACTTCCTCGACGCAGAACGCTGGCGTACTGACCTTCCGGCTGCCGTGCAGAGCATCCAGCTCAAGCACCAGTCCGAGTCGGTTTCCACCGCCGCAGGTAAGGTGATTGGTATTTTCAGTCCCACTGGTGGCATCGGTGCTACGACCATCTGTACTAACCTGGCCGGCTATCTTGGTAAATACGGTGAGACTTGCATCGTCGACCTCGATTTGCAGTTCGGCATGATCTCTCACTATCTCAACCTTGAGCCGTCATTCTCGCTTAGCACCATCGACTTTTCACATACAAATTTTGACGCCACTTATCTGCGTAACCTGATGACTCGTTACGACGACAAGCTGAGCATTCTCGCAGCGCCACCAGAGCTTGAAGACATCGGTGATATCTACGCTGCGCAGGTACAGGAAATCCTCTATACATCGAAGCAAGAATTTCGCTTCACTGTTGTCGACCTTCCGAAAAACTTGCTCGACGAGCGCGCTATCGCCACGCTCGACCTGGCCGACCACGTACTCGTCATCACCGAATACAACTGGGCTGCCATTCTCAACGCTCGCAAATGTCTGGACACCTTCAAAGCGCACTATAACCAGGAGAAATTGCTCCTCGTCGTCAACCGCTCGGAATGGCTTCCCCAGGACGTATTAAGCGAGTGTCGCGCAAACCTCAACTATCCTGTATTCCATGAAATTCCCAACGACACCAAAACAGCCAAGTGGGTCAACAACCAGGGCCAGATCGCCCCAGGTCACACACCACTGGGCAAAGCGCTTGACTCCCTCGCCAGACGTCTGGCCGGTGGCGAACAGCTGTTACTGACACAAAAAGACGGAGACAAAGGTAGCGGATTTAAGCTGCCGGCAATCTTCGGCAAAAAGAGATAAAAGGTAGGGTGAGCCTAAATGGGTGACGAGAGAAAGGACCAGAATCTTCCGGCGAGACCGACATCTTCATTAATGGGACAGTTAGTCCGGCAGCGGCAAGAAGGCGGTGTTGTACCGGCCCAGCAGCAGAACACAGGACTGTCGGGGCAGGCTGCAGGTAGTGCAGTCGGCGCTCGTCCGGGCTCCGGCCCGGCGCCTGGACAGAGCGGTATGGCCAGACCGGCCGGCGGTCAGGGCGGCGGTACCGGTGTTGCGCCTCAGAGACCCGGCGGCGGCACAGGTGTAGCTTCCGAAGGACCGTCACGCAATGACATCGAGCGCATCGATGCCCGTGACGAATCCGGTGGTGGCAGCCATGGTGGCGGCGGCGGCGGTGGAGATGCTACCGATATTGGTGGCAAATTTTCCGCTAACCAGCAACTGATCAGAGAACGTGAAAAGTTCATCATCGAGCAACTGAGAAGGGAGCTCGATACTTCACGTTTGACCAATATTTCGGAAGATACTCAAGCGCAAGTCCGCGCCCGTATCAGAGAAATCGTAAACTCAGACCCGGCGCCCTTGACGATGATGGAGAAGGGTATCCTTCTGCAAAACGTCCTCGACGAAGTTTTTGGTTTTGGTCCCCTCGGTCCGCTTTTGAGAGACCCGAGCGTAGGCGACATATGCGTCAACAGCATCGGATCGATCTACGTAGAGCGTCATGGTCGTCTGGAAAAAACAAACGTTGTTTTTGAAAACGACAGACACTTGAGACAGACAATCGACAAAATCATTCAGCCCCTGGGCAGAAGACTCGACGAAAACTCACCGATGGTTGACGCCCGTCTTCCCAACGGTTCACGTGTAAACGCCACCATTCCTCCAGTCACCATCGACGGTCCGACGATCACCATCCGGTGTTTCGGTACATCAGTCATGTCTCTTGGACAACTGGTAGAAAAAGGCGCCATGAGCGTGCAGATGGCGGAAGTTCTGAAGGCTTGCGTCAAAGGCCGTATCAACCTGATTATCTCTGGTGGTACAGGTTCCGGTAAAACGACTCTGCTCAATGCGCTCTCCTCGCACATCAACCCGAGAGAACGCATCATCACGATTGAAGACGCCGCCGAATTGCGTTTGCAACACGAGCACTGGGTGCGCATGGAGACCCGTCCTCCGAACACGGAAGGCAAGGGCCAGATCACACAGCGTATGTTGGTTATTAACTGTCTCCGTATGCGCCCTGACCGAATCATCCTTGGTGAGTGCCGCGGTGAAGAAGCATTCGACATGTTGCAGGCCATGAACACAGGTCACTCTGGGTCCATGACTACAATCCACGCCAACAATCCGAGAGACTGCACGAAACGTCTGGAAAACATGATTCTCATGTCCGGTCTGGAAATGCCTCAGAAAGCAGCTCGCGAATTGATCGCATCAGCTATTCAGGTTATCGTGCAGATCAAGCGTCTGGAAGACGGTACACGTCGTTGTACCGAAATTTCAGAGATAACCGGGATGGAAGGTGACACCATCGCCATCTCCAGTATGTTCACCCTCGAGCGTGAAGGCCGCGACCCGCGCGGATTCTTCAAATGCCGCCACGTTGGTTCCGGTTTGCCTCCCAAGTTCCTCGAACAATTGGAACAGGAAGCAGTACCGTTCAAACTCGAGTGGCTCCGTTAAACTCGTTCCGAGTACCTGTCGGACTGCTCTTTCCTTGAATTTTTTCCTTGGGACCGAGCAGTCCTTCTTGTACTCCCTCTTATTTCGAAACACGAGACAATCACTTTTCCGCTACAAAATTAGTGAGAATTCGCAACTATGAACGGCCCCCTATTATTTGGCTCCATCTGTATCATCGGTCTTCTATTGATGACCCTGATGCGTCGCGATAGCGCCGATCAACTCGGTCGTCTGGCCAAGCATTCGAGACGCATGTCCGAAAAAATGCACGAGCGCTCCGGTGACGAAAGCATTTTCGTCACGCAACGTACCGACTATTTGACCCGCCTCCTCGCCCTTGCCGGTATGGAAGCGCAGTACGATAAGATGAAAGGCTACTGGATCATGTCCTCGATCGGCATGGGCGTGGTCATGGCCATCGGTTTTGTCGTCGGCGGCATTCCTGAAATGTCTCCAATCGGCTTCTTCGTTGGTTTGCCGGTTGGTGCCGCCGGTTTTGTTTTCTATCTCGGTGAAGTTGCCAAAAAACGGCAGATCAAGATGACCGAGCAACTGCCCCAGGTTCTGGAGACGATGGTATCTGCTCTCAGAGCCGGTTCACCGGTCATGGAAGTCTTCCGCGTTATTGCCGACACCGGACAAGATCCGATCAAATCCGAGTTCAAGCGCGGTCTTGTTTCTCTGCAACTGGGCAAACCGTTCAGAGATGTTATGCAAGAAATGTCCACCCGCATCAAGGCTCCCGACTTCAAGCTGCTCACGCAGGCCATCTTCATCTCCCAGGACGTAGGGGGCAACCTGGCCGAAGTAGTTTCGACAATCGCCGAAGCTATCCGTGAAAGATTCAAGTTAAGAGACTTCCTCAACGCTCTCACTTCGCAGGGTAAAGCAACGGCCTCATTCATCGGCTGTCTGCCTTATTTGATTACCGTTGGGACTTACTTCTTGACACCCGCTTACATGACACCCTTCTTGAACCATCCTATTGCTAGGATAGTAATGATCGGTCTTGTGTGCTGGGAGCTCTTTGGCTTCTGGGTCCTCCGTAAAATGGTTACTTTCGAAGTGTAGTCACCTTCTCTCAATTGTTCGAGGAATTTATTTCCCATGCCAATGCCAGTCCTAGCAGTTTTGGTCTTCTCATGCGTAGTCGCTAGCTGCGTGCTTGTGCTGAGACCTGTCTTCGGTACTTACGTAGACAACTACGGCGTGCGTATTCGTCCTCGCAAAGAGGTGGAAGGTAGCGCTGCTGAGAAGCCCAAAGATTCATTCATCCTCAAATTGGCGGAGCTCACCGGTCAGTTCGCTCTTTCTCTGATGCCGGCCCTGGCCGATAAGCGCACCGTGCAGCTTCTCACCATGGCCAACTACCGCACACCTCAGCACATGGCTATCTTCATCGGTATCAAGACCTTGATGGTAGGCGTTGTTCTGGTGATGACCTTCCTCGCCGCCGCCAGCAATCCGATCATGCTGCTTGGTGGTCTCGTCGGTGCTATCCCGACCTGGATCTTGCCAAACTTCTTCCTGGCCGGCCGCACCAGACAGCGTCAGGCTCAGGTATTGAAAGAGCTGCCGATCATCCTGGACTTGATGATCGTCTGCGCTCAAGCCGGTCTTGGTCTGATGCTCGCCGTCGACAAAGTATCTAAAGAAGTGCACCAGTCCTGCCCGGTTCTCTCGGTCGAATTGCAGCAGCTCATTGCCGACGTCAAAGTATTCGCCAAATCCGTACCGCACGCCATGCGTGAGATGGGCGAAAGATGCGGTGTAGATGAATTGATCAACATGGCATCGGCCCTGATTGCGGCAGAAGCAAAAGGTTCGGACATTTCCTACCCGCTCCGTCAGCAAGCAGACGCACTGCGTGACCGACTGAAGCGTAAAAAAGAAGAAGAAGCCGGTAAAGTACCGGTTAAGATGGTTCCGGTGATCATGATCTTCGTCATGCCTCTGATCCTTTGCCCGATGCTTGGTCCCGCCGTCGTTACGATTATTCAAGCCGTCGGTCCGATCATGGCCGGCACAAAATAAATGGTCGCCAAAATATTTTGAGGCACCTGAAAGACCGCTATCTCAAGTTCACGAACAGCTCGCGCAACACTGTGTTGTGCGAGCTGTCCTTTAACGCCGACAATATCTGGACGCGCTTCAAAGGCCTGCTTGGCACCAAGACTTTGCCGCCGGGGCAGGGTCTCTATTTAAACGAGTGCAATGGCATCCATATGTTCTGGATGGCTTACGCTATCGACGCCGTTTTTCTCGATCCTGACTTGCAGGTCGTTGGCCTAGTCGAAAACATCAAGCCCTGGGCCGTTTCCAAAGTTTTTAAAGGGGCTCGCAGTTGTCTGGAATTACCGGTCGGCACGATCGCCGCCACCGCCACCGCAGTTGGTGACAAAGTCCTGATCGAAAAAGCCGCACCGCCGCCTCATTGAAATATCCTTGTTAGCCCTTGCTGAATGGCTTGTGAATGAGCAGCGCGATGACGCTCAGGGCGCTGAGGGCGATATTATAAACGGCAAAAGGGGCTGTGCGAAAGGCGCCGGTGCCCCCCGGCATGAGCAGGAAAAACCAACCGAGCAGCGGATAGAGTAGAAAGAGGATGCTCAGCGACCTGGTCGCCCAGCTGCTTGTGCTGTTGCTGTTTTTTACCGCCGCCGTCAGCGACTTTTGACCGGCGACGAGAAAGGTTACCGAAACGAAAAGGCAATCATAGAGATGGGTGTGCGGGCTGAATGTAAGGCAAAACATTACCGTGGCGGTCAGCAATAGTTTAAATGTCGTGTCATCGCTGCGACCGGGGCGCGGGCAATAGCGCAGCCAGAGCACGGCCAGGCAAAGCCAGGCGGCGAGTGCGACGGCGCCGGCAATTTTGACGGCGACGGCGTCGGCCATGCTGATCGCTAGAAGGCCGCGCACATTGACCATCTCCGAGACAAAGCCCCCGGCCAGGTTAGCGGTTTGCTCCGCATGCATGACTATCTGCGGATAGTTGAGGATATTGGTCAGGCCGATTGTTTTGAAGGCGGCGAAAAGGAGCGCGATTTCCGCCAGGATGGTGAAAAACAAGAGCTTGAAACGACGCTGCACAAGCGCCGGTATGACCAGAAAAATCGAATATTGTGGCTTGATCGCCGTCAGGGCCAGGGCAATACCGGCCGGCAGGGAGCGATTTTTGATCAAGGCCCAGATATAGATTGCCGTCAGGCCGGTCAATATCAGGCTGGTCTGGCCGAGCATAAAAGCCCGGCACATCGGCACCGAGGCGCAGGCGGCCAGCCAGAAGAGTAGATAGACCAGCATTTTGCCGCGGCCACGATTGATCAGAGTCGCTCTGGCCAGGAGGAAAGTGCCGCTAAAAAAAATGAGATGACCGAGCAGGGTGAAAAGATAAAAACTCTTGTCGATCGATTGTTCGGCAAGCGGCGCCATGAGCGGAAAATCGATGGGCGGATAGTGGATGAATTCTTCCGCTGTTTTTTTATCGCCGTGGGCGTCGTGCAGTAAGAAATGGGTCTGGACGGTCGGATCGTAGGCGTGGTGAGCTTCTTTACTGAGGGCAATTTTGCCGCAGACATAATATTTGGCAAAATCGCAAAATTGCAGACGGTCTGCGGTCCGCATCGCCACAAATTGATGCTTATAAAAGACCGTGCCCGAGCCAACCAGAAAGATTATCGCCGCTGCGATCACTGCGGTGATGTTCAAGCAATCGAGAGCGCGCAGGGCGAGAGTGCTGGGGTGCAAGTCCCAGTGCGATTCTTCATGGGTGTCCGGGCGAAAGGCCTGGGGATCTTTGGCCGGGCTGTGCTCGTCTTCCGGGGCGACGGGCGGTGGTTCGAGGAGCAAATAAGGCGGTGGTGGCGGCGCTGGTGTATCGCTTTTCTCCGCCTCCTCTTTTTTGAAGGGCACAGGGAGTGGTAGATTCTGCCCCCTGTTTTCGCCGGCGTCGGCGCTTTCCCCAGGTCCGCTGCGCGGATCGAGCGAGAGCCCCTGCAGTAGTTTTTCCGCCTTTCTGATTTTGGCTTCTTTGTCTTCGGACATTTAAGCGCTCTCCGAAGGACGGCGGCTCTGCCACCACTGATGAGTGCGTTGCAGGCCTTCTTTCAGGTCGACGACGGCTCGCCAGTCGAGTTTATCCAGAGCTTTAGCGACCGACTGGCGGTGGCGCATCACTTCCGGGCAGCGGTAGGGTCTTGAACCAAGCCCGAGGTCGCCTTCATAGCCGCAGAGCCTGGCGATTTCCTCGGCCACGTCCTTGAGCTTTACTTCTTCGCCGCAACCGAGATTGAAGCATTCACCTGCCAGTTCGGCTCTGCTACCCAGACGAGCCAGACCGTCCACACAATCGTCGATGTAGAGGAAGTCCCTGGTCTGCTCACCGGGGCTTATCTCGGCCGCTTTTTTGCGGCTGTAGCAATCGAACAAATAGGGGATGACCATGCCGCTCTTTTGGCCGGGTCCAAAGACCACGGAGGGGCGCGCCACAATCACCGGCAGGCCAAAACTGGTGCGGGCCATCAATAAAAACTGGCTGGCTGAGGCCTTGGCCGCGCTGTAAGGGGATACCGGCGCCAGGGCCTGATTTTCGAAAAAGGGAGTGTTGGCCGCTCCATACTCCTCGGAGGAGCCCAGGTGGACGACTAAGGGGGCGCTCTGCTTGCTGCTTATGGCGGCCAGGACTGCCGTAGCCAAATTGACCGTGCCGCCCAGGGTGACGCGGGCCTGTTCGGTCATCTGCTCCTGACCCCGATCGCCGGCCGGTCTGGCGGCCAGGTGAAAAATCAGGTCATAGCGCCGCTCGGAGAGCAGATCTTTGATCGCGCCCAGATCGCTCACATCCAGTCTCAGGCGGCGAATCTTTGCCCCCGTCAGCATTTTGTCATCGCCGGCGGCAGTGTGGACTGTGGCGTCTACGGCCGCCCCGAGGCCGGCCAGATAAGCGGTGAGATGACCGCCGATAAAGCCGCCCGCCCCCGTAATCAATATGTTTTTGCCCAGGTAATAATCAGCCAGCATTGGCGCGCCGCTCGTACTCATCGTTTTCGGCGCCTTTTGTAGGCCCACATATTTTGCAAAAACTCAAATATTGTCGACATGCGCACGTTGGAGGTGCCGCCTTCCCGCTGATGAAAAGTGACCGGAATTTCTTCTATAGTCATACCAACATTGTGTGCTGTAATCATCAATTCCGCATCGATAAACCAGTCTCTCGATGTCAGGGCCAGTTTTTCCAGGGCGCTGCGCTTGAGTACCTTGGGTTTGCCGTTCACATCGAGGCAGAAAAAACCGAAAAGCACGCGGAAGAGTATGTTGTAGACGGAAGTAATGACCAGCCGGGAAAAGCCGTCTTCGCGTTTGACCCGCACCACTTTGACAATGTCCGATTTTGATTGACGGGCCGCCGCAAAAACTCTCGCTACATCGGGCGCCAGGACCTGTTCGTCGCCGTCTACGTAGCCGATATATTCACCGCGTGCCGCCGCCAGACCGGCGCGAATCCCTCCACCATAGCCCTGATTGACGGCCAGCTCGACCAGACGGAGCTGACTGTGCCTGGCCGCCAGGGCGCGGGCCAGAGTGGGCGTCTCGTCGGTAGGACCGTTGAGCACTACGACGAGCTCGAAGCTTTCACCGGGGAAATGCTGCTCGAAGCAGGCGAGCAGATTGCCGACCAGATTGTCGATGTTGGCCGCTTCGTTGTAGCAGGTGGTGACAATAGAGTAGGTGCAGGCGACCTGGTCGACCCCTTCCTCGAAAGCCGAGCTCGAGCCGGAGACAGAGCCGAAAGATTGACTGGTCGGGTTTTCGTCGTCGGCAGGATTTGGCATCGTCCTATTTTACCGCTCTTTTAAAAAGCAAAGCGCGTCACCCGGTAACTGCTGGCATGCCCGTTATAATCTTCGGTTTCGCCGACTTGATGCAGCTTTTGATGGAGCAAAAGCTCCAGCTTATCGGTCAGTTCGCGGGTCGGAATCTGGCGCGAGGTCGGTGTGTAGGTGTCGCGCACCAGGACGACCTGGGCCGCTCCTTTCGCTTTTAACTGATCGATGAGGCCGCTGTATTTGCTCAGTAATTGCGGGTCTTGCCAGCAGGCGGCCCGCCCTTCATGCTTGGGCGGCAGTAGACCCCCTTCCGGATAGGCGAAGCCCAAAATATCGGGCAGAGCGGCCGTATCGATATTGCATTCGTGCTTGAGATAGTAAACAAGGATGATGCCGACGAAGTCAGGGGTGGTGATGTAGGCGGCGTGCTCGAATTTCGAGCGGCTGATATCGTGGGCCAGGCGGCGCAGGCCGGACCTGTCTTGCCTGGCCATGCCGGCCACTTCCAGGGCGCTGGCCGCAATCGCTAGAGAGGCCAGCAGGAGAGCAGTCGCCGACTTGATTTTGGCTGAGGCAAATCGGGCCGCGCTCCAGCGGTCCAAAACGTTGATTGTGATGACGGCCATCAGCACCCAGCCGGTGCAGGCGATCGGGTACATGTAGCGCACATAGCCGAAGATGTAGGGCGTGATGAAGCCAAAAGCCGATGCCGAGTAGAAAAATAGCAGGGCCAGTGTAGAGAGCTTGGGTGAGCGGCAAAGCAGACGGAATTTCGCCAGAGATTCGGATGGCTTCAAGGCAATAGCCAGGCCGAAAAGAGCCGGGGCGACTAGCGTAAGCAGTAGATATGACGATACCACCGGCAGTGGTATCGTCGAGCTTGTATTGCTGGCCAGGACCGTCAAATAGTGCACTATCGGTGTGGGATCGGCCCAGGGTGTGCCCACCGCGCTGTGATATTTCAGGATCGGATACCAGGGCAAAAGAGTAGCCAGTCCTGCCACCATCGGTGGTATTGCTAGCAAGGAGCGACTCTTTTCGTTTTTGCGATAGATAAAGGCCGTTAGCGTCATCATACCCAGATAGGCGACAGCCGTGTAGTGAGTGTAGGCAAGCAGGGCCGAAACGACTCCCAGGCCCAACCGGCGGGGCAGGCTCGCCTTGCCGTCGAAAAAAGGCAGGTAGAGCAACAGGGTCGTCGCCGTCAGTAGTCCGGCCAGGGCGTAAGTGCGCGCCTCGTGACTGTAAATGATCGCCAAAAGAGAAATCGCAGCGTAAAAAGCGGCACAGAGGCCGACTCTTGCCGAGGCGGTCGCTCTGCCCAATAAATAGATCAGCGGTATGGTGAGGACGCTCAAGACAAGCGAGGTCAGCGCCAGCACCGGCGTCGTCAGGCCGAAGAGGGTAGTCGTCCCTTTGAGAAGAAGAAAGTAAAGAGGTGGACTCATCTCTATAGTCTTGATGCGATTGATCAAGTCCGGCCAATCACCGGCCTCGACGACATAGGCTGTGCAGGCATCATCTATGGTGATGCCTGTGGGCACGAGCGGGCTTCGCAAGAGGACTGCGATGGCGATGATAATGGCCAGGTAAAACCAGTCTCTGGGCCGGTTTATTGCGCTCAAGGTTACTCTCTGGAAAAGCGGCCCGACCTGATTTGGCCTCTTACGATTATTGTATATGCAAATGACAGAGCCGAAGGCTCGGAGACCTTCGGCTCAATCATTTTGGTTGGAAGGGAATCGGGGAAAAACTAGAAGGTTTTGCTCTCGCACACCTTTAGTTTCCCTCGCCAGCGTGAAGGCGGTGTGAGGGTGGGAAATATTTTTATCGTTGAAAAATGGACATGTCCGGCAGGCAATCAGGGATTGATGCCCAGGCTCTTGGCGAGGGTGTTGGCCAGTGTATTGGCCTGGTCCGTTTGGCCACTCTGGCGCAGCCTGCGTATTTCACCAAGAGTGTTCCTGGCGGCACTCACATCTTGCCCCTGGCTCTGCATTTCGCGGATGCGCAACAAAATGCGACCAGCGATACCTTTGTTTTTGGCAGCGGCGCCGTCGTCCGGCTGGTTGCCAGTGCCGCCGGCATTGCTCTGGCCCTGCGCTTGATTGTAGCGGGCGCGGATGGCATTAAATCTCGTCTCGCGATCGCCGTTGCCGGCAAAGGGGCGATTTTTGCCGAAGTGCGCGTTTTTCTTGCCGCTGGCTATGTCTTGAGCCTGCTGGACGGCCTGCTCCTGTTCGTTCAAGCGTGTATTTAAGTCTTTCAAGGCCTCTTGAATATTCTGAATCGGCACCGCTCCCGGGCCCTGTTTGATGTCCGCTTCAATTTTGTCCATCATTTCTTCAAAAGGCTTGGTACCAGTCCCCCTCGCTTTCAAATATTCGATGCGCCCGGTGAGCATCTGACGCTCGTATTTATAGACTCCGGGCGGCACATTGACCGGTCCATTATCATTGTTTAGCGAGACCGTTGCTGCCTTTTCGGTATGGCTGTTACTGACGCGCGTAATTTCAAGCGAAGAGAGCAGTTCATCTTTGCTGATTGTGCCAGTGGCATAGGCGCGCACGTCACCGGCGGTGACTGCCACCTCATGCATGTTTTCGGAACGGGCGTCGCTGAGCAGGAGTTTGACGCGGATGATTTGTTTGGGATAGGCATCCATAATAGATTTGGCCACGAGGACCGCGTCTATTTTGCAATCCTGATCGGTGGCATTGGGGTGGCGCACGGTCAAGATTAGCGCTTCGTTGTTGTCAAGGCCGGCGTTGATTGGATATTCCGGGGCGAGGATATGGGCGCTCTGGATGATTTTGATCAGCGATGCTGAGTCGAGCGCTACAGCTGGTGTGCTTCCGACCACAGGCACAGCTTTTTTTGTATGGCTGGAAGCGGCATGGACAGGCAGAGAGACTAAATTGGTTTGCAAAAACACCAGAGCAATGGCCATTGTCAGCGGGGAAAAAAATGCTTCCTTGTTGACCTGTCGACGATCGAAAATTTTCATCGCTTCCTCACACTAGGCTCACGGTATTAGAGTTTAGTATCAATATACCAGCTCGCGAAGAAAGTAAGACAGCAGGAAAGCTAGACGGAAGAAAGTCCTTTCTCAAGACGAACGAATAATTGATTAGTTGGCGGCAGTGCTCACTCTACAGCCCGGTCACCTGGTGAGACTGAGGCTTTGCTGTGACACTAAATATAATACCATTGGCTTCGATATCATCATAAGGTAGGCAAGATATGAACGCTCCCAAATTATTCCTCGCTCTGGCAGTGGCGACGGCGGTAGCATCTCCAGCGGCATGGAGCTTTCCGGGCTTCGGTAACTTTGGATATGGCAATAACTATAACAATGGCTACGGCAATGGCTACGGTGGTCTAGCCAGCAATTTCTCCCGTTTCATTCCCGGCAATAATGGCGCTGGTTTTAACAATTACAACAATGGCTACGGCAACAGCGGCTACGGCAACAATGGCATGTTCGGCAATGGCATGGGCATGTTCAATAACAACAACGGTATGGGCATGTGTCATCGTCATCGTCACCACCGCCGTTTCTGGCAATAGTCAGGTCTAATTGTTGTGATACCGCTAGCGGTATCAGTTAAATTCGCGGAGAATCGGTGCCCGGTCGGTGCCGGTTCTCTTTGTCTTAAGCTCTCGCTGAGGTCAATCGGGCGCGGACAATCAGGAGCGGACGGCGGCGCTGTCGCTTTCGATCAAATAGCCGGAACCGAGAATGGTTTTGACGATGTCTTCTTTACCTACCGTCTCGAGCTGGCGGCGGAGCGTTTTGACGCAGGTCCGCACCGTATCTTCGGAAGCGTCGCTTTCCGAGGGCCAGACCGCTTCGAGGAGCGCCTTGGCGCAGAAGGGCCGGTTTGGGTGACGCATCAAAAATTCTAACAGGGCGCTTTGCTTGGGCATGAGATGCACGCTTTTGCCACCGACCTTGACTGTGCGGGTTTCGAGCTCGAGCTCCATATCTCTCAACTTGAGGCCTGTCGGCAACAAGCCGGCCGGTCGGCGCAGTAGACTCTTTACCCGGGCGGACAGCTCGCGCACGTCGAAGGGTTTGACCAGATAATCATCGCCGCCGGCATCGAGCCCGGCTTCCTTGCTGTCGATGTCGCCTTTGCCGGTGAGGAAAAGCACGGGCGCCTTGCCGCCGCTCTTGCGATAGCGCTGGCAGACCATCAGACCGGTGATGCCGGGCAAGCCCCAGTCGAGGATGATCACGTCGAAGGTGTAGCCCTCCAGCATTTGCAGAGCATCTTCGCCGGTTGTCACGCATTCGGGCGAATGACCCTCAAGGGTGAACCAATCGACCAGGCGCTCGGCCAGCTCGCTATCGTCTTCAACCAGGAGTAATTTTGCCATCGTGTTTAAGGTACCGGGGGCCTTTTCCAACATGACTTTTATACCATGCACAGCGCCTCTTGCCAACGGCTTGGGCCCTGAGAAGTGCCACCATCTCTGATCTTTTGCCGGCGCTTAATTATCGGACTCGGGGCGGCCTGTCCGATAAACCGGCAAAATTTTTTGGCACTAATACCGCCTGTGGTGATAGCGGTCACTGGGCATATTACCTATATCGTGGAAAATCCCCTCTCACAACTGAAGCGCCTGCATCCGCAAATTTTGCACAAGGTCCTGGCCGTGGTGCTGCTGCCGGTCTTGCTCGAGATTGGCTTCAACGTCATGCTTTATCAGCTTGTCTTGCGAGCTGAAGCGATGGCCGCCGTCGAGCGTCAGCAAAGCGAAATCATCGACCATATCAACACGATCACAATACTTTTTGCCAACGCCGGCGGCGCGATAGCAAGTTATTCAGTGACCGGAGCGGTGGGTTATCTGACCGCCGGGAAAGAGCTCTTTCAGCAATTCAATCGCGAGCTGGAAATCATCGACCGCCTCACCGCAGGCGATCCGGAAGGGCAGGCCGCCGTTGCTGAGTTCAGGAAGCTGGCCAATTCGGAATTTTCGCAATTGACGGCGGTTGGCGCTCCGGAAGGCGGCGCCAGCTATGATCAGGCCGTCACTAATATCAAAGGTCTGCGCTCGATGATCCGCCAGGCCTTTGTCAAAAGTCAGATCGTCACCCGGGTAATGGCCGAGCAAAAGAAACGCCTGATCGCGATCCGAGCTCGGGAAGAGGCCTCGCGCCGGCAAGTAAAAGAAATAATTTTCTGGGCCAATGTCGGCAACTTGATTTTTGTCGCTCTCCTTCTCATTCTGTTTTTGCGCGACATCACCAGCCGCCTCAATTTACTGGTTGGTAATGCCCGGCTCCTGCCGAGCGGGCTGCCTCTGCCCGGGCATGTCGGCGGTGGAGACGAGCTCGCTTACCTCGACGGCGTTCTGCACGAAGCATCGGCAGAACTTCGACGCGCCGCCGATCACCGCGAGCAAGTAATGCAGATGGTCGCTCATGATTTGCGCTCGCCTCTGATGTCTTCGCAAATATCACTGGAAATTCTCACCAGCGACAAAGTGCCACTGCCAGCGCCACCAGTACAGAAGCACATCCTCGGTGTCAAACATAACATCGCGCTTCTCGTCGGTCTCGTCAACGACTTGCTAACCATCGACAAGCTGGAAGCGGGCAAGCTCGAGATCGATTGCAGCAATTTTACCTCCCGCAAATTGGCCGATGAAGCGATCGAGACTGTCGCCGGTCTCGCTTTACGCCGTGAGATCGCTATTTTTAACAACTGTTCTGATGTCGCGCTCCACGCCGATCCGGCTCGCTGCCAGCAAGTGCTGATCAACTATTTATCTAACGCGATCAAATTTAGTCCGAAGCAATCGCAAATAGAAATCAGCGATCAAATCGATCCACGCAACAGAAAAATGCTCTGTATTTCGGTCCGGGATCAGGGGCCGGGTGTGTCGGCCGAACAAAGGCAGCGCCTCTTCGAGCGCTTCTATCAGACCAAAAGCGGCAAGCAATCGCAGGGTTTCGGCCTCGGTCTGGCTATTTGCAAATTAATAGTCGAGACCCATGGCGGTCAGGTCGGCGTCGAGAGTGAGCCTGGCCAGGGCAGTATCTTCTGGTTTACCCTGCCGCTTGGGGCAAAATAGCGATTATCAATCAACCTTTTTCGGCAAAACAAATTTGATATCGAGCGATCTTAAATAAGTCTGCAGGCCGGCGTCCTGCATCGGGATAAGGTGAGCTTTCTGGCCCGATTCGTTGTAGTGCGCGTGCCAGTGACCAGGCGGCGTGACAAAGGCAGAGTATGGCTTCCAATCTACCCTTTTCGGATCGATAATGGCGCCTTTTTCGTCGAGTCTGGGGCCAACCAGTGAATAGCAGCCGGGCTGGCAGTCGAGGATGAGGTCGAGGGCCACCGATTGATGGCGATGGGGCAACTGCACCGTGCCCGGAGGCAAGACGCCAAGCATGGCCCAGAGCGTGTGGGTGACCGTGAGCGTCTGATCCATGTCTTTATTGGCGAGCAGGACGCTGACCCGACTGCGATTGACCGCATCGGCATCGTGCTCGACTTCGGCCAGTTTTTTGAGCGACTGCGCCGATGTATAAAGGGTCGGCTGAAATTGCGCCTTTTTTGCTTCTGCGCCCAGGTAGCGCAGCAGAGGCTCGTCGTGGACAAGATAAAAGGCACTGTCTTCTCTGGCCTGATGGGTGGCCCTACAGCCCGCTTCGCCCACGGGTAGCACGACAAAATCACCTGTTTGCCAGGGGATTTCCTGCCCTTCAAATTGTGTGATACCGCTGCCGCGCATGACGTAGATGAGGACAGATGTGGCGTTGAAATGCGTGATCAGACTTTCGTTTGGCAGAATGTGTACGAAATTGGCACAGAGAGCGGGACTGGTGGCCGGACCAGGGCAGCCGAGCGCCTCGCTCATGTCGAGCGGGATCAGGGCTGTGGCATTTTCTTGATGCAATTGCCCGGAAAATTCGGCATAAGGGACCGGACTTATTGCTCCTGAGCCAATCGGATCGGCGGCTTTTGTGTATTCGAAATGGAGAGCAGCTTCGGTCAACTTCTTCAAATCTGCTGTTTCAGCAATTTTCTGCATCATGCATCTCCTGCATCGCCTTCCGTTTTTACTGCGGCCTCCGCATTTTCGCCCATTGCTTCAAGGCGGCTCTCGGGCGGCATACTATTCAGTTTACGCGCATAATGAAAAGCCAGCCCGTAGAGTATAAGAGCTATTAAGTTGAGCGCTTTGACGCCGAGCATCATCGATAGATATTCGAAAGCACCGCCGACGAGAGTGCCAAGCAGGTTCATGCCCAGGGCCTTGCTCGGGTCGGCGACGCGACTAAACGATATGGCGAAGATCATGGCGGCAAAAAGTAGTGGCGATGAGAGTATGAGTGAGCCTGTGGCGATGCTCATCATCGTCGGCATGCCGTTCAAAATGTTCAGGTCGAAGAAATAATTGGCGATGATCGAAACGAAAAGAAGACCGAAAAGAATATTGAGATTTTTGAATCTGTATTTGATTTGAATTAGATTGGCGGCGAGGATCATTAGCAGGACGCCGCTGATTACGCAGGAGTTGACTACCCAGGTGGTGCCTGCGAGTAGGCCCATCTGAGTGACGCTTTTCGTTTCGATCAGCATGAAGGCTGCACCGAGGAAAAACATCAGACGGCCGGAGACATTGGAGGTGAAGCTGCCGAAGGCCTTGCGTACCAGGCCGAAGCCGAGGATGAGAGTGAAGAAGAGTCCGAAGGCGTAGTTCCAGGTGACACCCGGGCTGCGCAGGAAGACGTATGGCCAGTCATCGGTTGTAGCGTTGACGTCTTTCCATTCATTGATATCGAAGTTGAAACTCTTGGCGGCGTCGGCCAGGTCGAACATTTTCAGCCCGCTTGCTTTGACTGCGACGGGATCGACGCCGGGTCCGACGAGTAAGGTGGGGCCGTTATCCGACGCCGAATAAACACCGAGGGGTTGGCCGCCGTAGCCCTGCTCGACCGAGTGATAGATGCGGGCCAGTTGCCACCAGGTCAGATAATAAAAGATTACCGACATGACGCCTTTTGGCTTGAGCAGGCGGGAAGCGTCGTGGAAGCATTCTCTGGTGTAGACGTAATTGTCCAGGCGTATCGACGACATCGAGCTAAAGGCGCTGTGGCTGTCCAGATAGGCAAAGACGATCAGGTCGTAATGCTTCTGACAGCGTCTGAGATAGGCGCGGGCGTCGTCGACGATGATGTGGACGCGCGGATCGTTATATGGATTTTCCGGGTGGATTTCTTTGCCGAGATTGGCGATATAAGGATCGATTTCGACGCAATCGACATCATCTGCGCCGTGTCTGAGGGCGGCGGCTACGTCATTGCCCGTACCGGCTGCTAAGACCAGTACGCTGCGCGGCTTGTCTCCGAGGGCGATATAGGGGGTGTCGTAATAGTCGGCTGTCTTCGCTTTTTGTTTCGGAGAGAGCTTGGCCAGGACTTCCGGACGATTGTCGTAGGCACCTTCTATGGTGTCATAATTGACATTGATATTGGAGCCGTATTTGAAAGCCGGATAGCTGCCGTCGGCGTCGAGCATGGCATCGGTGACGCTGATACGGTAGTAGGGCGACCAGCGGACGTTCGGCATATTGAGCGCGAAGGCGATGACCAGGGCGCCGACCAGGGCGCCTATCTGCCGAGGCTTGCGATAGAAGGCGAACATCGGCAAAATGCCGATAAGCAACCAGACTGGTGGCGTCAGGCTGCAGTAAGAGACGATTGTAAATAACAAGATGCCGGCGAGACTGGCGAAGACATTGATACTGTAGGCTTTTAGCGAATCGAATTTTTCGAAGAGCTGGCCGATCTTCTGACCGAGGCCGCTGAATGTCCAGACGATTAGATAAAAGACACCGACCAGGACCGTCAGTCCTTTCATGAAAAAGATGACGCGGTAGACTATCTCGGTGTGAGTTTTGCCATCGCCGAAATTGCCGATCAGATAATTTTCCAGCGGATTGATGAAAGTGACGTGGGTAAGGTCGAAGTAAGGGTTGCCGATCGTATGACCAGCCACGCAGATGATCGCAATCAATATGCAGAGGCCGACCGGAAACCATTTGAAAAGATCACGCTTGCTGCGCGACATGGCCATACCCAGACCGAGGCCAAATAAACAGGCCATCAGGGGAATATTTTTAAAATAAGCGAAGATGCGTATCTCGGAGGAAAGCCAGCGGATCATGGCCAGTTCGAAATACAGGGATGCGGCGCTAATGACGAAAAGCTCAATGACTAACTTTTTGTCCACTGACTTTTCGTTCATGACTACCTTCTGGGAACTAACCAACAACGGTACAATCTTAATGCCCAGCAAGAGGACTATCCTCCCGTTTCGTCCGGACTTGTCGATGATTAGCAACAATGTTATCAGCCCGCCGATTTTGACATCGGGGAGGTTATCCTAGAGAGATGAACAAAAGCTCCCCGCGTTGCCGGCGCAGAAGTCCCTGGTCTGCCATTGTATATGGTGGCGCTCTCTGCTCTTGCCTGGGTGCTCTCTGGTCAGGCACAGGGCCGTCTCCGGCTGCGCCCGACAAAGCTGCCGCGACCCGGACACCTGTAGACCGGGCCGGCAATCATGCGGCAGCATCGCTCAAATCAAATGGGCCGGGCCGACTGCTGACCTTCCCTGCCGATGTCAGTGTCGGGCGCCTCGTCCTTCTTGATGATAATTTTTCGCTGACCAACAGGCACTTGGGCGGACGGCCGCTCGGCGAGGCTCGAGGCCTTGTGAGAGTGCCGGTCGGTAAGCCGATTATGCTAATTGCCGCCGATACATTGACCGATCGCAGCCAGTGTCTCGACGCTTTGCCGGCGGACGCGCTGGCCGCTATCGTCCTCGATCGCACTACCATGGGCGATGAGCAGATTGCACACATGAAACATCTGACAGGCTTGAAATACGCTGATTTTCACGGGACCGACCTTTCCGATAAAGGTCTGGTAAACCTGGCCGCCCTGGGCAATCTGGGTTATCTCGATATCTCTCACACGATGCTTCATGGGCTGACTCTCGACTGCCTGCGCAAGCTCAACAAATTGCAATTCCTCGACATCGGTTTCAATACGCTCGACCATCGCGCTTTTGCCGATCTGGCCAAACTGCACGCTCCGCATCTGACGTTTTTGCACCTCAGTGCCGCCGCTATCAGCGATGGCGACCTTGGCTGCCTGGCCGCTTTTCCCGAGATTAACCAGATCCAGATGACCGACAATAAGGGAATCAGTGATCGTGGCATGCCTGCCTTGCGTGTCTGCAAAAAGCTGATTGCCCTCGATGTGCGGCGCACTGCCGTGACACTCAAAGGTATCTTTGTACTCAAGGGGCTGCCACTCTACTCGCTCACCTTGACCGTGGCTGCACCTCTGATCGAGGACGAGAAAAAGCTGCGCGCGCTCATCCCAGGTATCAACATCTGTTATGATCATCCGCCCAAAAACGCCCCCAAGGAGCTCTTCGCGCCTCTGCATTAAAAAAGGAGTTTTTCGCTTCCGTGCTCAGCAATTGTAAAATACATCATGTGGCCATCATCTGTTCCGATTATCAGCGCTCCAGGCGCTTCTACACCGAGACTCTCGGTTTTAAAATCCTTCAGGAGGTCTACCGGGCCGAGCGAAAATCTTACAAACTCGACCTGCAAGTCGGCTCGCACAGCCAGATTGAACTATTTTCTTTCCCGGCCACTCCGGAGCGCTTGAGCGGACCGGAAGCCTGCGGCTTGCGTCATCTCGCCTTCGAAGTAGAGGATGTGGCCGCCGTACTGGCCGCCCTGCGCGCCGCCGGGGTGGAGGCCGAAGACATTCGCGTCGACGAATATACCAACAAGCGCTTCACCTTTTTTCGCGATCCGGATATGCTGCCGCTCGAAATTTACGAGCGCAAAGCCCTTTCGCCCTGATGATCTTCAGTGCCGCCGCCGCTTTTTTCGCCGCCCTCAAGCTCCGGTAATGCGATCGCGTCTTTCTTTTTTGTCAGCTTGCTCTTGATGCCGTTAAAAACCAGATAGAGCACCGGCACGACATAGAGGCTGAGAATAGTGGAGACGATCATGCCACCGAGGACGGTGGTGCCCAGGGAGTGCCTGCTGTTGGCGCCTGCGCCCTCGGCCATGGCCAGGGGCAGGATGCCGAAGATAAAGGCGAGGGAGGTCATTAAAATCGGGCGCAGGCGAATCAGAGCCGCGTCTACTACGGCTTTTTGATAGGAGAGACCTTTATTGTGGAGCTGGTTGGCAAATTCGACGATTAAAATCGAGTTTTTGCTGGCCAGTCCGATCAACATGACAAGACCGATCTGACAGAAGACATCGTTTTGCAAGCCACGCAGCATCTGCGCTCCGAGCGCTCCGAGAATGGCCAGAGGCACGGCAAAAAGGATGATCAGCGGATCAAGCAGGCTCTCGTACTGAGCGGCCAGCACGAGAAAGACGAAGAGTAGGCCGAGGGCGAAGATGAGCAGGGCGAGGTTGCCCGACTGGATTTCTTCGAGCGAGATGCCGGTCCATTCGAAGCTCATGCCCTTGGGCAGTACGCGCGCCGCAATCGCTTCCATCTCGGTGATTGCCTGACCGGAGCTTATCCCCGGCGAGGGCGCACCGTTCACTTCAATCGACTTGAAGAGATTGTAGTGCGAGATAATCGGCGGCGATGTCGTGTTTTTCATGCTGACCAGATTGTTCATCGGCACCATATTGCCGGCCAGGGTGCGCACATAGAGTTGATTGATGTCGCGTGGATTGCTGCGAAATTGCGAATCGGCCTGGACATAGACGCGGTAGGCGCGGTCCAGATAGTCGAAATCGTTGACATAGAGCGAGCCGATGAAGACCTGCAATGTGTTGAAAATATCGCCGATTTTGACGCCTATTGATTCGGCCTTGTCGCGATCGACATTGATCACGAGCTGCGGCGAGTTTATTCGGAATGTCGTCTGGATGCCTGTCAGTAGTGGACTCTTGCGTGCTTCGGCCAGGAAAACGTCGGTGGCTGCCGAGAATTCTTCGAGGGAGGTGCGCTGGGTATTTTCCAACTCGAAGGCGAAGCCGCCGAAATTGCCCAGACCCTGAATCGGGGGCGGGTTGAAGGGGATGCAGAAGGCTTCTTCGATGCCCATTAGCGGCCCGCGCAAACTATTGATCAGAGCGTTGGCCGATTGATTGTCTTTCTTGCGCGCATCCCACGGTTTGAGTGTGCAAAAGACGATGGCGCTGCTCGAGCTGTTGCCATTGAAGCCGAAGCCGCCAACGGCAAAGACACCCTGCAATTCGGGCACTTTGCTGACAATGTTTTCGACTTTGGCGACGACTTTGCTTGTGTAATCGAGGGAGACGCCCTCGGGGCACTGGACGATGATCATGAAATAGCCGACGTCTTCATCGGGCAGGAAGCCGGTCGGCAGTTTCAAGTAAAGGAAGGCTGTCAGGGCGAGCGACGCGACAAAGGCGATCACTACGGCTGGTTTGAACTTGAGCAGGACGTGCAGGATGCAGTCGAAGATCGAACGGATGCCGTCCAGGAACCAGTTGATTCTATTGAAGATCCAGTTATCGGAGGCGTGCTCTTGTTTGAGCAAAAGGGCCGCCAGCGCCGGTGTAAGCGTCAGGGCGTTGAAGGCCGAAATCGCTACCGATATGGCGAGAGTGAGAGCAAATTGTCTGTAGAGCTGACCGGTAGTGCCGGGGAAAAAGGCGACCGGCACGAATACCGCTGCCAGCACAAGGGTGGTGGCGATGACGGCGCTGGTCACTTCCTTCATACCTTCGCGCGCCGCTTCGACGGCGTTCAGGCCTTTCTCTTCGATCAGGCGGGCGATGTTTTCGATGACGACGATGGCGTCGTCGACGACGAGACCGGTGGCGAGAGTGATACCGAAGAGGGTGAGCGTATTGATTGAAAAGTCCATCACTTTCATCGCCGCAAAAGTGCCGATCAATGAAACGGGGATGGTGATAGCCGGAATGAGTGTGGTGCGCCAGCTCTGCAGGAAGAGGAAGATGACGGCGACGACAAGCAAAATCGCTTCCGCTAGAGTCTTCACTACTTCGTGAATGGATTCGTCGACGGCAAGCGTGGTGTCGAAGGCGATTTCGCATTTCATGCCCGGGGGCAAATTGCGCGTTAGTTTTTTCAGCTCGGCTTTACAATCACGGGCGACATCGAGGGCGTTTGCACCGGGGAGTTGATAGATGGCGATGCCGACGGCATTCAGCCCCTTATAGCGCAAGAAAGTCCCGTAGTTTTCGGCGCCGAGCTCGACGCGGCCGACATCCTTGATTTTAATGACGGCGCCGTTCGGTGCGTTTTTGATGATTACATTGGCAAATTCATCGGCGGTTTTGAGGCGACCGACGACGCGGGTATTGATTTCAAAAGATTGTCCGGTCGGATAAGGCGCCTTGCCAATCGAGCCGCTCGCCACCTGGATGTTCTGGTCGGCCAGGGCATTGGTGACGTCGGCTGTCGTTATCTTGCGGTTGTTCAGCTTGGTCGGATCGAGCCAGACTCGCATCGAATATTTGCGCTCGCCAAAGATGGTGACGTCTCCTACTCCGCGCACGCGCTTGAGGGCGTCCTTGAAATAGAGGTCGGCGTAGTTGCTTAAATAAAGGGCATCATGACGGTCCGAGGTGAGAGCTGAGGCAAAGATAATTGTCGTCGAGACTTTGTCGACCGTGACGCCGGTTTTTTTTACTTCATCGGGCAGACGGCCCTGCACCGAGCCGACCCTGTTTTGCACGTCGACCGCGGCGGCGTCTATATCGCGCTCCAGATCAAAGGTGGCGTTGATCGTGCTCACACCATCGTTGCCGCTCGTCGAAGTGATGTATTTCATCCCTTTGACGCCGTTGATTTGCTGTTCGAGGATGTTGGTGACGCTCGATTCGACGGCGGCGGCGCTGGCGCCTGTATAGGTCGAGGAGATTTTGACCTGGGGCGGCACAATCGCCGGATATTGAGCGATCGAGAGGTTGGGGATGGAGACGATACCGGCGATGACGATCATTAGAGAGCAGACTGAGGCGAAGATCGGGCGGCTGATAAAGAAATTGACAAACATAGGCGGCTCGTTTCCTGGTATTGGATTTTGATCTGGAAATTGGCTTTAGTGGCTGTTGGCTGCCTCTGGCTTGCCGGCCAGATCCGATTTTTGCTCGATCGGAGCACCGTCGCCGAGACGTTGGATGCCGGTCGTGACGATACGATCGCCCGGCTTGAGGCCACTCTTCACCTGATATTTATCGCCGTCGATTTCATAGACTTCAATCTCGGCTTGCTTTGCCACCAGCTTTTTGGCGGGCGTTTCCTGGGCGACGAAGACAAAGTATTTACCAGCTGCTTGTGTGACGGCCTTGGTCGGGATGCTGATGCCGTCATGGACATGCCAGACCACCTGGGCTGTGATCGTCTGATCGGCGCGCAGTTCGCTTTTGCTGTTTTGAAAAAGACTCTTAATCAAAACTGTCTGGCTGTTGGCATCGACTGTTGGTGAAATGAAGGTGACGGTGCTGTCTCCGTATTGCCTGCCATCGGTCGAGGTCAGGGCGATGTGCATGCCGGGGCGCACGTCGACTGCCTTTTCAGCCGGTAGCGAGATGTAGACTTCGAGGGGATGATTTTCGGTCAGAGTCGTGAGCTGAGTAGAGGACGTGACATGATCCCCTACTTTGACAGGGATATCGCCGACGACACCGGCGAAGGGGGCGGTGATTTCGTAGTAGCTCAGTTGATCTTTCTGGGCGCGAAAATTTGCCACGGCCTGTTGGTGATTGCGTTCCATTTTTTGAACGGTCATCTTTTGCGCTTCTATTTGCTGCTGAGTCACTTCCTTATCGGCCTGAGCGGCTGTATAGCTGTTTTTCCAGTTGTCAGCCTCGGACTGCGATACTGCGCCTTCCAGGCTCAATTGCTGGTAGCGAGCATGCTGCATTTTTGTATATTCGAGGTTGGCCTGGCGGCTTTTTAAGGTGCTTTGCATCGATGAGAGAGTGGCTCTGGCTGTGGCCAGGTCCGATTTTACCGAGTCGGCGGCGGCGCCGTAGGCATCCGTTTGAGCGGTTTGCATGCGCGAGTCGATGCGCATGATTGTCGCCCCGGCCGGTACGAACTGCCCGGAGGTGGCCCTGATCTCAGTGACGTGCCCTTCGATATTTGGCAGCAGGGTGACCGACTTCCTAGACTTGAGTGTACCTACATAATTGGATTTTTCTTTGAAAGGCTCGACCGAAACACGGGCAATTTGCACCGCTGCCGGTGGCATGACCATTGCTTTTGGCGCTTCGGCGCAGGAGGTGAGCATAAGCGATACCGCCCCGCCAATCAGCCAGAGAGAAATCAGCGAAGAAATTATTTTGGTCCGGCGATTATTCGGGAGGCGGTGCTGAAGACTGTGCAGATTCATAAATTTGAGACCAGACTATAAGTAGGTATGTCGGCAGGTGAAAATTAAACAGATCACAGAAACCATACTCCAGTATGATTTCATACCGTGTTATGCTTGTCAAATGACAACTCAATCAAGTCGCAAAATTAGAAAGAGTGAACAAAGGCAGCAGAGCCTCGTAGATGCTGCTACCTACTTGTTTACGAGCAAGGGCTATGCCGGCACGACGATCGACGACATCGTCGAAAAGGCAGACGTAGCCAAGGTTACATTTTATGCATATTTTAAATCCAAAGAAGAAATAGCCCTGCGTATCAAGCGCGAATGCACAGAGGAAGCGCTGTCCTACGTTGAGACACTGCTATCGAAGAAGCTCAACGCCGATCAGATGATCGAAGAATTAATTGCCGATATCGCTGAGTGGACGCAGGAAAACTGGCGCCTGCTCGACGTTTTTTGCGCCCTGCGTTTCAGCCCGCTCTTGCTCGAGCGCGACGGCACGGCTACCTGTAAGCCTGAACCTATGACCATTTGCCTCGACGCTATCCTGGCTCGCGGACAAGACATAGGCATGTACCGTCGGGATATCGATCGTTTACAAATCGCACATTTGATGGACCTGGCTATTCTCTGCGAGCAATATCAGTGGGTGCACTCCGGTCGCGAGGAGGGCAAGCTCAAGGCTGCCCTCGAACGTTGTTTCGATTTCGCCCTCAACGGCGTCCTGGCTCGCAGTGTTTCCTCGTCAACGCAAAAAAACGGCGGCTAGTGAAGGGCACACCATTTTGTCGGGCTGCGCTTCAGTGATCATTACCTTTGACGGTTTTGCGCCGGATATAAATCAGGCGCTCGGCGGCGGCGCAGGCGACACCTTTGCTATCGACGAGATCGACTCTAAATGTCTTTTCGGTTTTGTCATTGGTGGCCAGCTTTTCTTCGATGTCGGCAAGATCTTCATCGCTGACGATGAAAGTAGCGAAAAGCTTTTCCTTGCCTGGCTTCAAAAATTTGATCGAGCCGGCCTTGTCCCAGACAATGTATTCCTTGCCCAGTATCTTGATCAGCATAATCATAAACATCGGATCGGTGGCGGCAAACATGCTGCCACCAAATATGGTGCCGACATAATTTCTTGTCAGCCAATTCAGGCCAAGCTCTATCTTGACCTGTCGATAATCGGAGGCGATGTATTTGACTTTCGCCCCGCTGGCAATGTAGCAGGGAAAAAAGTTGAAGAAAAATCGCTGCTTTTTGGTCTCGAAAGACTCAGGCATTTACGGCGCTACTCCTGTTTTTCGCTCCCCGCTTTCCGCTCCCCGCGCAGGATACCATAAAGGGCGATCAGTACCAGGGCCGAACCGCACAGGGCCTGCCCGGTCAGCGCTTCGTGGAAGAGGACGGCGGCCGAAATGGCGGCCAGGACCGGCTCGAGTAAGGTGGTCATGGCCACGGTGCTGGGCGAGAGCCAGCGCAAAGACTGGTTGATGGCCGTGTGGCCGAGCAACTGTGAAATCAGTGCCATAGCCAGAATGCCGCCCCAGCTCAGGGGCCCTGTCGGCAGGTGTTCGCCGCTCACCAGGGTGAGTAAAATCAGGGCGGCCGAAGCCCAGGCATAAGTGCGCACGACGATGGTACTCGTGGTGTAGGTATTGCTCACCCGACGCACGGCAATTAGATAAGCGGCAATAGCGAGGCCGCCAGAGGCGGCCAGGGCGTCGCCGAGCAGGGCTTGCGACGAAGAGGTGGACGTTACTGCCACTGCCGTCCCGCCCCCCGGCGCAAAGGCGATTAGATAAACTCCGCAGGCGCCCAGAGTAAAGCTCAGGAAAAATTGCATTTTGGGCTTTTCTCGCCCTACTGTCAGATCCCAGAGTGCCGTCCAGATTGGTGACGTACAAACGAGCAGGGTGGAGATGGCCACACTGGTAAATTGCAGAGAGGCGATCCAGCAGGCGAAATGAAGGGCCAGGCAGAGGCCGGCGCAAGCGAAGAGCATTTCGTGTCTGTGGCTGACAGCTTCCAGGCGCTTCTTGAAGGAGCGGTATGAAACGATCAGGATCGTGGCCAGGCAAAGTCTTAGGGTCGAGGCCATGAGCGGGCCACTGCCGGTGAGCGCCAAGCGGGCAAAGATGGCGGCGGCACCGATGGCCAGCTGGGCGAGCAGAAGAATTACGTAGGCGCGGGCGGGCACCGCTTTTCTGGTAAGAGAATTAATGGTGTTGTCGTCTTTTTATGGAGTCGTCCAGAGCTTGTATGAAGTAGGCTGTTAGCGGTTCTTAATCGTTGTGACAAGCACCGCAACCACCAGGGGAATTAAACAGGCATTAAATCCATCGCCAGGCAGAGTAACGCTTCATTCTCCGCCATGATTGGCGATATAAGCCTACCATATCGCGGTATTGGGCTTCTCAACGCCACCCGTAAATCTTTTTTGAACCAGAGAAGCTGGACGGCCATAGCGATAATCTACCTGAGCTCGATAGCATTATCTTGAGCTTCTGTGAAAATTGGCGAAACGTCAGCGAGCCCGGATAATCTAGCCCTGAGCAAAGAAATAGCGGGTCAGATGGAAGAAGAGCGGTGCGGCGAAGCAGAGCGAGTCGATGCGGTCCATCATGCCGCCGTGACCGGGGATGAGACTGCCGTAGTCCTTGACGCCGCGATCTCTTTTGATTGCCGCCATGACGATGCCGCCACCGAAGCCGGAAAGGGCGATTGCCAGGGACATCAGGGCGGCCTGCAGCGGGCTGAAGGGCGTGACCGAGTAAAAGAGCGTACCGAGTGCCACTGCCGACAGCACGCCGCCGACGAAGCCTTCCACGGTTTTATTGGGGCTGACGGTCGGGGCGATTTTATGTTTGCCGAAAAATTTGCCGAAGACATATTGCAGGACATCGCTGATCTGGACGACGAAAACAAAGAAGCAGAGCAGTCTGGCTGTGACCAGCTCGATGCCGGGGATGTGCAAATTGAGCAGGGCCGGCGCATAACTGACGAAGTAGACGCAGAGCATGAGCCCCCACTGGATGTCGGCGGTGCGCGTCATAAAGTCTTTGGTATCACCGGCGAAGGCACTCTGTACCGGCACCAGCAAAAAGGCATAGACCGGCACGAAAACGACGAAAAGGCCGTACCAGTGCACGGCAATCAACCAGTAATTGACCGGTAAGATGACGAAGAAGATCCAGGCCAGGGTCCGGTGATCGGCCTTGCGTGTCGGAGAGAGGGTGATGAATTCGCGCAGGGCGAGAAACGATACGATCGCAAAAAGCCAGACTGAGGCCGTGCGGCCGGCGCTCAGCGCCAGGGTGAATATGGCGATCATCACCCACCAGGCTTTCATCCGTGCGTTTAAATTGGTAATGAGCGGATTGGTGGCGGCATCCTTGATTTTGAAATTGGCCAAGAGCGTCGCTGCCGTGCCGGCGCTAAGAACGCCGAAAATGGCCTCGAGCATCGTCAATAATTGTTTGTCGTGATAGACATCGATCATGCTGCACATCCCAGGACGGCTTGCTGCGCCCGTTTTAGAAATATTTGTTTTGATTCGCTCGGGTCGAAATAGATTGGCTGGCCAAAAGTGACTGTGCACAAAAGTGGTATGGGTACGCATTCGCCTTTGGGCAGGACGCGGTTGGCATTGTCGATATACGTGGGTACGAGCTGGATATTTGGTCTTTGTTTGCAAAGATGGTAGAGACCGGTTTTGAATTCGCTTACCGCTTCGTCGCTTTCACAGCGGCTGCCCTCTGGAAAAATGATCAGCGAACTACCGCTGTCGAGCGCTTCTATCAGCTTATTGATTGGATTGTTTGTTCTGGTCAAATGATGCCTGTCGATCGGCACTATCTTCATGACTTTCGCCGAAAACCAGTTTTTTAATTTCGTCGTCGTCCAGTAATCTGCTGCGGCTGCCGGCCTGACGACGCGACGCAGATGTCTGGGCAGCACCGATAGTAGTACCAGGCAGTCGAAGTGGCTGGTGTGATTGGCAAAGTAGATGCGTTGTACGGCTTCGGGTTCGGCGCCGGCCCAGTGACTTTGCACACCGGTGAAGAGGCGGACGAAGCCGCAGATGACGTTTAACATGATTATTTCTCCAGTTTGTCTGCGCGGATCTTCTCTGCGGCTGTCATGGCCGCAGCAAGATTGTTGAGGCGGCGCAGGCAGGTCAGCGCAGTGCCTGCACATATCACTGCCAGGGTGATGACCATGGCACTCTTCTCGGCGCAGATATTGATCTGCACTGCCGTGATCAGAGCCCCGATAGCGAGAGCGGCCATACGCTGTGGCTTGGCCATTGGGCCGCCGTAGTCCGGTCCATTGGGCATATAACGGGCGCCGAAAGCGCGGATATATGCCGTACACAGAGCGAGCACGGCCGCCATCCAGCCGAGGCCGACGCATAGAGCGGCCAGGTTGTCCGAGGCAAGATAGCCGGCGCTGGCCAGAAAGAGCGTATCTGATAGGCGGTCGGGGATCTCGTTGTAGAGCTCACCGGTGGCCGTGCGCTTGCCGTATTCGACTGCCATCATGCCATCGAGCATGTTGCAGAGCAAGCGACCGAGAATGCAGAGGGCGGCACCTGCCAGCAGGGCCGAGGCCGTCAGAGGCGAGCTCTCGCCCAAAATTTCCAGGCGCGATACGAGGATGAAGCAAGCGGCGCCGGCCAGGGCAAAGATTGTGCTCGCTATCGAGACCTGGTTGGGACTCAAGCCCAGCCCAACCAGGGCCGAGGCCATATGGGCGGAAATCGGCGCCTGGCGCATTGGAATCGGTCGTCGTTGAATTTGCTCGGTCATAATTGCCTGCCTGTCTCGAGGGAGTACAGGCCAATCATAGTCAAGCCGTCGGCGCCGCCCGCCAGTCAAAGCACAGTTTTTGAAGTGATCGGCGGCAGAGGTGTCGATCTTCCTAATTTTGGGGCCGCTCCTGTGCGGCCCAAGGCATTTCAAAATTTTGCAGAGAGGCGGCGTAGGTCGGCGGCAATATTATTTATCGGTCTCAGTTTGGCCAGGTCGGCTCGCCAGCTCAGGAGAGTGTCGAGATAAGCGTGGGCCGCGGCGAGGAGGAGTAAGGTCAGGCCGGTCGCCTGCAGGCCTGTAGTTAGAAGTATTGCTAGGGACATAGCGTCAAGATCTCCACCAGTGGTGTTATTTTAGCGCGGCTTTGCAGCTTCAGTCCCGCTTTTTCGCTGCAGCGCAACCACTCTTGTGCCGAATAAAAATGCAGCATGCCAAGGTTGAAAGCGAGGAAATTCGCTCCATTACGCACATGCTCTACTAAAACAATTTTGCCGCCGCGATTTAAGACCGATCGCGCTTGTTTGAACAGAGCTACTCTTTGCTCGGCCGCTCTGAGCTCATGGGCCGCAAACGCGATCAAAACAAGATCGACGCTGCCGGCGTCGACAGGCCAGTCGGTGATCGCCGTACTGATTGGCTTCTGCGTGGGCGGATAGAAAAGCCGCGCCCTGACTATCGACGGCTCACGACGACCGAGGGCCGGATAAAGATCGATCACCTTCAGAGAAGCGCCCGGGAAAATTCTGATCAGATGGGAGGTTGTTTCGTCGTAACCCGAATGTATATTGATGATGCAAGGCTGTTCCTGGGGCAGAAGAGCACTGAGAAAGCGCCAGTCTCGCAGGGGTGAGCGGTCGTATACCCAGTGCGAAGCAAGCAGCGATATTATCGTTTGCCATGAGACAAGCAGAGCCGCTGCCAGGCAAAGGGCTCGCAGCGTCGTGCTCGTTTGTAGCTGTTGCACTGCCAGTAGTGCAATTGAGGCGCTCGCGGCGGCCAGGTAGAAGGGCCAGTTGAATCTGACGACGCGCCATGCGCCCTGCCAGTCGTCATTAGTGGTCATTATCCTTCGTCACCGGTTGAGGTGTCACAAGAGGGCAGTGCTTCGGTGATACCCGATTTCCAAAAGTACGGTATGTCGGTTATATAGAATGCGCTGCACAACTGCGCTTCGACCTGGTCGAACGGTGCCTGGTTCAAGAAGCCGATTTCTTCCACCTCGACCTGCACCGGCTGTGGGTGCCAGTTTTGTCGTATGCCCTCGACGCGCACGATGCTATTCGTTTCCTTTTCGTAGTCGAAGGTGAAGGGCATCGGTCCGGCAAATTTCAGCGCTTCTTTGACAGTTTTGAATGGCGAACCGGCTGGTAAAAGCGGCGCTCTCTCGATCGCTACTTTTGCATTTTTTTCTTCTTTTTCTCTTTCGTTCTTTGTGAGCTTGCCGGGGAGGTAAGCTCTGACGCTCAAATTGCTTTTGCCGTCGGTCGGCCGACTGGTCAGCCGCAACTGAGAGGTGTCTGCGCTGCAGGCTATGGCGCTGTATTGGAAATTGTAATGGGTGAGTAAATTGCCGGAGGCGACAATGGAGGCACTGTTCACGTCCGAGCGCAGGATTTTCAGACCGCGCAAGCGCTGGCCGGCTAAAGCCGTATAGCGCACGAAGAGGCGATAGCCGACCAGCATATAATCCTGGCCGAGTTCAGGCGGTAGCGGTTTGGGTCGCATATTTTTTGTTCGCACGATGGCGACGGCGACGAAGCCCAGGGCCGGGCTTTCCGGCTGCGCGGATTGATAGGTGTCGAGCACCAGTCCGGGCGGCAGCAAAGGGGCGAGCAGGCGAGCCGGAAAAGCATATGTGAGCACGAGCACGAAGTCGAAATGCGCATCGACGCCGAGAGGATGACGCTTCAGTAGGTAAAAGGGAGCAACGGGCAACGCGATAACTCCGGGCCTGGCTCAGTCTTAAAACGCTAAGGCAGAATATACCATGAATGGAATTGGCGCCTCAGTATTTCAATCATTAGTGAGGAAATAGGATGCATCGAGAGCCGGTTTTGGCTCGAGCAGAATGGCATTCCAGTTGCCGTAGTTGTCGCCGTCGATGCCGGTGGCCAGGTTATCTATGAGCCGATTTTTACCACTGGTGATTATGCCCGGGCTGCTCAGATCGAAGACGATTTTGCGCAGAGGGCCGCCGTCGACTAGATAGTTGCCACTGTGGATGGTGAATACTTTGTGATTGAGCGACAGATAATCGACTGTCGATGGGCGGGTCTTGAGTATCTTGGAGCGCTTGAGATAAGGGCTGGAAGCCCATAAAATGACTTTGGCGAAGCGGTCTTGATCGAGAATATTGGATACATCTATAGCGATCGATTCGATACTGGCCGCCTTGCGTTCCGGCTGGTCCAGGCCTTGATCGCCTGTGGCGACGAGGGCCAGACCCAATTCTACTGCCGTGAGCAGAAAGCTGAGCGGATGTTTGAAACCACGACATTTCAGGAGGTAAGTGAGATCGTTGGCATCCCGGCTTTTTTGAAAGGCATCGAGGGCGGGTTGCAGCACCTTCGGTAAATTCATAGCCAGGTGGGTGGCGCCACCCAGTTTCAGACCGGTCAAGCTGTGTTCGCCGATTGCAGCATCACTGGCCAGCATCGCCACCAGTCTCGATGTTTTCATGGCCTCGGCCAGCACCGCATCCGGTTCTTCCATCAAGACGTTAACGGCTCGACGGATCTGCACGATATCGTCGTTGGTCAATATGATGCGCTGACCGACCATGCCCTGCAATTCTTTTTGAATGCGTTCGAGTTCGCTCAGCGAAATTTCGGGTAAAAATTCACGGTTTTGTCTGTAAGCCGCCGAAGCTGCCGCTCCTGCTTGATTGAAGCCGGTATATGCACCAGTGCCACCACCGGAATAATTACTCATTTTCGTAGTTTCCCCACTTCAGCCAGAATAACCGGAAATTGTCGCAACCGGGTTATATAGCCATTATTGGCAGAGGACGTGACATGTTCGTGACACGTTTGTAAGATGTGACAACTCTCACAAACATGTCGAGCAAAGGTCGATTGTTTCTATTCGAAGCCGGCGGCGAGCTCATGATCGGCGATCGGCTCATTGACGGCGATCTGGTTGAAATGAGTGCGGTAGTGGCGGGGACCGCGCTCCAATATTTCCTTATTGATGTCAGGAAAATTTTTGAATAAATAGCGCACCATCTTGCTGCCGGTGTCGATTAATGACTTCACCCGCGCGTGATCCAGAAATGAATAGTCTATGTCACGACTGTGCTGGCGCAAAGTGTAGTCGGATTTTGCAATCCAGAGCGATTCTTTGTAGACAATCAAATCCTGGGTCACCTGCCAGCATTCACTGCGGCCATCGCCCACGGCTATTTCTTCTTCACCGCTAACACTCCAGTATTCTCTGGCCAGGGGAAATTGATCGTACTCTTTGAAAATGGACGGCATGAGCATCCTGGCGATCAGATCCGGCACCTGCGCTTTGCCCTTGAAGATCGGGTCGAGACTTGGACCAAATAGATGGGCGGCATCGGGCACTGTTTCAGCTGTTTCGGCCTGATTGCTATAGTGTCTGCTCGTCGTGCCATCGCTCCACAGCACTCCATCGGTGGCGGTTAGCTCGGGATGACTGCTTGCTGCCGTCAATTCATAGTGGCACTGGCAGCGGTAATGCAGGGGGCGGCGAAAAGTGGTCTGAAAATGCTGTAAAGGCGCCTGAGCGTCTTTGGTCAGAGCATCGCTCGACTTTGTCACCCCCGCATCTCGATAGGTTTCGAAGTTGCCGTAGGCCTTTTTCAGATTCTCGATAATTTCCAGGGCGTCCATTAAATTCAATCTTGCCACTGGCGGGACTTTTGTGCAACCATGATTTGATCTGTCTACAAGTAAAGTTGCTTGGCAATAATGGAGATTCTCATTTTTACTTTGCGTCTTCTGCCGACTGGTCTTGTTTTGACCTGTTTTTTATGTGGCTACATTGTGTATACATCAATTCCCGCCCTCGCCGATACCGGCGAGGCGGCTGGCGAAAGCTCGAATAGTGCTCCTGCCGCTGCGGTCAAAACAGATGCGAACATTTCAGGTGAGAGCTTCGTGCAGATAGTCAAACGAGCTAACGAAGCCTTCAACGGCGCTCATTTTGAACAGGCTAAGAATTTCTACGAAGAAGCCTTCGCCGTTGGTAAAAAGGGTGGGGCCAACAAACCGGATCTCGCCGTGATTCTCAGCGATATTGCTATGATCGAGAAATTGAATTTCCACTACGAGCAGGCTCAGGATTGTCTGGAAGATGCCCTGCCCATGGCCGGCGACGATGAACCGCTTGTTGCTCTTCTGCATACCCGTCTGAGCTCGGTCTGCCGGGCCCGAGGCAACCTGCACGGTGCTCTCGAGCACGCCAAGGAATCTTTGACTATCAGGCGTAAGCTCGATCCAAAAAATGCACAAGTGGCCGAATCTTTGAACAATGTTGCCGTGCTCTCCCTTGATTTGAAAAATGCGGCTGAGGCGATCGATTATTGCGATCAAGCGCAGGCTGCCGTTATCGCCGCCGGTAAGGCCGGCGGCGCTGAAGAATCGGCGGTGCTGTCGACAAAGGCTGCTGCTTTGAGTGAAGAGCATAAATATGACCAGGCCAAAGACATACTGGCCGTGGTCCTGCTCAATCAGGAAAAACTCTTCGGCGCAAACAGTCCCAAGTTAGCTGTGACGCTTAATAATCTGGCTATGACCTACAGCAAACGCAAGCAATATGTAGAAGCAGAGCCTTATCTGAAGCGGTCCTTGCAAGTCACCGAAGCGGGCAAGCCACAGGACATCGCCGGCGCCGCCGACGCCAGCGCCAACCTGGCCGGCCTCTACGCTCACATGGGTAATAAGCAGGCTGCTGAAAATTATTACCGGAAAGCGATTGAATTCAGCAAGTCGATTAATTACCGCCACCTCGCCGATTTTCAAGAGGAGTATCAGCGTTTCGTTGCCGCCTCGAAGGGCTTTATCGAACCGGATTGATTTTAGGTTGCTTTTTTTGCGAAGTGCTAAGCTGAGAAGATATGCTACCGTTCCCAAAAAGGTCTTATGTATGTCATACCAAAAGTACGCGATAACTGGACTTGCAGCTCTTTTGACCCTGGCGAATTTTACGATCTCTGGCGCTTCCGCTCAGGATGGGCCGCCTAATGCCGGCACCATTGATGGTGGCAATGGTCAGGGTTCTAATCAGGGTTCTGGGCCGGGCCAGTGGCAGAACGGTGGTAATGGTCAAAATGGCGGACCGGGAGGCTTTGGCGGTAGACGCCGCCTTGGCGGTGGTCAGGGCTTTGGAGGCCAGGGTGGGCAGGGCTTCGGTGGTCCGGGTGGTCAGGGCGGTGGAGATCAGCAAGCGCGTCGGCAGAAGTTGATCGAGCGCTTTGACGCCAATCACGATGGCCAGCTCGATGAGAATGAAAAGGCTCAGATGATGGCTTTTATGAAAGAACGCCGTGAACAGCGTCAAGCTCAGAACGGCCAGAACGGCCAGGGTGAATTTGGCGGCCAGGGAGGTCAGGGTGGCTCTGGAGGTCAGGGCGGGCCCGGTGGTTTCGGCGGCCAGGGTGGCTTGGGCGGGCCAGGTGGTCAGGGATTTGGTCAGGGCGGCCAGGGTGGCAGACGTTTCAGACGATTCAACCAGGGGCAAAATCAGGGCAGTCCTAATCAAGGCGGTTCAGGTGATGCCAATCCGGGTGGTCCGCGCCAGAGTGATTCAGGACAAAACCAGAATTAGCCGCGAGCAATTTTTTGACTAGAGGAGATGCCGGTGGCCAGAGCTATTTGGAAAGGTGCAGTGATCGCCGAAAGCAATGACTGCGAAACAGTGGAGGGCAATACATATTTTCCGCCCGATGCCCTGAAAAAAGAGTTTTTTGTCGATAGCTCGACAATCAGCGTTTGCGGCTGGAAAGGCACCGCTAATTATTTCAGCGTTAAAGTCGGTGATGATATTAACAAGGACGCAGCCTGGGTCTACAACACTCCCAAAGAGGCGGCTAAGCAGATTGCCGGTTATGTCGCCTTCTGGAAGGGCGTGGAAGTGCAAAAATAGGCATCCGGCGCCGGCAGATCGCCCGTCGCCTGGACAAGTAATGCGGCTTATTGCACCGCTTTGCTGAGCAGTCGACCGCTTGTAACGGCCTCGATCGAAATTAAACCCATATCGTGGACGAGCTGGGCTTGTGCGATATCGAAGTTGATGATTGCCTGCGCTTTATCGACCTGTGCCTGGGTGTAATCTCTTTGCGCCGTGATGATGTCGAGGTTAAGGCCGAGTCCGCTTGATTTGCGCAATTCGGCCAGGCGCAGTTCTTCGAGGGCCGACTCGACTTCATTGCTTGCTTCCTCGATATTTTTTTCCTTGTCGAGTATTTGCACATAGGCATTGCGTACCTGTCCAAGCACCGTCTGCATTTCTTTCTCTGCTTCCAGTTTGCTCTGATGGGCGGTCCAGCGCGCCTGCTGGACGTTAAAAGCGTCGACAGTGCCCATGCCCTTCAGGCGCCAGTTTACAGCCACCGAAAAGAGGCCAAGGGCCTGGACGTTGTTGGTCGGGCCGATACCATAGGCCTGACCCGAGAGCAATACGGTCGGTTGTAGTTTCGCTGCTGCCACCATGATCGATCGCTTGGCGGCCAGGCGCAACTCTTCGTATCGCTTAAGCTCTGGTCTATTATCGAGGGCCAGTTGCAAGATATCGGCGACGGTCAGGCGCGAATCGACAAGGCGGATTTTTTTGACAATCGGTTCTATCGGCAAAAGGTCTTCGCCGAGATTGTAATAGAGCGACTGCGCCAGAGTGATTGCCGCCGCTCGTCTGGCTGCTTGCTGGTCGAGCAGAGCCTGTTTGTCTCGTGAAAGCTGGGTTTTTGATTGCAATACATCAAGATTGGTAGCCAGTCCGGAGTGAAATCTATCCTGATTGCGACGCAATTGCTCCATCGATGTCCGCACGGCATCGACGCGGATTTGCAAAATTGATTCGGCGAGGACGCAGTTGTAATAGTTTTGCGTGATCGCCAGCAAAGTATCGCTGAGTGTCGCTTTCTCTTGAAATTTTGCCGCTTTTAGAGTGTGCTTGGACTGCAAAGCACCAAACAAAATACTGCCGCCGCGATAGGCATAAAACTCCCCGCCGGCATGCATTATGTCAAAATTGCGATGGATGCTTATCGTGTTGTTGGCGGCATTCGAGGCCAATAGAGCACTCGAGCTGGCGGCGCCGCTCAGCGCCGAGCTGCCGCCAAACAGTGTACTGGCTGAAATGGGCAGGCCGACATGACCGCGCGGAAAATATTCGCTGAAGCCCAGGGTGGGATCGGGTAGAAAATTACCGAGGGCCGAATAATAAGCAAATTGCTTTTGCTTGGTATTGGTGCGCGATATGGCCAGATCGAGATTTTGCTCGAGGCCGATCTTGAGGGCGCGCCTGAGATTGAGGCTGGCTGACGAGGATGCGTCTAAAGCGAAAGGATTGAGATAATCGTTGACGCTGATCAGCGATTGCAGTGCCGGTTGTTTGAGCTCGATTGAATCAATCACCGCCGGAGTATTGCTGGTCGTGCTCGGACCGGGGACGTTTTGCTTGAGGGTGCTCAAAACCGGCGCTGTTTTCTGACCGCTGGCGCCGCTTGGCACTTTGCTCGTCGAAGTATTTTTTGGTCCGACTATCGATTTTTTATGCTCGCTAAAGTCGGCTTCCATCGCTTCCCTGGCGCTGGCCTGACCGCTCTGACGCAGCGGCGAGTTTTGCGGATCTGGCAGGTCGCCAGCCTTGATCGCCGGTCGCAATTCGGGAGTTGGAGGCGTGGCGCTGCCGCTTTCGGGCTGCGCCAGAGCCTTCGTCAGCGGGCATGTGCTTGCCAGTAAGATCAGCAATAAGTTTGTTAATTTTGGATTGGTCTTCTTTTTCACTTCTGACTCGACTCTTTATTGCTTAGCTCAACTGTTTACGAAAGCGGGCCGCACTGGAGAGCAGCAGTACGACGGCTACAAAAAACAAGATCAAAACGTCGCGCCACATTACTTCTAGGCCGACGCCTTTGAGGAGGATATTGCGCACGCACTGGATGTAGTACCGCAACGGGTTGAGATAAGACAGCCAGCGGAATATATCGGGCATGCTCTCGATTGGCGATAGAGCTCCAGAGAGCTGGATCAGAGGCAGGTTGAAAAAGAAGGAAGTAAGGATGGCCTGCCTTTGATTTTTGGAAATAGTGGCCAAGATGATGCCGATTGAAATGACGACAAAGATGTAAATACCCGAGACAAACATGTAGGTAAAGAAATTGCCCCGGAAAGGCACATTGAAAATCAGTGTTCCCATTGTCAGAGCGAGCAGGACGGTGCCATTCAGCATAATCAGCAAAGGTACTATTTTGGCCACCAGTATCTCCCAGGAATCGGCCGGCGTCATCAACAATTGTTCGAGGGTGCCCGAGTCTTTTTCTTTGACCAGGGTGACCGAAGATACCAGTGTGCCGGTGAGAGTGAGGACGAGACCGAGCACGCCAGGCACAAAAAACCAGGATGAGATCAGGCCGGGATTGTAAGCATAAGTGACCTCGCTGATGGCCGGTCTGATGATTTTCTTTTGCGACAGTCCTTGACTGAATCGTTGAATCATCTGCGTGGCGTAGCCCTGCGTGATACCGGCCGTATTGGCATCGACACCGTCGATGATCAGCTGTACGTCGGCCTGGTGGCCCTGGTCTATTTTGCGATCGAAATCAGGCGGGATAATCAGACCGGCGTCGATGCGGCCCCGCTCGATGCCCACCATCAGTGCCGCTAATGTCGGTGGCGATTTCGTTATCTTGAAGACGCGATTTTCTACGAGGGCCGAGGCCAGCTCGCGACTCTTATAAGACTTGCATTCGTCTTCGACGGCCAGGCGCAGGTCCTGCACGTCGGGGCTGAGGGCAAATCCATACAGACAAATTTGTACGATTGGCGGGAAACAAAGCAGAAAGAGCTGCTGTTTGTCGCGCAAAATCTGGCGCGTTTCTTTGAGCATGAGCGCCAGCAGGCGCCCATTGATAAATTTATCGAGGATGGCATCGAGCTTTTCTTTGTTCATATCTTCAACTGCATTTTGCTCATATTGCCGTAGGCGATGCGGAAGAAAAGCGCTGCTCCCAGCGCTAGAAAGATAGGCAGATACCAGTCGTATTGCCAGCCGCCGCCGCGCACGAAACTATCGCGCGAGAGCTGCACCATCCAGCGCGTCGGCACGAAGAGTGTGACGATATTGAGCGGATAGGTGACGTTGCGGATTGGGTATAGATAGCCCGAAAGCAAAAGGGCCGTCGTGAAACCGCCGGTGGCCACGGCTTGCACAGCGCTGCTCTGCGTGTTCATCCGCGTACCGACGACGGTGCCGAAGCAGACGGAAGAAAGCAGGAAGAAAAATAAGCCTAAGATATATGGGGTAAAGTCGCCGACGAAGCCGACATTGAAAAAAAAAGCGGCTGAGATAATCAGGAAGGTGGCCATCACCGCCGAGATAATCAGATAAGCGAAGATCTTGCCGGCCAGAAATTCGAAGGCGGTAATACTGGAGGCGTAGACCTGGAGAATAGTACCCGATTCTTTTTCGCGCACCATGGCCAGGGCCGCCAGAAGGGAGGGGAATATCCAGAGGACGACGGCGAGCGCTCCCGGTACTACATATAGTGACTCGCGCCGGCCGGGATTGAACCAGAGGCGGATGTCGGCCTGGATCGGCAAGTTGTCGGGGACCAGTTTGTTCGCCTGGAGGAAGCCGTTCAGGGTGCCGATTATGCCGTTTTTCATCACCCGGGCATTATTGACGTCGGTGGCATCGACAAAGACTTGAATCCTGGCCGTATGGCCCTGGCGCAAATTGCGTGAGAAATCGGGCGGGATCACTACTGCCGCTTTGGCCAGGCCCCGGTCCAGAGCATATTTAAGGGGATGCGGGCCGTCCCAGCTGTGCGGATCGAACTGGTCATTTTTATAAAGCCGGTCGATCAGATCGTAGCTGAGCTGACCATTGTCAAAGTTTTGTACGACGAGCGGAATATTCTTGATCTCCAGGCGCACGCCGAAGCCAAAGAGCAAGAGGCTGAGCAGCGGTAAAACAAAGGCCAGGGCGACGGTCAATTTGTCGCGCACAAATTGATTCAGTTCTTTCTTTGACTGGGCGAAAATCTTTTTCATTCTTCTTTACCGCTGGCGCGCTGCACGATGCCGATAAAGGCGTCTTCCAGGGAGAAGGGAATTTCGCGCTCGGCGATGACGTTGACGTTTTCTTTTTTCAACGCTTCATTGATTTGCGGAAATTCTTTTTCCGGATTTTCCAGATTGAGATGGAGGCTGTCGGCAAAGATCGCTACTTTCCAGGCGTCGAGCGATTGACGGACGACCCGGGCTGCTTTTTGCGTGTCGTCGGTGTCGAGCTTGATCAATTTGCCCGGTTGCGATTCTTTGATTTCAGAGGGCGAGCCCTGGGCGACAATCTCACCGGCGACCATGAAGGCGAGCTTCTGGCAGTGTTCGGCCTCTTCTAAAAAGTGAGTGGTGACCAGCACAGCCGTGCCATTGCGAGCAAACTGGCGGATCAAGCGCCAGAGCTGTCTTCTCGCCAGCGGATCGCAGCCCGAGGTCGGCTCATCCAGAAAAAGAATCTCGGGTTGATGCATGACCGAGGCGCCAAAAGAAAGCCTCTGCTTCCAACCCCCCGGTAAAGACCCGGTCAAAAGCTCCTCCTGGCCCTTCAAGCCGCAGGTCTCGAGCACCCAGTCCATTTTTTCCTGGCGCTCGCGGCGTGGCACTTCATAAACGCCACAATAAAATTCCAGATTTTGTTTGATGCTCAAATCTTCGTAAAGCGTAAATTTCTGGCTCATGTAGCCGATGCGCTTGCGCAGCTTGGAGCTGCGCAGATCGCTCTTGGCGCCGGCCAGAGTCATCTCGCCGTGGCTTGGGGTGAGCAGTCCGCAGAGCATTTTAATCGTTGTCGTCTTGCCGGCGCCGTTTGCTCCGAGCAAGCCAAAAATCTGGCCGTAGCCGACTTCCAGACTGACCGACTTGACCGCCTGGAAGCTGCCGAAATTGATCGCTATTTTGTCGGCGCCAATTGCCACAGTGCCTTTTTTCTCGTTTTTCTTTTCAAATTTAAATTGCTTTTCTTCGCCTTTTTCCTCGTCGCTGCCTTTCAGTTTTGAGATGAAGACATTCTCCAGATTTGGTTCGGAATCTTCGATTTCGGGTGCACCAATATTGGCGGAGCGCGCCGTCTCCTCGACAAAGGCTTTGCCTTTGGCGGTGTCGTTGACGAGCAGGTCGAGCCGGTCTCCGTATTCCTGGATATCGCTGACCAGCTCGCGCTCTGAGCGGGCTGCCTTTGTCAAAGCCGGTTCGAGATCTTCTATATTGTCCGAATGCACCTCGAGACGATGCAATTTCAATTTGGCGATCAATTCTTTTGGCGTACCTATATCCGAGATTTTTCCGCCATACATCAAGGCTACGCGGTTACAGCGCTCGGCCTCGTCGAGATAGGGAGTCGCGACCGCGGTGGTTACTCCTTCGGCTGCTACTTCGGCCAGGACATCCCAAAATTCGCGTCTAGAAACTGGATCGACGCCGGTGGTCGGTTCGTCGAGGAGAAGTATTTCCGGACGCGAGACGAGGGCGCAGCAAAGGGCCAGCTTTTGTTTCATGCCGCCCGAGAGTTGCCCGGCCAGGCGGTCTCTAAATCTAGTCAGGTCCATGAGCTTGAGATAGCGCTCGCTGCGCTCGGCAAATTCTTTGTCCGAGACTTCACGGATACCGGCACTGTAAGCTAGATTTTCTTGAATGCTCAAGTCGAGATGCAGGGAAAATTGCTGGGTGAGATAGCCTATTTTTTTGCGGGCGTCGCGTGGTGATTGATCGAGGATGCTGATATCGCCACTGGTGGCATTCATCACTCCGCCCATGACGTGGAAGGTGCTTGTTTTACCGGCGCCGTCCGGTCCAATCAGCCCAAAAATCTCGCCTTTTTTTACCTGGAAGGAAATGCCCTTGACCGCGGCGAAATTGCCATAGGATTTGCAAAAGTCGCGCACATCGATAACTGTGCCGGCCTCTGTTTTTGTCCTGGTTTCGGCGGGAGCGCTCAACTATGTCTGGCTCCGGAATCGGTTGCGATATCGATATCCGCGTCGGCGGGCATGCCCGGCTTGGCGTAATAGGCCGGATTTTCGATCAAGATCTTGATGCCAAAAACCTGCTTGACCCGGTCATCTCTAAAATAGATGTTTTCGGGGGTGAAGCTGGCCTGTGGATCGATTTCGATTACCTTCGCTTCCAAGCCTTTTTTCGGCTCTGAATCGTAATAGACGAGCGCTCTTTGATTGAGACGCACCTTGCCGATTTCGTAATCCGGTACATAAGCGCGCAGGAAAACAGTCTCCAGATTGATTAGCGACAGTACCGTCTGACCGGCGGCCACTACCGCTCCGGGCTCGACAGTGCGAGCTGTGACGACACCGTGGATCGGACTATTGATGTTGAGATACTGGATATTGGCCGTGATTTCATCGATTGAAGCCTGAGCGTTTTTGACATCGTGTTTGGCCTTGGCCAGGCTCGCTTCGTACTGAGAGACGTTGCGGGTATTGATCATCTGCTGGCTGAAGCGAATAGGCGGATTGAGCAAATTGCTCTTGGCCTGGAGCAGGGCCGCCTGCGCGCTGTTTACCTGACGGGCGGCGGCGACCACGGCCGCTTTGCGGGCATCGACGGTAGCGACTGCACTATCATAGGTGGCGTGGGCCTGGTCGTCCTCGTCCTGGGTGACGGCGCCTTTGACGACCAGTTCGTCATAGCGCTTCTTGCGTACCCGAGCCAGTTCCAGATCCGCTTTCGCCTGGATTTCATTGGCATTGGCCTGGCTGAGTAGCGCTTTCTGGCTGGCTACATTGGCCGAGGCCTGCTCGACTCGGCCTTTGGCATCTTCGACTGCCTGGCTGACATTGAGTTTGGCCTGGTCGACTTGCTCGCGGGCTGCCCTCAGTTGAGCTTCCGATTCCTTGACGGTCTCGAGCGATTCCTGATAGCGGGCCTTGGCGCCATTGAGCTGGGCCTGGATGTCCTCGTCGCTGAGCTTGACGATTGGTTGGCCGACCTGGACTTCCTCGCCTTCGCGATTGGATATGCTCATCACCCGTCCGGCTATTTTGGCGCCGACGTTGACTTCATAACCTTCGATACGACCGCTGATGCGCAGCCAGCCTGGTTTGCCCTCGGGTTTATTGCGGATGATTTGCATCGTGACGAGGCCGGCGAGGACCATCAATATAATGACGATCGTCAGCGGCTTTAATATTTTTTTGATGCCGGTGCTTTTTTTTGCATCTTTAGCGCCGTCCGCCGCCTGTCTGTGATCCGGGGGCTGGCCCTCGGGTGCGGAATTTTTAATCGATTCGGGAGGGCGGCCTGAGCCGTCAGCGCTGGACATGGGACTTTTTTACCTTCGAGCGGCCTTGATTTCCTGTGGCGAATATCATACCAACTGGTATGATGTTGTTTCCCTCTCCGTTCAAGATTACCCAAAAGTTAATGGTCGCCAGAAAGAAGTCTTCAGCTTTAGAATCGCTAAACCCCTCGCCTGGTAAGGGCGAGTTCTTCGAGAGTGCCTCCGAACTGACCGGTTTTTCCAAGAAGAAACGCGAACAAGTGTTGCGGGCCGCTATCGAAGTCTTCCTCGAAAACGGCTATGAGCGCGCCAGCATGAATATGGTCGCCGAGCGCGCCGGTGTGATCAAACAGACTATCTACAGTCATTTCGGGGATAAGGAAGGCCTTTTTGTCAGCGCCGTGTCGGCTGTGACCATCGGTCAAGTGGAAGAAAATTTTCGACCGGAGGCGGTGAAAGACGTGCCCCCGGCCATGGTGATCCGCATGGTTGCAGAAACTTTCATCTCCCGGCATCGCGATCCGATTTTCATCAAATTACAGCGGACGATTATGAGCGAATCGGAGCGCTTTCCCGAGATTGCCGAACTCTTCACCAAGGCGACAATCAAACCCGGATTGGCTCTGCTTACTAATTTCTTGAGTGATCACCCGGAAATTTATTGTCCTGATCCGGAGGCTTTCGCCCGTCTTTTGATCGGTACTTTTGTGCACTATTCGATTCAGCAAAACATATTGCATGGTCGCACACTGCTGCCTTTCGAGGCCGAGCGCTTGACCGACGAAGTAGTGAGAGTGTTTGAGCTCGCCTGCCTGCGACAACCGGCCGATGGTGTAAAGTAGCAAGCGGTCCCCGATCCCTTCCTATTTCCTGGTTAGCCGCCGCGTGACAGCCCTCAAGTCGGTCAGCGAGAAGTCTTATTTTTTTGCCGCTCTGGCTATCCTGCTGGTGCTGGCCATCTGGCGTGCCACCATTAACGATGCCATTACCGGCGACGTGGCCATGTACCTGCAGTGCGGTGAATTGCTCCTGCGCGGTCAGACAATCTATGTCGATTTTTTCGATCTCAATCCACCCCTGGTCTTTTTTATCTCGGTCATTCCGGCCGCTCTGGCTAGGTTGATGTCCTTGCCTCTTTTGCTCGCCGGCAGTGTTACTTGCAGCGCTTTTGCGATCGTCTCGCTCTGTGTGACGGCTTATATCCTGCGCTGCAGTATCCGCGGGAGCGCGGGCGCGGACGGTCTGATCGGCAGCGCCTCGGCCGGCGGTCCGATCGATGCCGCCTGCGCCGGCGCACTATTACTTGCTATGGCGACGCTTTCGGCTTTTACCACATATGATTTCGGGCAACGTGAACACATCCTTGTATTGGCCTGGCTGCCCTATCTTTTGTTGCGTTGGGCGCGACTGAATGGTGTCGTTTTTAATCGGCCCCTGATTGCGCTTGTCAGCTTCCTGGCTGGTTTGATGATCTGCTTCAAGCCCTATTTTTTGCTCTGCCCGCTCTTCCTCGAGCTTGTGCTCTGGAGTCGGCGCGGGCAGGCTCCTTATCTCTTTGTAGCGGAGCTGGCCGCTCTCAGCGCCGGTGGCGCCGCTTACGCCGCCGCGCTCTTGCTCATGCCGAGTCTGGCGCGCCAGTATCTTTTCAATTATCTGGCGCCCTTACTCAGTGCCGGCTATTCCGCCTTTGATCAACACGCCGCTCTCGTTATGTTCTCCTCGGTCTGGTATCCGACTTTGACGCTGGTGGCAATATCGCTGATCTTTTTTGCCATTGCATCAATGGGCAAGACCAACCAATTTCCGAAGCCTCTCAAAACTCTGGCCTGGGCTGCTTTTTTTCAGATTATCTGCGGTCTGATCCTCGTCCAGGTCCAGCACAAGGGCTGGTGCTATCACGGTATACCGATGATGGCCGCCGCCCTCATTTTGCTGGCCATTTCCTTTGCTCAATTGACTGCCAGGATGCAGGCGGTGAGTCGTTTGGTCCTGGCGCTGCTTGTCACTTGCGCTGGTGTACTTGCCTCATCTTTATGGTTGGCCGGCGTGCATACACGCCTGCATGCCGAATGGGAGGTGCTTGTGCCGCAACTGGTCCCCCGGGGCAGCCGCGTTGCCTATCTCGATACCACAGACACGCCCTGGTTCGTGCGCATGGCTGCTGCTGATCTCTGGCCCGGCTCTCGTTATCTCTGGATGTTTCCGGTACCGATTTATCAAAGTCTGCTCCAATCCGGCAAGGTCGACCAGGCTCATGTGGACAAAGAGATGACAAATCTGATGCAGTGCCTGGGTGAAGATCTGGAAAAAGGTCAGGCACCACTGGTGGTGGTGCGCACCACCGGCTGTTTTGCCCTGCCCAATGATTTTGATCTGAAGGCCTATCTCGAGCGTTACGGCCTTCTTGCTGCCCTCCGACACTATGATCTGGTCCACAGCAGCGAACATTACCGCTTTTTCAAGAGGTTGCCCGATTGAGCGACTGCGCTTCAAATGTGCTATTTTCTTTTCCCTGAGTGCCTTGAGATTTGAGCATGAGCGTAATAGACGAATCGATTTTACTGGTCGGCGGTGGCGTGCTCTGTAGCGTCATCGGTCTGGTGGCCGTGCGCAAAACTTTTCGACGTCACGATTTCAAAAAGCATCATGAGATTGCTGGCTATTTCATCTCGGTTGTAGGCACCCTCTACTCGATTTTGCTCGGTTTGATCGTCGTCAATGTCCAGTCCAAATTTGACGAATCTAAAATGATGGCTCAGGCCGAGGCGAGCAGTTGTTCGGACATTTCCAATATCTGTCGCGGTCTGCCCCGGTCGCAGGCTGATCGCGTGCGCTCTTACCTGCAGTGGTATTACACAGTCGTGCAGGCGGAAGACTGGGAGAAAATCGCCGAAGGTGGCGCCCAGGAGCTCAGCATTCCCGCATACCAGGGCTTGTGGAATTGCGTTTCTGCTCTGGAGCCGACAACCAATAAAGAGAGCGCATGTTTTTCTTCCGTACTCGATTCAATGAAGCGGCTCTCCGATGCGCGTCGCTATCGCATGTCGGCGCGCAAACGCGGCTTATCATCGATTGTCTGGGTGGTGCTCTGCACCGGTGCTGTGATGATTATTCTTTTTACTTATTTTTTCTGGGTAGAGAGCGCTGGAACGCAGACCTTGCTCACTGTTTTTGTTGCTCTCTTCGTCACACTCAATCTTTTATTGGTGCGACTTTTTGAAAATCCCTATCGAAGCGAGCTTTTGATCAAGAAGGGCGCTTTTTATTTCCGGCCGTCGGTGCTCGGGTTTAACGGCGACAAGAGCAAGGCAGAGCCGCCGGACCCACTGGTCAAGTAGGATTGAGGTAATAAGCTTATGAGGACTGAGCGTGAAGACCAGTCCAGGTCCAGCTTTTTTGACCTGGCAACTCAGAAGATAATCGCCGAAGGTAGTTCTCAAGATTCGTTGGCGACTTTACCTGATGACCTTGAAGGTCAGGTGATAGACGAAAAATTTCGTATCTCAAAGCTTCTTGGTAGCGGTGGCATGGGCTGTGTCTATCTGGCCAGACACCTCTTGCTCGATAAAGAGGTGGCTTTAAAAACATTCAAATCAGGACATTTGGGTGACGAGGCGAAGTTGCGCTTTCAGCGAGAAGCAAAAGCAATCGCCAGGATAAATCATCGCAATATCATTCAAATTTTCGATTTCGGCACAACGGACGGGCTGGTGCCTTACTACACGATGGAATTTTTGATCGGTCAGACACTCGGCGATCGCATCAAGGAAAAAGGGCGTTTGGCAATATCAGAGGCCCTGTCGATTTTTTCGCAAGTCTTTAGTGGCCTTTCGGCTGCGCACCAAAAGGGCATAGTTCATCGTGACATGAAGCCGGACAATATCTTTCTGTCGAAGATCACAGATAAAAGCGAGGAATCGCAGGTAAAAATCGTCGACTTTGGCATTGCAGCGCTGGTCGATTCGACAGCGGAAGCGCAAAAGCTGACTGCCAGTGGCAGTATCTTTGGTAGCCCTCTGTACATGAGTCCCGAGCAATCGCAGGGTTTGCCTGTCACCGAAAAGAGCGATATTTACTCATGTGGCTGTGCTCTTTTTGAGGCTTTATCAGGGAAACCGCCTTACATGGGTGTGAATTCATTCAGCACCATGCTTGCCCACCAGAACGCTCCCGTGCCAAGTCTTAAACAGGCGTCCGGAGGTTTGAATTTTCCGTTGGCTCTGGAAGATTTACTCTATTCAATGCTGGCCAAAGATCCGCAGCTGCGAATCAAAACAATTGTTGATGTGGAAGCAGCGCTCGAAAAGATCGAAAAGATAGGACAGATCGAACGGGATTTCGGTGCCTCTGGAGAGAAATCTTCTCGAATCGACCGCAACATTGGCACCGAGAGAAGCGTCGCCGCTGGAAGCATCGACGATCACGAAAACGTTTCTATTAGTAATAACCAAAACTATCTGACAATCTCTACGGTTATCTTTTTTGTCGTCGCCTCACTTGTTTGTTTTGCTTTATTTGCCTTTCAAGCCCGTCAGGGGCAGGTGCCTTCAGCCAAACAGGTCCGGCCGAAATCCGGGGGGTCTGAAGCCGTGACCATTTTGATGCCGGACTCAACTTCGATGCCAAAAGAGGTCAATTACCCGTTGATTACCCCGGCTAAACTAAGTCGAGCGCTAGCAGAAGTTAGGAAAAGCGGTAGTTTCTGCGCTTCGGAAGTAACATTGGTCGATTCTGACTTCAGAGAAATTGCAGGTTGCAAATTTCTCGAAGGGATATCGCTCACCAAATGCGAAATCGATAACAGCAGTCTGGCCAGATTTTCCAATTCTAAATTGCAAAGGGTAAATTTGAACATTTCCAATTTCAATGATATTGGTGCCCGAAATCTTCGAGACCTTAAAAAACTGACTATCATTACAGCCAAGGAAGCTAACATATCGGATGTTGGTATCGGCCACCTGGCTGCGGTGAAAAATCTTGAATCTCTTAATTTGTCATCCAATGATTTTAGCGACGACGATGTGTCTGTTTTGGCGAGATGCAAAAATCTGAACTATCTAAGTCTCTGTGGCAACGGTCGCATTACAAGCGAGGCCTTGAAACCGCTCAAATCATTGCACCTTGGCGATTTACTTATCGCTTCGACAGCGTTCGATGACGCTGGTTTCGTCTATTTAAGAGCAATGAATGGCTTGCACCGATTTGATTGCAGTCGCACCAAAATCAGTATCAATGGACTGAGAGAGTTTTGCCGCGGAAAAGAAAAATTGAGAATTGTGAACATTAGCGGCTGTGTCAAAATATCTCCAGATGACGTTTCCGCTCTGAGCGCGGAATTTCCCTTGATTTCATTCAAATATGAGACGGGCGGCGAGCTGAGGTGAAGTCGTCAGAAACGTCAGCAGGTAAAATTATTCTTTCAAAAACTCAAACTCATAAGGCTGCTCCGCTTCCTTCGGCTCTTCTGCCGGAGCGCGGTGAATGCCTTCCAGGGTGTACATCAAATAGCTGGCCAGCGACATAACTCGAGCCGCTTGCTGGATGCTGAGCGGGGCGCTGGCAGGAATGCCCTTGTAGCGCTCGAAAAATCCGGCCATAACATCAGCGATGCCGAGATTTTCCGAAGCGGTCGACTCGGGGCTGAGCAGGGGGCCGTCGTTTTCCTGGTCGAAAGCCTGGCGAACCAGATCCGCCCCTTTTGCGTTTATATTACCGCTGACGGCAAGGCTAATGTGGTCTTCCACCTCCTTGACGCACAGCGCTACAGCCTGGCCATAGTGGCCGAGTTCAAAAGCACGCCAGGTGGAGTGATAGATGGCCGGATGCATGAGAGCGCTCAGATAATCTCCGCAGGGAGGCTCGGGTATGACTGCCACCATTTTGCGGAAGCCGTTCAAGCGATCTAATCGGCCGCCGACAACATAGGGAAATTCATCGAGATCACGCTCGAAATCATCGGCTTTTAAGCTGGGCACGAAGTAAACATTGGAGGCGAAGTAAAGCGGCACACTCTCCGATGAGAAGCATTGACGCAGAGCTTCGGATGTCTCCAGCACCCAGGACCAGTTATAGCGCTTGAGCTGTTCCATCATCTCGCGCGAGTCGGCCTTTTTTTGCAACATGCTGCGACCTTTGGCGGTCATTTCGTCGATTGCTTTTTCCACCCTTTCTTTGGGTTGGATGATAGTGAGTCCGAGTGCTGGTACAGGGGGAAGCTGATTCATCTTTTGCCTTTCCAGAGAGATGCTGACGTGCTATTTTAGATTATGCCGCCTCTATTTCTCGTCTATCGGTTTTACTTTTTTGCGCCGGCGTTCAGTTTTGATTTTGCGCAGGGCAAGCTCGATCGCCTGACCACTAACAATTTGTTCGGCGACGTAACCAAGCCCGCGCAGCGCGCCCGGCAAAAGTCGCAACGGCATGTTTAATATACGGGCCAGCCGCTGCGCTCTTGGACCGCTCACGTCGATATCGCTGGCGCTCAAAAAGCGTTCGACCCCCTGTTTGTAATGTCTTTTTTCATCTTGCAGGGCTGTTACCAGCAGGGCCACGCCCAGGCCGATATGGCGGGCGCCATACGAAATAATGCCGTCTTGATTGACGCGCACGGCCAGCTCGATTTGATTGCCGTGATCTTCGTCATGCTGATTTGGGAGTGCATTGTCGGCAGCGTTCGCCGAAGCTGGCGGGCAATTGTTGATCACCAGTTCCGTGCAGGAAAGGCTGGCTTCATCCTGCGCATCTCCCTGACTGAGGCGGATGACTATGGTATTGCCGGTAATGGCAATCTTGCTATAAGCCGTGACTGGTAGCGGGGTATTTGCGGCGATGAGTGGGGTGGTGCCGCCATCTTCACGGATCAAGTTGATCGGCTGGGTGAGCAAGTCCCAGACCACGACATCGCGAATAGAATCGCAGATCAGATTTGCTTGAAATGCCGCTCCTTGCGACGGCAACATATCATCGTCCAACCTCTCGGCAGAGACTATACCTTCGACCTCGCTGAGGGCTTCACGTAAGGTCGGCAGGAGTGTGGCACCGCCGCAAACGAGCATCTTCTTTATCGATTCGGCCGGGATTTGCGACTCTGCCAGGGCTTTGTAAACGTGACCGACGGCTTTTGTCACGGCGCTATGGGTGAGGAAGTCGAACGTTTCTCGACTGACCTGACCTTCCAGGAAAATCTGGCCATTTGGCACCGCCGGCGATGATAGTTTTTTGAAGCCGCCGGTCGGCCCATCGAAGGCGAGGTTGGTAATTTTGTAAAAAACCGTGCCGGCGAAGGCAAAGCCCTGCTTTATTTTTGCCGCCTCCTGCTCGAAGCGTTGCAGGGTCTGCTCGTCCAGATGGGGCTTGGCTCCCCAGCGCGCCGTGAATGTGTCCACCAGAAAGTCGACGATTATTTCGTCAAAACTTTGTCCGCCCAGGCCGTGTTCGGCGCTTGTTGCTTTTATTTCCAGGATGCCGTTGACGATGCTATAGACGGTGGCAGCACAGCTGCTCGCTCCCATATGGAAGAGGAGGAAATTGCCCTCATCTCCGCCTTTTTTCAGGCTGCCGACGTAATAGGCAAGCGCCACGGCGGTCGGCTCGTTGATCAGCTGGACGACGCTCAGCTCCATGTCTTGGCAGGCTGCTTTTAGTTGTTTGCGTTCCATGCTCGTGTATGAAGCCGGTACAGTCAAAACGACATCACGCAAAGACTTTTGCGAACGAGCCCTGGCCAGCGCCGTCATCTTGTAGAGCAATAGTCTGGTCAGAGTCTCGCCGTCCACCACTTCGCCTTCCTGCAGGCAATGCCAGTCCGTGCCGAGCTTGGTGCGGGCTGCCCGGATCAGCGAGCGAAATTGATTACCCTGTCCGGCGGCCAGTCCGTCCGGCGCCAGTCCCCAGTAGCCGGCATCGGTAAGGCCGAGGGTGGTGGCTGTGGCCAGGACTATCGGCTTGACATAGTCTTCGTCCAGAGCCGAGACACGCATATACTGACTGCCGAGATCGATGCCCAGAACGATGCGGTTCTGTTGGCCAGCGGCAACACAAAATGCTGGCGGGAAGCCCGAGCCTTCACCACCCAGTTGCGGGTCCGACTGGAGTTTGGGGTAATAAGTTTCTTTCTTTGGCGCCAGGAGGGCGCATTGGCCTTTTTGCAAATGACATGCCCCGCTAACGGCCAATCGCCGCTGAACCGATCGCCCGGGGTACCTTGTAAAGATATGCCCGATTTGTCATTCTTTATTACGCCTTTTCTTCCGCCCTTTCCTCTTGGGCACCTAATATTTACCTCTTAAAAAAAATATCTTTACGGGTCAGGAATTGCTAAGGAATGACAGTAAGCAAAAATTGGCAAGTGACCGTACATAGCTCGCCGATCACTGCTGCGTTGCGCTATAGCGCCTCCCATAACCCCTTGCCACGACGCCTTCGCTTGTTGCAATTTGACTGCCATTCTCAATTACTGCCTGCAAAGAGTCTTCTACATGAAAGTCGTTCTGGCTCAGGCGGTGCCGATCACAGCGGCCTTTTGCTATGATGATTTCGGCCCTGTTCCAGACGGGTCTCACGTTTCTCAACTGGGTATGACTTAAAAGCTGCCGCGTTTGAATCGTTGACTGAAGACCGTCCTTCAAGATGGTTGCAGGGAAAGAAAATTAGCCAGTAGACAATTAGTACAAAGGTTAGGTCCCAGAATCTCTGGGTTATTCGAGGAGATTTATCATGTCTTACACAATCGTTTCCGACATTTGCGAAGGTATCGGCGACTGTTTGCCGGTCTGCCCCGTAGAGTGCATCCACTGGACCGAAAAAACAAACGATAAGGGTCATAAATACCCCGTTATCGACGATTCCACCTGCATCGATTGCGGCGCTTGCCTCTCGGCCTGCCCCGTTGAAGGCGCCATTCTTGACGAGTGGAAGCCCGAACTGCAAAAACCATAAGCTGAAAATATAGATTCGATATCTTTTTGATCGTCGATTTTCAGGCCGATAGTCGGTTCAATATTTAGGCCAATAATTGATTGCTCACTCTTGGCACCACATATGGTGATTAAGCAGTGAGCAATTTTTTTGTCCCGGCTTGAGCGCTAAATTTTTCAGCCTAATGTTTGCGTGTAGTCATAGCGAATGAAGCCCTTGCATTCGGCCACTTTGTCATAGAGCTTACGAGCCCGGGCGTTATTGTCCTGAGTCAGCCAGTAGAGCTTGCAGCAGTCCAACCCATGCGCCTTGTCCGCCACCGCTTCGATGAGCAGGCGGGCCAGTCCTCTGCCTCTCGCCTGTGGAGCGACGAAAAGATCCTGCAGATAGCAAGCCGGTTTTGGATTCCAGGCCGTTTCATGTAAGAGGAAGTGGGTCAGACCGAGGATTGGACCGACGTCGCTTGTGCGAATCACCAGGCAGCGTAGCGAACCACTCTGGTCGAGGACACGCTGCCAGGTCGATGCAAAGGTTTCCTCCGGCAATGTCGTCTCGTAAAAGTCCAGATAGGCCGACCAGAGTGCGCGCCACTCATTTTGATCGGCTGCTTTTAAGCTGCTGATAATTGCTTTTTCTGCCGGCATATATTGTCTTCTCCCTGATCTGATCGGTCTTTTGTCAGCGATAAGCATAGCTGCTCGTCACAGTCGGCAATTATCGGTCTTTCTTGGAAACCCCCGTGGTGCAGGCACCTTTGTAATCGTTAGGTAAAATTCACTGATTTATACGGGGTTGCCATGGGATCGTCGGTTACGATGGCAGCTGTTCGTGCTGCTTTTCCGAATTTTTTCGCTTTTCTACTTTGCCTGGTTTTTACCTTCCAAGTTCTTTCCAAGTTCTTTCCAGCCCTTTGCGTTTATGCAGGTCCCCTAAAAGTGGCAATCCCAGTATCCCGCTCTACATTGTCGGCAGTTTTTGTTGCCTTTTCCATTAATGTCTGTGCTAGTGTCGGCGCCGCCTCTGCTCAAGAAATAGCGACTGCTCCCAGCCCAGCCGTGCAGGCCGAAGCGATCAAGAGTCAGGCCGGAGTCGCAAAAAAAGTGTCCGCAAAAGAAAAATTCAAACGCCCCGGCTTGATGCGCCGCGTCCTCGAGCCGGTCACCGATCTGCAATCGCAAAGCATTCGTTTGCAAGAACAAATAGTCAAACTGGAAAAACCGATTGAAGATCTTCAACCGCCGATGATCCGTCTGCACGAGCGCTTCCTCGCCGTTGAAGATCAAATGAGCGATTTGCACGGCAGTCTCGGCAGCATCAAAGAAGAACTCAACACCGTACATAATGATATCGCCACGGTCTGGATGCAGATTACCAAGCTGGAGCAACCGATAGGCGCTCTGCATGAGCCTGTCGTCCGCATCTATCAGCCGATTGTCAGCTTGCAGCAACCAATCGTCAGCCTGCACAAAGACATCGGTCAACTGCGCGATGAAATCGAAGCTTTACGCAAGCCGGTCCTTTCACTGCGTCAGCCGATTGCTCAGATCCAGGCTCCGGTAGTCGCCTTGCACGATCCAGTCGTGGCTCTGCGCCAGGACATGTCCGGTTTGCGAGGTGAGCTGAACGACCTTAAAAGCACCTTGAGCAAACTGACCTATCTGGTCGAAATAACAATCGGCATGGCTGCTTTTTTGCTTGTAATTGCCGCTACTGCCACTGTCGCTCTGATGATTGGCGTCTGTCGCAAAACGATTTTTGGCGGAGCGGCCGCTAATGCAAAATCGACGCAGCTGACCAGGCTGGATCGCGAAATCTTGAGCGAGCGCCAGGAAGAAAGCAGCCCTATTCACTGACGGCGCGGTCGGAAGCCCGGCTACGGTCGAAGACAAGCCTGCCGTCCACATATGTTTTTAGTACCCTTGCCTGACTCAATTTAGTCGGTGCCAGTTTGAAAATGTCGCGGTCGAGGACAATGAAATCGGCATCTTTAGCCACTTCCAGGCTGCCGGTATGAGTCTCGCTGTGATTGGCGTAAGCACCGCCGGTGGTGTAAGCTGCCAGGATCGTTGCTAGGCTGACCCGTTCTCCAGGTAGAAGTGGTACGGCTCGCGCCCTGCCCGGCTCCTGCCTGGTGATCGCTACTTGCATGGCACGCAGCGGATTGAGCGTGCTCACCGACCAGTCGCTGCCGGCGGCGACATGGGCACCGCTCTGGACGATACTGCTGATCGGATAGATTACTTCCATCCGATCGGGACCGAGCACCGGTGCAGTCAGCTCGAGCATATAGGGATCGTTGAAGGCCCAGTAAGGCTGGAAATTGGCGATCACGCCGAGCTCGGCAAAGCGACTCTGATCCGGCCTGGCAATCAATTCCAGGTGAGCGATTTGATGCCGGTGCTGGTCGCAGCCGGCTCTGTCGATTTGGCGGGCGGCGGCCAGCGCATCGAGGGCGGTGCGGACGGCGCGATCACCTATGGCGTGGATATGGATCTGAAAGCCTCTCTGGTCCAGGGCCTTGACGATGCGCTGCAATTCTTGCGGCTCATAGTTGAGGGTACCGCATTGACCCTCGCCGGTATCGACTTTGCCATCACCCGCTTTAGGCGATGGCAGCAAATAGGGCTTGAGCAGCGCGGCCGTGTGTGTCTCAACGACGCCGTCGGCAAATATCTTGGCCGATGTCGCTTGCAGGTTGCCCCGCGAGTATTTTTTGCGCAAGTCGGTGAGATGCTCAAAATCCATATCGCCAAAATTTTTGCCGATATGCAGGGCGGCTACGACCTTGATGTTGAGCCCTTTTTTATCATCGAGATCGCGGTAGGCTTCGAGAAATTCTTCTCTGGTGTGAGCATCCTGGATGGAGGTGATACCAAGGCTGTTGGCCAGCAGGACCACTTGTTTGAGCGCGCTTGTGCGCTCGGCTAGAGGTGGCACGGGTAGCACGCCTTCGAGCAATTCCATCGCTTGTTCGCGCAGAGCTCCGGTCGGCTTGCCATCTTTGTCTCTTTCGATGACACCGGTTTCAGGCGTCTTTGTCGAAGCATCTATTTTTGCCAGCTGCATCGCCTTGGTGTTAAGCCAGAGCGAGTGGGCATCTTCGCTATAGATGACTACGGGCCGCTCGGCCTCGATGCTATCTATATCGGTGCTAGTCAGAGGATTGTTTTGCACCGCTGGTAGTGGCAGGCCGCAGGCCAAAATCCATTCCGGGGCGACGCTGCTCCCGGGGCCGACTTTTGCCTTATTTAGACCGGCGTTCCGTTTCTTCTGCAAAAAGACTTTCAGTTTAGCCAGGGCCTCGGCCTTTGATTTCGCTCCTGAGAGCTGGCAACCGCGTCTTTCCAGACCGCTTTCGCAAAGGTGTACATGGCAATCGTGGAAGCCGGGCAGGACTAGCCTGCCGTGGCAATTTTCCAGCCGCGTGTGCGGTCCTTTGAAAAACTGGGCATCTTGCTGCTTGCCGATGAAGATTATTTTGCCGCCGGCGATGGCCATGCTCTCGGCCATGAACGGTCGGTTGTTTGGCCCGGCATAGGCACCGGTAAAGATGCGGGCATTGGAGACGATCAGGTCGGCGGTGGCAGAAGCCTTAGCTTGGCCGACCGCTCCAGTGCGGACTCTGTCACCAGTCACGGCCGTGGCCGGTGTCGGCGAGACAAGGGCGGCGGTAAGAGCGGAAAAAAGCAGGCAGGCCGGCAGGTGTTCGGCAATGATTTTAAGCATAGCCACTAGTTTACCCGGCTCGGCGGCCGACCCGCTTTTGGCCGTTTGAATTTGTCAGTAGTGATTTTCGGAAAGGTAGGCACTCTTCAGCGCGCCGTAGGCAATAGCACCGTAGACAAGGAATAGGGTGATGAACATGACTACGGGAAATTTCATGCCGAACTTCAAGAAAGGACGGCAAACGACGTCGAGGAGGAGGATACCTGTACTGGCGCTCATTTGGGTAATACCATGGCAAGTAGGGGGATTTAGACGATGGGGTGATAATCGCTGCCCCGGGGTTAAGCCGTGGTTAAGATCTGGATTTCGGTAAAGGTAAAAACACTTAGGTTGATTCCAGCTTTCTCTTCGTACGGAGCGCTTAGCTGGATTAAATAATAATAGAAATCACCGCAGTATGCGGTTGTCGAGGGGGTGTGGCGCCCTCCTCTCTAGCAGCCTGGGGCGCGACCGCTAAGGCCAACGGGCGCAATGTTTGCCCTTCTACACAGGCTGCCTGCGTCGGAGTTGGAGAGCCGTCAGGACTTTTGAGCCGTCTTCGAGGCTTGGCTGTTGGGGGCAGCGACCGGGTTGCCAGGCTGATAAAGTAGAAGATCTCCTACAAGTGGAAGTATCGTGGCTAAAGTCCTAATAATTGATGATGATCATGCGTTTAGCGCAGTCCTGTCCGAAACTCTTGAGAGTTTCCGGCACGAAGTCCAGGAAGCCGAAAATAGTGTAAAAGCCTTTGAGCTCTTGCGTACCGTCAATTTTGACCTGATCTTTTTGGATCTCAAATTGCCCGACACCTCCGGTCTGGAAGTGCTTCGCGGCATTCGGGCCGACAAGAAATGCAAGCATTTGCCCGTGGTCATTTTGACCGCTGCCGCCAATACTGATCTCGATAACACCATCGAAGCAATCAAGCTCGGCGCCTTCGATCATATGATCAAACCCGCTTCGCGCGATGAGCTCAAATCTGTGATCGCCCGCGCCCTGGCAAGGCCTCAGGCCCGCGCCGCCGCCGGCGAAGTACACGAAGTGAGCCTGCTTGGCTCCTGCCCTGCCATGCGCGAAGTGGAAAAACTGGTCGGACTGGCTGCCACCAGCAACGCTTCGGTAATGATTTCCGGAGCGGCCGGCACCGGCAAAGAGCGCGTCGCTCGCATCATTCACAAGCACAGTAAGCTGTCGCAGTACGATTTTATGGTGGTCAACTGTGCCGCCATCGGCGATCATATTTTCGAACCGAGCTTCTTCGCCAAGCACAAAGGGACGATTTTCTTCGATGAAATCGGCGATCTTTCCAGCGGTCTCCAGGCCCGTTTGCTTGTCGCTCTGCAGATGCATCCGGCCGAAACCAAGGCCGGCAATGATAAAGGTTCGGTCCGCATAATTTCCGGCACGCGCCAGGATCTAATCGATCATGTCCGCACCGGAGCTTTCCGCGAAGATCTCTACTACCGCCTCAATGTCCTGCCGGTCAGCTTGCCGCCCCTCTCCGAGCGCGGTGCCGACATGCTCGTCATGGCCGAATCTTTCCTCTACGAAGCCGCCGGTGAAAACGGTAAGGCCAAACGTTTGAGCAGTGCTGCCTGCAAGGCTCTGCTCGAACACGAATGGGCCGGCAATGTGCGCGAACTGGAAAATTTGATGAACAAGGTCAGTCAATCCGTGACCGGCGATGTCATCGAAGTCGCCGACCTCGAACTCGGCGGTCCTGTACCGGTCCCAGCCCCTGTACCTGTCGCTGTTGCCGTAGCCGAGCCAGTCGCCACCAATGGCACCGGCAAAGGCAAAAAAGGCAACAATGGCAATGGTTTCATGGAAGAACTGGCCAGTCTCGATCTGGAAGGCGCCGTGGCCAAAGTGGAAAAGCACGTCATCGAACGCGCCATGAAAGACTCGGACGGCAATAAGTCGGAAGCGGCTAAAAAGCTCGGCATCCCCGGTAAATTGCTAACCAGCAAAATCAAAGAACACGATATCGAAATCTAAATCGAGATCTGGCACCGATATCTAAAATTGAGATCCTGGCGACATGCGTCGCACATGAATCAAGCAGCGGCCCCGGGTCGCTGCTTTTTCACAGGAGGATCGACTCAAGCCTGGCTATCAGTCTAATTGATTTCGATTTTGGCTTCTTCGAGCTCGCCGCCGAGGGCGGTGTAATCGTTTATCCACATGGCGGCAAAGGATGCCAGGAAAATCACAGTGATGCTCGCGATTAAGGTCATAAAGACTCGCACTTGGGCCTGTCGTAAATTTCCGCAAAGCTTATCAGCTTTGGTCGAAGGAAAGCTATGCAAAGTAGTCGAATTAATATCCAGGCGCATATCTTAATCGGTCTTGTCTTTCGCCCCGATTTCTGCGAATTTGCACCAGTCGTGGTGGTATATTCCAGTTCTGTCCATTTACTTTCAGGAGCATATTTTGCTTTTATTCGGGCCACAGTTATTCCCAGCGGTCGGCCTTGCGGCCAGATCCGCTTTTGCTAGAGGCTCTCGGACCTTATTTGGCCTGGCTCTGATCGTTACTCTCCTATTGCCCGTGGGCTCCATATCTGCCGGATTGGCCGCCGCTGCTCAGGCGCAGCCGGCCACGGGCCAGGCTGCCGAAGCGTCGACCGGCGGGGCGCTTGTTTTTCCACCGGCTGGTGACATCAAAGTAGATATTTCGGGCCTGCACGACGACAGCGGTGTGGTGAGAGTGGCATTATTCGCTTCCGTCGAAACCTATAACAACGACCATAACACGGGCATGGGGGCGTTTCGGCAGATCATTGCCGCCCCGAAGAACGGTGCTGCGTCGGTGACTTTTCCGGCCATGCCCTACGGCCAGTACGCCGTCAAAATGTTTCACGACCGGGATAACAGCGGACGTTTTTACCGCGCGCCATTTGGCCGCCCCAGGGTGGAATATGGTGTCTCGAACAATCCCCGCACAATTCACTGGATACCCGCTTACAAAAAGGCGGCAATTAGCCTCGACCGCGCCGAGCTGATTGTGCCGATCCGGCCTGAACATGAAAAGTAAAGGCAGTCTGGTTGACTAGGATCTTTTTTCGAGGGCATAAATCCGAGAAGTTGGTAACATGGAAGCGATTGAAATCAGGGCTTGGTTATGGGACCTTGAAAGTTGCATGCAAAGGAGTTTGGTAATGCTGGTTGCTGGGACATTTAAGTCGTCATTTTCAAAAAGCTTGCAATTTCTGGTTGTGGGCGCGGTTTCCCTTACACTGAGCAGTCTTTTGCCGGCCCTGGCCCAGGCGCCGCAGCCAATCGCCCCTGCCGCCCTCGCTACTCCGGCCGCTCCCGCTACTCCGGCCGCTCCTGCTGCTGCCGCTGCTCCTGCCGCTGCTCCTGCCGCCCCCCCTCCGCTGGTGCATCCAAAGGCCAATGCCTATGACGGTTCTTCCGCTTCGACCGAAGTCTTGCCCAATGCCAATCCTAAGCGCAAGCCGGAAACTCCGCCCGACCCATTCAAGCTGGCCTCTATCGTCGAAACCAATGCCGTTTACACCGTGGACGTGAAATATCCGCAATTTGACTCGATCAAGGGTAATGATCCGAGCAAGTTAAACGAAGAAATCAAGCGCTTTGTCATCGCTCAGATCGATGCCGCACGCTCCGTCATGCCCGCTAAGATGCAGCACATCGAAGGCCCCAAGCCCCTCAGTTACATCAAAGGTGTTTGCAATGTCTCGCTCTATGATGCTGACTTGTGCAGCATGACCGTGGATCTCACCAATTATGCCTTCCAATCGGCGCATCCTGTGGAAGCGCTCAGTACTTTCAATTACCGTCTCGACACCAATCAAAGATTTGTCCTGAAAGACGTATTCCGCCCCGATTTTAAATATGTGCCGGCCATTTCCAAAATCTGTATCGCCAAGCTCTGCGAAGGTCTCGACGACGATGGCTCGGAATGGGTACGCCGCGGTGCCGCACCCGAGGAAAAGAACTTCGGCAAATTCCTGCTGTCTACAGCCGGCCTGTCGATAATTTTCGACCCTTACACCATTGATAATGGTGCGGACGGCTTTAGAACGGTGACATTCCATTGGGATCGCGTCCGGGCTAACGTCTCCAGCGAAGCGCCTTTCCGCAAACTGGTCAAACGCTAACGAAGCTCGTCAATGACCGCTCAATGAGGACCATGGTCAGTCGATTTCCGTAGAAATGTCAGATTTCACCTCGGGCATGGGATCCGGATAAATGTCCGGCGAAAGATCTGGATTGAGCCAGTGCAGATAGAGCCTGGACAGTCTGTCCGCTTCTTCGAGTTGATGGTCGTCGATGAGGAGCTCGATCAAGGTATGGATCGGGTCGATTTCATTGCCGTTGTACTGATCAGTGAGGGCGGGGTGCCGCCGCTCGCTCAACTGCAAAGCGAAGCTAAGCTAAGCAGCGCAATCACCAGGGCAAAAATGATCAGGGGCAGGACAATCCCTGGCGAAACTGAAATTTGGCGTCCAGATGCTTAAAATAACCATCGATCTGCTTCTTGGCCGCGCTCAATTCTTCCAGCGTGCCAGGTCTTGATTGCAGGACCGACCGCAGATATTTTTCGCCAAATTGGTCTCTTCCCGCCATAAAATCTTCCTGCCCAGATCGCCCAATAATTGTGCAATTTGGGGGAGGGCGGTTTGGAGTTTGAAGAAAGTAGCGAAGGTGGCGCAAGCTGTCTGCTACCCCAAAAATCAATTGCCGCCGCTTACTCTTGAGGCGCTCTGGCGCAGCTGACGTACCTGACGTACCTGGCGTACCTTGGCAGCCGCCTTTAAATATTTGAGTTAGCGTAATCTCGAAAGCTCTTTGAGATCGAATATTAGCGCTTGTTTATGCTCTTACGTTCCGCCTCAGGTGACTTTATAAGCCTGAAGCTGTTAGAACAGGGAATTAAATCTCTTTATCTTTTGATTTCAGGAATCGTCTAACCACTACAGACAACATTATCTTCTCCTTCACTCCCAGCCGTTTAACCGGTCTGGCTTTGGTATTGTCTGTAGTGGCGCTATCCGCTGGCGATGACTTTTTGTCTGAGCTCTGACGCGGCCTGCCGTGCCGAACTTCCTGAAATCACCTTTTCTCTCATCCTGTTGCTGCTCGCCTTTGCTAGCGGCACTCACACACGCGCCTGTCCATTTCATCCGAACTGGCATCGTGCTTGTCTACTCTCTGTGGAGATATCACAATGTGGATCAACCCCTTCAAACATTTCTTCAACACCCAGGACCCACCCCAGGATAGCCGCCCCAACGACTCGTATTTCGAGAAATTGCTGCGCTACATCCCGGCCGACATCGTCGCTGCCTATCTCACCCTCGATGGTGTTTTGCGCAGTCAGACCAGCAATCCCGATTGGTTGCCCTGGTCGGTTTTCGCGGTGATGTTCCTGCTCACGCCTTTCTACGTGGTCTTCATGAAAAGCGATCCGCCCGGATTCGCTCCCTCCAAGAATTTCCACTGGATGGCCTCGCTCTTCGCTTTCACCGTGTGGGTCTTTGCCCTCGACGGTTCTTTTGCGCAGACCTTCGACTGGTATAAGCCTATCTACGGCTCGATCTGTCTGGTGATCACGACACTGATCATGCCGCTGGCTGAACGCCTTTTCCTCAAGCTGGTGCCAAACACCGTTCCTGGCAGTACGCCCGGCACGACCCCGACCGCCCCTCCGGTCAATCCGCCGACGCCGCCCACTCCGCCGGTGACGCCGCCCGCTCCGCCTGCTCCTCCCGCTGCCCCGCCTGTCGTTTCCAAAGATGTCGGCTCCGCGCCGGTCGATGGTGGCGACAAGGGCAAACCCGACCAGAAATAGTCGTGGTCCAATAAAATTTCCAAAAAGGAACCTGACTATGCGCATAGACAACTATCGCGGTCGGGAAGATGAAACCCTGCCGGTCGGACCCGACGGCCAGATTCAAATCCCGACCCTGCCGACCTTCGACTCTTCCACCCTGCTCGGTGTCGACCTGTCTCACTACCAGGGCGACGTCGACTTCGTCAAACTGAAAGCGGCCGGCTGCGCTTTCGTCTTCATCAAGGCCACCGAAGGCACGACCATCGTCGACGCCAAGTTTGCCTCGTACCGTGCCGGTGCCAAGGGCGTGAAAATGCCCGCCGGTCACTATCACTTCTTCCGTCCCAAGGCCGACCTGCAAGGGCAGATCGATGCCTTCTGCAACGCCGTCGGCTCTCTCCAGCCAGGCGACTTGCCACCGGTCCTCGACGTGGAATCCCCCGCCGATTGGACCGGTTTCACCATTGTTCAGCGCGTCGCCATGGTGCTCGGCTGGCTCCAGGGTGTGGAAGCGAGACTCGGCGTCAAGCCGATTATCTACATCAACAACCCGATGTGCCGCGACGTCCTGGGCAGCCCGGCCGCCTTCAAGGACTACATGCTCTGGGTGGCGCATTACACGTCCAATGCTGCGCCTTCGATTCCGCTGCCCTGGACGGCCTTCACCTTCTGGCAGTACTCCGAGCGCGGCACCATCGCCGGCGTCACCGGTGAGGTCGACCTCAATCGCTTCGCCGGCACTCTGGCCGATTTGCAGCGCCTGCGCAAGCCCGGCTTTGCCATCGACGAGGGACCGGCAAAGTCGGCCACGCCTGAACCCTGCCCGCTTTCCGGCTTCTGCTTCCGGCTGCGCGATCTCCTCAAGCGCTGGTTGAGGCTTATCTTCGGTCGCTAACGCGGCCGACAGGCTCCTCAATCCACCCTCTCCTGTCTTTCCACTCTTGAAATTTGCAAGTGAAGGAGTTGCTGCCGTATGCAAGATATTCCAATGACAAGCATGAGCGACGCCATGGTCATGGCCCCTCAGTGGCTGACCATGGGTCTGGGCGCGGCTTTTCTCTGCGGTGCCGTCTACTACCTCTTCCGGCTGTGCAACCCGGCTTATCTGACCCGGCTTTACGGCTATGCCGATGCCGAGAACGAGTTTTGGCACGGCACCTGCCTTCTGGCCATGGTGACGATGCTGACGCCGGCCCTGGCGCCTATCCCCGACGCAGTCTGGGTCTGGGTCCTGCCCGTCGGATGTGTCTGGTATCTGCTGCGCTCCGTCACGTGGGGACGCCGCAAGCCGCACAACAAGCTCTGGTATGACCTGGCGCATGCCGCCATGTTTTTTGGCATGTGGTGGATGTATGCCCAACCGCTGTCGAATGAGCCAGCTGCCGTCCACTGGGCCTTCGTTGCCTACTGGGGCTGGTTCGGCTCGTACTACGTCGTGCGCCTTATCGGCGACCTCTGGAAGGCGAGCTGGCTCGCTTTCTGGCAGGACGTCTTCCATCTCGGTATGGCTGTCTGCATGATCGTGATGACCATCTGGCCGACCTACCTGATGGTGATGTAGGAGACGGCTTGCGCCGATCCTGGCCACCCTTTTTCTCTCCATGCCCCGGGCCCGAGGCGACTGCGATGCGGTCGTGCTCGCGCCCCGCCTTCCACGCATTTGAGAAGGAAACCAGCAAATGCAAAACCTGGACACCACCAAGGAAATTGTCGACCCTGCCGTCATGGCCCAGGCCATCGCGGCAGTAGAAGCCAGGCGATATCGCCCCGGCGAAGCATTTTTCGCCAGATACAGTGCTCGCTACATGCCGGTCATCCCCGAAATCGACTACCTGTCGAGGCGCGGCGTCGACATCGTGGCACTGGCCAATGCGCTCGAGAAGAACAACCTCGACGCAGAGTTGTTCGGACGTGTGATCGAATATCGCACCTGGGATGTGGACGATTTCAATCGCTATATCCGGGCCGGCATTCGCTGTGACGGCCTGAACACCGGAATGAAACATTTTCTCGACCATCCCCGCAACTGGTGAAAACCAACCTTACGTGAGGTGCAAAATGAAAACGGTAAAAGCCACCGGCTCTGTCCTCCTTCTCGTCCTCCTCACCATCGCCATGGGCCTCTATCTGGCTCTCGGCGTCGTCTATCTGATGGCCGTCGACGCCATCAAAAACCGCTACCGGCGTCTCGTTGCGCGTCTGCGCGGTGAAAAAACGAGCCCGGCCCGTCGCTTCCAGACCGCCGCCGTCAAAGTCTATCCGGCCGTTCCCGGGCTGGTCATGGACGAAGACGGTTTCGTCGAGCCGCCGGCCGCCCGCAGCGAAACCCCGGCCCGTGGTCTGCAGCTGGTCGTGAACAATCGGCCCAAGGCCGCCTCCCTGGCCAATCTGCATGGCATGAGCGCGGCCGAACTGGTGGCCTCTCATGGTGGCGCCGGCGAAGGCTTGCTCGCTTTCCCGGAAGCCTCCGAACGTGAGCGCCGCAAGGCCGCGCGTCTCGCCCAGGAAGCCGCCGCCGCGCCCGCGTTGCCCGCCAACGTGCTGCGCATCTGCGACTTCAAACCCAAGAAGAAGTAGGACTGAACTTTGTCCCCATCACCGAGTATTAGCTCCCGGAGGGAGGCAGTCAATCATTGTGATTGATTGCTTCTCCCCGGGAGTCCTTGCTGTGTCAGCTTTTTTGAGATCTTTTTAGGTTTCGATTTGTATTATACGCATTAGTAGCAAAGTTTCCTTATTGGCGACGAGAATCAGGTTTCGGCGCTCTTTTTTTTCTGCTCGCTTGGTCGGCTAAGTTTCAACATCTCTTCAGCGCTTCAAAAGGTCGTTCAGATCAGATGGAGGATCTCCATTTCGCAATCCCTTGGCAAAAATCGCATAAGGGTCATTCTTGTCACCGTCCTTCCGAAGCGTCTTTTCATCGTTCATCCAGGCGTAAATGATTACCTGTCGACTACCATCGTAGCGAAAGAATAGACGGAAATGATTCGGGCCAAACTTGGCACGTTTCCAAAATCGGAAGTCTTCACCAAGAGTGTTGCCCTGGTTCCACTGTGCGTGCGCCGGATCAGCTGGAATTTCTTCCAGCATCAATTTGTAGATTCGAGCAAGCTTCTTCGTCTTAGGATGCTCTTTGAACGACTCTGGCTGCGTTTGCTGAAGTTTCACTATCTCTGCAATGAGCTTGTTTAGCTGTTCGGTGAACATTTTGTCTTGGACCAGCTGCCAGGCGTTTATTATCATCAGCGGACATTAATCCAATTCATCATCATCGGTAACGACTACCCCGGCTGTCAAAGCGGCTACTTGAGCCATTTGTTCTGCTGAAACAGGAGTGAGATTGGCCGGATTTGAGATCGCATCTTTTTCAATGAATGACAGAAAGGCACTAACCATCGGGTCGTCAGCATTATCTATTTCTACGCTGTTAATTACTTGAAGAAGGATCGTCCCCGGTCCTATAACATCGGCTCTTACAGTCGCCTGTTGTTTGAATTCCGGATGTTGCTTGAACAAATTTTTGTCCAGCCGGATTGCTTCCGAATTTCCGCTTGTGCTGATTTTGCCCGTATAACTCATAGCCGTCACCACAGTAACTCTTTAGCGCATGTACTTACCTTCGTACGTACGCGTTTGATTGTCAAGCTTTGCCTTAAAGGCTTTAACCAGCTTTGAAGAGCAAAACTATTTTTGCAGCTGTTGGCGCAGGTCAATTATCGCTTCTTCCAAAAAGCTGACGCGCTCAACCAGGTCTGGCGCCTTCTGGGTGGATGCTTCCAGCATTAGCTTTTCTCGTGAACTGGAGGCACTGGATAACACCAGAGTTCTGTAACCCATAAATCCTTATCCCATCCCGAAACCTGAGCTCTTTTGAAACTCGGTTTCTCCCATAAGCTTCTATTATTTTGGACTTGTGGAGCAGCTGCCCGCCACCCGCCCCGATTGCCGTAAACTACTCATGTTATGCAAATAAACTCTCTGCGGCAGAGTCTTACCACACCATCAATTTTGCGCACCGGGCTGCTTTTAGTTCTGGTGCCGTATCTGGTCGGCAGCATTTTTTTGCTGGTTCTCGACCAGCTCTGGATTTCCACAGGGGAGCTAACGGCACGCAGTCAGGCTCAAAATGAAAATGTCCTTGATCTAACCAGTGCTTTTAATCAGGCTGCCATCTATTCCTACGAGCAGATGACGCGCAGTTTCGATGCCAGGCCGCTATCTGGTGGTCAGGGGCGTCTTGAACGCGACAAGCTAAACGCCAGCGTCGATAAGCTCATTGCCTCGAGTGGCGACAGTAGCGAAAACGCCGCTTTAGCAAAAGCGGCTCAAGGTTTCTGCTCGATAGCGGCTCAAGTGGATAAGGTCAGCTTAACCCTCGAGCCGGATCAATTTACAAACAACATGCAGCGCTTTGCCAGTTACAGCAAAATTTTACGCTCCGGCACGGTGCTATCGGAGCAACTTCAAGATGCTGTGCAGAAGCTCATCCTGGCCCAGGAAGCGGCCAGGCAGAAGCAAGATGCCGCTAACAATCTATTGAGCAACTTGATTCGCATCGGCTTTTGGGGAACTGCCGCCGTTCTTATCTTTCTTCTTGTCGGCGTGGTGCGCAACGTCCTCAGTCGCCTTGAAACACTCTCGAGCAACGCTCGCGCTCTGGCCAACAACGAGCCGCTTTTGCCGATCACTGGCGGCGATGAGCTTGCTTATCTAAATACAGTTTTTGAAGAAGTGGCGGGCAATCTCCAAACTGTCCGCGAGCACCGCAATCTCATTATGCAAATGGTGGCGCACGACATTCGCTCGCCGATCATGGCGGCACAAATAAACGTCGAGATTTTGCTCAAACACTATGGCGAGTCAGCCGGGCGTTTCACTGTTGATTCATGTCGTGCCATCATTGGCGGTGCCGATCGAGTCGTCAAATTCGTCAACGATTTGCTTGCCTCCGAACAAGACACGACTGAAGATGAAAAAGACCAGGGCTTCCCCTCTCACCGCCCTGCCTCCGCCGCTCCGGCCGGTTCCATCTGGCGGGACAGCCTCGTGCAGCGCGCTTTGATTGTGCTGCTCTTGCCCTTTGTCCTCCAAGCTTTCTTACTCTTTTTTATCGACCAGCGCTTGATCGAAGTGCGTGATCTGGAAAATCGCGAGCGCAGTCAGTCCGACTTTGTCGTTGGCGTCAATCGGCTCTGGCTCAGCACCTTCGTTGCCGACAGCAGTACCGGTTTTTATTTGATCTCTCGTTCGCCGCAGGACCGGGTTGTGGCCGAGCAAAAATTGAAAGATCTTAGCGAAAATATCGCCGCTCTCGACTCACAGACAAAAGGCCAGAAAGAGATAGCCGCCGTGTGGCAGGAGGCAAGAGACACCGTCGCCTCCGAAGAGGCTCGCTTGCGTCGGATGATCACCACGCCGCCCGGCGAGCGCGAGCATCAAGATCTCGGCAGTTTATCGGTGCGTTTTGGCATAATGGAGCGGCAAGCGGCTTCTCTTCAGATCGTTCAGAAAAAACAGATGGCCAGGTTGGCGGCTCTACGCAGTGAGCAAGACAGCGTTTTGACTCTCGTCTCACGCATTGTCTATGGCATTCTCGGGACGATTCTGGCTCTCTCCCTTTTTGTCTGGCTGCTTTTTGCCGCCAAGATTTTGAAACGTTTTCGTATGCTGGTCGACTTTGCGCGTGAGCT
>JAGXAB010000155.1 GCA_018971775.1 Cyanobacteria bacterium REEB67 | reverse complement strand
CAAAAGGGGCAGGCAAGAGCCGATCAGATTTTGTCCGGCAAGCATTGCTGTGGTACTTGGACAGTCAAGAAAAACTCGAGCATGACGAACGAGAAACCGAAGTAGCAAAGGCAATGCGCTACGCGACGGACCAGCACGTTAAGGCGATCAACAGCGGAGTAGAGAGAGTCTGCAAGATGCTAGCCCGGCAAGGTGCAGCAATCGGAACGCTTTATGAGCTGTCCTGGATGGCACTGCCAGACGACGAGAACGCCAGGGCGGCCTTTGAAGCAGCCGCGAACACGGCCAAACAAAAGATGCGTAAGCACGTAGAAAAGGACGAAAGCGAGCTAGCAGCCTCGTTTAAGAAGGTGGTGACTAAACAGTGATAGTTGTGAAACACAACTACATTTCAGCCAGGGACCGGCAAAGCAGGGTAGGCGGCAAGCCCTCGAAAGTGGCTGCTGTTGGGCGGGCGCTTGCTCACTTGAAGTATATTCAGCACCGCCCAGGCGAGGATCGAGGTGACGGCGGGCGCGAAATTTTTGGCGAGCATGACGACGAACTAAGCGCAAAACGCCTACGCAAAGCCGTTAGAGAGATGCGCGATAGCAAAGTGGTCATACATAAACTGACCCTTGCACCTGAGATAAACCCAGAGGACAAAAAGGCTTTCACCCGTGAAGTCATGCAGAAACTTGGCAGTGAGAAAGGCTTAGACCTGCAATGGATGGCAGTTGAACACAATAACACTGCCCACCATCACATACATGTAGTAATTCTGGGCAAGGACAAAAACGGCACAGACGTTAGGATTGACAAGAAAGACTACGACAAAATCAAAGACTACGGCGACCGCTACCTAGAGCGCGTGCACCCGCTAGAACTAGAGCGGGCAAGGGCTGAGCGCGAGCGCAAAGAAAAGGACCGGATAGAGCAGCGCAAGCGAGAGAAGGACGCTGCGCGGCAGGAGCGCATCCGAGAAGGGCTAGAGCTTCCCTGGATGCACAAGAAAATATTGCGAGAGCAGCTAGAGCCTTATAGCGAGTGGAAAAAGAAGCAAGCGGAAAAAGAGCGGGCAAAAAACAGTCCGGAAAAAGCGAAAGAAAACGAGCCAGAGAAGCCCTATTTTCAAGACACCATCCAGGCAGCGGGCAAGGAGTGGAGCAGGCAAAACACACTAGCCGAGCTGAAAGAACTGAATCAATACCTGTGGGACAACTATGAAGAGCGCATAGACAAGGAGCAGTATAAAAAACTGGTGGCATGGATGCGCACTAAAGAACGTCTGGGAGAGCGGGACGCAGAGCCGAAAGGTGGCGAGGAAAAAGCTGCCGACAAGAACAAAGAGCAAGATAAGCCCAAGGACGTTTTTGAATACAAGGGCGAGAAGTACAGCAAGAGCAGCAGTTACGAGAAGCTAAGCGCACTCAATGAAAGGTTGCGAGACAAGGATGCTGATCGTCTGCCCATCGACCATTATCAACAGTTGCGAGGCTGGATCGAGAATGCCGACCGGGCCAGGTGGGCCGGTGTAAGTGATCGACTGATAGAAAATGCAAAGACAAAGCACTGGCAGGAACGTGCCCAAGCCGGTATGCCAGACAATTTCAGGGTAGTAAACCCCCTCCAGCAGCAAGTTATGAGCAATCCCGTTGTGGGCTTGTTCATGCAGGGAGCATCGATAGCTAATGAGCTTGTCCGGTGGATACCACTGACCGATCAGCGCGACCGATTGAAAGAAGGGCGCGACGCCCTGGAGGCGGCAAAGCTCGACAAGGTGCAGGAGCATAACAGGCCGGGGCGGGACGAAGAGCACAAGGCCAAGGATCGCGAGACAATAGAGAAACTAGACAAAGCGATTGACAGCAACCAGGCTACCCGCGACGAAGCCAACGACAAGAAGAAAAGGAAAAAATGGGAGCGGGACAAAGAGGAACCTTGGGATAAATATGACCCGTGGGGGCGCTACTAAATGGCTGTCCAGATTAGCGATTCCGGCATAGTGAACACGAGCGCCAAGGACTTCCCGATCTTGGCTGTAAACGTGCTCGACCGGCTGGGCTACCAGGTGACCAGGGCGAGTAAGCAACTCGACCAAATTCTAGCGACTGAGCGCCTGGACGAGCAAATAGGCCAAGACTGGTGGCGCCACGAGTACCGGGTAGTCTTGCGCTGGAGAGTGGCCAACTCGGGCGGCATGCTCGTCAATCTTGACCTGGAAGAGCGCAAGGGCGGAGCCAGTGAGGTGGAGTGTCAGCGCCGTTGTGATCGCATTCTCTTAGAACTTCAGCGCGACGCGCAACGAGCAGAAGAGGCGAAAAGCTACAAGGAGCCAAGCACGGCCCACGGTGCGGCCAGGTGGGGCACCGAACAAGAGCTAAAAGATTCGGGCTATTTCCTGATCAAGCCGGACGCCAAAAGGCTCATCATAGGCAGAACGGCAGACAAAAAATACATTCAGGTGCCAGAGTTTTGGACACATGCCCATGCCATCGTATGCGGCAGAACAGGCGTCGGAAAGTCGCGCGGCTTCTTCTTTCCGCAGTTAATCGAGCGCATTGCAACGAACATGATAGTGACCGAGGCCACACCCGGATATGAGGCAGGCGAGCTGTATCAGCTAACTTCAGGCTGGCGCAAAATGGCCGGACATCAAATTTATTGCTTCAATCCCTCCGACATGACATCGAACCGGATCAATCCAATTGACCGAGTCAGGCACGCGCCGGAAGAGCAAAAGGCAGAAAGAGCCGAGAGCTTAGCCGATCTCATTATCATGAATGGCGAGCGTTCAGAAGGGCGCGGCGACCAAACTTGGAACAGATCAGAGAAGCTTTTGCTAATTCCGCTTATCTTGCACGCCGCAGCCGGAGAACCTGAGCATGGACATTTCGGCGCTCTGCGCTGGTTGCTTTTGAAAGGGCCAGATCGCTTGGCGCAAGTTCTTTACAAGAGTCCTTCGGAACTCGCGCAGATGGAGTTTGAAGGCTGGATGCGGCTTTCGGGCGAAACGAATTTCAAGTACGGCGTTTTTTCAGGGCTGATAACAAAGCTAAATCCCTGGATGACCGACCAAATGATCTCGCTGACAGAGACGACAGATATAGACATGGATGCCCTTAAACACCAGCTCTTCACCTTCTATCTGGCCGTGCCGAGCAGGTCCAGAGACAGCAAACTAATTGGATCTCTGCTAGTCAATTTCTTGCTAGATCACATTTTAGAAATACGGCAAGAGATGAAATATCCAATAACCATGCTCTTGGACGAGTTTACCAACTTCGGGAAAATTTCCGGCATTGAAGACACGCTTTCAATTATTCGTAAAAACAAAATCGGCTTGATCCTCGGTTTTCAGAACTACTTCCAGCTAGAGAAGGTCTACAGCAGGTTGGAAGCGCAAGTGATTATCGATCAGCCAGCCACACAAATTTATTTCAAGCAAAAGACATTTCGAGAAGCGCGAGACTTAAGCGAGGCGATAGGGCGCACGACTGTAGAAGAGGCAACGGTGTCCGATAGCGGGCGTGTGCAAGAGTTTGTGAGCGGGCGCCACTTAATAACGCCGGATGAACTAATAAGCCTCAGTAAAGAGGTGATTGTTTTTACTGCCGACACAAAGCCGCTCAGGTTGCCGCTGACGGACCCATTGGCGTATGAGCATGCGCTTTCATACGAGCCGCCTAAACGCGAAAAGCACGAGGTTAGCGAGTTTATACGGAAGCGGGGGCGAACTGCGAAGGACGACGAAGAGCGCATAAAACCGCACCTAAAGCAACGAGGACCGCTTAAAAGTAGTCAGAACAAATCCGATCACAGTACCAAATATGACAGCAGGTCTGACCGTGGCAGCGGTCCAAGGAAAGAGCGTGATAGTGAGGACTCTGACCGAAAGCCTTACCCAAAGCGAGAAAAGGATGCCCCAGACTATGATCTTTGAAGGTTGGAAATTATGAGAATTGAGGCGCGAAGCTGATGGGAGCTGGAATAATCGTTGGTTTGATCGTGTGGGGAATCGTCGGAGCCTGTACCAGGTTCTATGTCTTGAACACCCCCTATACCGGCGTGATGGAGGGTTTGGTCGCCGGTGTCTGGGCCGCGTGGCCCTTTTTTCACAAAGGCAGTGTCATGAGATATAACTTTTTGCATCCGGTACCAAGGCGCTACAAAACCCCGCTGAAACAGGCTTTTGCGAAAGTCCGTCAGATCATCAGCGACAAAACTTACAACTTTGGCGACAAGTGGCACGTATCCACGGCAGACACGACAGCCCGCCGTATTACTGCAACACTGAGATTTACCGAGGAAGAATCGCAAGGCTTTGAGGGCACGAATCTGGCGAATATTCGCCACAAAACGCAGCGAGTACAACGGCTTTTAGAGCTGGATGTACAGATGAAAGAAGAGCCTAATGACGTTACTGTAGTGCAGTTTGACTTCCGTCCGAGGGTTGAGGGAGTGGCTTTTCATGCGTGTGATTCAATCATCGCCGGAATAGTAAGCGACGTAGAAGCCGCTCTAGGACCAGGAACAGATGCGGGCAACGCCGCCGATACATCCTTACCAGCGCCGCCATGGTGGCTAATAGGAGTGGGTGGGCTCGGGCTTCTTCAACTTTGGGGCGATGTGATGAAGGCGGTTTTCGGACAATGACAGAAGAAGAAAAACTGCAAAAAGCCTACTTCGTACTCGGTCTGCAACCGGGTGATCCGATGGATAAGGTCATACGACGCCACAAGCGTCTGATCATGGTTTGGCACCCTGACAGGTTCCCGAACGAAGACGGCAAGAAAGATGCCGAAGAGGAACTGAAACAAATCAACAACGCCAAAGACGATCTTAAGAACCATTTCGAGAAGAACCACAAGGCTGGCGGGTCTTGCGCTTGCAGACCGGCGGCTGGCGCGTCATCTCAGCAAAGCAGTAGCAGCAGGGGAACGGGACCAGGGCCAGGCAAACGAAAAACCACGCAGGAGACCAACCGCGAAGAGGCAGAAGCACAGCGTAGGAGCCGGGAGCGCGAGGCGGCCTCAGCAGCGGAGGCGGCAGAAAAGGAACGTCAGAGGCAGTCCGCAGCCAGCGCAGCCGCTCAAAAACAGACTGCTCAGCAAGCCGTGGATCAAGCAAAAGTTTTGGCTGATGAACGCTTGCGTTGGAAAGTGTCGCTTTGTATTGGCGCCGCCTGGGTGGCTCTTAGCGTTTTTGGCTGGGCTGGAACTTCATTGAAATCATGGTGGCATGACTTCTCTTGGAAGTGGGAGCGCGACCATGCGCCGCAGCAGCAGTACAAAGCGCCAGATACAAGCACCAATACAAATCCCTATGTGCCGCCTTACCGGGTAGCACCAGGAGGCAGCTCAACAAATAATACAAGCCCTTTCGGGCAGGTAGGACCGCCGCCAACAGACCAGACTAATAGCCCGTATTCAACACTGGACAGTTTTAACAAACAGAGCAGCAGCAATACGCAGCCGCCCCCAAATTTGAATCTGACGCCTGCGCCAACCAACTCTGGTTCAATCTTTCAGCGATCCACTCCAAACCTTTTTCCAACCGACCAAAACAGCTTGAGACAAAATGCCAGCGACTTTTTGAACTCGGGCAGCTCACCGCCAAGCAAAATAGACATTCCCTACACGCCCCATGTAATGCCCACCAATACCACGATTGCGCCATCAAGTGGCGTGGGAAATACTTTCAGTCAAACTCTGGATGATATCAATAAAAAATCAGGACAGTGAGGACAAGACCCGTGCAACAGACCAAAAAACTAAATCCTCTCGTCCTGCAGGTGGCTTTAATAGCACTTCTTGTCACGATGACGCCTGCAGGTGCTCAAACAGATAGCACCACGACCAGTACCACCACCACAACAACCCAAAGCACTCCTGACACTGGCTTGGTAGATGGTGTACCAGTCAGAAAGGACGCCTGGAACTGGTATTGGAATGAAAAGGCTCACCTGGACACTAACAATTCGAGCGGCTTTTGGGGCGATGACGCGATAAGCAACTTTTTTAAAAACATCAGCAATAGCGTTGTGGTGCCGTTTTGGAATGCTGCAATGGAATATGACTTTGTAAGAGCTGGGTTGCTGCTTATCCTTGCTGGAATGTTGCTTGGTGTAGGCGCGTCAATTGTCATGCCGAAAAAGCCCGAGTCGAAATAATTATCGGCCTCACCGGCTTATGGGACTAGCCTCTGAATCACTGCTGGAGCCGACTGTCAGGTTGTTTGTTTTCATAAACACCTTAAAGAGGGCTGGAATTACCGCCAAAGTTAGAGCGGTGCTACTTATCATGCCGCCCACAATAACAACTGCCAGAGGCTGCTCTAGCTCCCTTCCAGTGCCTCCTAGAACAGCCAGAGGCAACATGCCCAGAGCTGCCGTTAGGGCTGTCATTAAAACCGGCGTCACCCTCTCCAAAGCTCCTTGCCGTATGGCTTGTTCCAGGCTGTTGCCTTCTTCAAACAGTGTGTGAATGCGTCCAACAAGCATGAGACTGTTTCTTGTGGAAATTCCAAAGAGGCTAATGAAACCAACCAGCGACCCAATACTCAAGACATTGCCCGTTGCTGCCACGGCAAAAAGGCCGCCAATGCACGCCAGGGGTAGATTGGTCGCCACTAACAATGTTGCGCGCCAAGACGATAGCCCCTGTCTGAGCAAGAACAGGATGCCAATTAGTGAAAACAGGGATGTAAAGAACAGGCTGTGGCTTGCTTGTTGCTGCGCTTCGTACTGTCCGCCGTAGACTATGTAGTATCCAGGCGGCAAAGTTACCTCTTTGGATATCGCTTTCTGCGCATCCTTCACCACGCTCACTACATCACGTTTTGATGTACTAGAAAGCACCGCAATGCGTCTGGCAACGTTTTCCCGAATAATTGCGCTAGGGCCTTCAAGCTGCTCAATTGTTGCTATCTCGGATAGCGGTATCCTCGATCCGATTGGGGTGTCTATGAGAAGCGATTTGAGCACATCGATATTGCGGCGTGAGTCTTGATCAAACCAAACCTTTAGCGGAAACATGCGCTGTTTGTCCAATACCTGAGACGTTACTTTGCCGTTATAGGCTGTCTCTAGCGTTGAAGACAAGTCAAGTCCGGTGAGGCCGTACCGACCTGCCCGCTCGCGGTCGATGGTTACTGTCACTTCCGGCATAAACGATTGCGTTTCGGTGCGCACATCCGCCGTACCTGGAACATCTTGCAAGACCTTCATTACCTGGTTTGCTAGCGTTTGCAAGGTGAGTAAATCAGGGCCGAAAATCTTGATCGCGATCTCAGTCCTGGTTCCCCCTGAGACAACCTCGTCAAT
>JAGXAB010000001.1 GCA_018971775.1 Cyanobacteria bacterium REEB67 | reverse complement strand
AATTAGAATTAGAATTAGCACCAGAACTGGAAGCGGCACCAGCACTGCCTTCATCGCGGAAGTCCTTGACCGTGTATCGCAACCAGTCGATTTCATATGGCATGAGCGGCGGCAGGAAGCGGAAGACGAGGGCGACATTCTCCGCTTCTTTTTGCTTGTCGATTTCAAATATAGAGACGGCATTGAGGCCAAGCTGGCGTTGATTTTTGATGCTTATCAAAAGGCGAGCGCGGGAGAGAGGCTGGGCAAGCGAATAAAGCAGATCCTTAAAATCAAGCTTGCCGGCGCTCGAAAACATCGAGCGCAGATCGCGCGGATAGACGGAGGGTTCGCGGGTCAGACGCCCCTGCGAAACGAGAGCGTAGATTTCGACGATACGCTGCCAGTGGCTGAGCAGGGTGGCATTGTCCCTGGCCTTGCCGAGCTCGAGAGCACGGTAGAGCAGGACAGCCCGGCGAAAAGTATTGCCACCGCCGGTTTCGCTATTGTTGGTCACGTCAGTGAGCGGGAAATACATGGCCGATAGCCATGAGCAGGCCCTGTAAAAGCGCGCCGCTTTTGCGCTGTCGCCAAAAAAGCCGATTGGTCTGAAACTATTGAAATCTTGATCGCGGTTGAAGATAACGGAGCGTCCGTGACCGCCTTTGACGATAGCGGCAAGCTCAGTTTTGGCCAGATCGGTGGCGCCGCCCATGTCGGGCAACTCGCCTTTAGGATCGAGCAATCTCAGGCCGACGATGACAAAGGCGAGATTGCGCTGGATGTCGTCTTTGACCTCGGCGATATCGCAAGCACGGTAATCATGCACGCAGGATTCGGCCAGGTCTTTGAGCAGAGTCTGCATCTCGGGATAGAGAGTATTTTCGACGACTTTGATAAAAATGCTATTGGTAAAGACATAGTACAGGTGCGTCAGGACATCGGCACTGACAAAATTGCTGCGGCCCATGATGCGGTTTTCGCGGTAAAGATCGCTCATGCTCGGATAATTGAAGCCGTTGCCGTAGATGACGGCCATTTGATTGTTGGCCAGGGCATCGACCGAGCGCTGGGTGAGGCCGGGAATTTTCACCCCTTCCAGTGATATCGGCTGTGGTGAAAGCAGTCCAAGCGATACGGCCGGGAACATATCGGTAAGACTGGGCACATGCCTGCCGGCGCCGACCTGGCCGGGGCTGGCGGGCGTATTCATCTTTTCCAGGGCTTTTTCCTGGTCTTCCTGACGTTTGCGGCGGACGTCATCGAGGGCTGGGCCGACGCGTTGTCCGTCGGCCGATGTCGACTGAGCGAGCGCGGCCCCCGATTGACAGATGGCGAGCGGCCAGGCAACAGCGCCGGAGAGACTGAGGGCAAGAGCGCTGCATAGGACGGCGCGAATTTTATTTGTCGCTGAAGAGCAGACGATGTTGGGAAATTTTGGATTCTGAGTCATTTGCAAAGGCCATGGGCAAAGGCACTGGAGCTGGGGAAGTAAAAGCTTTGAGCTGATCGGCGCGGTGGGCCGAAAAAAGATTACCGGACTGGCCAAGAGCCAGGGTCTGGTAAAACTTTTCGGCATCGGACATATCGACGAGCAGGCGCATGGTCGAGCCTTCACGACAGGCAAATTGTTGTTTACCGCGCTTCAGTGAACTATCCATGGTGGCAACCGTGTCTTGATCGCCGCCGACGCGAGCGCCGCTGATATTGAGAAAGTTCGCCATACTCTGCAAGCCGGGCGCGGCATCGACGAGGATATTGACGAAGTCGACGCGGTGCAGATCGCCCCATTTGAAGGCGCTGGTATCGTCGTTGTGTTCGGTCATACGCAGATCTTTCAGCGATTGCACAAAAGAGGTGACGATGAAGTTTTTAAAAGTGCGCTCTTCACGGGGTAAAAATTCGTCTTTTTTGTCGCGCAGGAGACGATCGAGAAAAAGTGACCAGCTCGGATAACGCTCGAGATACTCGCTGGTGAGCGGTCCGCCCAGATGCGGCTCGAGGGTGCGCCGGGCAACGGTGCGCAGGAAACTCTCGTAAATGGCCGCACCGGCACTGTCAGCAGCCAGGGTACCATCCCATTTATTCAAGGCTTCCAGAGCTTTGATCTGGAAGACATCGATCAAATCGGTGCGGGAAACGGCCTCGCTGATTGCCGCTTTGACTACAGGCGCAAGCGGCGCCATCTGATCCGCCTGCAGTGAAGCCATATCCGGCAGTCCGGCTTTTTGATTGGATTTTTTGTATGCGGCGAGCACGGAGTCGATGCGCTGACCGCGATAGTAATTGACATTTAAGGGCAGGTCACTCTTGGGAGCGGGCAGGTTGGCGACAAAATAGCCTTGCGGCGGATTGTAGGCGTGCTCCATTTCGGCGAAGGGCATGGCGCCGGTCCAATCCCCGAAGCCGGTCCAGCCGGGCGTCAGAAGGCAGCTTTCGTAGCGGCCGAAACGTGCGCCATTAGCGCGAATCGGTATGGTACCCGCCTGCTGGAAGCCGATATTACCGGTGGTGTCGGCGTACATACAGGTCATCGGCGAACCGGCATATTTTTGCAAGGCCGACTGCAGCTGCTGGAAGTTTGTGGCGTGATTGAAGCGATAGATGGATTCGAGGAAGGTGGTCGCCTTGTCCGGATGACCGAGAGCACTGGTGCCGACCCAGGCAAGGGCCACGCCGCTGTCACCCTGCCTGGTGAGTAGCGGTCCATGCCTGGTCACGGTCACTTTGTGGAGTAGATTGGATGTTCCAAAAAGCGAACCACTGAAGCGCACCGGTATTTCTTCGATGATTTCGGCGGCCTTGGCCCAGCCGGTAGGGGTTTTATACTGACCTTCAAGCTGCGGGCTGAACTGCTCCAGATAGAGATCCTGGACATCGACCTTTAGAGCGATTATGCCCCAGCCGATTTTATCATTGCGACCGTTGACGATACCGGGCACACCGGGGATGGTGGCGCCACTGACGTGCATTGTCGGCGAACGCATCGAGACAAGATACCAGTCGACGGGTAGATTAAAAGTATTATGCCGGTCCAGAGCCATCAAAGCGCCCTTGCTGTCGGACATGGCCGATGATACCATCCAGCCGTTGCTACCGCGTATCGGCGAGATGTGCTGATCGGGCAAAGAAGCAAGGGCATTTTTATGAGCGGCAAAAATGCTGCTCACCGCCGGCGGTGCGGCAAAGACTCTTTCGAAGAGGCGACCGGCCAGCTTGTCCCCTACTTTATCAAGGATGTTCTGGCGCAATTCGTCGAGGCGCCAGGATTCGTCGAGCTCATACTGGCTGTATTTGATAATGGCTAAAGTGTCTTCGGCGCTCCAGCGCTTAGGCTTATAGCCAAGCAGCGTAAATTCGACGGGCAGATGGTCACCGTTCGCCGATATATAGGTGTTAACCCCTTGCGCATAGCATTCGAGTTGGGTGCGCAATTCATTCGGCAAAGTTTTAATTTCTTCTTTGACGGCGCGGTTGATGCCGATCGTGCGCATCAGCTTGTCCTGCGCCAGGGATTGCGTACCGAAAACTTCGGAAAGCTCACCCAGAGCTTTGCGGCGCAGCATGTCCATCTGCACTAGACGGTCCTGGGCTGTGACATAGCCCTGGATACGATAGAGGTCCAGTTCGGTGGCGGCTTCTATATAAGGAACGGAGCGATCGTCAAATTTGACCACACCGCCGCGCGACAATTCCGGATAGCTGACGATGCCGTCCAGGGTAGGCAGACTGCGCTGGGCGACAAAAAACAGACCGGCCACGGACAGGACAAAAATCACAACTATCAGTAGGGCCGCTCTGAGCAAATCGTTAAAAACTTCGCGCTAACGCTCAAATTATAGAACTAATCTGCCGGACCGGGGAATTACTTACGTTCGCTAATTAAAACAGTAAGCACCTTGAGTTCCGTTTCGATTTCACGGCTGAGCTCGTCGGCGCGGGCGTGGGCGTGACGTTTGGCCTCGTTTTCCAGCTCCACGGCCAGTTCTGCCATATGGGCAGCCGTCATGACAACCGCCAGACCTTTGAGCTGATGGGCCAGACGGCCCACTTCCGGATAGTCGGCCGAGGCCAGTTTGACGATCAATTCGCCGGTCAGTTGGGCCGCTTCGATTAAGAAACTATCAATCAAATAAGGCAAATCCATCTGGCCATAGAGCTTTTCCAGAGCCCCGAAATCGATGGTACCGGCGGCGGCCCGGTGTGCCGATTTTTCCTGAGCAATGTGACTTTCCGCGACCACCGCTCGTGCTCCGCCGTTCGGTTTGATCATCGCCTGCATCTGCTCGACATTGGGAAGCAGCGCCGGTAGCCATTTCTCGAGGAGCAGATGCAATTGCTCTTGATTTACCGGTTTGCTCAAATAGTCATCCATACCGGCAGCGATGCAATTTTCACGGTCGCCCTTCATCGCCGATGCCGTCATGGCGATGATTGGCACATGTCCACCACTGACTGCCTCTTCTTTACGTATGCAGAGAGTCGCTTCGTAGCCGTCCATTTCCGGCATCTGACAGTCCATAAAAACGAGGGCATAGTTGCCCGATTTGACGGCTTCGACTGCGGCTATACCGTTATTGACGACTTCGGCGCGCAAGCCGAGCTTCTGCAGTTGGCGCATGGCCACTTCCTGCATCACATTGTTGTCTTCGGCGATGAGCACCTGGGGGGCACCGTCGCGATTGCCCACCCTGGCAAAGGCCGGCGTCAGCGGCTGATTTTTCCCGGCCGAAAGACGCTTGCCCTCCGAGACTATGCGTTGGGCGCCGCCAGAGACTTTCTGGCGGGTAAAAGTATCCGAGCGCAATGCCCACCTGGCGCAAATCGAGACTAGATCAGCGAGGTGAAACGGCTTTGCCAGGAAATAATAGCGCTCCTTTTCCACGGGCAAGGCAAAATCGGCAAGAGCCTCTTCGCTATGGCCGAGGAAAATAATATGCACCGCCGGCAGTGCGGCTAGAGAACTGATCAAGTCAACAGATTCCTGGTCGAGCTCGGCACTATCGACGTCGAGGATAAAGAGCCGGTCGCCGCTATCTTGCAGAGCCACAGCGGCAGGCAGAGCGCTCACCTTTGTCACCACATGCGGTGTCACGGACAAACATCCGAGATAGCAAGAAACTATTTCGGCGACGGTTGCCGAAGGGGTCATGACAGTCACCGGTACCGGCTCGCGCTGACCCTCCAGTAAAATCATCTGAGTTTGTGATTCGGCGACGGAGGGCGCCGCCCCCGAGGCGGAGAGACCTTTGACCATCGGAGCGGTAAACCAAAAAGCCGAGCCGCGCCCTTCTCTAGATGTAAAATCAAGCTCGCCTTCCATCATTTCGGCCAACAACTTGCTGATAGACAGGCCAAGACCGGTGCCGCCATATTTCCTCGTCGTCGAGCCGTCGGCCTGGACAAATGGATTGAAGAGACGCTCACGCGCCTCCCGGGAAATGCCGATACCGGTGTCGCTGACGTGGAACCGCACCGTAACAGTATCTTCGTCTTCCTCGAGCTTTTCTACTTTGACAAAGACCTGACCTTCGCGAGTAAATTTCACGGCATTGCTGATCAAATTGATCAAGATCTGGCGGATGCGGACGGGATCGCCCATCAAGGCCGAGGGCAGGGACGGATCGACGAGGGTAAGCAGGTTGATTGCTTTTTTGCGAGCATTGGCGGCGAGCAATTCGGCGCTGTCTTCGACCATGGGCAAAAGCTCGAAGTTGACGATCTCCAGATCGAGTCGGCCCGCTTCCACTTTGGAGAAGTCGAGGATATCGTTGATGATTGTCAAAAGCGACTGCGCCGAGTCGCGCACCATATTGGTAAATTGCTTCTGCTCGTCGGTAAGCGCCGTATCTAATAAGAGCTCGGACATGCCGATCACAGCAGAGATCGGTGTGCGGATCTCGTGAGAGATGTTGGCGACAAATTCCGACTTAAGCTTCGAGGCCTCGAGGGCGGCGTCAAAAGCGATCTCCAATTTGCGGGTCAGAAGCTCAAGTTCTTTGTTGACGCTAGCCAGGTTTTCGACACGCTCGCTCAAATCTTGATTGAGCTTTTTGATCTCCTCTTCGGCCTGCTTCTTATCGGTAATATCGGTCATCAATCCGTTGAAGAGCACGTCACCATTTTCGAGGAGTTCAGGACTGGAATTGATGCGCACCCAACGCATGCCGCGGGCCGTATTGACGCGCCCTTCGTATTCAAAATCGCAGAGGGTCTCGGTGCAAAACGTCTGACGCCGCATGAGCTCGTCGATCTCGTCGCGGTGCATCATGTCAAAAACGACGGCAGCATTAGCCATCACCTCGGCCGGCTTGACGGCGAGGATGTTTCCGAAACCGGGACTGATATAAGGGAAACTGTGGCTGCCGTCTCGGCTCCGGACATACTGGTAGATGCCGCCCGGCAAGTGTGCCGCCAGCTGATTGAAGCGTGCTTCGCTCTGCTGCAGGCGAGCTTCGACAACCTTACGGGCGGAAATATCTTTATTGAAAATATAATAGCCGTCGTAGTCGCCGTTGACGTTTATCACTTTGACCAGGGTCACTTGCTCGTGGAAGAGGTCGCCTTCATTGGTCTGACCGAGCAGCTCCACTTCAGACTTGCTTTGACGCAGCATGTCTTCGAAGCATTTGCGAAACTTGGCTTTGTCATCCGAATAGACAAAGTCGAGAATAGAGCGGTCGATGATCTCTTCGGTGTTGATACCGTGCAATGAAGCATAAGATTGGTTGGCCGACAAGAAGCAGTGATTGATGTCGACTTTAGCAATACCTTCAACGGCGTTTTGCAGGGCAGTACTGATGTCGAACATTTCCGACTCGGTCTTTTTGCGATCGGTGATGTCATAGGCGCAGGCATAGACATACTCGCGCGCAGTATTGGGCGTGCCGCTCCAGAGCAACCAGATGATCGAGCCGTCTTTGCAGATGTAGCGATTTTCGAAATTGGCCACGGGCATGCCGTCGGCCAGGATAGCCATACGAGCGATCGTCGCCTCACGATCGTCGGGATGGACGAGATCCAAAAATGGTATCGAGAGCAACTCTTCTTCGCTGTAGCCGGTCTTATCGACCCAGGCAAAATTAATCTTTTTGAAATAGCCGTCCACGCTCGAGATGCAAAACAGATCCCGCGACAGCGTAAAAAAGATATTCGCCTCATTCAGCTCGCGGGTGCGCGCGGCGACTTTATCTTCAAGGTCGGCGTGGGCGGCCTTGAGTTCTTCTTCGACCCGCTTCAGCTCGGTGATATCCGAGCAAAAACAGAGCACCCCGACAGTCTCGCCATGCTCGTCGCGATAGGGAATTTTATCGGTGACCACCCAGTGCTTGGTGCCGCCCCGCGTAACGAGCGGCTCGACGATACCAAGCTTGGCAATACCGCTATTCATCACTTCCAGGTCATCCTGGAAATACTGGACGGCTTCATCCGGATATAAATCAAAGCAGGAAAGGCCGACCATTTCCTCGGGCACATAACCGTGCAATTCGCTTACAGCGCGGTTGACGCGAATGATGTTGTTGTTGCGATCTTTGTAAAAAATCAGAGCGGGAATGGCATCGAGAATAATCTGCTCGTGAGCGCGCTGCAAGGAAAGCAAATCTTTAGCGATACGTCTTTCGAAAACTACCGCCAGGTGAGTGCCGATTTCTTCGATGGCATTAAGAAAATATTTGTCGGGGCGCACTCTGCTGACGCCAAAAAATTCAAATACAGCCAGGACTTTTTGATTGTTGCGCACGGCAAAGGCAAAGCCGGAGCGCACACCGTTTGCGGCGAGCAAAGTGAGCGTACTGCGCGCTTCGACCGTGGCATCTTCGACAAAGATCGGAAATGTACTGACAGCGGTCTGCCCGGGTAGCCCCTGACCGTATTCGAAGGTAGTTGCCAGGCTTTCCTCCCGAAAAGCGCCGGATCTGACGCTGGAGAAAAATGCCAGCCTCGAGCATTTCAGCTCCTGCCCCTCGACACTTGGGAACCAGGCCTGCCCGATCAACCAGCCTCCCAGCTGACAAATTCGGGTCAGACAATGCAAACTTATATCTTCGATGTTTTCAAGTTCGCTGGCTTCGGCGATAACTTCGACGACGAGGGCCAGTGCTTCCTCGATGCGCCGACGCTCCGAAACGTCGGTTGTGACCCCGCGCAGGAGCTTCGGCTCGTTAGCTTCGAAGACGACGACCACACGGTCGGACATCCACAAATAATGGCCGTCGGCGTGCCTGAGGCGAAAGATTACTTCATAGCCCGGCTCGGCCACGGAAGCGAGCTGTTTGGCCCGGCCGATACGAGGCAAATCGTCGGGATGACAGATCTCGGCGAAGAGGCCCGGCTCATCAATCCAGCGTTGCAGGGGATAGCCAAGAAGCTCGACGACGTGCCCTGACACAAAACTAAGGCGCGAAGTGGCAAAATCAGCTTCCCAGATGATTGCTTCGACAGTATTAACTAAAGAAGCAATATCCGCTATCGGAGTCGTAGTATCGTTCTTCGAGGACACACTCAACCCTCAAACTGATCGAGCCTGGTGCATTTTGCCCTGAGCACCGCTCAATCGCCCAAAAAAACCGATTAGCTTCCTATCCACATCATAAGATAATAACTTACCGGGGATAATATGCCTGGTCCAATAGACTTATTAGCGGATCAGGCGACGAAAAAGGACAGATATTGAAAAAGAAATCGGCACAAATAATCGCCATCTGCGGAGGCTCCGGATCGGGCAAGACGACCCTGGCCCGGAAGTTTACCGGAGCTGCCATTTTGTCCACCGACAGCTTTTACAAAGACATTAGCGACCTTGTGCCGCGGGCCGACGGCAGCTTCGACTTCGACCATCCAAGCGCCATAGATCTCGAGGGCTGTGCTCAGGCCTGCCTCAAACTAGCGGCCGGCGAGGACGCCATTATCCCGGTCTATGACATGCGCAGCGCCACCCGCGTCGGCAATCAAATCGTGCCCGCCCCTCTCAAGAAGATTGTCGTCATCGAAGGCATTTTTTCCTTCCACAATCCGATTCAAGAAGTGGCCACTCTAAAAATCTTTATCGACACACCAATCGATCAGCGCATGGCGCGCCGCATCCGCCGAGACAGCGAGAGGGGTCGCTCGACCATGGATACGATTCGCCACAGCCTGCAGGTCGAAGAAGCATACACTCGCTACATCGAGCCGATGCGCGATCTCGCCGATCTTGTCTTGATGGGGGAAGAAATGCGCGGAGGCATCCTGCTCTAGAGCGGCGGCGGTTATCGATCGGGCAAACAATTAATAATGGAAGCAGAAGCACAAAACAACGACAAAAAAATATTCGGACTATTACTGGTCCTTTATTTTGTGACGCGTCTGCCCTGGATTTTTATGGTGCCGATGGTGGAAGCGCCAGATGAATTCTCACATTTCTGGGTGATCAATTTCCTGGTCGAGCATGGCTGCCGCTTGCCCGAAGCATCGGAAGTACTTGCCGGGGGACCATCGGCCGTATACGGCTCGCTGCCGCAGCTAGGCTATATACCTCACGTATCGACCGGATACCTCGGCCGACTGGTGGCACCGGCGGTGGATATCTCGGTTAGCAGTCGCTTCGGCTCCTTACTTTCAGGTATGGTGCTTTTGTGGTGTGCCAAAGTCTTCGGGCAGAAACTTTTCGCCAGCGAAAAGCTTTTGCGCTGGGCTTTGCCTGCCGTTATCGTTTTTCAACCGCAATTGGTTTTCGTCAACAGCTATGCCAACTGCGATTCGGTCATGGCCAGCCTGGCCGCCCTGGCCCTCCTGCTCACCTGCAATATGCTCGAAGCAGGCCTGAAGACACGCACCAGCATCGCCCTCGGCCTGACACTCGGCTGGTTGGCCCTGACGAAATACCCGGGCCTGGCTGTCTTTCCCGCCTGCGCTCTTGGTTTCATCGCCGCCGCCATACTCAATCGAGAGAGCCTGAAAAAAACGACCGCTCAAGCTCTGCTTGCCGCCGCAATCGCAGCGACCACTTGTCTGTGGTGGTTTATGCGCACAGGAGCAATTTTCGACGGCGACTATCTGGGCACGCAAACGATGTTCCGCACCTGGGCTAAAACATACAATCGACCGCTCGCTCCGCATATCCCGGTCTCGGCGGTGCTCAAACAAAAAAGTTTCTGGCGCATGACCATTTTTAGCTTCTGGGGCATGTTCGGCTACATGACCATCTATCTCTGGCGGCCGCTCTATATTATCTATATGGTGCTGATGGGCACCGCCCTGGCAGGCGGCATCAAAGCGCTGATTACCCGAGTGATGAACACGTCGGCGGTGCAGGGCCTCAAAAAAACAAAAGCGGATCTGCCGACAATGAGCTTTTTGACCGATGAAGAAGGCCGCGCCCGCAAAGTGAAAACAGCAACATGGATGGTACTTTCTACTTGCTACCTGAGCAATGTGGCGGCAATGATTTATGCCATGACCAAAAATCTGGGCGGCGGCCAGGGACGTTATCTTTTCCCTTCCGAAATTCCAATCATCGCCCTGATGCTGGGCGGTTTCTATTTAACTGGAGCGAAAATAGGCAAACCGCTGATCATCTTCTTTGTGGCCTTTAACGTCATTGTTTATCTGGTTTCTTTTCAATTACTGGCGGGTAAATACGGCTTTCATCAGTTTTTGAAGACCTATTAGGCTTGACGTTGAAGGTGAGCGCATACCCCGTTGCAACAAGAAACGGCGCAACGGTAAAGACGAAAATAAAATTTGATTGACAGCGGAAAGGCTTGCGCCAGCTGCATTTCAAAACGACAAAAGGCCGGAAACGCTGATGCAATTTTCCGTTACAATCGTTTCGTTACATTGGCGCTATCAAGAAAAAGAACAGTGAGAGCCTGTGCGAAATAGCCGAAAAAAGCCTCAAGAGACCAGCTGGAAGCTTGAGATACCATTTTTCTTGGAGACCTGAATCTGGACCGGAAACATCTCCTTTACTTCGGAGATGTGCGTAATTACGAGCACGCGCGAAAAATCGGACTGAATCATCCGGATTGCTCGCACCAGCTTATCGCGACTGGCATCGTCCTGCGAACCGAAACCTTCATCGATAATCAGAGTCTCCAATTTGGCACCAGCCCGGCGCGCCAGTAATCTGGCCAGAGCAATGCGCAGGGCAAAATTGACTTTGAAGGCTTCGCCACCACTGTAGAGTTCGTAGGCTCTTGTGCCGACTTCATCTCCCATGACCAGATCGAGAGTTTCGGACATACCGCCGGATTTGTTTTTGCTCTGGGTAATGAGAGCAACGTGCATTTTATTGTCGGTAAGACGCGAGAGAATGCGATTGGTCTCGGCTTCGATCTCGGGTATGGCGTTTTCGATAATTACGGCCTGGATACCCTTTTTGCCGAAGGCCTCGGCCAGATAGGACAAATCGTCAAACTCTTCTTGCAGGACATTTTTTTCACCGACACGTTCGCGATAGACGACGAGCTCCTGCTCGAAACCCTGCATGCGCTCGGTCAAAACGGCAACGCGCAAATTAGCGGCCTGCTTGCGTTCGCGCAGCTCTTCCAGGGTTGGGTTGAGGCCGACGACGGCCATTTGGATCTCGGCCAGATGACTGAGCTCGGCCGACATACGTCCATGATCGTCTCTCAGTAAAGTAAGCTGCTGTTCCCTGGCGGCGATTTCATCCAAAAGGGCGCTGTGCTCAACCTCGAGACGGGGCTTCTCTTCTAGCGCCTTGCGCAGGTCTCGGATTTTTTCGGTGGCGGCGAAGAGCACCTTCAGCTCATCTTTGAGCCGGCCGTGCTCGATACGATCGTAACCAAGCGCTTCGATCTCCTCCACTATTTGTTTGAGAATCAAGCGCACCGCCCCTCCATAAGACTCGCTACTCAATTCGGCAGTCAACCGCGCGCACTCGGCGGTGACCAGGGGGAGCTTCTCCTCGAGTTTTTTCAACTCATCGAGATCGCGCAGCAATTGTTGATACCTCGACTCGACGTGTCTTTTTAAGCGGATCTGAGCCTGTAACGAGGTATAGACAACCGGGTCGAAATCAAGCCTGGCCAGCTCGACTTTCAAATTGATCAAACTTTCGCGCTCGACCTGGGCAAAGTTGTTTTCATTCAACTTAACTTGCAGATCCGCTTTTTCGCGAGCCAGCCGCTCACCATTATTACGTGCTCTCTCGACAGCTCGCTCGCGCTCGTTGAAGCGGCCGATGCGATTGTCCAGCTCTTTGCGTCGGTCGAGTTGTTTGCGCGTCTCCTTAAATTGTTGGCGCAATTCGTCGAGCTCGTTTTCGTGCTGCGAATTGGCGGCTTCGATATTAGCGATTTCTCTGTCCATATCCCGATTGTGCTGCAAATAGCGCTCGATCACAGCAGCGCGATCGACAATAGTGGCCGAGCAAAGCGGGCAGACCGGTGAATGTTCGTGTTCTTTCAACTCGCGAATCTTTTCCAGATTTTCGCGCTGGCGGATATTTATTTCGGCGATTTTCACGACGCTGCTTTCGATCAATGATTTGATCGTCAATCCCTTTTTCTCAATCGAATCAAATTCCACTTCCAGACGATCGAGCTCAAGCCTCATCGCCTCGAGCTCTTCACCTTCGGCCGCAAGTCCGTCCGCCGAGCCCATCAGTTCCTCGACTTCAACCAGAGCGCGCTCCTTATGAAAGAGTTCGGCCTCCAGATGAATGCGACTTTCCTGAATGCTGTTGCTCAGATCGTTTATCCGAGTGGTAATTTGAGCATAGGCTTCCTGCCTGGCACTCAGTTCGACCTCCGAAGCGAGCATCACTTTGTACTCATTGTAAGCGGCGCGTATTTTTTCCTCATCGCTTACTTCTTTTTGCAGGCGCGACAATTGCTTTTCTTGCTCACTCGCCTCGCGGAGGACCTGTTCGAGCGACATCTCCAGTCGGCTGCGCTCGCGGGCCAGCTCACCGGAGCGGGTTACTTTCTTCTCGGTCAGATCTTGAAACTTGAGAGCCAGGCCATCGAGTTTTTCGACCTGGTCGCGTACACTGTTGAAGCGCGCCATTTGACCGGCGATATCGCCACCGGCGGCGATGGCCTCGCAGTGCTCTGAGATGCGCCCGGCCAACACCACTCTTTGCTCCTGCAAGCGCAGTATGCTGGCGCCCAAATCGCGCTGCCGCGCCTCACCGGCGACAAGACCGACTTCGACCAGCTTCAGCCTCGCTATCTGCTCGGTTAGCTCAAGCACCTTCGCCTCGATGTCGACCAGAAGCACACCCAGCTCATCGTATTCGTTATGGGCGATTTGCAATTCACCAATAGTGGTGCTAAGCCTGTCCTCGGTTGTCTCTTGCGCTTTTAGCGCCTGACTGAGCAAGTCGATCCTGGCCCGGACATTGCGAGCCTGCTCACGCGTCTCCTCCTGCAAACGGTCAAAATACGAGAGGCCAAGGATTTCGGAGAGGACCTGCTTGCGTTCACCGGGCGGCCGCGTCGTAAATTCCTCAGCCCGTCCTTGTTTCAAATAAGCACTGTTGATGAAAGTATCGAAGTCCATACGCAGCAGATCTTGAATATGGCGCCCGGTTTCTTTCATGCCATTGGCCGTGAGCGACATCCAGGAAAGTGCCTCATATCGAGACATCAGCCTGGAGTCGCCATCCCCTGCAACCGGTGCGTCCGCCACCATCAGCTCGAGCGTGCCTTTGGACAGGCCGCGCCCCCCAGCTCTGCCGGCCGCTTTCTGGCGCGAGCGACGCACTTTATAGAGACGACTCTCGTGGGCAAAAATTACCTCCACCCACATCTCTTTTTCACCCAGACGCACAAGCTCGTCGGATCCGGAGCGCGCCTCTTCCCAGAGCGCCCAGGTGACAGCGTCGAGCAGCGCCGATTTGCCGGCTCCATTTGGCCCAGTCAAACAAGCGACGCTGATACCGCTCAAATCGAGAACGGCGTCGGCATAACTCATAAAATTGTGCAGATGAAGATAATTGAGAATCAAGACAAATGCTCTATTGGTATAGAATGCCATCTTAGCGCAGCTTGGGACGAAGAAAACTGATGGCCGTGCAACGTATGCCCCGCGAAGCTTTTTGCCTCATGGCCGCCGCCGTTTTTATGGCCGGGGCGCAGACGATCGTCGGGGAAATGATTCTCTTGCGATTGGCCACAAGGTACACAGGCTCGGCCGCAGACGGCACGACTGTGGCCCTTTCGCTCTATTTGCTGGGCTTATTAGCCGGCTCGGCGCTCGTCCTCAAATTAAATCAACCAGAATCAAATCCCAAACTAAATTCAGATCCGGCATGTTCATCGCATATACGCCCTTCCTTCCGGTCATATATATCGTCTGTTAAAAATTCTCTTCCGCAGGCGCTCTTACCGACCACAGCGCTAATCGCTCTCGCCGTCACCGGACCGATTCTTGCTAATTTGAGCAGACAAAAGGCACTGCCTCCTATGCTTTTACCCGCCATTGTCTTCCTTCCGGCGCTGCTGGCCGGCGCGGTTTTTCCGATCATAATGATGCTCTCCTCGCGTTTCTATTTTGGTGGGCGGAGTGATTTCGACCCGGACGGCGCCGTCATCAATACCAATCGCACCAATATGCTGCTGTACTTGCTCAGCAATCTCGGCTCCGCCGCCGGTGCCATCGGCAGTGCCCTCTGGTTTTTGCCGGCCTTCGGCATCGCGCACACCTTGGCATACAGCAGTCTGATCTGGCTGACGATCCTGCTTTTGCTTTCGCCTTTCATAGCCGCTCCACTCGTAGCAAAAAGGGTAAAAGCAAAACCGCTAAACACGGACCAAGTAAAAGTAAAAGTAAAAGAAGAAAAAGAAGAAGAGGGCGAGTTTATCGACGCGCAAGCGGCGGTGGTCTCGGTCAATCGGCCATTTACCTATACCTGCGTCATGGCGGCTGCCCTGGTCGGCTTGCTCTTCGAATGTCTGGCCATCCGTCTGCTCAGTCTCGTATGTGGTGCCTCGTTCATCACCACCACCTGTGCAATAACGGCCACCTTACTCGCCATCGCCATCGGTGCCCGTCTGGCACTATTGATACCGGGCGGGAAAAATATGCGCCTAACTATGGCCATGGCAATCAGTCTGGCAGCACTCGGCCTGGCACTATCGCTCCTGCTCCTGCCGCATCTGGTCAATATATTCCAGGCCCTCAGACAGCTGGCCGGCCACACGTCTGCGCAGGCAAGCCTGCATGCCAGATCTTTAGCCTATCTCTACCCACGTCTGCTCCTGGCGTTGACGCTCTGCCTGCCGGGCGCCACGGGTCTATCCCTGCTTTTTCCTTTAGCGGCAAGGGGTGCATCTCGCCCGGATGATATTTTGCGCCTCTACATCGCCGGCGGTATCGGCACAGCTCTTGCCCCTGCTCTTTACTATCTGGCTATGGGGCGGCTGATTTTACCGCACGTCGAGAGCACCATGGAATTGCTTTTGAGGCTCACTATTATCGCCCTGGTTGCTCTCACAATAGTCGGGCTCGGTCGACAATGGCGCAAACGAAACAGCACCAGCGCAGACTTTTTTGCGCTAAAAATATTTACCCTGCTCAACACTGCCACAACGGCTGCGATTTTGTTTTTCCTACCACCCCTCGATGTGTCCAAAATAGATCTCGGACTATCCTTTGTGCCAAGCAATCTATCTCTGAAAGAGATCGTTGCTGATGCTCGCTCCACACAACGTCTCTTTTATCGAGAAGGGCGCACGGCAACGATTTCGGTGCTGGCCAATGCGACTGGCAATGCCGTTATCCTGCGCAGCGACGGCAAAGTAGAAGGCACCATACCGGACAGGTTTAGGGAAGCCGCTCCTAATAGCGACCTGTCCACTCAATTGCTCCTCGCTCTGCTACCGGCGCTCTGGCGCAACCAAGACGCACATAGCTACTTTTTGATCGGCTACGGCACCGGTACGACAATGGCCACCCTGGCAAGTCTAAACGCGGACGGCAAAGCTCGCATCGAAACAAAAGAAATCGAGCCGGCCGTACTGGATGCGGCCCGCTATTTTGAGCGAAACGCAAAGATACTGGCAGCCTCGCAGAAATTTGCCAGCGCCACTACCGGTGATGCTCGCCAGGCATTGACAGATCAGCCGCAATCTTATGATGCAATCATCAGTCAACCGGCCGAGCCCTGGGTGCAGGGCTCGACAAACCTCTACAGCAGTGAGTTTTATACTCTGGTAAAAAAACGTCTCAATCAGAGCGGGTCATTTTGTCAGTGGCTGCAACTTTATGGCCTGGATGAAAAGACACTACATGCTGCGCTCAAAACGTTTCAAGCGGTCTTTCCTGACTGCCTTGTCTTTCATCAGCCCGGCGCCGGCGAAATCTTGCTACTCGGCTTCAACGGTCCGGCCCCGAGCAAGGATACGGCCGCTATACGGACTAGTTTTTTGCGCAAGGATTGGCGCGAGCTTTTCGCCCTCGCCGGTATCGACAGCTTTTCTGACCTGCAAAACGACATAATTTTAGAGAGCTCCGACCTGGCCAAACTATTGAAGGATGCCGATGCCTCATCAAACGTGCGGTTGGTTACAGACGACAATCTGGCTCTCGAGCTTGCTCTGATGCCGGAAATTGAAAGTGCCGGAGAGCATATCGAGGCAAATTTGCATGTATTGCAAAATTTCTCGCGCACTTCTGTCAATCCAGATCAGATAGCAGCAAATTTTCAAAAAAAATCCGCTGTAACTGATCCTGCTAGCGTGTCCGACCTGAACGCCAGAGCTCTAAAAATCCTGGCCAAGGCAAACGGTCAAGAACCGCGCGGAGAGGCCCAAGCCCTGATCGATGAGTCACTGAGACTCAATCCAAACCGCTCCGACACTCATATGTTACGCGCTCTTTTACTATTGCAAGAGGGCAAAGCGCCGCAGGCTTTGAAAGAAGCCGATATTGCCCACAGGCTCAATTTGGCTGATAGTCGACCTTTCATCATTGCCGCGGCTGCACTTTATCTAGCCGGGGATAAAGAGGAAGCACTTACCAAGATTAATAAGGCGAGACAAATCGTTCCTCATGGTGTATTACTTAAGGAAGTCGAATGGATGGAGGATCATTTAGCTGGTCCACTCCCGACACTGGAATCCAAAACATATGCAGACACCCTCGCATCTCGGTTGACCAGGCTACTCGAGGAATTCTAGTCACGCACTAGCACAAGGTGCAGTTATGTCCTTTAGACTTTTATTGATAGAAGACAGTCCCACTCAGCTTCTGACCATTTCCAAAACTTTGCAGGCTGAGGGTTATATGGTGATCGAGGCGCGAAATGGCGCCGAGGGCCTGGCCAGGGCTTACAATGAATTGCCGGACCTGATTATTTCCGACGTTGTGATGACAGGCATCAATGGCTATCAACTCTGTCGTATGGTAAAAAATGACCCGGATCTGAGCCAGACGCCGGTGATTTTGTTGACCAAATTAGACGGGTCGGTCGATCGCTTCTGGGGCTTCAAGTCCGGAGCCGACCGCTACATTCCAAAAGAACCGGGCTTTGCCAGCTTGATCCAGGCGACTAAAGAAATGCTCGAAGAAGCTACTCTGAAGCCACGCTTACGAGTGATTGGCGAGCCCACCAAGCAACTTTCCGGCGAAGATGTAAACAACCGTCTCAATCAATTGCTCGAGCGACTGCTTTTCGAAGCGACCATCGTCGACGAAGTGCGCCGCATCGCCGAAGACGTCCTCGATCTCGACTCGGTCACCGAAAAATTATTCGAGCTGTTATCTTCCATTCTCGACTACCAGGCGGCCGGCCTCGTCATCAATCAGGGCAAAGGCTCCATCCTGCGCGTTGATAGCAGTGCATCGGTAAATGAGGGCGCCCTGCGCTCTTATATCGCAAAAATTGCTTTACAGCTTGGCCTGCCGCCGCTAAAAGATGAAGTGCCGCGCGGACAGTATCTACCGGAAAATGCCCTTACTCAGCCGATCGACATCACCGGTCAAAGGCTGGGTCTGATGGTGGTTGTACCGTTCCCCCAGCAAACATTCAAACCGGGCGATCAAAAAGTAGTGCGTTTGATTGCCGAACAGCTCTCGGTCGTCCTCAGACTGCTTGAGCTAAAAGGACATGAGGCAAGCGGCGGCCACGGTCTTAGATCGGAAGCCTCGCAAAGCAAAAACTGAAATTGAATCGGCAATCAATCTGTGACGTCAGTGACGCGAGCGTTTGCGCTTGTTTTTGCGCGACTCATTGACGGGTGTCTGTCCACCGGACGTGCCCTGTTTAGACGGCCCTGAAGAATTGGACGAATTGGAAGCATTGGGGGCATTTTCCACAGTGCCGGAAGGCTGAGAGTTGGAATTACCACTCTGAGTGTTGGCATCAGTCACTTTCGAAACGGCCTCGGTCTCATAGACACGCTGCGGACCAGTATCGTACTGGCTGCCGACGGAAACATCGGGAGAGGCGACTGCGTCCGCAGCACTGGCATTTATGCCACCGGATTCGGTGTCAGCCGCGGCGCCGGGTTCGGCATGTTCATCGAGAAATAGAGCGGTGAGAGCGGTAGCAGGCACAGACATGATCTGCCAGTCGCCGGTGCGCCTTTCACGTTCATCGCGCTGACTTTTCTTCTTCTCGGCGCGTGACTCGAGCTCGTTCAGACTGGGCAGATTGCCTGAAGTCTCGGTTTCGACAAAGGGCTCATTGTCTTCAGAATCACTACCGGCGGAATAGGCGGCGGAACCAGAATTGGCGGCGGAGCCCGAGTCTGCAATCTCGGGAGAGCTGCCGGCCTCGATCGAGACAAAGGGATTGTTCAACTGTTCGTCGTCCTGGACGACCGGCTGATCGCCGGTGTCTGGATGTTTCTGCCGACCGTAATCGGACGGTGACGCCTCAGGCTCATGCTTGGCCGAATCGGCAAGATTTGCCCAGCCATTGCGCGTATCGGTTTCATCTTCCCATATTTTGGCTATCGCCCGGGCAGAATCATTGAGACTATCGGATGGGCGCACTTCCAGCTGATAGGGTGCGTCATCAAATTCATTATAAGAAATCGACTCGGAAGCAAATTTTGCCACCACTTCCGGTGCCGCCCAACGTGATCTCGGAGTTTCCTCCGTCGGTTTTTCTTGCGGCTCACTTTCCTGCGCCAGGACTTCCGGCACCGCATCTGGTGAGACAGCCTCAGAGTTCGGCACAAACTCTTCCGGACTGCCCCAGTCGAGCTTATCTTTCCAAGCCGGTGCGGCGTTACCAGGGTCGAAGGAGCGATCGCTAGCGGCCTTCGGCACCGACGGCGATACCGGAGGCGATACCGGAGGCGATACCGGAGAATTTATTTGATGCGCCCCCGATGTGGACATAATTTGTTCGATCGATACATGCGGAGTCGCCTGCCAGGAAGCCGAATCAGAAGCCGCCGCCGGGGCGGCGGTCACGTCAGCATCAGCAGGCAAACTCTGCTCGACCGGCACAGGTTGCAGAGCGGGAGCCGTATTAACAGAATCATTGGCACTGGGGCCGGGATAAATTGTCGCACTGGGCATGCGGTCCGCCGTCGTCATCTGAGTGTCGACGGTATTGGCTCGTGAAGGCGATTTTGCCTCTATCGTCGTGTGTTGCGAGGTGGGCACGATCGGTACTCTGACAAGAGTATCATCAGCTTGATTGCGGTACGCGCGCTCGAGCATGGCTGTATTGACATAGCCTTTGGCCAACAGCATCTCGCCGATATCAAGCCCGGAAGCGCTGCGCTCGAGCATCACAGTTTGAAACTGTACTACGGTGATATCGCCGGTCTTGAGCAGCTGCTGCCCAATCAATACACAGTTAAGGTCTTCCTCTTCGATAAATCCCTGCTTGACTAAAAAAGTGCCGAACATCATTTCGGGCATTGCTTTGTGCATGTCCGCAGCGATGTCGAGCTCGGTCTGTTCGAGCAAACCGGAGCATTGCAGGAGCTCGCCGATGCGCAACTGTGTCCGCGGGCCGAGCGGCATGCGGCCGACCGGTTCTCTTTCACCCCCACGCAAGCCCATCTTGCGAAAGTCGAAGTCAGCGCGCGTCACCGGATCGCAGAGGATGTCGTGGGCGATCCACAGGCGCTGCAATTTCTTGAGATGGGTTTGACGCTCCAGGCCGACCAGACCTTCTTCTTTGAGCAAAACTCTGAGCTTCCGCCAGAAGGAAAGATGGATAGAAGCGAAGTCGGCAACTTCTGTGACCTGGAGCTGCGCGTAATAATCATTGGCGTTATCGGACGCTCGCGGATCGGCCTGACCGGCTGAAATCACAGGCGAGGCGCCCTCGGCCCAGCTCAGACCAGGAGCAAAATCTTGCTGCGCCTGGGTTTGACCGGAAGCGTCAGAAGCACTATCGGCCGGATTGGCAGCCACTTCATCAGCACCCCCTCCGGCAAAATTCGATTGCGGAGCTTGTTCGGATGGCCCGGGGGTCAACCTCTCATTAATCTCTACAGCCTCGGACGAAGCCGGGCCCGGCTCGGTGACTGCGGCTAGTCTCTCGGAGGTATTCATTTGCTGGGCGTAGGCAGGCACTGAAGGCTCAGCGCTCGGCTGCGATTCTTCGACGTGCGGCGAAGGATGGCCCGACGCTGCCGCTTCGCTCACCGCGTCGAATCGCTCCGATCCAGCCGAAGTCCCGCCAAGCTCCGCGGCCTGAGCGCTAAGAGCTTCGTCGGACTGCGCCGAAGCTTGCTCCTGGACAGGCTCAGACTGGTTGAAAGGAGCAGCTGGCTCCCGGGAAGCGACGTCTTCGGCCGCCGACCCCCAGTCGATATCGGGCATGCGTCTGCCGCGATCGATCGTGACTTCCCTTGGGAGGTTGACCGGTTCATCGCTGGGCAGTTCCTGGCTGGCCTTGAGCAAGAGAAAAATTTGTTCGTGGGCGAGGCTGGACCCTTCCGTATCGCCGATCTCCAGACTCTGGCGCAATGCCGCCGCCAATACTCGCGTCTCCAGCTCCAGCCGCTCACGCGAATAGGACGGGTCGTTAAAAGAAGGCTCGGGGTGTGGGACGCTCATGAGGTAATCAAACGTTGCTTAGCAAGGTAACCAAAATTGCCTCTCGGCAGTGCGAGTTGTAATAATAATCTTCCCAATATGAATATGCTTATTCATATTGGGAAATGCAGCAAATTAGAACCAAATTTCCCTCTTCGGAGACGATAAAGGACCCTAATGGATAAAATTCCCAGCGGAGCGGACGCGGTAGCACCGAGCCTGACCGAAAAATTATCGGTACTGGCAGAGCGTCTGATCGGCACAGGCATGGAATTGAGCCAGGATAATCAAAATCGTCTTCTCGCCTTTTTGACCATTCTTACCAATTACAACCAAAAAGTAAATCTGGTCGGCAACTGCGATCCGCATCATCTCATCGAGCGCCATACCGTTGACGGCCTCACACTTGTCTCGCGCATCCGGAGTGAGCTCGCCGAAGCCAAGGCCGCCGGTCATCGCCTGCGTTATCTGGACATCGGCACCGGCGGCGGTTTACCCGGTATGATCGTGGCACTATCCTGCCCGGAACTGGCCACCACTCTCATGGACGCCACCCAGAAGAAATGCACTTTTTTACAGTTTGCAATTGATCAGCTCGGCCTGGCCGAGCAAATCGAGGTTGTAAATGGCCGCGCCGAAGAAATGGCCAGGGAGAGCCAGTTTCGCGAACGCTATAAATTTGTCACCGCACGCGCTGTCGGCACGCTTAAATTGACAGCCGAATTGGCTATACCCTTCCTCAGACCGGGCGGCCTTTTCCTGGCGCAAAAGACAAAGTCTCGCATCGACGCCGAAATCAAAGAGAGCAAAGACCTTTTGATCAATATCGGCGCGGAAATCGAGGCCATCCAAGAAGTGGAAAAATTGGGCCAATTCGAAGAATTGAAAGAAGCGCTGATAGTGCCTGTGCTCAAACGCCATACAACACCGCTGAAGTATCCGCGCGAATGGAAATTGATCTCGCCGACAAAATAGAAAGAGCCGAGCCGAGCCGGCCAAATCCCGAAACGCCCGGGTCAAAATTTCTAGACCGAAACCTGCATATCGCCGACCATCCAGCCTTCGGCCTGGGCCTGCACCTTGGCCTTGTCCATGTCGTCGTCACAGGCCAGCTCGAACAAACGGCGCTTGCTGCCAAAGACATATGCGACACGATTGATTAGTGCGGTGATGTCAACGTGCTCGTGGGCAAAAATGACGTTGTCGGGGCGACGATACCAGTTGTCGCCGACCGGCGCGATCAAATCACCGACCATGCCGCCGACGTCCAGCTCTTCGCGGTCGCGCCCGGCCCGACCGGGCCAGGAAATCAAATAGCGCTTGTTATCAAAGCCGAGGCACTCGACGCGACCGGTGTAATCACTACTTTCGTCTTCGAGCAAAAAGCCGGCTTCTTCCCACTTTTTCGCTTCTTCCATCCAGCATTCGCGCAGCACTTCGGTGACCGTATTGAGATGCGGCTGCAAACGCCACATGTCCGAGCTGGGCAGATAAGAGCGCGATGGTTTGAATTCCCAGGAATCCATGCCATAGGAGAGCTGATACTGGTGCGTACTCGCCCATGCGGTCATGAGCAGGGATGTCCAGATATTATTTTCGCTATATACCTTGGCGTAATTGGTTTTGAACCAGTCCTGCCAGTTTTCAAAATTTTCGTATTGACCGGAGCGCTTGGACAGGCCGTCTCGCCAGTCTTTTTCATCGGGCAGCGGATCTTCGGCGTGGAAAAATTCTTCCCAGTAAGCGGTGACGACCGCAACTTCCAGATGCTCGGCATTAGGCTTGCCGATGTTTTCTTCCCAGAGTTTTTCGCAGATTTTAACGGTCTGCTCGCACCGGGAATACGGATTGGAGGTAGAGAGTTCAGGATTGTGCCTGACCCAATCAATACCGACTCTCACCAGAAAGGCTGGAAGCATTTACCAGGAATTCCCCTTGAAATCAGACCAGAAAAATCCGAACAAAATGTAGCTACAAAGGCATATTAACAGAAGAGGGGCAAAAGCCCACTATTTCTTCGCGGCAACAACCGAATTATCGGTCTTATCGGCGCCGCGGCTGGTAGCAGCAACCGCATCATCAAGCCAGACGATTGCTTGACTGAAAGGCTTTTCTTTTTCATATTCAGAAAGGCTATAGGCGAGCCTTTGACTCCAGTTGCTATCACCGGCGATACCAGGCTCATTGAAGCGCTGACTGACGCCGAGCAGATCGCTGATCATAAAAACGGCAAGCCAGCAGTGACATTCCATCAATATCTCAATGAAGCGCTTATGCAATTCAGCGGTAAATTCGGTCGGCGGCTCTTCGCCTTCCGGCCACTCCAAAAATTTCATCAAACGCTGGACTTCCATCCAGCCTTCATGTCCATTTTCACCATGCCACCACTTCGAGAGCTCTTCGTAGAAGACCTTAACAGGCTGGTGATCGTGGGTACCAAGAGTAACGAGCGAAAGTTCTTCATGCTCTTCGCGGGTTTTATAGGCGCGATCTTTCTTTTCGTCGCGTTCGAAGATTGGAATAGTGAAGCCGGGGATGCCCAGTTCTTTCAAACGTGGCCTAACGTAATCCGGCACCATGCCGAGATCTTCGGCGACGACGCCGCAATTGTCGCCGGCGGCATCCAAAATCACCTGCAAAAATTCGCTACCGTCCCGGCAATTTAGTTTGCAATTAGCCGGCGTTTTGTCGTCGCGGGGGATAAAGCGAGGCAGCTCACCACCGGTCAATTTTTCCGCCTCTGCTTCGCTCAGCTCGACAAATTCGCCATTGCGCTCAGGCAGCCAGGGGAAGGCGTAAACGCGGAAAAATCCAAGGACATGATCGATGCGGAAATAATGAAAAATATCAGCCACATGCTTGACGCGACTGCGCCAGAAAGCAAAATTTTCTTTGCGATGGGCGTCCCATTTGTAGACGGGAATACCCCAGTTTTGCCCCCATTTGCGGGTAAATTCATCCGACTGGAAAAATGTTTCGGGGGGCGCTCCACCGGACCATTCGAGCTCAAAGAGGGAGCCTTGGCCCCAGACGTCGGCGCTATAGCGGCTGACGCCAAAGGGGATATCACCCATCAGTTCGACATGCTTTTCGTCGGCATAGTGCCGTACGTCCATCCATTGACGGAAGGCCACCCACTGCACGTATTTGTAAAACTCGACTTTCTCGGCGATGCGCTCGCTTTCGGCATGAACGGTTACAGCATCACGGGCGCTCTTGGGATTTTGGTATTCCTCAGGCCAGTGAGTCCAGCAAACATTGCCGCCTTCTTCGTCAACAAGAGCGCGGAAGAGTGCGTAATCTTCGATCCAATCCTTTTCGGCTGCGATAAATTTGGCCAGCTCAGCGCTGGGTTTGGATTTAAAATTGCGAAAAGCCTCGAATAATATCTTCAGCTTGAGCGCTTTTACCTTGCCGTACTGCACTGGTCCCAGAGCCAGCTCATTGACCACATCCGGGGTAGCATCGGCACTCAAGATTTCAGCACTCAAACCTGGCACCGCTTGTGGTGTCAGGCTCAAATAGATTGGATCGAGCGAAATAGAGCTGATGGCGTTGTAAGGACTGTTATCCGGGCCGGTTTCATTAATCGGAAGCACCTGAAAGACTCTGAGCTTATGCTTGCTCACAAAATCGATTGCTTTTTTGACGGCCTGAGTGTCGCCGATACCAAGATCGTTGCCTTCACGCAGAGCAAATACTGGTATGAGCAGGCCGCCTATTTTTTTCTTAGCATCGATCTTTCTAGCCATAAACTCTCTTTCCTAATTAAGGTGCAAACTTGGTCTAGACTCCCACACGCTTAAACACATGGTCAATGTTTTTCAGGTAAGCGCCAGGATCGAAGCATGCCACCACTTCCGCTTCCGTGAGATGCTTGTTTACCCTTTCATCGGCGAGTAGATTGGCGCGAAAGTCGCCGCCGGTCCTGTTCCAGGCGGCCATGGCATTGTCCTGTACTATTTTGTAGGCGTCTTCGCGTAGCAAACCTTTGTCGATTAATTTGAGCATGACCGACTGCGAGAAAATAACGCCGCCAAAAACATCCATGTTGGCGCGCATATTTTCCGGATAGACGACCAGACCTTCCATGACATTCGTAAAACGATTGAGCATGTAGTCCAACAAAATGGTGCTGTCGGGTAAAATAATGCGCTCGACCGAACTGTGCGAGATATCGCGCTCATGCCAGAGGGCGACGTTTTCGAGCGCTGCGACGGCATTGCCGCGAATGACGCGGGCCAGGCCGGTGATATTTTCGGTAGCAACAGGATTGCGCTTGTGCGGCATAGCCGAGCTGCCTTTCTGACCGGCGGTAAAGGGCTCTTCTGCTTCCAGCACATCGGTGCGCTGCAAGTGCCTGATCTCGACGGCAAATTTTTCCAAACTGGCTGCGATTAAGGCAAGGGTCAAAACATACTGAGCATGACGATCGCGCTGGATGATCTGAGTGCTCGCCTTGGCCGGCTCGAGATTGAGATAGGCACAGGCTTTTTCTTCGATAATCGGATCGATATTAGAAAAAGTACCGACCGGTCCGCTCATCTGACCGACCGAGATCATTTCGATTGCTTGCAAAAGACGGGTGCGGTTACGACGCAATTCTTCCAGCCAGACGGCCAGCTTGAAGCCAAATGTAGTGGGCTCGCCGTGTATGCCGTGGGAGCGACCGATCATGATCGTCTTTTTGTGCTTGATGCATTGTTTTTCGACAGCGGCAGTGAAACGATCGAGATCGCTCAAGAGCAAGTCGCTGGCGCGACGTAATTGCAGTGCCAGGGCCGTGTCTATCACATCGGAGCTGGTCAGACCCATGTGGATGAAACGCGAAGACTCGCCGACATTTTCGTTGACGCAAGTGAGGAAGGCGATCACATCGTGTTTGACTTTTTCTTCGATCTCATCGATGCGAGCGACGTCGAAGCGCGCTCTGGCTACGATTTCATCGTAGGCGGCCTGCGGCACAAGACCGAGTTCGGTCTGTACTTTCAAAACAGCAAGCTCAACTTCCAGATAGGTTTGAAATTTTGCCTCAAGCGACCAGATGTCGCCCATCTCTTTGCGCGTATAACGATCTATCAACGAAGAATCCTCAACCGGGTGCCGTCTCCTAATTGTCCACTATGCTCGAGCCACAGAATAGCGACTTGCATGAGAATGGAGCAAAATTGCAAACAATGAAACATACGCCAAGTTGTCAAAGGAAGCGAAGGGTTAAAATACGAACGCGTCCCCTCAGGATAACGAAATGAAAATTTTAGTAGCTGTCGATGTTTCTCACGCCGATAAAAATGCTGCCCCAGGCTCTGTCGGAGCTGCCAACGCAGCCGTCAAGCAGAAGGACTTGTCGACATCCGGCGAACTCGATCAGCTGGCGAGCACGCTCACGGCGATGATCGATCTCCAGGGAGCGGAAACCACCCTGCTTTACGTCCAGGAAGAATTGCCGTCCTACGAAGCGGTCCTGCGCACCCAAGGCGGCGAAGAAATCAACCTGGAGCGTGAACTGGAAAACGCAGCCCGTCAGCAGCTCGAGCAGATAGGCGAAAAATTCAGAGCGGCCGGCGCTCAAGTCAAGGTGGACATCGCTCACGGTCCGGGCGCCTACATGATCGAGCAAGTGGCCCGCGATATCAAAGCCGATTTGACGGTGGTCAGCGCCGGCAGCCACGCCGGCGAGCAATTTTTGATCGGCAGCACCAGCCAGTACGTAGTCAGACACGCTCCTTCTTCAGTGCTGGTCCTGAGAGCGCCGAAGCAAGCTCAAGCTAAAAAAATAGAGAAAATCCTGATAGCCGTGGACGGCTCGGACGCATGCCTGCAGGCAGTGAGAAAAGCGGTGGACAAGCTAAACCTGGACAAGGCCACGGTCAAGATCAACCTCGTGCATATCGTCGTCCTTTCGCCCCTGGTTGCCTCCTTCACGCCCCAATCCTTCATTACGGCCCTGGAAGAAAATTTATTAATGGAAGGCGAGGTCGCTCTCGCCAATGCTAAGAAACTCTTTGCCGAAAACGGTTATAAAGCGATCGATATCGAGCTCGGCAAAGGCAACGCTGCCGCCGAAATCATCAAAATGCAGACCAAATACGGCTCTGACTTGATCGTGATCGGCTCGCAGGGTAAAAGTGGAGTCAAACACTTCTTGATGGGGCATGTGGCCAACCGCATCGTCACCCACGCAACGGCACCGACAGTAGTGGCACGCTAAATCGAGAAAAAGTCCATGCAAAAAGGCCAGGCAAGACAGCAAGCCGATAATCAGTCGAAACAGTCGGCGAAGCGTAATACGTTAGTCGCCAGTGCCACGGTGATCGTACTGCTCGCCATCACGACAGCGGCCGGTCTCATTTTCACAACGCAAGTCGGACACTGTGAGCCAATCGGCATGGACGATCTGGCCGGCGAACAGGCCAAGGAAAAACTCGAACTCGAAGATATGGGCAAAGAGCTCAAGAGCATCAAGGGCGAAGTCAACGGCGCCATGCAGGGCATGAACGATCTCTCCAACATGCTCCACGATCGAGCCGCCAATCCGGCCAAAGAAATCCATCTCTTCGCCAAAGAAGCGCAAATCGATGTCGGCGGCACGACCAAGATCAAAGCATTGACCTACAACGGCAATATCCCCGGGCCCCAGATTGATGTAGTCGAGGGCCAACCGGTGCGCATCGTCTTGCACAATCAGATGAAAGTGCCAACCTCTCTGCACTTTCACGGCGTGATTGTGCCTCACGATGTAGACGGCTTACCCCGTTCGAAGTCAGGTCCGTCGACAAATGCCGCCGCAGACGGATCACCTTCCACCGGTCCGAGGGGCGGCCTGCCTCCATCAAAAGCCGGATTCAGATCAGCGCCAGGCACCACCAGCGATGCCCCATTCGCCAACCTTCCCGAACGCTTCGTCAAACCCGGCGACAGCTATGGCTATCAGTTTATTCCGCAGGGACCGGGCACCTATTATTATCATCCCCAGATAGTGCATTTAGAACAGCGCGCCCACGGCCTGTACGGCGCCCTTGTCGTGCATCCGCGCTCAGGTCATCCAGCCGATATCGATCAAGTGATGTTTCTCGGCACACTCAAAAACGACAGCGATCCAACGGCCGCGCCGGTTTATGTAGTAAACGGTAGAACCGCTCCTTACATACCACCGCTGGAAGTGCGCAACGGTTCGCGGGTGCGCCTGCGTTTCATTAATGTCTGCGATGAGTCGATACCGCTGCATCTGAGCGGACACAAAATGGAAGTGATGGCCACCTCCGGCTCCGACCTGCTCGAGCCGCAAGTATTTCGCGACACGCTGACGATCAATCCAGGCGATCGCATCGATGTCGAATTTACCGCCGGCAATATCGGCGTCTGGTCGCTTGCTTCGGAGAAAGTAAGCCAGACGACAAGCGGCGGCAAATTCCCCGGCGGTATAGCGCTCTTTGTGCGTTATCAGGAAATGAAGGCGCAAACGCCTTAGCAGGCCTTATATCGACTCGCTATACTTAGATGGTCTCTCGCAATTTTGCCAGATTGGTATTGACCTTATCGCGGGTCAGCCCGGTATGAGCGCAAAAGGTGGTCCAGCCCACATCGATCACTTCTTCCCAGCACTTATAGAAAAGCTCCTGATTGAGATAGTCGCGGCCAAGCTCGAAGGAATAGTCAGCAATGATTGCTTTGGCCATGTCGTGCTGGATCATGTGCTGCAAATCAAACCATTGCTCTTCCAGGGCCAAGTCAAAAAGAGCGCTCAGGAACTCCCTTTGCCCGTAGCGAGCCTCTGCCATTTCTTTTAAGCGATCGTCCATATCTCAGTCATGCCGCCGTGCACTCCCTTAACGTATCATAAGTTTTGTAAATTGCCCTGTTCCGGCTCAAAATTTCACTTGGAATTAAGCCTAAGGCGGCCCTGCTTCATATATATTGGTTGAAGATAGTTAAATCGGTCCGGCGGGAACAAGGCGAATGCTTTACCAGCAATTGAGTCGCATCCGTGGGCAGCTCGCCAAGAGAGACCTGAGTGTTTCGGATGGCTTGCTCCTGGCTCTTAGAGCTTTGCGCGGCAAATTTTCGGAAAGTCGCCTGACCTGGCTCAACCGCGAGTTGCTCGGTTACCGTCCTGAAGATCTCGAGACCCTTGGCGAAAAGGAACCGAAGCGCGGCTCATTTTCAAAAATCGTACTGATGTGGGCCCCGACCAGAAAGCCCGAGGTGGAAGCTCCCAATTTTCGCTTCCTGGCCGGTACATGGGGTCGCATGGACGCTCATGGACAATTGAGCAAGGTGGCCGAGCCGCAATTGATGGAAAAAAGCATCTTTTGCAATATCGGCATACAGCAGCTCGAAGCCCAGCTTTCCGAAATGGAAGATCCCCTCGAAGGACTGTTTTCGATGAGCTTCGACCGCGACACCGGAGCCGAATTTTTCTGCTACTCGCGCGAACTTGTCCGCATCCAGGATGCAGTGCGCGAAAAGCTCGTGCAATTTATCGATGACTCAATCGAAGAACTACGCCTATCACCGACTAGCGAAGGCTGAAGAGTGCACTGGAAATCAGCATCGGTAGCGCTTGCGATTGTAATACCGGTCTTGCTCTCGGTGGCGGCACCACTGGCGGCGCAGCAATATCCGCCGACGGATGCTTTACCTTTCGGAGATCGACTGAGCCGTCTCGAACAATCAGCCGGTCTACCGCCGGCTCCCTCTGATAAATCCGTACTGGACCGGCTCGGTCGCCTGGAAACACAGAGCTTCGGCCAGAACCGCCCGGGCTCGATAATAGAACGCCTGCAAAATCTGGAGAGGGCCAGACCGGCCGCACCGACGTCCCAGAACGTCTACCACTCCGCACCGAATACGGTGCCACAATCCAATTTAAACCAGGGCGTTAATGGCAGTTTTAGCAATCCAAATTGGATACCAAATACGCCACCATTTTCGTCCCCGTATTCGCCCCAGACGGCGAGCCTGTCCGCTGCAGCCACACCGGCGCCCGGTGCTCTAGCAGCGCTCATACGCCAATCGCATGTAGCCAACAGTCTCGCCTTCACCGACATCTACCCGCCGCGTTTTTTCCATATTCCGCCGGCAGCAGACTCGCAGGAAGATAACACTGATTATCTAAACAATGTCTTCAATGAATCGAAAGGCAAAACGATCCGCTTCCAGAAGCAACCGATCACTTATTACACCACTCCGATTCAAGAGCCAGGCTTCGCCAAAGCCATACATGAAGCCTTCGACGATTGGACGGTGCGCACCAGAGGTCTGGTGCAATTTAGCGAAGTGAAAAACAAAAACGAAGCACGCATCATCGTTGTCTTCAATCATCTCGGCCTGACTAAGGATCAAGAAAGTCTCGGCGCGCATACGGTGGCCAAGTGGAAAGCGCGAGGCTCGGGCCGAATGGCTTTTTTGCCGGTCGGCTCCATCCCGGTGCCGCTCTACATCCCATCCGTCGGTCCGAAGTACACGGTGCCGCCACAAATGATCGAAGTCAATCTCGACGTCATCTATGATCACGAAGAAGACGTGCGGTTGCCGCTCTTGAAGAACATCGCCACCCACGAAGCCGGTCACGCTCTCGGTATGCTCGGGCACAGTCAGAACAAAGCTGACATGATGTATTCGGTGACCGACGAACATTCGCGCATCTCGCAGCGCGACATCAATACACTGACCAGGCTATATCAAAGAAAAGTCGATATTCCGCTTTAGAGGGCTAAACAATCACGGACTTACCGGCTACGACATCCTATGAATATCGATATTCAAACCTGTCATTTCCGGAAATCTGGAGCTGCATAGTCTACTTCATCATGAAAAAACGTGCCCTGACCGGCTTTTACCTCTTTACCCTGCTGGCGCTCGTTGTTCCAGCTCTGGCATCGGGTCGTTTTAGTTTTGCACTGCTATGCCTGCCACTGGCTGCCATTGTGACTTTCATGGCATTGGCGATTGGAACAATCTTCAATATTACTCTGCTGTACTTCAGTCAAATATGCGGTCTTAGTTGCCTTACCGTAATTGATGAAAACGGCATTAGAGACAAACTTGGACTGATTTGCATGAAATATAAGTGGTCTCAGATAAGCAACATCGAATTGAAAAATGGGAGTTTGTATTTCACGGCCCTGGTAAATGGCATTCAGATACCCAGAGGAGCTTTCAGTAATTCAAAGGAAGCCGAAACGATCCTGGAACTTTGCCAAGAATTAAAAATGCAGGCCGACAAGAAAAAAACATATGCGCTGCCAGGCCGTGAAACCATTTCATACGTGCCAGATCCGGACTTTGTCTTAAAATCCATCCAGGCCGAAGAAGAAGCAAAATGGCGCGCTCTCGAAAAGACGCACTTCGAGCAAAACAAAGCGGCAAAAGATCTTAACGCGCAGAAAGAAGACTAATACCGATAAGGCGCGATGCCCAACTGGCCGCGTACACTAGCATCAACGTTTTTAGCGTTTTGCTCGGTAGCTTCAAGATCGGCTTTGCGCTGCATCAAGCCGGCCATGATTGATTGACCATTGGCATTTTTGGCCATCAGATTATTTTGCACTTTCAAATAATCAGCAAACAAATCGTGGGCATCGCTGAAATATTTGAAATAGTCGCGGTGTAACTGTCCGGTCTCAGGATAAAGAGGCAGTGACTTGAGCTGATTGCAGGCGGTCTGATATTTGCCAACCAGCATGGTCAGGAGCTTCTGAGCGATCACTTTTTCTTCGCCCGGGACAAACATCTGCAAGCCGTGGCTCATCAAATCATCGGCCTTAGCTTTTTCAGCCGGGGTCATCTGGGCCTGTTTACGTACCAGATCATACTTACTAAACCAGTCTTTGAGCAAAGCGGGATTGGTCGCCGGTGCCTGGCCGCCACCACCGTTCATCTGATTGGCGGCCATCTGGCCCTGCGGATAGCCCTGGGCAAACACGGGACCCGGCGAAATAAGCGGCAGACTGAGCAGGGCAAGCAGACTGACCGCAGCCAGACGGTGCGCCACTACCGGCAGTGCTGAAAGTAAAATAGTCGATTTGCCGCTATCGGCAAAAACATTTCCGACCGTCTTAACTTTCTTCAGATTCGCTTTCTTCAGATCCATTTTGGGGAATTTCCTTTGCCCGATTGCAGTGACCGCTGCCTGATTTTGCTTTTCGTGATTTTGGATGTAATTTTCGTGGCAGTACTGATGTATTTTTGGTCGTATTTTTTGCCTGCATTGTTCCGGCCAATTCACGACAGCCTAAATATAGGCCAACGCCACCCTCAGAGTAAAGCCCGGTGCTCCGGCAATTGCCCCAATCGCTTGATTAAAAGTGCAGAGTTAATTGGCCCCGGGCGGGGTATCAAGATATCAGGACCCCTCATACAGGTATATAAGCTCGATGACCATTCTGGTGGCAGTAAAGAAAAACGGACAGGTCTTCCTCGGCGCTGACAGGATGACCACTTCCGGCTCGGAATACGCAACCGATCTGGTTAACGGCTCCAAGCTGATCAAGCTCAAACATGCTTACCTGGCCACTTCCGGCTATACACTTCTGGATAACGTTGTCGAGCACCTGTTTGACAAGCGGCACAAGATGATGGAAAACACCTTCAAAAACCGGGCCGAAGTCTTCCAATTTTTCCTCGACTTTTTTGCCGAGCTGAAGAAGACTTACACCCTCGTCGACACCGGCAAAGAGACTTATGCCGGCTTATATAACGTCTTTTTGCTGGTCACGCCCCAAAACATTTATGGCGTTTCGGCCAATCTATCAGTCCACGAATTCGAGCGTTTCGCCGCCAAGGGGGCCGGTGCAGACTATTCGCTCGGCTGCCTCTACGGCATCTACGATCTGATCGACGACGCGCAGGAATTGACCCGCCTCGGCCTTGAGGCGGCCTGTCACTATTCTATTTATTGCAAAGAACCGCTCGATATTGTCGAGGTGAAAGCCTCAGACTTCGGCAAGATCTCCACCGACGGCTACAAAGCCAGGGGTAAGGCGGTGACGACGCACCACACACGCCGGGGCGTCCCAGACTTGATCGCCGTACCAAAAAGTCTGCATGCAAAGGCGACAAAAGCAGCGGCACCAGCCGCCAAAGCAAAGCTCAAAGCCAGCTCCGCGAAAAAGGCAGCGAACAAAAAGACGGCCAGACCCTCGCCCAAAAACAATCTCAAAGGCGGCGGCAAATCCAGCGCCAGATCCAGCCAAAGCGCCCGCAAAAAAACCAGCAGCCGATAGGCTAGACAGCCACCTGGGCAAGCTTCTCGAGATCCTGGCCAAAGCCCGGATAGGATATATTGATGCAGTCGAGATCGCCCAGGGCGAGCGGCTTTGCTGCCACCAGCTCGGCGACAAGACCGGTCATGGCCAGGCGATGATCGTGCAGTGTCGCCCACTGCCCGCCCCCGGCCAGGGTCTTTGCCCCGTCGACAATAAAGCCGTCGGCCAGTTCCTCGACTTTGACGCCTTGATTGCTCAAATTCTGACAAATCGCACCGAGCCTGTTTGACTCTTTTTCCTTGAGCTCGGCCGCACCGCTCACCCGCGAGCGCCCATCAGCCAGGGCAAAGGCAAGAGCGAGGGCGGGCAATTCATCAATACCGAGGGGCACTTCACCTGCGCCTATATCGGTGGCAAGGAGCCGGTCGGGAGCGACAAGCTCGATGTCGCAGACCGGCTCGTAATTTACTTCGCGGGCATTTTTATACTCGATCTTCGCTCCCATGCGGCGCAGGACGTCGACAACCAGTCCGCGACCGGCATTGACGCCAACAGCGGGGATGACGATGGAGGAGCCTGGCATGATGGCGGCGGCAACCAGGAAGAAAGCAGCCGAGGAAATGTCACCGGGGACGGTTACGTCTTTTGCCGCAAGGGGAGCGGGGTGGGAGATCGCCAGCGCTTGTACCGTCGTCGTCGTGCCCTCATTGATAAAGGGGATGCCCAGATGCATAAAAGCCTTAAGGGTGTGGTCGCGCACTTTGCTCGGTGTTGTCACCGTCGTCGCCGTACCGTGCGGACCGGCCACGAGCAGTCCGGCCAGGAGCAGAGCGGCTTCGACCTGGGCGGAAGCGACCGACAAAACGAAGGTGCCACCATGCAAGTGGCCGCCGCTGATGACAAAGGGCGCTTTACCGGCAACGGGGCGATATTCGACCTGGGCGCCCATCAAGGAAAGCTGGCCGAGCACCCGGCTCATGTCGCGCTTGTTTAAGGACTGATCGCCGCTCAATAAAAAATGTCCGGGCAGACCGGCGAGCAGACCGGAGAGAATGCGCATCGTCGTGCCTGAATTGCCGGCATCGAGGACCAGTGGCGATTCTCTAGTCGTCTTACTGAAGGGAGTCGCCCCTGATTGCAGCGTTTTCAAACCGGCGCTTTTGACAACCAGATCGATACGGCCTGTTGCCCGGAGCTCGTCGCCGGGCGTGCCGTCCGCCCCGTCAATGGTCAGGCCGAGTCTGCGCAGACAGGAGGCTGTAGAGAGACAGTCGAGGGCGCCGAGGGCACCGGATATACGGGCCTCCCCGGACGTGAGAGCGGAGAAAATCAAAGCCCTGTGGGTGATTGATTTGTCGCCGGGCACCAGTACCGTGCCCCTTAAAAACCTCGCCTTAGCCAATTTTGCTCTCCACCCTGGTGTTTTTCCGCGCCACTCTCTTATTTGTCTCTGCTTTGATTTCTGGCATAATCACAAGTATCTCATTTTTCCAGGAAATCAAATTTAGACTATGCTTCGACTTCTCACCGCCGGCGAATCTCACGGTAAAGCCCTGGTAAGTATTCTGGACGGTTTCCCGGCCGGCCTGAAGGTCGACCTGGACCGGGTCAATGAGGAATTGCGCCTGCGTCAGGGTGGTTATGGACGCAGTGGCAGACAAAAAATCGAAACCGATCAAGTGGAAATGCTGGGCGGCTTGAGGCATGGTATCACCAGTGGTGCGCCGCTCGCTTATACCATCCCCAACCGCGACAATCAAAACTGGCTCTATGTGATGAAGGTGCGCCCCCTCGACGAGGCGGAAGTAGGCAGCGAAGAGAGCCTGGCCCAGCACCAGTCGAAAAAAATCGACCGCTTCCGCCCAGGCCATGCCGATTATGCAGGATTGATCAAATACGCGCAGCGCGACGTGCGTGACGTCCTCGAGCGATCGAGCGCCCGCGAGACAGCCAGTCGTGTTGCCGCCGGCGCCTTTTGTCGCGAGATGCTGCGCGCCCTCGATGTGCGGGTGACCAGTCATGTCGTGCAGATTGGTGCCGCCGCATCGACCATGGATTTAAGCAATTTGAGCCTCGATGAAATCGAGGCAAAATGCCGGATCTCGGAAGTTTTTTGCGCCGACGAAACGGCATCGCAGGCGATGAAAGAAGAAATCTTACAGGCCCAGAAAGACGGTGATAGCTTGGGCGGCGTCGTCGAAGTCCTGATCGACAATCTACCGGTCGGACTGGGCAGTTATACCCAGTGGGACAGACGTCTCGACGGCCTGCTCGCCCAGGCACTGATGAGCATCCAGGCGATGAAGGCAGTAGAGGTCGGTGATGGATTTAAAGCGGCGGCGATGCGCGGTAGTGCCGTACATGATGCCATGTATCCGGCCGATAACGGGCATAAATTGCCGGTGAAAAGACTGACCAACCATGCCGGCGGCGTGGAAGGCGGCATGACCAACGGTGAAAGGCTGATCGTCAGGGCATATATGAAGCCGATTCCGACGATTAAACAGGGCCTGCCGTCGGTTGGTTTCCCAGCCTTCGAGGCGGACCGCGCCCACTACGAACGCTCCGATGTCTGTGCTGTTTCGGCGGCTTCTGTTGTGGCGCGGGCAATGGTATGCTTGACCGTGGCCAATTTGTTTACTGACAAGTTTGCCGCCGACAGTATGGGCGAACTTTCCAACTCGGTCAGAGCCTACCGTGACTCCTGCCAATCAATAACGAAAGGACGAGATTAAGATGCGTCACAGCAAGTCTAAGCATCGCGGCACTGTTATCACGATGAACTGGAGCACCGCCCTCGATGTAAAAACGAGAGTAGCGGTCGGCTCCGGTGCCCGCCACAAATTGACCAATGTGCTGGCCCAAATAGGTGCCGGCAAAAGAGTGCTGATCGTCTGCCAACCCTCGACCGCCAACCACTGGTTGCGCGATGTGATGTCGATTTTGCCGTCGGAGGATTTTAAGGTCACCACCCTGGAGGTGCCGGATGGCGAATCGGCGAAAACTTCCGAATGGCTCTTGCGTATCTGGGAGCACCTCGAGGGTCGCGGCTTCGATCGCCAGGACACAATTGTGGCGCTGGGCGGCGGTGCCGTCATGGATCTGGCCGGTTTCGCCTGCTCGACCTACATGCGCGGCCTCAATCTGGTGCTCATTCCCACCTCGCTCCTAGCACAGGTGGACGCCGCCATCGGCGGCAAAACAGCAATCAACTTACCGACCGGCAAAAATTTGGCCGGTACGTTCTTTTTTCCCAAAGCCGTTCTCGCCGATCAAGAAGTCTTGAGCTCCTTGCCGCAGCGCGAGCTCACTTGCGGTCTGGCCGAAGTGATCAAATACGGCATGATCGAAGACACTGTGGCCAAGGGCTCCGACTACGAAAAAGGCCCACGCGCCCTGCTCGAAGTAATCGAAGATCTGGTGCGCGACAATTACGATTATGACGATCCGATCCTATCGGGGCTGATCACCAGCTGCATCAAGATGAAACTTTATGTGGTGGCAAAAGATCCGCAAGAAACTGGATTGCGCCGCGTCCTCAACCTCGGCCACACGGTCGCCCACGGCCTGGAATCCGAGACTTCCTTTGCCCTCAGTCACGGACAGGCGGTAGCGATTGGCCTGGCCCAGATGACCAAGTATGCAGTCGGCCAGAAAAAGCTGGAAAAAGACGCCCTCGAGCGCGTCAAAGAGCTGCTCATCCGCGCCGAGCTGCCTTATGAAATACCGAAGGGTGCGTCCAAGGAAAAACTGGCCCAGGCTATGACCTCGGATAAAAAGCGCGCCGGCGAGAAGATTAAACTGGTCGTCCCCCACACCAAGCTGGGCACGGTTGATTACGAAACTCTTCTACCGGTTACCGAACTGGCCAAGTTGCTTTAGCTTTAAATCAATGGCTCTGAAGTGAAACTTTTTACTTCCACCTGCGTATTAAACTGGTGGAGGGGATAAAAGACGGTGCCCGAAGACAAAATACTGATTGCCGCTATTTTGTCCGCTCCCACTGGAGCAGCCCAGACCGCGCTGGTCAAACGTCAGGCTTTTTCGCAGCTGGTGACGAAATACCAGTCTCTGGTTTTGAGTGTGATCTTTGCCATGATCAAAAACGACGAAACCGCCCGCGATCTTACCCAGGAGACTTTTCTCAAAGCCTTTCGAGCCCTCAATACTTTCGACACGGATCGCTCGTTCAAGGCCTGGCTTCTGAAGATCGCCAACAATAGCGTCGTCGATCATCTGCGTGCCGTGCGCAATAAAGAAGAGCTTTCTCTAGAACTGCTCATAGAAGAAGATCCCGGCCAGGAGCCATTTGATAAAAACGATCCAAGCGAAATAGCCGAGCACAATCTCTTCCTGGAAAAACTCAGCCTGGCTCTGCAACTGCTTCCCCTGCGCTACCGCCAGGCTTTTGTCCTGCGTCATCAGTTTGATCTGGCCTATGATGAAATCGCCGAAGTAATGCAGGAAAACGAAAGTACAGTTAAAACGCTCCTCTTTCGATCGCGCGACCGCTTACGCAAACTTCTCACTGAAGCCCCGCAGACAAAAACGGAAAAAAAACATGAGTGAAATAAATAATTTCAACTGCGAAAAGGCAAAAAAAGAACTCGATGACAATTTTGGCATCGGCAGCACAGGTCATCCCTCGGCCGCTTTGCGCAGCCATCTTGGCGAGTGCCAGAGCTGCCACAACTATCAACTAGCCAATCGAGTGATCATAGAAGCGGCCAGAGATCTGCCCGGACTAACTGCCGACAGCGCCCTGACAGACTCGATCATGGCCATGATCGATGAGGAAATAGCAGGGCAAAAAATAGAGGAAGAAAGACCAAATCCAGCCAGCAGCCCTCAACTCTCCACTCTTTTTGATCGCAAAAGCATAGCGCTCATGGCCGCCTCCTTTGGCGTATTTATCGTTCTCCTGAGCGGCTTTTCCACAGACGGTCTCTGGTCGGCTTTCTCCTGGTTGGTGGCCCTGGCCGTGGTGGCACTGCTCAAACCTTTAATCGAATACAATCAATACATGAACCACAACTTGCCGAAGGACCGGATGGTAAAGGCGTAAGCATGAGCTCGCTAGACAATAATCAATGGCGAAAGTGGACGGTGAAAGCATTTATGCTCATTAGCGTCGGCGGCTTCGCACTTGCCACCGCAGGCAGTGCAACAGCCTGGCCGACACCGGCCGATCCGACCAACGAACCTTTTCATGAAAGGTTCTGGTCAAGCGCCACACCGGCTCCGGTCAATGCCGAGCCGATTGCCATCACGACCGAAGTGCGCCGGCCGCTGATTTATTTTCGCCAGATCGCCAATCGCCGCTGGAAGGCAGGCGTTTTATTCGCCTTTTTATTTCTTATCAGTGCCGGCCTGAAGCTGTTTCTGCCGCGACTGACGGAAGCGGCCGCCTGCCGCTGTCAAACAAATTTTTTCGCCAGCCTTTCGGCGGCATTTATTTTTTCGACGATGGCGATCACAATCATTCGCTTCAGTTTTTTGAACGACGCCCTCTCTGCCATGGGTCTTTTTACATTTGGCTTTTTACAGCTGAGTTTCGCCCTGGGCGGCTGCCTGGGCGTCAATGTGCTCGCCCAAAATCTCTATGCCGTGACAAGCAATAAAGTCAGTAAAAATCCAACCGAACTCAAGCCGGCGGCTCGCACAGGACTCTATACACTCTGCCTGATTACGGTTGTGACGATTTTGTGCCTGGTATCGATGATCCCCGGTCTCGGCCCGCTACCGCGCGTCGGCAACCGCATGGTGATGCTGATTGCCGCCCTGGGACTGGGTGGTCTGGTAAATCTTCTGGTAGTCAGCTCGAAAAAAGTGGAGCCCTAGGTCTCGTCGGGACCGGTGTAAGGTTCAAAAAGGGCTTTCTTAGCGCCCAGGCCAAGGAAAGTCAGGCAGGCCATGCCGAGAACGATACAAATGAATAGCTGCGGGCTGGTCGGAACATATTCCATACTTTGCAAAATCTCCAATAATCCGGGCGAACAGCTGAAGTGGATCGTAAACCTTAGCGTACCCTTTGTTAGCCAAATCTAAACTGTTTTCACCCATTTTCCAAGATTATCGTTATATATGTCAATTCTCATAAAGCTCGATCCCCTTGTAATTTGCCCAATACATTGATTTCGCGGCACTTAAGCAGCTCCTTACTACCTATGGATTGTGTGCTATAACATGGTGGCTTGGAGCCCCGGGCTGGCCTGGCTTAGTAATCCAACCCTTCTTTATATGGCCCTCACAAGATTTGGCCCGTACGAAAGCAATAGACGGAAAAAATAGATGGAAAGGAGAATATCTCTGATGACAGCTTCGAAACGGTATCTGCCCACTAGTCTCGCCTGCCTGATCGCCCTGGGAACGCTGGGGATAGGAAGGGCAGCATTTGCAGCCGGCGGCTCCGCTCTCGACCCTTACATTGACTATCAAGCGCCGAAGACAGCGAAGAGTGTCGGCAAAAAAGACAAGGGCCAGAAAGTCAAAAGCGTGCCGGTAGAAAAACGCGCTTCCATCGCCGAAGAGAAGATTGTCCAGGAAGAAGCGGCCCAGAGCCAGACCTTTGTAAAATTGCAAGGCAAGGCCGGCAGTAAGCACGTCAAAGAAACGCTGATTACAAACGAGCCCAAAGAAAAGAAAAAGACCAAAGTCGTCGAGACGACGACCAAGATTTCCGATGTATCGCCAGTTGAAAAAGAAGCGAAAGCGGTCAAGCACAAAGAAAAAGAAAACGTCAAAGCACCGGCCGTGAGCGAAGCCTCGACCGACAGCGGCGATGAGAGTGTGATCGGTGGTATCAAAACGATCGGGGCTGGCTATTCAAAAACTTTCAAAGCCATGTCGCACGGCATGGTGCATTCGACTAAAGCAGCATCAGAAGCCCTTGTGGCCGGCAGCAAAAAAATGAGCACTGGCTTGAGCGCCGGCGCCAAAGCCTCCGGTGAGGCCTTTAAGAAGGGCGCCAATACAGTCGGTACAGGCTTCAAAGAAGCCGGCGACAAAATCAAGGACGGCGCCGCCGCCACCGGCAAAATCGCCCATCTTTCCAAAGACGATAAAGACCCCAAATCAGAAAAAGAAGCAAAAGAGCCCAAGGCTGAAAAAATAGCGAAAGCTCCAAAGGCCGAAAAAGAGAAGAAGGAAAAGATCGCCAGGGCTCCAAAAGAGAAAAAAGTAAAAGAGCAGAAAGACGCTAAACGCGAAGCTGCTGAAGAAATAGCTCAGAACGAGGCCAAAGCCGAAAAAGCTGAAAAGGCAAAAGCGGCAAAAATCGCCAAAGCGGAAAGAGCTGAAAGAGCGAAAGCTGAAAAAGCTGAGCGAATCGCCGCTGCCGCCGCCGCCAAAGAAAAGCAGGAGCAAGAAGAGAAAGTCGAAAAAGTCGCCAAAGCAGAAAAAGCCGAAAAAGCTGATCAGGAGCCCGGCACCGGTCTCGGCGCCAAGCTCTCGCACCTGCCCAAAGTAAAAATGCCGAAGATCGGCGTCCCCTTTGTCGGCAAGAAAAAAGAAGAAGTAAAGCACGTCGACCCGACAGCCGGCGCCGAAATCGCTCCGGAACAGGATGTGGCCGCCAAACCGAAACAGCACGCTCCCGAACCGACAGTCAAACAAACACCGATCGGCGAAGAAATCGCCCACATGCCAGAGCCCAAACCGGCGAAGGTAAAAGAGCCTAAGGCCAGGAAGCAAGAACGACCTGCGTTCGGCATCGCCGCCGCTCCAAGCGGTGGTCTGACGAAAAAAATGGGTAAACTCTGGCCCTTCGGTCACAAACAAGATCAAGGTCAAGACCCATTCAACAACCTGGCCGTGAAAAAAGGCAATAATCAGCTCTAAACGTGTTTGATTTAGCCCCGGTCAGAGCTGCGGTAAAACCGACGACGATAATTTGCTCCAGACGCCTGGACGAATACCTGTCCGCCATCGGTCTGGCTGTGCCGGTCGTACTGGCGAGCGAGACCTTCCAGGAAACAGGCTCCTTCAAATTCCGGGCGGCCTATGCCGCCGCTTTCCACAGTCCACACCGGCAGCTGCTCACCGCCTCGTCCGGCAATTTTGGCCAGGCTCTGGCGCTCGCCGCTCGCTTGCTGGGCAAAGACTGTACAGTGGTCATGCCTGACAATTCGGCAAGAGTAAAAGTGGAGGCGGTGCGAGGCTTTGGCGCCACAGTCGATTTGATCGACACAGGTGCCATCAGCCGCAAAGCACGAGTAGAAGCGCTGGCGGCGAAGCTGCACGATGTGGATGTCCTGAGCGCTTACGACTGTGCGCGCGTCATCGCCGGCAATTCCACCCTCGGCGAAGAACTCGCCGCACTAATTGACAGACACAAATTTGACTGCGTCATTGCCCCTATGGGTGGTGGCGGACTTACGGCTGGAATTATTCAGGGGCTGAGAAGAATGGGCTCGCAGATTGAGGTATTTGCTGCCGAACCACTGCTCGCCAATGACGGGGCGCGCTCAATCACCGCCGGCACGATCATCGCCAACAGCGAAGAGCCTGCCACCATTGCTGATGGCGCGCGCACCCTCAGTCTGGGCAAAAATAATTTTGCCATCCTCAAAGACGGGCTGGCGGCGGTTATTGAAGTGGACGACGCAATGATCGAAGAAGCGGTGCGACTGCTCTACGGCCTGGCCAATCTCAAAGCGGAGCCAACCGGCGCCCTGGCGCTCGGCGCTTTGCTGGTGGCCAGGGAGCGATTCCACGAGCGGCGTCCCCTGCTTGTCGTCAGCGGCGGTAATGTCGACAGCGCCGTCTATGCCAGGATAATCAATGCTAACTAGCAAATAATTTTAGCGAATAATTTCGCAGTCGTAGAGCCATTTTGTCAGCTCGACCAGACCGGGATAGGTGACCTTAGTGCTACGCAGCCAGAGCTCCTTCAAAGAGGAGAGACGGGCGACGTGGGTGAGGCCCACATCATCGATACTGGTGCAGTTGAGACGCAGGCGTTCTAGCGTCTTCATCTCTTTCAGACGACTGAGGCCGCGGTTGGTAATTTGAGTGAAAGAGAGGCTGAGGGTCTTCAGGGACTTGAGGGCGACCAGATGCTTGATGCCCTCGTCGCCGACCCGCGTGTCGTCGAGGACGAGCTCTTCTAGTGCGCTCAGTCCGGCGAGGTGCACCATGCCCAGATCCGAGATCTTGGTGGAAGAAAGATTGAGCCGGCTGAGACCATCGAGGCAGGCGAGATGACTGATGCCGGCGTCACCTACGGCTGTACAGCTGATATCAAGCTCGGCCAGACCGGTCAGACGACCAAGATGAGCCAGCTCGTCATCATTGACGTCGGAGCCGAGGAAAGAGATGCTATGCAGGTCAGTGGGCTTTAGATTGGTCAGTGGACCAAGACCGTCCGAGGGGTCGAAGCTGTAATAGAGGGCCAGATTTTTGTCGCCGGGTACAGAGACCGCTCCGGTGGCATCGCAAAGGAAGTCAGTGCGACCGCCTTCACCGATGGTGTAGAGCTCGCCCAGAGAGCGCCCGTCCGGGAAGCTTATCTTTTTAGAACTCTGCTTTAGAGTCACCAATTGCCTCGCCACATTCTCGAGATTCCTAGCCGCCCGAGCCTTACTTACCACATTAGAGCAAAACTCAATAAACACAGCTATATGTCCACTAACATACGTCCTGCACGTCATTATCAGCCGCTAAAAGAAGAGGCCCGACCTCTCGGTCGAGCCCCTTGCTCACAATGCAGGAATCGTTGGCGGTCAGAATTAGACTGCGGTCAGTCTTTCTCTTTCGGCGGAAACGATAGTTGCTGCCTTCGGCATGCTGCGCGGAAATTCACGACCGCGCATCAGCACTTGCTTATCGACGCTCTCTGGCTGGAACTTGTCGCAGAAATACTCGATAGCTGCATCCACATCAAAATCGCGGCAAGAGAAAATGTCGAGCGTGACAAATCCTTTGTCCGGGAAAGTGTGGATTGAGATGTGAGACTCGGCGATCAAAACGACGCCGCTTACTCCCCAATCATCCTCAACCGTTCCGTGATAAGTAAACACGTAGGGTGGCATGATTTTTGTCATATCAAGCTGAGCCGGGTAGGCATCGAGAACTTGACTGAGTCTGCCCATATCTGCCAGATTTTCTTTCGGGCAGCCATAGGCTTCTAGGATTAGATGTGGTCCGAACATGGTTTCTTCCCCCTGTGGCGTTCGCGGTGTATCGAACGCATAATTTTGGAATCCGATGGTTATGAAGGCAAACCGGCTCTCTGACTGGTTATAAACCAGGTTAGAGTACTGGCCTGACTTCACGGGGTACACGAAACGCTTATCTACACCTGAGACTACATAGGTCCTGGGAGTTGGGCGTTGTGTGGCGCGAGTCGTCCTCCGTATGTGACGCAACTAGAAGAGCGTATTTTACAGTAAAAAAGGAAGCTGTAAAGGCCCAGCTCTCTAAGGTGGGAAGAATGTTGCGACGCCTTAATCAGCCCGGCCACCACCTCAGGCAAAGGCAAGCAAAAACGCCTGACCAAGCCATTTTGAGCAAGATCTACACTCTTACCTTACTGACTCGCACTTTGACAGTTTCGGCAAAATTGGTCTCGATGGCGGCCGGCAGACTGGAGGAGGCGTCTACCCAGAATTGTGCCCCGACCAGGATGGCCTGACTGCGTTTGTCTTGAGGGAAGTGCAGCATGACTGGATCTTCGCCCTTGTGGAGAATGAGCAAATCCTTGAGACGATGCAAATCGGAAAAAGATTGAGATTGTGTAAAAGTTACGTCGACTAGAGAGGCGTCCCCGATGCGGCGCACCGACGAGCCCATCACCGAGGTGTTTTCTTCGTTCTTCTTTACCTTACCTTTAATAAGGAGAAGAGCCTGGTTGGTCAGGACATCGGAGGATACCTTTTCAAGAGCTTCGCTGTAGAGGACGATCTCGCATTTGCCGGTCAAATCTTCCAGGTGGATGATGCAGAGCAATTTGTTTTGCTTGGTCAGTTTTTTCTCGATCGAATTAGCCAGACCGCCCATGATCACTGTCGTGCCGTCGGATGCCTCTTTCATTTCCTTGACTGAATGAGTGGTCAGATAACGCAGTCGGTTAGCCACTCTTTTTAGTGGGTGACTGGTTACATAGAAGCCGAGCAACTCATGCTCCATCGTCTGCATTTCCGCCTCGGAAAATTCCGAGCCATCGCCAGTGAGAGGTGTTTCGAGGGTAATGCCGATGTCGGCGCCAAAAGAAAAGAGACTGATCTGACCGCTCGCCTTTTGACTCTGCCTTCTGCTTGCCGTATCGACAAGCGAGTCGAGATTGCCGAGTGCTTGCTTGCGCGTCACGCCAAGACTGAGGAGAGCACCGGATTTGATCAGAGCTTCCAGACACTTTTTATTGACGACCTTCAAATCGATGCGATTGACGAAATCTTGAATGTCGACATAGATGCCGTTCGCCTCGCGCTCGGCGACAATGGCCGCCACAGCCGCTTCGCCTACGTTTTTGATTGACGAGAGACCAAAGCGGATATTGGGAGTGTCGGCGGTAAATTCCGCTCCCGAGATGTTCACATCCGGGGGCAGAATCTCGATATTCATCTGCTGGCATTCGGCGATGTAGCCCTGCAATTTTTCCTGGTCGCCGGAGACCGAGGAAAGAAGTGCCGCCATGTATTCGATCGGATAGTGCGTCTTGAGGAAAGCCGTCTGGTAGGTGACTACGCCATAAGCCGCACTGTGCGATTTGTTGAAGCAATACTCGGCGAACTGCACCATGACGTCGAAGAGCTTGGTCGAAATTTCTTCCGAAATACTATTTTGGGTACAGCCTGCGCAAAATATGGCGCGTTGTTTTTCCATGGCGACAGGGTCTTTTTTACCCATCGCTCTTCTGAGCAAGTCGGCCTGTCCAAGCGAGTAACCACCGAGTACCTGAGCGATCTGCATGATCTGCTCCTGGTACACAATCTGCCCGTAAGTATCCTTGAGGATGCCTTCGAGTAGAGGCGTGTCGTATTTGATTTGTGTCTTGCCGTTTTTGCAATCGATAAATTTATCGATCATTCCAGAGTCGAGTGGACCCGGACGATAAAGAGCGATCAGCGCTGAAATGTCTTCCATGTTGGAAGGCTTCATATCGCGGGCGACCTGCTTCATGCCGGCCGATGTTTCTAGCTGGAAAACACCGGCAAGATCGCCATTTGAAATAGTCTGGAAAGTTTTTTCATCGTCGATCGGAATGTTATCGATGTCGAGATCGATGTTGCGCTGCGTCTTGAGGATTTTTAAGCAGCGATGAATCATCGTCAAGTTGCGCAGGCCGAGGAAGTCCATTTTTACCAGGCCGACATAGGCCAGGTCTTCCATGTAGTACTGGCAAATAATCGTGCCGTCATTGTTGCGCTGCACGGGCACAAGCTCTTCGAGCGGCACATCGGAGATGACCACGCCGGCGGCGTGCATACCGTACGATTTGTTCGTACCTTCCAGCTGCCTGGCCAGATCGATGACCTGGCGCGCGTCATCTGAGGTCTCGTAGACTTTTTTGAATTCCGGATTGTCCGAAACCATCTCGTCGAGCGGTGTTGGCTTACCACGCACAACGGGCACCATCTTGGCCAGTTTGTTTGATTCGCCGAAGGGAAAATCAAGCACGCGCGCCACGTCTTTGATAACGGCTTTACTGGTCATACGGTTGAAAGTAATGATCTGGGCGACGCGGTCCTCGCCATATTTTTCCGAGCAGTATTTGATAACCTCACCGCGGCGCTCGATGCAAAAGTCTGTATCGATGTCGGGCATCGACTTGCGCTCGGGGTTGAGGAAACGCTCGAAGAGCAAATTGTATTTGAGTGGATCGATATTGGTGATACCGAGGGCGTAGGCAACCAGACTACCGGCGGCCGATCCTCGACCTGGGCCGACCGGTATGCCTTTCATCTTGGCCCAGTTGATAAAGTCCGAAACGATCAAGAAGTAAGCGGCAAAATTCATGTCTTCCATGACTTTGAGCTCACGGAAAGCGCGCGCTTCGGTAACTTCGTCGATCGTGCCGAATCTTTCTCTAAGACCGTCGAAGACTAGCTTGTTAAGCCAACTCTCGGCTGTATGCCCGACCGGTACATCAAACTTGGGCAGACGCGGATCACCGCCAAGCTTTACTTGCTCGACCTTGTCGGCAATCTCGAGAGTATTTTTAATCGACTCCTCGATGTATTCGGTGTCCATATGGTCACGAAAGAGATAACTCATTTCGTCGCCGTTTTTGATGTATTCCCAACCGGTAAACTTCATGCGATTGGGCTCGATGACGTTTTTGCCCATCTGAATGCAAAGCAAGCAGTCATGAGCTTTGGCATCGGCTTTGTTGGTGAAGTGGCTATCGTTTGTAGCTGCTACTTTGATGTTGAGCTCTTTGGACAACTGAATGAGACCGCGATTGACCTTGCGATCCTCGGACATACCGTGGTCCTGCAGCTCGATATAATAATTGTCTTTGAAGACGTCCTTGTACCAGGCGGCAACGTTGCGGGCAGTGGCATAATCGTCTTTGAGCAAATTTTGACAGAGCTCAGCCCCCAGACAGCCGGAGAGAATGATCAGGCCCTCATGATACTGGGCCAGCATCTCTTTGTTCATACGCGGCTTGTAATAATAGCCTTTGACATGGGCGCGCGAAATCAGACGGACGAGATTGCGATACCCCTCTTTGTTGCGGGCGAGCATGGTCAAATGGTGCAGAGCCGGTCTTTTTGTTTTGTCTTCTATATCGCCATCGATGATATAGCCCTCGAGGCCGATGATTGGCTTGACACCGCCAATCTCACCGCAAGCCTTGGTCAATTCCACCGCACCGTACATGACACCATGATCGGTGATGGCGACAGCGGGCATATTTTCCGCTTTCGCCTTTTTCACCAGATCTTTGATCATGGTGGCACCATCGAGCAGACTGTACTCGGTGTGCAGATGCAATGGTACGTATGGACGCGGACTCATGCCTATCTCCTCGGCCCCAGCCGAAACCCGACAACTAAAATATCATTCCCGCCTGAATAGACGTTGAACCCATTCGTAAAGTTCAATTTTCCCGGCAAATCCGTTCCCGAGAGCGGATCTATATCGAAACAATCGCGGGTGAATATATCGCAGATACAAATATCATACCGAAGAACGGCAACAAAAACCGGCATAAAAACGGGGCCGGTCGCTTAAGACCCGCCCCGTAAATAATTTCGAAATCGTTTATATAAGTTAGCTGACTTACAAGTGTTGGCTTACGCGGTGTGAGATTTAACTCGGGAGCGAGAAACACGTTTGCGGGTCTGCACGGTATGGTGGGAGGTCGCTTTGACGTCGCCTTCAATGGGGTACTCTCGGAGCATCACATTGGTCACTTCGTCGAGTTCCAGCTTGGCTATAGCCTGGCGGAACCACATCTGCAAGCATCTTCTTTCATCGTAAGACAGGGTAGTCTCTTTCATTACTTCTCTCCTAAAGAAAACCAGAGAGGCGAGTCCAAAGCGCCTTTCAAGTGGCGAGCCGGCTCTTCCAAGCGCTTTTTACGTGTCACCCAAGCAAAATAGGCAATCGACGTGGGGAGTCACTTGTCCATGCAAGCATTCTAATCGCTTCTCAAGAGGAAGCAATGCTTGATATCTCATAATCGGATAAAGAAAAGCTCATGGAGAGGGCGTTTCCAGGTGCTTAGATGAGCAATCGTAAATAAAAGCGAGTCGTTTCGGCGCGATTGGAGCCTACTGCCTTTCCGGCGCATTTTCATCTTCCTGAGACCCCGGGCCGGTTTTAACGTTTCTTGCACTATTGGTCTGCCAGGCGGCAATGACAAACATGCCCGGTATGGCTGTCAGGGGAAACCAGGCAAGATTGGCCAGGGAGAAGCCTGCCATCGAAAATATCAGAGCTGTATATTTTGGATATCCAGCCACTTTTTGAAAGAGCACCACACCACTTTTGTCCGAACCGGAGCGCTTCAAAAAGACCGGTACGAACGTACCGATCAGGGCGAAGACCACTCCCGACCAGGCCCAGAAAAGGTTGTGCGTATGGAAGATACCAATGTTAAGCCGCTGACAGAGCAGACAGCTGGTCAGATAGAGGCTGATGTAAGCGGTCCAGGCAAGCGCCAAAAGCGCTTCGCGACGTCCTTCTTTGCTGACAGTGAACATCGCGGTCATGGGGGAAGCCCCACCAATAGCCGCGTTTAGCATCACTACCGCGAGCGCCACATAGACCGCCGGCGGGTAAAAATTGGCCTTGAGCGGCATGGAGACGCCGACGATCACCCCTATACCAAGGATCAACTGCAGACAGAGTGCCGCAAGCAGCTTGATCGATGACGGCTTTGCCACCTATTTGGCCCTTTTAGCGGCCATACCAAGACGCTTGAGGGCAAAGCGCAAAAGTTCCTCGGCATTGTCGGTATCGACGTCGCTGTCTTCTTCCTGGGCGGCCTTGAAGACCAGATGTATCTCAGTGTGCGTATAACCGAGTTCGGCAAGATAATCGCTGACTTCGTCGAAAGTCTGAGATTTGGCCGATCGCCTCGGCTCGATCGCACCACTGGACGTGTTGCGGGCAAATTCTTCGATCTTGCTCTTCAATTCGAGAATGATACGCTGAGCCACTTTTGCCCCCACACCGGGAGCCTGCGAAATCATCTTTTGATTCTCGGAGAGAACCGCTTCGACCAGGGTGGAGACACCGAGCGTGCCGACGATGCCGATCGCCAGCTTGGGACCGATACCAGTCACCGACTGCAATATCGCAAAGAGCTGCCGCTCAGAGGCCTCTCTGAAACCAAAAATGGTCCATTCGGTTTCGCGAATCGAAACAGCGACATGAACCATAACATCATCACCGGGCTGGCCGATCGCCATCAAAGTCGGATGGGCGACCGCCAGTTCGAAACCGACGCCACCGACATCGAGCACGAGCCTGTCTACCGGTCCACCGGAGATTTCCTTGGCGCTGATCGTGCCTTTTAAGTAGGCGAGCATGGCTCTCGATTTAAAAAAAAGATATCGGGGCGAGAGGATTTGAACCTCCGGCCTTCCGCACCCGAAACGGACGCGCTACCAAGCTGCGCTACGCCCCGACGTCATAGTGCAAGGCCAGATTCTAGCACAGTATACGGTGCTATAAATTGGCCTCGGTAATATCTTGAAGAAACTAGTTACTCGGCCATCAGGGTCATATTGCCGCCGCTGTTGTGAGCGTGGCTGACAGCGGCCCGGGCGTGAGACATCATCAATTTGCCTTCATCATCCATGTGTTTGGCATACTGGCAAATACCGAGCGAACACGTAACAATTTTTGCCCCGGTGCCGACGACGAAATGCGTCGAGCCCATCTTAGTGCGCAGGCGCTCGGCTACTTCGATCGCCCCTTCACGGGTGGTACAGGTGAGAACGATTGTAAATTCGGATTTATCGGTGCGCACGACGATGTCAGATTCGCGCATTTGCTTGGTGACGATCAGTGCCACTTGACTGATCACCTGATCAAAAGCTGCCTGACCCGATGTCTTCAAGAGATCATCGGCTTTATCGAGCTCCATAATGACAATGCTCAGGGGCACGCTATAGCGCTTGGCCTGGCGGATGCCGATCTGCATAAATTCATCAAGATAGCGCGTCGTGCGGAGTTCAGTGAGCGAGTCTGTCAGAGTGAGCTCCTTGAGCTGCACTTCTTTCTTTCTCAACTCTTCGCGCAGAGCCTTTTCCTTGAGCACGCTCTTGACCCGCGAAAGCAATTCATTGGCTTCTATAGGCTTGAAAATAATGTCTTCGTTGCTCGCTTCGTCATGGCTGAAAGTGGGCAATGTCTTGTCGCGGGCCGCCATAAATATGATTGGAATAGCAGCGGTCTTCTCTTCGGCCTGAAGACGGTTGTAGACCTCCATGCCGCCCATCAAGGGCATGTGAATGTCGAGAACAATGACATCCGGCGTGCGCACTTTGCAGGCGGCGATAGCCTTGAAACCGTCATTGGCGGCATTGACCTGATAGCCGGCCTTCTTCAACACCTCAGCAAGTAAGGTGGTGACTGCTTGCTCATCGTCTACGACCAGAATGGTGCTGCTGTTGTTCTTCACGACATACTAATGGTTGAGGGCTTTCCGAAAATTGATGATAGCGGTTTCAAAAGACTAAAACAACGCCCGATCTTTGAATCAGATTGCCGGCTTGTGGACAATTTTTGGGAACTGCAAAGCGGGCGGACCTGAGCGAGCCGCCCCTGAAGATCCGGCCAGTGTTTCCGGCTGGCCCTCAAGCGAAGCTATCGTAGATTGTACTATAGCCTCAAAGGCGCTTAGCTCCAGAGGATAAGTATTTAGAGGAAAATTTCTTATCCGATCGTAACCGCGGCGCAGCAACTTGAGCGCTCCCTTGACATTGTGACGCTCGAGGTGGTGATAGCCGACGGCAATTTGAATGATGCCCTGAACAAATTGTCTGTGCGGATCGCTCATTTCCCCGGTCAGTCTGCCCTGCTCTTGCCAGCAGCGCTCGAGGGTTTCGTGACAATCGTAATATTTGCCTTCGTTAAATTCGGCCAGACCCTGCTCGAAACGCTCGAACCAGTCGGCAGGCAGATTATCATTTGCAGAATCGCTCATCGCCCGTCTCAGTTAAACTTAGCGACGATAATTACTTGCACATCAGCGCTTTGCTCTTTGAGCTCGGCAGCGGCCAAAGCTCTGACCTGTCCTTCATCGAGCAGACCGGAAAGATCGATAATTTTGCCCTGCACGAGCATGATGAAGCTGGGAATAGTTTTACCGGCATCCCCCCAGGTGGCATGCTCTTCGCAAAAGCGCAAAATAAGCGCGTCGACCGCGGCCGCCGTAGCGACCTCGGCCACACCGTCCCGAGCCTGCAGGCGCAAGACGCCTTTGGCATCGAGGATGCGCAAGGGCTTGCGTGCCGCCTGAAAAAGCTTGAACTTGCCGCTTCGACGGGCGCCGTCCAGGCCGTAGACTTCAAAGGTCCTGGAGCGACAGAGCAATTTGACGTGAGCGGGCTCGGTGCGCAGAGAGTCGGCAACAACCTTGAGTCTTTCCGCTTCGCTTAGAGAAAGAGCGGCACTGTCTTCGTAAAATTTGCTGCTACCGCTGGCGGTGGCACGAATAATATTGGTCTTGCTATCGATCTCGACATGCACTTCGATAGTGAGCGGGTCGGCGCCCATGCGATGCACCGCTTCAAAGACCTCCTGACGCATAGCCAGAATCGTCTCGTTGGCCTGGCCGGCATTGGCTACCTGGCGCTCCACAGTCTCACGAATCAGGGCCATGGCCACGCCAATAGCCGAAATCACATCGGCGTGCTCGGCCAGTGCGAAATTGAGGCCCATCTCGTGAGCGACGAAGGGCACGATCGCTGCTGCACCACCGCCACCCCCGACCAGTTTAGTCAGCTCCGGATCGAGTTTGTGGTCGGCAATCAAAGCCCTGATCACCGGTACGCATTTTTTAGCGGCGCTCTTCATAATCTCGGTGGCCAGATCTCTGATTTGCAAATTATCTTTGTGCAGGTGCGCCGCCAGACTCTTGAAGGCTTCGCCGATCGTTTCCACATTGCCGCTGGCGCAGTCCCCCGCCGGCACGAGGCCGAGCAGATTGGAAGCACAGGTGGGCGTGATCGTAAAATCACTGGCCGCAGGGTCAGTCGCTTCGGATTGGGGCCGCAGCAAGGCCAGATAATCCTCGGGGTCTTTAGCCAGGGGGCGGACCAGTTTTACCGTATAGGGCCTGGGATCTGGGGCTTCGAACGAGGCATATTTCAGACCGGCGATGTGGGCGCTGCGTGGTCCGACATCTTTGACGCCGCTGCCCGTAAGGCGCAACATCGACCCACCCGCCACACCGACGGTGCGCACATCGAGGGTGCGCATATAGACGCGGTGCCCGCCAATCTCGGCCGAGCGGATCAGGGCGCGGCCGTTGGCAATTGCCGACATATCGGTACTGGTGCCGCCCACCTCGACGAAGACACCATCTGAGATGCGCAAAAACATCATGGCGGCAGCCACACCGGCGGCAGGACCGGAGAGTATCGAGAGAATCGGTCGCTTGCGCATGGCGTCGATGTCCATAACGCCACCATCCGAGCGCATGATCATGATCGGTGCTGTGATCCCCGAACCGCGCACGCTTTCTTCGGTAAGGTTGGCGCTTTCGATCATCTTGGGCAGGATGCCGGCATTAATCACCGCAGTGCGGGTGCGCACTTTTAAACCATAGAGCTGGCTGACTTCTGAGCCCGCCGTGAAAAGCACACCGAGGCGAGAGGCGACTTGAGCGGCCCTCTGCTCATTTTCCGGACCGTCGACGGCGAAGGCCTCACTGCAAGCGATGGCGCCGGCCCCTTCGGCAATCAGGTCTTTGATTGTCTTTTCGAGAAGCTCATCGCTGGGCGGCTTATCAGTGGCAATGAAGCGATAACAGGTGTCCATGAAACAGCCCGGCGCCACTTCGATTTTGCCGAGCCTGGTCGAATGTTCGGCGAGTGCTTTATTGAGACCGGCCCCCATGCCGATGATGCCGACTTTTGCCAGGTCGCCTTCGAGCAAAGCGTTGGTGGCCTGGGTGGTGCTATGGGCGATGAAATTAACCTGCTCCGGTTTTATATCCGCCTCCTGCAAAAGGCCATGCAGGGCATCGACTATGCCGCGCGCTACGCCTTCTTTAGCCCGGTGACTGGTCGGCACTTTGGCCTTGCCGAGGATTTTACGCGTCGTGCCATCGATGGCGACGGCATGGGTAAAGGTACCTCCGACGTCGATGCCGACGCGCACGGCGGGAAGATCTCCGGCGGCACTCTCATTTTTGACCTTTTCTACCATGGCACAAATCCTTTGGCGATGGCCAGGATCAGCCCGAGGAAAACGCTGATTAAGGCATAAGGCAAAGTGCGCTTCAAAAGAAATTGTGTGTCGAGACCGAGATAGTTGGCGATCCAGATGTTTTGCGTATTGGTCGGATCGCAAATGCCCTGGACCTGACCGACCGACATGAGCATGGCCATGATTGCTCTGGCGTCGAGCAGAGCCATCGTCTTGACCAGGGAGACCAGACCGGAGCCCATTCCCCAGAGACTGAGGGGGCCGCGATAGAGGGCGAGGAAGGAGAAGCAACCGAAGCCGAGCACATAGGAGAGAGCGTGGGTAGGGACGCAAGCTCTGATGATCGGTGCAAGCGCTTCGGCCACGTGTTTATCCATAACAGCCGTAATCAGCATACCGATACCCATCATCAAGAGCACGGCCGGTATGACCGTGGTGGCACCGTCGATGATCGAGCGCGTCAGGACATTAATCGAGTCGTGCTTCCAGGTGGCGAGTACACCATAGGTGATACCAAGCATAAAAGCGGCAATAATCGGCCAGTGAAAAACCAGCACAAAAATGAGCGGCACCAGAGGTGTGAGAAGCGCGATACCGGGCAGGTCGGTAATCTTTTTCCAGTGCCTGTAGCCGGCATAGCAAGCGAGCAAAATGATCATGACAGCAGCGGCGGGCAATGAACGCTCATCGAGGCTGGCAGTCGTCTGTGCCGGTGTAAAACTATTGAGAGCGGGATAACTCGCCGCCAGAGCGAGAGCGCCAATGGCAAAAAATTTGAGATTGCGACGCTCTTTTAACTCGACTAATAGCAAGACGAGAATGACCAGACAGACGATCAGCGAAAAAGGCCCAATAAAAGCAACAATAGTTGGCTGCGTGATTCCGAGGACGTCGCTGTAGAGCTGCCAATTCGTCAGGTTGAACATACCGCCGAGCGATATGCCAAAAAGGAAAAGAGCGCCGGCGGCGTGCGCCGGTATACCGAGAGAAATCATCACCGGCAATACTATGGTGCCGACCATGATCACGGCACCGAGACCGCCAAGGGTGCTAAACAGCAGAGCCGTGACGACGGTAAGCAGGGCGCCGAGCAAATAAGGGCTGTCACCGGCAAATTCCGCCACCCAGCGCACGAGGGCCCGGGCCATGCCTTGTTTATTGAGGAGCTCGGCCAACATCGCACCAAACATGGTGGTCGTATATGCATTGTGCAACTTTAAGGCACCATCGGCAAGCACAGTTTTGACGATATCGTCGGCACGGACGCCACCGATCAAAGCAATTGCCAGCGCCATCAGAGGCAGCGCCAGCAGAGCCGATATACGACGGCTGTACATGGCCAGGGCCATGACAAAAAATACCAGTAAACAGAGAGAGCCGGTAAGCATGGGCCTAATCTAGCAATAATGCGGCGCTACTTGCAAGCAGTCTTGAGGTGGCTCACGATGCGCGCCACGTTGTCAAAATTTTTGCCCAGGTCGACTTCGCCCCCGGCGCGAGGCATGCTGGCAATCACCACGCCGGTCTGCTCCGGGCCGATCACATAAGAAGTGAGGACGATTTGTTCGCCTTCGGAAGTGAGCGAAAAACCGACACGGCCTTCGACGGTGCCGCCGCTAAAATCCTCTTCCAGAACGCGACAATTTTTGACGGTGCGTATGGCCTGCTGGCAAAGGGCAAAAGTATCGCCAAAGCCCTGGTTGATTTCCACCTCGGCGACTTGAAATGCCGACGCCGAAGGTGAAGGGGAAGGTGAAGGGGAAGGGCAAGATGAAAGAGAGGCGGTCACTCCTTGCGGCAGGGCAAGGTCACTTTTGTTTTTGCGTGTCCGCTTTTGCACGGCCAGATGCTGGGTGACCACCATGCCGGCGCCAAAGATGGCGAAGCCGAAAATGAAAGCGCAAACGCCCGGCACCAGACCGTCGCGGCAATAATGATAGATGCCCTGCAAAAGACCGAAGGGCAGACCGCAGAAAAGAAATATGCGTTTATAGACACCGCGATTAGCTTCCGGTTCTATATAAGTAGGCGCTTCCAGGATCTCTTTTTCGGGCATCAATGACCAGCGCCGGAACCCAGCCAGATCGTTGTCGCTGATCGGCTCATCACGGACGTAGACCGGGCGGATCAAAGAAAAAAGCTTGCGGGTCATGGCCACGTGGCGGTCGCGTGCCTCATTCAATCCACCGTCGAAGGCCAGGGAGAGATGGCTGAGCTCAGCGCTGCCCGGTCGGTGCTTGAAACTCGGTGGAAAGATGACGACATGCACGACACCGGGATTGAGATGAACGACTTTGGCCAGGACAAAGTCGCCCTTGCCGTATTGATTGGCCAGGACGCTATAGATACCGCCCTCGACCAGGTGGTCGAGTCCGTGGCCGATGACGTCCAGATCGGGCCTGTTAGATTCGCGGTCGGTTTTGGACTCGTCCAAATTGGACCCTTTCGTATTTTGGGGCCGGATAAATCTTCCGCCAGGGCGCAGTATAAAAGATTTTGGCCGGCCAAAAATAGCCCGGGTTTTGGGCAGATCAACGCCAGACCGGACAGGCCCAGGAATCAGGCTATTTTTGGGGGTCTTTTTAGTGCGCAACACTGCCGCCAGGCCAGCACTTTTTCCCTTGAATTAATGGGAAATCTACGTGTTCAGGGGTAATTTCCCCAATCGACGTGTTGATGAATGAACCTTAATATTCAGACACAACCCCGCTGACCCAAGTTGGAGACCCCCACATGGCAGACTCAAGCCCGAGCCTACAGAATCACGCCGCTGGTCCTTTCAATCCTTCGGCTGATTCCAGCACCCTGAGGCCGGAAGCGCACCAGATCGACAGCAGCCTCACCGCATCGCAGCGTGAAGCGAGCGCCAGATTGGCCTCTGAATTTTTCAGCGGTAGCACTTCGCAAAAGAGCACTGCATCCGATACCAGCGCATCACTTAGCGAAACGATGAACGGTGTTGGACGAGCCGCCACGGTTTTAGCCGGTGGCCTCAAAGATGGTATCGTCGACAGTGCCAAAAACTCTCTCAATTTGCATACGGCTCAGACCGTCGCCGAATCGCTCGGTATCGGCTATGGCCTTGGCGCACTGGCAAAAGCCGGCCCGATCGGCAGAGGCATCACGGCTGTAGCCGGCGTGGCCATGGGCGCAAGCTGGGTCTATAGCGAATACGAACGCGGCCGTGTCCAGAACACCATGCATGCAGTCGGCGATGCTTTCGACAGCAAAGAACACATGGCCAACGACCGTCAGATCGTCGCGGCCAATGGAGGCTCCTTCGCCTTCGACACAGCCCTTGCCTTCGCCGCCGGTGGCATCGGTATGAAGAAAGGCCTGGAGCTTAAAAATAACTGGCATGTCGACGCAGCAGCCGGTGTCAAATCGTCATTCAATAGTGCCGCCGATTTCCTCGCCCATGACGGTCGGGTCAACGGCGCCCATGTGCTCACCAATCACGGACTGGACGGCTCGCTCGGTGTCGCCTTTGCCGGCAAAGACGGTGCCGCCCTCGGCAAGGTCAGTCCGATTATAGATTCGGCTAAAGAAATCATCAGCGGCAAGACAAAAGGATCCGGCTCGCTAGCCGATATCCAGACCACTTTCACCCGCTCGCAAATGGTCAAAAACGACGCCCACTTGATCGACGGCCGCGCTAAGCTCGTCGACCTGGAAGCGCAGCACGCTCAAATCAAAACAGAAGAAGCCGCTCTCACACCGAAGCTCAATAAAGCCACCAGAGAAAAAGTCGAGCTCGAGAATCTCGGCAATCTAGAGCAAACAGTGCGGATCAGACAGCAAGCTCTGACCGAAGCCCAGGGCATCAGCCGCGAATTGCCGGGCAAGAAGAAATCTCTCGATCTACTCTTCGAAGAGAAACAGGCCGCCTTCAAGAAACAGGAACCGACCGACGGCACACCGGTTGATCCGGCTCTGCGTGAAGATTTCCAGACCAAACACAAAAACTTCCTGGCCGAAAAAGCTCGCTATGACGAAATGAAGATCGACGGCGGCACCGACGCCATCGCCCGCCACAGGGAAAGCCTGCAGGAAGCGCAAGATGCCCTCACCCAGGCCCGAACCGATCAACCGACCAAACTTGCTTCGGCCCAGGCCGAAATCGACGCCCTGAACGCTCAAATGTCCGAGCTGAGAACGCGCCGCCAGACAGTGGAAGAAGCAATTAAACCGATTGTCGATTCGTATAACACCCGACTTGATTTGCTGGTGAAAGATCCGGCCCAACTTGTCCAGGCTCAGTTCGAGCCGCCGGCGGCCAAACCGGAGGCCAAGGCCAAAGCAGTCGAAGAGACAAAGGCACCGGCCAAAGCCGAGACACCAGCCGCTTCCTCCGGCTTCAGCGACCATACCTCTAATCAAAATACTCTCGCTTCGATTGTCAGCGAAGCCACCAGAGCGCCAGAAGCAAGCGTCGATGTCGTCACCCCGGCCGCAAAAGTCGAACCGCTAAAAGCGGTAGAGCCGGTCGAGCCAGTCGCTCCGATCAAATCCGCCGGTGTCGCCGACCATGTTGCCGTCAGCGAAGTGCAACCTCTTCATGCCAGAGAAGCAACACCAAAAACCGACAATATCTCTGAAGCCAGGCTAGAGGCCGGCGTGGCGCGCCTCTCGCCCGAAGCACAGGTCAGTCGCGAGGCGGCTTTTAAAGCGATCCGCGGCAATGAACTGGTGCGCGAAAAAGAATACTGCACCAAGGTACTGAGCGAAATTGACGGCGGCATTTACCGTCCGACTAACCGCGCATCGGTGACCGAAGTGAAGGCCGACATGGAAAAGCGCCTCAGTGAAGTCAACGCAAAGTTGAAGGAAGAAGACGGAGTCAAATACACAAGGGCACTGAAGGCGGTGCTTCAGTACGCGCGTTCGACCTCCAAACAAATGGCCGAAACCCCGGACATGCGCACCCGCGAGGGCGTGACCGAACAAGCCCTGGCCGATGTCGAGTCGATGATGGGGCGTTTGCCCACATCCTACCGAGGCTATAAAGAACAGCTCCCGGATCTACCCGAGCCCACCCGCTCCAGTCGCAACGGTTCGCCCGAGTTGAGATTTTCGGAAGTGAAAAAACACCTGGAAGGCAAGGTCTCTCTCCTGGACGATTCGCGCGCCAAGCAAATCGCCGAAAGAGCCGAGCGCCAGCCCACCCTCGCTGAAATCATCAATCGTCTCGACAATTCGGCCCTGCCCAGCGACGGCTCGATCATTCTCGTCAACCATGAAGGCAAATACATCGGCCCGGACAAAGGCACATCGCCTTATTTCATCGAAGTATCGCGCCTCCAGGACGGCGGCGTCGGAGCAGACGGAGGCGGTCTGCACCGCTTCGAACAGCTGCACGACCAGATTGCCGGTGCAGTTGTACTGCGACCGCTTTATGAAAACGGCAAACCTGTACCCCTTGGCGATCGCTTCACTAATGGCAAGCCGGTCTACAAAAAGAGCGTCGAATTCACCATCGGTGACGTGCCGGAAGGCATCAAGCCCGGCCTCAATTTCGTCGACATCCTCAGACGTTTCGCCCCGCCGCGGCCGCGCCCTGTTGCTCCCGTCGGCACTGACAACTACTGATAAAGTCGTTACTTAATTGTCTAAATAACGCCCGCTTCCAGCGATCAAAATGGTAGAACTAGACCGACAGCATCGGTCTTAGACCTGCAGTTCGTTGCCTGACGATCGCAATCTTCTACCGGCGCGCCCCCTGGCTGGAGCGAGCAATGGCACAAGCAATGGCCAAACCACCGTTATTTCCCGGCATCAAAGTGCTCGCCCGCTTTTTTTCACCGGCCTGGTGGCACCATGTACTCCTTTTTTCCTGGCAGTTTCGGCGCCGACTGGTGCTGCCTTCGGCTCTCTTTTTCGTGGCGGCCATAATTTTTACTTTTGTCCTCAACCTGCTGCAGGAGCTCAATCAAAAACCCGGCCAGGAAGCAATCAACGCCAACGAGCTCTTGCCCAAGCTTTTGACCGGCCTGGCCGGGCTATCTGCAGGCGGCATTCTCTTCATTGTTGCATTCAGTTTTTTGCTTGTATCGCTGATGACTTTCACGCGTGCCTTTTTAGTTTTCCCCCTGCCGGCAAATGTCGCTGAAACCCGGGCTGCGGACTATAGCAAGAAAATCGAGCAAGCTTTCTTGAGCGCCGCCGTCGATCTCAAAGCGCACCAGGGCTATCTGACAAAAGTGCTCCTTCTCGAAGCTCTGATCTGTCTGCCCTTGATCCTGACATTTTGCGCTACCTTCCTTTTTTCCAGCGTGCTCCTCGCCCCCGATACCACAAGCCTGACCATCCCTCCGGAAATGAGAGCGATGGCTCTGCCGGTGCAATTAGTCACGGCCGTCATTTTTGTCATTCTCTCTAACTATTCGGTAGTAAGCGTGGCGGTGGCCATTATGTTCGAGCGCACCGTAGGCAAGGCGATTGCTTTTTCGCTCCAGCTCGGTCTCACAAGCGCTCTGCTCATGTCGGTGATGACCGGGGTGACGACTGCACTGAGCACGGTTTTGACGACACCTTATGTAGCGATTGGTCTCTTCAACGCCAATACGGCCTGGGCCACCCCCGGCAATCTCTACCAGCAACTGGGCTGGGAGACCTGGCAGGTGATCGCCGGTTTCATCGTCTATCCGCTCTGCACCGCCATGCTCTTCGAAGTAGTGCGCGATGCCGTCATCACAGCGCCTGTGCAAGCGCCGGAAACGCCTACCCAATCAGGGCCGGAAGGATCAGCGGAAACACCCTTTCCATCGTTGCCAGAGACGTCGTCGGAAGTCTGACATGATCAAGATCATAAGTGAAGGCAATTGCGCAGAGCGCGCCGCTAAGATCATCGATGACATTAGAAAGGCGGTCAGTACGGAGTTTGTCCTGGCCCTCGGAGCGACCGAGATAAGCGATCTGGACAATATCTCGGCGGCAGGAGCAGACGCCGCATCGCGGAGGCTCACGCCCCAGCTGGACGCCGAAGCCCTGCTTGGAGATGGCACCGCCTCTGGTGCAACTCTGCCAAGTTCACCGGCGGGCGTGACATCACCCGTGGTGCTGACCAGGGCAGCCTTGAGCAAAATCGTGCATACCTTACAGATTGTCGACTGCGGTACTTTCGCAGCACCAGCCCTAGCGCCAGTGTCATCCTCCCTGGCTCCGACAGCGTTAGAAGGCAAGCAGAACCAGGTCGCCCCCCGTTACATCAGCCTGGGAGGCAGACCGGCCAGGCTTTTCACGCAAACGGAAAGCCTTGATCTCACTCTCGTCGAAATGCTCTTCAACCGGGGTCTGGCGATGGGCCAGGAAGAACGAAGCCAAAAGACACTGACAGCCCTGGCTGAATGCGTCCCCGGTGGCACAACCACAGCACTAGGAGTTTTGAAATTACTGGGAGTGGAGGCGGACAACCTGCTTTCGAGTAGCATTCAAGGTACTCGCGCCAGCGGCAAGGCGTTGCTCGTCAAGGAGGCCCTGGACAATCTGGGCCAGAGACTGAAAATCAATCGCACAGATTTGGTCGCGAACTGCCTCCGCCGGCCACTTTTAGCAGTTGCTTATGCAGGCGATCCGATGCAGGCTTTTGCCTGCGGCTTCGTCATCGGTCGCTTGCTCGCGGCCGGTAAAGAAGCGGCCTCGGCTGATTCACTTAACGATACACCGCAGCCAATCATACTGGCCGGTGGTTCACAGATGCTTGCCGTCTATGCTCTGGTCAGAGCCATGGCCACTGCCGATGGCGCGCAGGGCAAGAAGCTCACCGCCTTGCTCGAGCGACATCTGATCGTGATCACCACAAAATGGGTCGCCTTCGATCCCTTTGCCGACACAAAAAAACTGGCCGAATTGATCGACGCACCATATGTGGCGGCATGTCCGGATTTTTCCAGCAGCGGACATGCAGGCCTGCGTGCTTACGAAGAGGGCCACGTCAAAGAAGGTGTCGGAGCGGGAGCAGCAATGGCACTGGCTTTGCTGATGGGTACGGAGGAGTCGGCGCTGGTTGACAGCATCGATCGATTCTATGAACAGATGACTATGACGACCGCTTACCCTTGCCGCTAAAATTCCTCGCGTTGAGTCTAAAAGCAATCAGGCCGTAGCGATGCGGTTGCGGCCGGCGTCTTTAGCGGCACGCAGGGCAACTTTAGCATCTCGCAAAATCGTCTCTGGATTGAGATCTTCCATGTTGAAGCAGGCGCAACCCACAGATACCGTCACTTTTGGTGCGCGTCTGGCGTTCTCCTGACTAAAATCGAGCACTTCGATTTCGGTGCGCACTTTTTCGGCGAGCACTTTAGCGCCCGCCTCATCGGTATTGGGCAGGACGACGGCAAATTGATCGCCGCCGTAGCGGGCCAGTAAATCACTTGATCTGGTGATGTTGAGCAAACGGTTAGCGACGGTGGTCAAAACCGAATCACCAAATTCATAGCCATAATCTTGATTGATCGAGGAGAAATTATCGAGGTCGATAATTACCATGCCAACAGGCAAGCGCTGACGGAAGGAGAACAGCAATTGCTGCTGCAAAAAGCCGACCAGAAATTCGAGATTATAGAGACCGGTGAGCGAATCGATAGCGGCGCGATATTGTTCGCGCGAATGCAATACTTCGATTTCCTGCTTAGCGAGCAAGAGCTGAATCACCGGCTTGAGCTCCTGGGTAAGCAAAGTCATGAAGGCTTTTGCCGAAGAGCTGAAGCCACCCGCTTCGCTCGTGCCGAAAACAAGAGCGCCAAGGCCCTGCTTCTCGCTGCCGACGGGCAACACTTCGAAGGTGCCGAAGCTTTCGATTGACTTTTCGCCGGTCTGATTTTGCTTACCCGCAGATTCAGGCTTATCGCCATCACCATTGGCACTGCCTGACTCGTCGGTCTGGCTCTGGCTTTGTTCATAACCGCGTGCCTCAATACTGAGACTATTGCCAATATTGAGTTGGGCCAGGGCTTGCTCGACGACCTGATCATAGGCAGTTTTTGAGGTATTACCGGTAAAACTGAGAGAGGCCCAGGGATTGTTCAAATCGGCGACAACCAGACCGGTTACCTCCGGCTTGAATAATTTGCCGACCAGCTCAAAAAATGCGTCGAGAAACTGGGTACGGGGCTCGACCATGGCCGTAAGCTTGCGGGCCAGACGATTGACCATGCGCTCGAGCAGGAGGTCGTCGAGCAGGCTGCTATAACTCTCCATCAAACGATTGGAGGAGAAGCCCTGGGTAGGCACCAGCACGCTCGTACCGCGTTTGCGTTCCCAACCTTCATTGCGAGCCGCTTCAGCGAGGGCCTTAATCGATTCGGCCACACCCTTCGGGTCTTTGAGATCGTCTATGCTGACAAAAAGATCACAGCGTGCCGGCTTATTCCAGAAATCATCGATCGCCGAATGCTTGTCTTCCAGGAGAACCACCGGCAATTGCTCGGTGTTTTCGCTTGATTTAATCAAGGATGCCACCTGAAAGCCGTTCAAATCGCCGAGCGAGGTGCTGGCGACGACGATATCGGCACCGTCGACCGACAATTCGTCGAGGGCGTCGAAGCCGCCGCCGCAAAAAGAAATCGTCAGCCCTTCATTCTTCAGGGCCTCGCGCAGGGGCGCATTCGAGCTTCTGGAATCTTCTACGTAGAGGACCTTGATATCCGCGTCATTCATTTTATAGTTCATATCTAAAAGACAGGTAAAGCAATACTCTACAACATCACCGGAAAAAAAGAGGAGCGCGGCCAGCCTGTCAGGGGCAGAAAACCAGATCGCCAAGAGCTAGTCCGGCTCGTACCAGGCGGCCCTTTCAGGTGCTATGATCAGGCTCTAAAGGCCAGGCACAGCTTGCTTAATTTAAGGCGCGGCTGGCTTTCGTCCCTCATAGCCATGAGTTCATTCCCAAGATTTGCAGGGTGACAAATGTTGACCGCTCATAATATTGCCGCTGAATTACCGACAAGTTTCAAATTATCAGAAGAGCAACAACTGATTAGAGAAACGATCCGCGAAATGGCCCAGGCCGAATTTGCGCCGCGCGCCGCCGAAATCGACCAGAAGCATCGCTTCCCGCGCGAAAACTGGAATCTGCTCGCCGCCTCCGATCTCTGCGGCCTGCCCTTCCCCGAACAATACGGCGGAGCCGGTCTCGACAATGTCTCCTACGCCATCGTCGTCGAGGAACTGGCCAGCGCTTGCGCCACAACCTCGGTAATGTATTCGGCCCACGTCTCGCTTTGCGCCAAACCTATCTATGTGCTCGGTAATGAAGAGCAAAAAATGCGTTTCTTACCGCCGATGTGCCAGGGTAAAAAGATGGGTGCTTTCGCCCTCTCCGAGCCGGGCAGCGGCTCTGACGCAGCTTCGGCCAAATGCATGGCGGTGCGCACCGGCAATCAATTTATTTTGAACGGTTCTAAAAATTGGATTACCAACGGTGTCGAAGCCGATTATTACATCGTCATCGCTCAGACCGACCAGGCGCTCAAGCACAAAGGTCTCGTGGCATTGATCGTCGAGAAAGGTTCTCCCGGCTTTACCTTCGGCAAGCTCGAAGACAAGCTCGGCATCAAGGGTTCATCGACCTGCCAGATCAATTTTGAAGACACGCCTGTGCCTGTCGAAAATATGCTCGGTGATGTCGGCGACGGCTTCTCTGTAGCAATGATTACACTCGACGGCGGCCGGATCGGTATAGGCGCTCAGGCTGTCGGTATCGCCCAGGGCGCCTGGGATCATTGTTTCCGCTATACCAAGGAAAGAGTCGCCTTCGGTAAGACGATCAATAATTTCCAGGCCATACAATTTATGATGGCGGAAATGCAGACCGAGATAGACGCCGCTCGACTGCTCGTTTATAACGCCTCAGTCGCCCAGGACAGCGGTGAAAAATTCACAAAATACGCGGCCCACGCCAAACTTTTCGCCTCCGAAATGGCCATGCGCAACACGACAAAGTGTGTGCAGATTTTTGGCGGTTACGGCTATGTCACTGATTACCCGGTCGAGCGCTATATGCGCGACGCTAAAATCACCGAAATTTATGAAGGCACCTCCGAGGTGCAAAGATTGGTCATTGCTCAAAACGTACTGAAGGGACTCTAAATATGACGTACCAACAACCAGGTCAGCAACAGCCAGGACAGCCGGGCCAGCCGCCTAGACCGGCGGCACCGAAGCCGATCAATTTTTACGAGCTCCTGCAAGTCGATAGAGACGCGCACCCGACTATCATCCGCTACGCTTACCGTTTCCTCGCCGCCATGTATCACCCGGACAACAGCGAGAGCGGCAACGCCGAAAAATTCCGTATCATCACCGAAGCCTGGCGCACCCTGTCCGATGAGGGCAAGCGCGCCGCCTACGATATGTCCCTCGGAGCCAAGCCGCAGCTAAGCGATCCGACCGGCGGTGCCGGTGCAGCCGGTGGTGCCGGCGGCAATGATTTCGGCAAAGGTTCGCTGCCTAAAATTCCCAAGACCGGTATCTCCTTCGACGAAGTCGAATTGCGTCTGGCCATCCTCCAAATTCTCCTTGCCCAGCGCAAGAAAAAGCCGATGACTGGCGGTGCCACAGCCAAGATGGTCATGGACATCCTCGACATCAACGACATCCCGTTGATCGAATTTGCCTTCTGGTATCTGCGCGAAAAAGGTCTCGTCGAAATGGGCGAACGCGTCTTCATGATTTCGGTAAAAGGTGTCGACTTCATCGTCGATCACCTCTCCAAAGTCATGCTCACTGACGGCGACAGCAAGACTGAAGCTAAAATCAATCAGATGACCAGGGGCGGCGGTGGCGACAATGGCGGCGGAGGCGGCAGCAATCTACCCGTGCCGGCCAGACCGCAGATGCCGCCCCAGCGCTAATCCTAATCATTCAAGTCCGGCAATTTGCATAGAACTGTACCCGTCAGGGGTATCGACTTTATTTTAGTCGATACCCCTCGATATTTCTAACACTACCGGCGGTATCAACGCACTATAGGCACCCGAGACAATCGCCGGCCTGATCTCGCAAGCCATGCTCGAATTTACCGGCGGAGATTAACGCCATTCCGGCTTAACTCCGCTTGAGGGCGAGCTCGAGTTGCTCATCGATGTCGTCGGCAAGATAATCGTCAGTCTCGTTGGCGTCGGGCATCAAACGGAACGATTGCCGATGCCAGGGCGTGATGCCGTGTTCAAGGATGGCGCTCCGATGGGCCTTCGAGCCATAGCCTTTATTTTGCTGCCAGAGATAATGGGGAAATTGACTGGAGAGGTCGCGCATCAATTGGTCGCGATAAACTTTTGCCATGACCGAAGCGGCAGCTATGGACGCTGATTTGCTGTCACCTTGAATGACCGTTTTTTGTCGCGGCACGAAATCTTTGATATTGCGATTACCGTCGACAAGGACGAGCACTTCATGATGATCGACGGCGATTGTGGCCAGAAGCGCATAGACGGCACGTTTCATGGCAAGAAGCGATGCATTGAGGATATTGATATCGTCGATTTCAGCGACCGATGCCTCGGCCACACTGTAATGCGCACAGGAAGCAATCACCGCCTGCAATTCTTCGCGCAGGGGCTGCGGAATCAATTTGGAATCATCAAGCTTGGCTAATTTGCGAGCCAGAGCTGAACGCGGTGCGGCATACAAAGCCGCAGGCAAGATAACGGCGGCGGCCACTACCGGACCGGCAAGGCAGCCGCGACCGACTTCATCGACACCGATCACATATTTGTGCGCTGAGGCAAACAACTGTATCTGAGCCGGTGCTGGGGCGATTTGATCGCCGGCAAATGACTGGCGATCGAAGGCCATGAGTGTGGACAATCTGGACTTTGCCAATTTCAAATACTCGTGAAAACTCGGTCTAGAACTACTCAGTCTAAGGTGAGTCTACCCAATTTGCCATCGCGCACATCACGCAAAAAAATGTTAGCAGCCCGCAGGTCATCGAGCCTCGCTCCGGAGGATAAATAGCGCCTCACCTCGGCAATGTGCATCAATCCGTCTTCGCTCTCGCCTAAACCGGCACAGTATTCGTTCAATCTATCGGCGTAAAAGCGCTGCATGTGAGCGATACCGAATTTGGCGATTTCTTCTGTGTTGTAGGTACTGGGCGGCACCAGATTGAGAAAAGCGAGTCGATCGTGAGTTTCGGGACTGAGGGCGACCGGCGGCAAAATACCGGGGGTGTCGAGCAGCTCGAGCTGCGGATCGACGCGGATCCACTGGGTACCTTTTGTGACACCGGGCATGTCCCCGGTCTTGGTGCGTTTCTGGCCGATGAACCAGTTGATGAGAGAGGATTTACCGACGTTCGGTATACCGACGACGCAGGCGCGCATCGGCCTGGGCAAAATGCCTCGACGTTGCAAAGAATCGCGCTTGGCTTTGGTGACGGCCAGAGCCGCCTCGATAAATTTGCCTTTGTTCTCGCGACTCTTAAGCGACAATATCAAAGAGCGATGCGTCGAGTCAGCCTCATTGCTGCCCCCGACTGCAGACATCTCAGCTGCCAAGATCTTGAGGCGCTCGATATCGCTCAGATCCATTTTGGAATAGATGGTGACGCGAGGCTTATTGCCGAATATCTGGTCCGAGCTCGGATGCCTGGTCGAAACCGGCATACGTCCATCGAGTACTTCGATCACTAGATCGACCCACTTGACTATCTCGGTAAGTCGCTGAAAAGGAGTAGAGGGCACCCGTTTGGGCGCCCTCTTGATGGCGGGCTTGGCAGCGGCGTCAAATTTGGCGAAAGCGTTAGCTTTAGCGCCGGCGACACCGCGCGATTGCCGTTTATTGTCTTTACCGCCCAAGGCAGAAAGCTCTTAAGCTTCAGCGGCAGGTGCAGGAGCAGCGGCCTTAGCCGGAGCGGCAGCAACTGTTTCTTTCTCTTTTCTGACGCCGACTTTTTCTTTGATACGGGTAGCCTTACCGGTGCGCTCGCGCAGGTAATAAAGCTTGGCGCGACGGACATGACCACGACGCATCACGGTGATTTTCTCAACGCGAGGCGAGTGGACGAGGAATACTCTTTCAATGCCGATGCCCTGGAAAACGCGACGGACAGTAATGGTCTCCGAAACGCCGTGGCCACCATGCTTGATGATCACGCCTTCGTAACCCTGTGTACGCTCTTTGCCGCCTTCACGGATTTTGACGAATACTTTGACGGTATCGCCGACGTCGAAGGTAGGGAGGTCTTTTTTCAGAAGCGGTGCTTCTAGTTCTTTAATAATAGGATTCATGATAGTCCTGCTCGGGCTCTCTCGTGTGCTCAATATATATAGGAAAGCGGTCAAAAATTGTATCACGCCTGGCAGTGCATTTAAGCTAAAGGTCAATGCCGCGTAAACTTATGCCAAGCCAGATTTAAGGTTTTTCATCTAGGGCTAAGGACGGGCGCCGTGCTCAAAGCTTGGATTTGCCACCAGATACAGTGGCAGTGGCACTACTGGAAATTTCCTCATCCTTGAGCCGGGTCAGCTCTGCGATGAAATCTTCGATCGAACGGAACTGCCTGTATACGGATGCAAATCGCACATAGGCCACCTGATCGAGGCGGCTGAGAGCGCTCAATGCCGTCTCGCCAAGCATCGAGGCGGAGACCTCACGGCGCCCCGAGGCCATAAGCTCATTTTCCACATTGTCCATAAGATCGTCTATCTGTTCGGCTGTGACGGTAGTTTTGGCACAGGCCCTGGAAAGGCCGGCTCTGAGCTTCTCTCTTGTATAAGGCTCACGAATGCCCGACCGTTTTACGACAAGAAACTGTATGACTTCCAGCTTTTCGAAGGTAGTGAAACGTTTGCCGCAGCCTTCGCATTCACGCCTGCGCCGCACGGAGTTTTCGGTCGTCAAACGCGACTCCAGAACCCGGCTTTCTCGGTGATTGCAAAAGGGACAGAACATTGAGGGTAATTATCACATAAGTTTTTACGGGCCGCCTTTTTCACTTTGGGGCATAATTGTATTTATGGCTAAGCAACAGGCTAATTACTACGAGGTCCTCGGGGTTACCCCGAGCGTCAGCCGTGAAGAATTAAAAATTGCCTACCGTCAGCTCGTGAAGACGCTTCATCCCGACCTCGCCTACATCGAAAAGAGCGATCATCAAGTCGTCGCCGAGACCGAACAAATGGTGACGATCAACGAAGCCTACGCCACTCTCATTGATAGCGAAAAACGAGCTCATTACAACGCCACTATTATCCAGCGCCGCTCGCAAATACGCATGCCTGTCAATGTCCAGGATTCTATGGACGAGGAAAAGGCGACCGAGCGCTACTTGCGTCAGGTCTTCAATCCTCTAATCAGGCAGATTGTTTCTATCCTCAAGAAGTACAAACAGCGCCTCTCCATACTCTCTCAGGATCTCTACGACGATCAGTTGCTTGAAGATTTCAGCAATTACGTCGACGAAATAGAACATACACTGCGCAAGGCAAGCAATGGATTTACCGAGAATCCCGCCCCGCTGCTTTTAAAGAACGCCGTCAACTGGGTACGTCACGCAATTGCCCAGGCGGCCGACGGGCTCGATGAACTGCGCTATTTCTGCCAAAATTATGACTACAATCATCTGGCCATGGCTGACAATCTTTTCAAAATCGCCATCGAGCACTCGCAAAAAGCAGTCAATTCGGCCCGCTGCGCTTGCTAAGCTTCATGGCAGAAAAATTTCAATATTTCTGCCAGTTGGGGGATTTCGACCGTGGCAGAAAAACTCTCAAAATTCTGCCACATCTGGGATCCCGAGCATGGCAGAAAAACTGCAAAATTTCTTCCAATTATTGGAATTCAAATATGGCAGAAAAACTGCAAAATTTCTTCCAATTATTGGAATTCAAATATGGCAGAAAAACTCTAGAATTTCTGCCGTAAGCTAAACTTGTCCCGGATTTTCTCCGCCACTTCCAAAGCTGCGGAGGCCCCGCCTTCATCACCTAGACGTTGCATGACCACCGCCTTCTCTTCAAGCATGTCGGCTACGTCGGGGAAGGTATCCCCAAAGGCTTTCTGCTTCATGACCGTGGCCTTCGCAAAAAGCTCCAGCGCTTCCGACAAATTACCTTCAGCCACTTTCAATTGACCGAGACTGCGCATCGTATCGGCCAGATCGGCTGGATTCTTACGACCATAGCGCTGACGGATTTTGCGAGCCTTCTCCAGCCATTTTTCCGCCTCGACATATTCACCGGTCGCAGTTTTGAAACGGCCGAGATTGTCGTAAGAAGACGACATGATCGGATGATCGGCCGTAAATTTCAGACCGCGCAGGCGGCGCGCCTCATAAATGTAAGGCTCGGCTTCGCGGGCGCGCCCGAGCTTGAGGTAAAGGTCGCCCAGGCCGTTAAGAAAATTGCTTTTCAATTCACCTTCAGGGTCGAGATTTTCGGCGAAACGCTCAACGCGATCGAGGGCATCCTTGAAACATTTTTCGGCAAGGTCGTATTGTCTGCACTTTTCAAACAATCCGCCTGTCGTATAAAGATCGGCGGCCACGCCCAGCTCGAGACTCATTCTCTCGTCGACGGAAAGAGTGTTCAATTGCAAACGGTTTGTTTTGATCGTCGTCGAACGCTCGAGCAAATCTTCGGCCTGGTTGAAATCGCCTCGATACAAAATCACGGTCGCCATATGACTTAGGATAAGCGGTGTCAGAGACAACTGAAAGTCTGGCAGGGCCTCGGTTTGCTTGAGCGCCTGTTTGAGCACCGCTTCCGAATCGGCAAACTGGCCGTTGACCATGAGAGCGTTAGCAAGATTAAGGCAGTTGAAGAGACTGAAGGGTGAATAGGCCATGCCGAAAACCATCACTAACGGCTTAACCAGCTCATCAACGGCGAGCGCAAGCCTGGCTAGTTTTTCAGAAAGATCGTAATGCCCATCCATAAAGGAGCGCGAAGCAAGATCGACGAGACACCAGGAGAAAAGAAAAGGACCGGCTAGTACCCAGACGAAGAGCAAGCAAGCGACGATGACACGCACGGCACTGATGCCATAAGCAAAAGCACAGGCCAGTACAACGCCCACGATAAGCCAATTGACGAAGGCTTTGAGACCGGCGAAACTTTGATCCGTACTACTCTTAGCGCGTTTGTTTTCAGACAAAAATCAAACTGCCGTGACGGGGATATAGCGCGCACGAGTCTCCTGCAGCTCTTCTTTGAGAGTGCGATTTTCCAGGATTTCGGCGGCGCCACCACAGGCGACACCAAACAAATCGTATGGTTTAGCCTTTTCAATCAAGACGCGATTGACTTCGCCAATGTAAACGCGCTCGCCGTCTTCACTATCAAGATCCTCGCGCACATAGACTAAATTGTCGATGCCGGGCGCGTCCCATTGACTGCGACCGGTGTAAAGCTTTTTAGAATCATCGTAGCTTTCGATCAAAACATCGATCGTCTGACCAACCATCGCGGCGTTCAATTCGCTCGAAATAGCATGTTGCATTTTCATGATTTTGTCGCGGCGCGCCTTTTTCACTTTTTCGGGAATTTGGCCCGGCATGTGACCGGAAGGCACTTCCATCTGCTTGGAATAGGTAAAAACACCGAGTCTGTCGAAGCGATATTTCTCGATGAAAGCGACAAGATGCTCGAATTGTTCATCGGTTTCACCGGGGAAGCCGACGATAAAAGTCGATCTGATTTTTACACCCGGCATCATTTCACGAATCAAATCCATCGTCTTTTCCGGATGCTTGGGACGAGCCATAGCCGAAAGCACATCAGGATGTGAGTGCTGCAAGGGGATGTCGACATATTTGACTACTTTGGGCAGACTGACCATGGCGGCGAGCAGGTCGCGATTGGTCTCGGTCGGATAGCAGTACATGACGCGAATCCAATCGAGCTCTTCGATTTCGGATAGAGCCGTAAGAAGCTCGGGCAGAGCCATTTTTTTATAGATATCGAGGCCGTAATAACTCGAATCCTGTGAAACAAGAATGATTTCTTTGACGCCACCGGAAACAAGCACGCGGGCTTCTTTTACCAGGGATTCGATCGAGCGCGAGCGGAAATCGCCGCGCAGTTGCGGAATAATGCAGAAAGTGCAGCGGTGGTCGCAGCCTTCAGCGATTTTCAAATAAGCGGAGGCACCAACACCGGTGGCCATACGCGGCAGGACTTCATCGTCGTAATTGTTTGGAATGTCGCTTACTTCGACCAGGCGCAAGGAGCTATCAGCGGCCACTGCCTTGATTACATCGACAATCTTGGTGATATCGCCGGTACCGACAACAGCTCTGGCTTCCGGTATTTCATTGAGCAGTTCTTCTTTGAAATGCTGGGCAAGACATCCGGCAATGATCAGCTCTTTGCCCTGATCGGCCAGCTCGACTAGAGTGCGCACCGATTCTTTGCGGGCGTCACCAATAAAAGAGCAGGTATTGACCAGGCACATCTGTGCTTCGTCATTATCGAAGGTAACCTGGAAGCCGGCCTCGTTCAAAAGACCAAGCATGACTTCGGTGTCGGTGGCATTCTTGGGACAACCAAGTGATACCACCCCGATTTTGGGGTTACGCATTTCTAATTTTCTCCCGGCCCTAGCTGATTTTAGTCGTTATCAAGACGACCATCATTGTACCGGTAGGGGACGTCAATAGAGCGACTTCCGCCGCCGGATACGCCGGGGATATCTCTTGTACCACCGGAATCAAGACCGCGAGAGCGGCCGGAACGGCCAGTCGTGCCGTCTGTGGCGATCGCCTTGCGGACCCAGGGTTTCTTAAGAGGTGTAACAGCTTTGGCTCCGGCGGCCGTCGCCGTGCCTGTACCGAGGGCAGCAGTACCAGCCGCTCCGGGGACACCGGCGACGCCGGGAGCGCTGGCGGCTTGCGGCGCCGCGTAGACTTTTTCGGCGACTTTGCCGGCAGCACCCATCGTTTCACTGGCGCCGTTAAAGGCCACCGAGACGCTGGCGCCATTGCCGGCCCGTACTCTTAAACCTTGCACATCCTGGAAGTCACGACGATCGCCCATCTCCAGATAACCGGTGAAAAGCGAGGCGCCGGTGGCAACCGATTTGACGTCCACCCAGACGTGCTGGGAAGCAGAGAGTGAAATTTTGCTGTCGCCGGGAGGCGTCTGCGCTGCGGCAGGATTGGCACCGTTAACGGCAGCATTGGAAAGGGCATTGGGAGCGGCGATCGTCGTCGCCGGGATCGGACCCCCCGACATATTGTTGAAGCGCGAAGCCGATTGGTTGAGAGCGAGTACGCCCGGATCTTGCTGGGCGACGAGCTGCGACTGATACCAGGCAGCCAGCCCGCAGACTACACCAATGACGGCGATGAGAAGCAGACTGGGATAGAAAAATGTTTTGGCAAAGCCGGGGGCGTCAGAACCGCGAGGCTTGCTTACATAGACGACTGGAGCGCTTACCTGCTGGGTGGCCATGCGACCGGCATTGAACATACCGACGCCGCGCCCGGCCTCGACCGGCTGAGAGCCACGTTTGTACTCATCGGCGAGAGACTGACCGTTCAAGCCGAGCAGATCCCCGTAACGCTTGATAAAGCCTGCTACGTAGACGGTCTCCGGCAAATCGTCGGCGATGCCGCTTTCGATCGCTTCCAGATGATTGGGCGGTATCTTAGTGCGATCGTAAATCTGGCCCAGCGAGAGGCTCTGGCCTTCACGAGTTGCCTTTAACTTCTGACCGATTTGCTCCAACGACATTTTTTCAAAAATTCCACAAAGCGATACGCAAGTATTAATCTAGGTCTTGAGACTAGAGCTCGAGGGGATGCCTTTTTTCAATCTAACAAGCGCTTCAGCTCTGCAACTTCCTCGTTGCTCAAACGGCGCCAATGCCCGGAGGCAAGCTCTCTTAATTGTAACCCACCAATGGCAACCCTGACCAACCTAATCACGCTATAACCAACCTTTGCACACATTCTCCGGATCTGGCGGTTACGGCCTTCCTGGAGCTCCAGTTCAAATACAGAAGTATGCGCATTAGCAGAAATTTTGCGAACCCAGCAGGGTTTGGTTTTACCTTCTGACAACTGCACTCCATCGGCCATGGTTCTTAGATGCTGATCGGATATCCGACCTTCAACTGTCACCACATATAGTTTCGGCACTTGATGGGAAGGATGTGTGAGGAGTTTTGCCAGGGCCCCATCATTTGTCAGCAAAAGCAGCCCTTCCGAATCGGCGTCGAGGCGTCCGACCGGTTTCAAATGACGCAGCGCCTCAGGGAGCAGATCGAGGACGCAGGTGCGACCGCGCTCATCGTCGGTAGTAACGACTACGCGCCGGGGTTTATGCAAAATCACATAATCGAGCTTGTGCCGGGCGAGAGGCTCGCCGTCGACTTCCAATCGGTCTTTGTTCAAGTCGACCATATGGCTGAAATCAGTAACGGTCTGGCCGTTCACACGCACCAGACCATCACGGATATAATCGTCGGCCTTGCGCCTGGAAGCCAATCCGCAAAGAGCCAGGGCCCGATTGAGCCTGAATAATTCCAATTTGGATTAGCCGCCCGAAGTGGCGCTCTCGACGTCATCGACGAGGACTTTGGTGCTCTGACCGGCCAGTTCCTGCAGACGATGGGTCAATTTATCCTTGCCGCCCTGAACCGAATCGCCGGCTTTTTTCAGGACTTCATTGCCCTTGGTCGATACGTCGCTCACGACCTGCCCGGTCTTTTCGCGGATGTCACCGAGCGAGTCGGAGGCCTGTTTATAGATATCTTCCGAGTTGTCGGCGATTTGCTGCCTGAGCTCTTCGCCTGACTTTGGTGCGGAGAGAATGCCGACGACATAGCCGAGCACACCGCCAACCACTAACCCTTCAAAAAATCTGCTCATGATCCGTTCCTCTCAATCTCAACAAGTTAGATGGCTCTAACTATTATTTGCCCAGTTTTAAGGGCCGACTCTGATTTAGTCACTTTTATTTAGTGGCTTTATTTACTTGCTGTTATTTGCCCACTTCAGAAAGCGATTTTCTTTCCGCGCGGGACTTTTCACGGGCCTCGTCGCGGGCCGGCCGACCCTCGAGATAGGCCTTCAGACCGGCCATGAAACCGGCCCCGAGCACGCTGCTCTGATGCTTGGCATCGTCGGCGGCCTTGGTCAGACCGCCTTTGACGTCACCGACTTTAGAGCCGACATCGGTAATGCTCTTCTGAGCTGCGCTTTTAAGCTCGACGACCGAACCGAGCAAGGTATCGACTTGCTTGAGGGTTGGCCCGAGTTCTTTATCCACGGTGCTGAGAAGCTTATCGAGCGAAGAAAGCGTCCGCTCGGACTGCTTGACCATCGACATAAGAGGAATGCTGACCGCGAGAAGCGAAACAGCCAGAAAAATGAGCGCCACAGCCACGAGGATGTTGAGACTGCCCGTCAATGAAGTAGTGCTTACTGCGTCCACGATATTCCTTTTCCCTCTAAAGCCAAACGCTCAGGCCACACGGCCCACGCAAAAAATACAGGAAACCAACGGACAGAACCCGAAAGCAGGCTAGACGCCGAGCTCGATCTCTTCGCGTTTTTTAGCGGCAGCCAGTTTACCGGCGGCGATAGCGCGCTTGAATCTGGTCGTCTGCTCTTCCAGTGAGAGCTGAGCGTAGTTGAGGAAAGAAGCGTAGAGATCGAGGGAATCATCGACGATTTCGCTCAAGCGCTCCGGCACATCCTGGGTGCTTCTCTGTAATGTGTCACGCATCTCGCTGCCCGACTTGGGCGCGGTCAAATAGGCTACGGCAGCTCCGCCGACAGCGCCTATCAACAGGCCTGTCAACCAGGAACCCCACTGGGAGCCACTCCGACTGTCCTGCACTTGTGCGTCCTGATAGTTATTGCCTCTGGCCATGACTTTTCTCCGGTCTACCATCCAAATACGGGAGTATAGCACCAAGCGCTTGCACACGCGCACTTTCAGCACTTTCTCTATAGTTTAAGAAGGGCGACAGCCTCGTTTTTGTTCCCACCAGGGGCGAAGCGACCCTTCACTATGATTTTACTCGATCAAACCGGTGCTTTTTCGAGCATCTGGAAACGCTCCGAAAGCACGTCGCAAAGATGCTCGGCAATAGCGCGCTTGGGCATGCGCGGCAGATTCTCGCGAGTGCCCTCGGCAGAGAGGATGACAACGGCGTTGTCATCAGAGCCGAAGCCGATTTCGGGTACGGAGATATCGTTACCGACTATGACATCCAGATTTTTGCGCTTCAGCTTCTGCGTGGCGTTGCTGAGCAAGGCTTCAGATTCGGCGGCGAAGCCGATAATCACCTGGTCTTTGCGCTTGACTCGACCGAGCAGGTCAATAATGTCCGGGTTTTTTGTCAGCTCGAGCACGAGGTCATCGGAATCGGTCTTTTTGATTTTGTGATTAGCCACGGCCATCGGGCGAAAATCGGCGACGGCTGCGGTCATAACCAGGGCATCGCAGAGGTCGAATTCGCTCTCCACCGCTTCTTGCATCTCCTGGGCGGTTTCGACGACGACAACCGGATAGGCGCGTTCTACCTCAACGGTAGAAACAAGCGTCACTTCGGCGCCACGGGCAAAAGCGGCATCAGCCATGGCAATGCCCATCTTGCCGGACGAACGGTTGCCGATGAAGCGCACCGGATCGATAGGCTCGCGGGTACCGCCGGCAGTGACGATCAGGCGTTTGGTGGCAAGCGTTTTGTGAGCAAGCAAGCGGGCGGCGACGGCGGTGATAATCGTCTCGACCGCGGCCATTTTGCCGGAACCCCAGTCTCCGCAGGCCACTTCACCGTATTCGGAGGGGATGATGTCATAGCGGTAGCGGTTTTCCAGAACGGAAAGATTGTATTGCGTGGCCGGATGTTGAAGCATGACCGGATTCATCGCCGGCGCGATCATCACCTTGGCCTGGGAGGCGAGCACCATCGTCGTCAGCAAATCGTCACAGATTCCGGTCGCCAGCTTAGCGATGAGATCGGCTGTGGCCGGGGCGATCAAAATCAAATCGGCTGATTTAGCCAGCTCGATATGTTCGGGCCGCCAGTTTGAGCTCTGGCCGTATTGCTCACAATGGGCCGGATTGCGGGTAATGGTCGTCAGTGACAGGGGGGTGATGAACTCTCTGGCATTGGGAGTGAGCACTGCGTGCACATTGGCCCCAGAGCGACGCAGCAGCGAGGCTATGTCGCAGGCCTTGTAGGCGGCGATGCCACCGCTCACTCCGAGAATGACGGTCTTGTTTTCAAGGGGATTAAAGCTATCAAAGCTTGATTCGCGTTTCTTTGACGACTTTTTCATAACGGCAAAATCCCCTCTGCTGCTTATGGCAATACTGTCTGTATTATTATGGTTTCACTCTCAATATTCTAGAGAAAAAGATAGAAACGCATATATTAAGGAAACAACTTCTTCCATGAAAAAGTTTTATGTCACGACGGCCATCGACTATGTCAACGCCGCTCCGCACATCGGCCATGCTTACGAAAAGATTGCCGCCGATGTTATGGCACGTTTCCACCGGGCGGCTGGCAATGACGTCTTTTTCCTGACCGGTGTCGACGAGCATGGCTCCAAAGTGGAAAAATCCGCTGAAGCAGCCGGAAAAACACCGATCCAGTTTTGCGACGAGATGGCGGCAAAATTTGAGCATAGCTGGAAAAATCTCAATCTCACCTACGATCACTTCATCCGCACCACCGAAGAGCGCCACGAAAAAGTGGTGCAACATCTCTTCAGCAAATTAAAAGCCCAGGGCGACATCTACAAATCCACTTATATCGGCCTGTACTGCGAAGGCTGCGAAGACTTCGTCCGCGAGATCAATCTCGAAAACGGCAATTGCGCCACCCACAAAAAGCCGCCGCGTGAGCTCGCCGAAGAAAACTATTTTTTCAAACTGACTAAATATAAACCGGCGATCAAAAAATGGCTCGAGGAAAATCCCACCGTCGTCCAGCCGGACGGTCGCCGCAAAGAAGTCCTCAACCAGGTTGCCGATGAAGAGCTCGGAGACTTCAGTGTTTCGCGCTCGCGCAAATCGCTTAGCTGGGGCATCCCCATTCCCGACGACGACGACCAAGTGATCTATGTCTGGATGGACGCTCTGACCAACTACATCACTGGTGTAGGCTACCTCTTCGATGACGAGCAATTCAAACGCTACTGGCCGGCCGACTTGCATTTGATCGGCAAGGACATCACAAAATTTCACAGCATCTACTGGATCGCCTTTTTGATGGCGGCCGGCATCGAGCTGCCCAAGCAGATATTCGCCCATGGCTTCATCACCGTCGAAGGACAGAAAATCAGCAAGAGTCTGGGCAATGTCATCGATCCAAACTCCCTGGTCGAAATGTATGGCGCGGACGCAGTGCGCTACTATCTGATGAGTGGTACCACTTTTGAACAAGACGGCGATTTTTCGATCAATGATTTCCGCCGCAAAGTAAACGCAGACCTGGCAAACAGCCTCGGCAACCTGCTAAACCGCACACTTACGCTGATTGATAAAAATGCCGGCGGCACCATCCCTGATGCCAAACCCGAACATGATTTACGCGAAAAAGCGAATACATTGCAAGTGGTAATCAATAATCACATGCACAAACTAGAGTTTGCCAAAGCAATTGATGCCATCTTCGCCCTTGTCGATCAGACCAATAAATACATGAACGACGAGAAACCCTGGGCCCTCTACAAGGAGGGCAAGGACAAGGAAGGCCACGAAGTGCTCTATACATCGGTCGAGATGCTGCGTCGCGCCGCTTTCCATATCTATCCGTTTGCGCCGAAGCTGGCTTCGGACATCTGGTGGCAGTTAGGCAATGATGACGAGATAGGCGTACCGGGCGACAACGATAAGCACGCTGACGGTTATTTCGACATGGTGCCGGTCGGTCAAAAAATTCGCAACAGCGGGCCTATCTTCAAGCGCATCGAAGATCCAGACGCCGAAAAAAAGCCAGAGCCGAAAAAAAAATAGTCTGTCGGATTTGAGCGTCGCTCTAGCCGTCGACCTGACCGTCTTGATTAGCTCCCGAGCGGCCGACCCGGCTGCTCGGAGCGCTGTCGGCGGCGACGGCGGGCACAGTGGCCGGTCGGCGCAAAATGACAAAGTGCTTGAATTCGGCTTTGTTGTATTTGGCGATCGATTGGATCTCCATGATACCGTCATCGCTGTCATTGTTGAAAATCTTGCCGTTGCCCATATAGACCGCACCATGCGGATAATCACCGGCTTCGCGGTAACCGCAGATCACGTCTCCAGGCTTCATATCATTGATCGAAACCTGGGTGAAGCCCATCTTGCGCAGGTCTTTTTCGACATTGACTATAGCTTGATCCTTGATCGGGAAGCCATAGCCTTTTTCGACGAGCAGGCTAACGGCACGGGCGCAGCCAAGTCGAATCGGCACGGAGGGATCGAATTCCTGGATGTTATGGCCGACCAGAGCCTGAGCCTGTTGATTCAAATTATCGTAGACAGCCCGGTCATACGGGCTCCAGCTGCCGCTATTGCCGTCCTGGCGGAAGGTTTGCGTATCGGCTTTGTCACACTTTTCGCTTAGATCAGAGCGATCGCCCAGGGGATACTGGCTGCCATTTGCGAAGCTGCTCTCGGTCAAATCAGGACTGGAGCCGCTGCTACGCAGGACTGGCCGCTGATCACGGTCGCAATCGTCGTCGCGTTGAGGTTGCGGAGCGCTGCGTTCGATATAACGCTGCGGCGGAGGAGCTACGTAAACGCGCTCGGTCTGGCCGCGGTCATATCTGGAATAAGCCGGATCGTAACTGGAATCGTAGTTAGGCTCGTAAACGGGTTGGCGATAAATCGGTTGAGGCATGGGACGATAGATCGGAAGTGGGTTTTGCCAGCCCTGGTCATAACCCGGTGAATCTGAATAGCCCTGATAACGGGGGTCCTGATAGGCGCCGTAGCGGGGCGTCGTAGCGTCGTAATAGAGTTCTCCCTGGATCTGCTGTTCGCGCATATGCTCGAACCGTCTTTCGCGGAAGCCTTCACCCGGGTTTTGCTGCCAACCGTAAGCGGCACCGTTTTGCAGGCCGGTGGAAAAAGGCAGAGCCATACTCAGAGCCATCTGATCGTTACGCACCGAGATTGCGCCGGCATAGCGGGGATCGACATAATTGCCGTCGTACCTGGTAGCTGAGGTATAGCGAGGGTCGACATAGGCTGCACCCGAATCATAATTCGCCCCTGTCATATAGCGAGGGTCGACATAGCCGCCGTCCAAACTACGATTGTTTGCAGCATTGGCCGAAACGGGCATTATATAATCGGCAAATTGGCTTTGCTGATTATTGCCGCCATAGGTGCTGTTTATCGAGAAGCCATCGTTTTGAGCGCTCTGGGCAGCCAGGGAACGAGGATCTACATAATCGCCATTATCAGAAAATCTTGTCATTTGATACCCGGGGGGAGCGCGGTCAATAATTTGCTAGTCGCAATCATCGGACATAAATTCACTATAGGTTGAAAGCCAAGTGCTTACAATATGGTCACCCCCCGGTTATTCCCACAGCGGGCGCAGAATTTAACCAATCTATGAATCAGGATCTCAGTCTCAACTTCCCGGCCAAGCCCTCGCTCGGCAATCTATATGTATGTCGGCGCGAGTTTCCCCACAACCGCTCCTGGCTCGGTCAGGCCTCCGGTACGGTCGATCTTAAGGTTCCCGAGGATCATCTGGCCGGACTCGCTTTCGCCAGCACCACCCTGGCCAAGCATTTGAGCGAGCATAAAGCCGCCATTGCCAGCCTGGCCTCGGCCGACCTGTCGACGACGACCTTGAACGCTCCTTTACTGCAAGCGCTCTTCGAAACCAGCAAGCTGGTAGAAATCCGCCTGGACTTCCTGCCCTTGTCCGGCGAAGTCCTGACCGAATTTGCCGCCGGTAAAGGCCTGGAAGACCTGACCACCCTGTGGTTAACCGGTACTTCGGTGACAGACAACGACCTGAAAGCCTTCCAGAACCTCAAAGCAATCAAACACCTGGCCCTGAAAAGCACCGGCATCACGAACGCCGCTCTCACCACCCTGGCCGGCTTCGGCAATCTGACTCACCTGCACCTGCCCCGCCAGATTAGCGACGAGGGACTGCAAGCACTTTCAGCCTCGAAGAGCCTGATCGAGCTCGACCTTTCTTATTCGAGCATAACCGACGCCGGCCTCGCCTTTATCAAAAATATGGCCCAGCTCGAAACCCTCTACGTCAACGATACCGCCGTCACCGACAGCGGCCTGGCTCATTTGAAAGGCCATCCGGCTCTCAAAGTGCTCTTTTTGAACGGCACCAGGGTCACCGACCGCGGCCTCGACGAGCTGGTCAGCATCGAGAAACTGCACCATCTCGAACTGCGCGATACAAGCGCCACCGAGATCGGGGCGGCCAGATTGAAAACCAAACTCAAAGACTGCGCTATCTTCGGACCCTAGAGCAAATTTTCGATATTAGCGACTGGATCGACGGCTGAGAGTGCGGACTATAGTCTCTGGCTCGGCTTCAAAGTATCGTCGGCGGCATTCGGTCGGCTGAAGAGCCACTTTTGAATGCGATTGAAGACACTGCCTTTTTTGTTCTCCGCTTCCACCCTGACACGGAAGAGGCGGAAACGATCGAGCTCGAACTTCATCTTATTCAGTTCACCTCGATATTCTTCGGTGCGCACGGCCACCGACATGGCGCGATCCGCTTGTGCTTGCAAGTCGGGTAGCAAGGAGAGCTGCGCTTCCAGCGTGGCGATGCGTGAGCGATCCTCGACCCGGTCGGTGAGCAATTTGATGATCGTATCTTGAGCTTCGATTACCAGGCCGCGCAATTGATCGATTTCAACAGTGCGATCGTCGATGCGGGCTTCGTTTACAACCAGGCCGCCGCTGGCCAGATCGATGCGGGTACCGGTAGTAACCGGAGAAGAGGAGGGAGCAACGTCATCGGTCTTTATGATGCGTACGAAACCTTCGAGCAGCGAGACAAGATCGCGTTTGGAAACGCGGTCGTCAGCGCCAACCATGGATCCGTGAACAGCGGAAACACTTGCGGTTGAATCGCCGATGCCGGATTCGACCGGACTGGCCTCAATCGCTTCGCTCTGAGCCGAGGCTTCAGCCGAAGTTTCGGCGGCAAAGTCGGAAGTAGCTCCACAATCGGAAGCAGCACTATTGAGCAAATCGGCATTCACCCCTTGCGGATCGACAAGGTCATGCGCACCGGATAAGAAAGGGTTGATATCGGCTGGGGTAGCGTCGAATATTTGACAGCTATCGATCTGGGCCGACGTATCCTCAACCGGAGAAGAAACCGCCTGTGCTGTTTCTATAGAGTGACTACTCTCCATCTATAATTCTCCCGGAAAAATACGACAACTTTTAAAAGCTTGATACCAGGCTCTTATTATCAGTACTTTTAACGCTTCTGTCCACTACAGCAGACTCTATATATGGTGCATATCGCGCTAGTGAGCTGCGCTTGTTTTTGTCTTTGCGCTCCTCGCATTTCTGGCGCTTTTACTGCCTTTAGCGCTCTTTACGCTCTTCGCGGATTTGGCATCGGCCGCTTTCTTTTCGGCATCGGCTTCAAGCTCGGGTTTAGACATCGAGAAGAATTTTTCGAGAATCGGCTTGGCCATCGGAGCGGCCGTACTGCCACCGTGACCACCATGCTCGACAAATACGGCGATGGCGATGCGCGGCCTATCCGCCGGGGCATAGCAGGCAAACCAGGCATGGGTCTTACTGCCAACCGGCGGAGCTTCCGCCGATCCGGTTTTACCGGCCACTTCGACATTACCCAATTTGGTAGCGCCGCCGGTGCCGCTTGCCACTACGGCCTTCATACCGTCTAAAACTACTTTAAGAAATTCCGGATGATACTTCACTTTTTCAGGCTTGGGAGGCGGTATCTGCCTGTCGCCGATCTTCATGGCAAAATGCAGACCGGGCACCTGACCCTTCATGCCCAGACCAGCGTATATTCGAGCAGCCTGGGTGGGTGTGACCTGGACATAGGTCTGACCGATGGACATGTGCAACGTATTGCCCGGATACCATTTTTCATGATAGTTGAGCAGCTTCCAGGCCGAGTCCGGGACCAGACCTTTGCTCTCATGACGGAGTTCGACGCCGGTAGTGCGATTGGCTCCAAATTTTTGCCCCCATTCTTTGATCATCTCGGGGGTCATATGCAGAGCCATCTGGTAGAAAGCAGAATCTCGAGACCAGGCCAAACATTTGACCAGATCGAAAAGACCGGAGGTGCGGGTCCAGTCACCAAAGAAGAAGCCACCAAGGGAGATACCACCGGAAACTTGCAATTTGGTGTCCGGATTGACGACGTGATTTTCCAGAGCGGCGAGCATGGTGATAGGCTTCCAGATAGAACCTGGTGGGAAGCCGGATAGAGCTCGGTTAAAGAGTGGATGATTGGGAGCGTTGATTTTCTTCCAGACATCCGGAGTGATCTTGCGCGTGAAGACATTTGGATCAAAACTCGGCCGTGAAACCATGGCCAGAATCTCACCCGTTTGCGGGTCGCAGGCGACGATTGCTCCGGAGCGGTCTCCCAGGGCGTCGTAAGCGACTTTTTGCAGGTCGAGGTCAATCGATACGACGAGAGGTTTGCCCGCCGTCGCTTGCTTGGTGATCACCGGTTTTGAAGTTTCTGGCGACTGCGATAGCCCCATCGCATTTACCCTGACACGCTGTTCGCCATCGACACCACGCAGCTGATTATCATAGAGACGCTCGATGCCGTCCTGGCCGACGATATCACCCATGTGCCGGTCGGGCCTGCGATCGAGTTGAGCCTGGGTGATCTGGCCGCAATAGCCGAGCATATGTGCGGTAATCTCGGCGTGGGGGTAGCTGCGGCTGATGTCGGGCATGATGTCCACTGCCGGCAAAAAGAGCTTGTGTTCCAAGAAACGGCTGACAATGGCCATGTCCACGTCTCGCTCGATGACCACCGGCAAAACCGAGCCGGAGGCCTTGGCTTTGATCAATAGATCAAGAATCTTCGGATAAGGACTTTCGAGGACAGGAGAGAGGTCTTTGGCCAGCTGTTTGACGTCGTCGAGCTGCGCCGGGATGACGATCATCGATAAAGATTCTTTATTGGTGGCGAGCAAATTGCCGTAGCGATCGTAGATATTGCCGCGCGGGGCACGCATAAAGGTAACCCGCGTACTGTTTTCGATGGCCTGATTTTTGTAATAGTCAAATTGCAAGATCTGCAGAAAGACAAGGCGAGCGATTAGCGCTCCCATGCAGAGCGCGATCAGCACGCACATCATCGCCACTTTCGGGCGCAGGTCACGATGAAGATTAGCTTCGGCAGCGGAATTGGCCGCTTCTTGCACAATCATTCGTACGACCCCCGGCGCCATTGCGAAAATTCGAACCAACCTCTCATCGGAAAGAAAATCACCGGAGCAATCAACGCATTGAGAAGCGATTCAGGAAAACTGATCGTCAGAAAATGCGTAATTACATCTGGCCGGTGCATGAGGTACAGCTGCATGGCCATGATGATCTCGGCCAGAAAAGTGAGCAAAAGGACCAGGGGAATACAGAGGAAAGCAGCCTGATTGAAATTTTTAAGCGAGAAATAGCCGGAGATCCATCCTATTAAAGGATAGGCAACCGGAAAAACCGGAATCACCGAACAAGAAAGAGCCGCGAAAAATCCGCCCACTAAAGCTCCGGAGATCGAGCCGGAGAGCAATTGACGGGCGACCACGGTGCCAAGGCTGGAAACACGCAATTCATCGGAGGTGGGCTTTTCCATCGGCGAGCCGAAGGTTGCTCCCCAGACGATAGTGATCGCCAGAGGGAGACTGCAGAGTACGCCGGAGAAAGTGAAATTGCTTAAAATTGCAATTTGAATCAACCAGACGACCCAGAGAATGACCGCGGCGATAGTGATCTCGCCGGCACGCCTTCTGCCTTTCATCGATAGGATGGCCAATTATACTCCTCGTCTCTTGAGCGCCCCGGCTAGCGAGCACTCCGCCTCAATTGGATTGTGGGGGTAAGATCAGCACCTGACTCAGGTCATAACAGTTGTCGGAAAGTTTGACATCAATTTGCATGGATGCTCCGTTGGCATCACGGCGCACGGCCAGAACCGTGCCAACCGGATGATTGTCGGGGAAAATACCGGCCTTGCCGACGCAGACGACTTTGTCGTTGATATCGACATTGGTGCCTACCGCCACGTTTTCGATGTGGGCTACCTGCTCATAATTACCGACGAGCACGCCGGTAACACCAAGGCGGGGTATGAGGACTCCCAGTTTCTGTTCGGGATCAGTGAGCAGCCGCACTACGCTGGCGTGCTCGGAGGCACTGACGACTTGACCGACAACACCGGTCACCGAAATTACCGCCGACCCTCGAACGACCTTCTCGGCCGTGCCCTTATCCAAAATTACCTGCTTGTACCAGTTATCAGGATTGCGAGCGACAACTTCAGCGGCTACAGAAGTACGCTCCGATTTTTGCTTCAAATCAAGCAGGGCACGCAGGCGATTGGTATCACGTGATTGCTGCTTGAGCCGGGCCAGCTCAATTTCATCCTGGGCGAGCTTACGCTCGAGAGTGTGAATGCGTGTCGACGAATCGATCACCCGCTGAGCGAGATCTCGGGTCGATTGCAATTGATAGGCGCCCTTAGCGAAAAGACCGGCGATGCCAGTCTGCGCGGACAGGACAAAACCCGAAGCTGGTACTGCCACCATCAGCACAACCATGACCAGGAAGACGTACTCAGCAATCGACTGAGATTGAGCCTCTATATCAGACTCGTTGCGCGCCAATCTTTTAGGTCCCTCGTCTTGTGTAAGTCTCGCTAAATGCGAGTCCCGCTTTTTGCTTTTCTTTTACTGATTTCTATTTATGAAATTTGCAAAGCTCGAGCACACGTCGGTACATAGGGTCACTCAGCATCTTGCCAGTGCCGATAGCGACTGTCGAGAGCGGATCATCGGCGATGAAGACCGGCACTTCCGTTTCATTGGAGATGAGCTCATCGAGACCTTGCAGCAAGGCACCACCACCGGTGAGCATAATGCCGCGGTTGAAAATATCGGCGGCAAGCTCTGGGGGTGTACGCTCGAGAGTGCGTCTGACGGCGGCGACGATTTCAGCCAATGGACCGGCCATTGCCTCCCTGATTTCACCGCGACTGACTGTGATCGTACGCGGCATGCCATTGAGCAAACTCAGACCACGCACATCAATTTTGTCGTTTTCGGCGCTCTTGTAGGCAGAGCCGACCTTGAATTTGATTTCTTCAGCGGTACGCTCACCGACGGCGAGGCTGTGTACTTTTTTCAGGTAGAAAATAATGCTTTCGTTGAGCTCGTCGCCGGCGATGCGAATCGACTCATTGACGACGATACCGGAAAGACTGATCACAGCGACTTCGGTGGTGCCACCGCCGACGTCGACAATCATCGAGCCGGTTGCTTCGGCCACCGGCAAACCGGCTCCAATAGCGGCAGCCATAGGTTCTTCAGGCAAGTATATGGATGTAGCGTGGGCGCTTTCTGCGGCCGACTTGATCGCTATTTTTTCTACGGGCGTGACACCGGACGGCACGCCAATCGCGATGTCGGGATTTTTGAGACCACCGGCTCCGGTAGCCCGCTCGACAAATTTCCGCAGCATAATTTTGGCATAGTCCAGATCGGCGATAACGCCATCTTTAAGAGGTCGAATAGCGCGGATACCCTGGGGCGTCCGACCGATCATCGCTCTTGCTTCTTCGCCTACCCAGCGCACCATATTGGTGTTTTCATCGACAGCCACGACCGACGGCTCTCGCAAAACGACACCCTTATCGTGGATGTAGATAAGCGTATTTGCGGTGCCTAAATCAACACCGATACCATGCCAGAAGAGATTCTTGAAGAAGGGCACTTAGAACTTCTCTATATAAGGGTCGCAAGACTGTAGTCTAGCACTAATTTCAGTTGAAATTTCGCCCTTAATCGGTGGCATCGCGACTGACTAACTTGGCGTCCATAGGGGTTTCCATGTGATCGCCTGGGCTTGGCTGAATGGTGCGACGATTGTTCACGACATAACGACGGCCCTTCCAGTTGACCTGTCCACCGGTGTGAACGAGAAAAGCGGCGTGCACCCAGAGAGCCGAGACGGCAAGTCCGCCGAAGGGTATCCAGAAATAGTGATACCAGCGCGCTCCGGCGAAATGCTCCTTGGTCAGACGGAACCAGAGAGCGAGCACACCGAGTTGGACTGTGACAAGGCCGGTCATGCGCAGGAGAAATTCACTGATATCACCGGTCACGGCTATCGAAGCGATAAAGCCCAGATATGCCCAGGGCATAACCAGCACGATTTGCAGCATGACGAGAATAATTGCCAGATAGATAGGCTTGCTGTCGATAAAAGAATAGAGATTTTTGGTCCAACCGAGCCAGAGCGATTCGAGATCGGTATACATACGCACACTATAGAGCGTCTTGCCATCGGCAATTTCGATCTTATAACCACGCTGTTTGAAGACTCTTGCCAGGGCGTGATCCTCGACGATCTCGTCACGCACACTGTGATGTCCTCCCAGAGCCATGTAAGAACTACGACGGCAGAGAATATATTGACCGTATGCATAAGCGATAGCCGATTTTGGATCGTTCACTTTGTGGAAAGAGTCGCCGAGCAAAAATGCGCTCAAAAGTACGGGCATAATCAGCTTTTCGGATACACTGCCCAGCTCTTGCATGGGCACGAAGGAGAGCAAATCAATCTGATTGGACAGGGCGTGACTGACCGAATCGCGCACAGAATTTTTGTGGTGGTAGGTATCGGCGTCAGTAAAAATGAACCAGTCGCCGGAGGCATGACCGACCGCATATGCAAGTGCATTACATTTGCCTATCCAGCCCGACGGCGCATCCTTGCCCTTGACGAATTTGATGCGCGAATCTTTAGCGGCCAGAGTAGCAATAATTTCGCCAGTACTATCGGTGGAGCGATCGTCGATGACGACCAGCTCGAAATTTGGATAATCCTGCGCGAGCAGAGACTCGATACAGCGGGCAATTTTGGTTTCTTCGTTGCGCGCCGGCACAAGAATAGATACAAAGGGCAGATCTTTTTCCGCCCGGGTCGATTTTTCGATCGGTCGCAAAAGCTTGTAAAAAGCCAGGGTCATACTGTAAAGACCGAGGATTAGAAGGGTATTTAGCAGGACGAAACTAAGCATCATACTGATCAACCACCATACTCATAGAAGCCCTTGCCGGTTTTCTTGCCCAGGTGCCCGGCCGACACAAGCTGACGAAGGATGGGACAGGGTCTGTATTTGGGATCACCGAAACCTTCATAGAGCGTTTCGCAAATGTGCAAACAGACATCAAGGCCGATAAAATCGGCCAGGGCCAGTGGTCCCATCGGATGGTTATAGCCAAGGGTCATACCAAGGTCGATCTCACGAGCGGTAGATAGACCTTCCATCAAAGCGAAGGCCGCTTCGTTGATCAGCACCAGACCGAGTCTGGTTGTGATAAATCCGGGGAAATCTTTGCTGCATATCAGTGTCTTGCCGAGCTGCTCGCCGAACTGACGGACGCTGTCCAGGGTGGCGTCGGAAGTGTCATAGCCGGGGATGATCTCGACCAGCTTCATGATATGCGCCGGGGAGAAAAAATGCATGCCGATGAATTGCTTGGAGCGTTTGGTCGATGAGGCCAGACTGGTAATCGGCAACGATGAAGTATTGGAAGCGAATATCGTCGACGGCTTACAGATCTGGTCGAGCTTGCCGAATAAAGTGCGCTTCAGCTCGACATCTTCTGCGATAGCCTCGATGACGATATCGGCATCTTTGGCGTCGTGTAGTGTCAACGTTTTATGGACGCGTTTCTTGATATCGGCTAATTGCTCTGCTGTCAAAAAGCCTTTATCTACCGAACTCTTGCCAAATTTATCCACGGCTTGTTCGGCCTTCGCCAGCTGAGCTTCGGATATGTCATAGACATAAACTTGTGCGCTCGTTTTGGAAGCTACGAGAAAAGCAATTGCTGATCCCATAAATCCACTGCCCGCGATAAAGACAGTAGGGAATGTAATTGCGCCCGACATCTTCAAACTCCGGTGTCTCCAATCTCCCAGATCCTACCATCCGGGCCAGACGAAAACCTTTGCAATCAACACTCTGACAACTGTCGTCATCGTCTCAAGCGCACGCAATCCCCGAGTAATCAGGTGGAGCGGCGACATGTCATTTATATAATTCAGTTTAAAGCTGCGAGATTTTACGTTCTTGCCGTATATGCTTTGGGCTCGGCTCGACCCCAGGCAATAGTCAAGAGCCACTCCGACTCAAATTCAGCACCGATTTCGCGTTGTCATTATGGAGCAAAGCAAAATATGTTTAACAAGGTTTTGATCGCCAATCGCAGCGAGATTGCCGTCCGCGTCATCCAGGCCTGTCGCGAACTCGGAGTGCCGACCGTGGCCATTTTTTCCGAGCCGGATAAAGACAGCAAACATGTCCAGATGGCCACAGAAGCCTGGCAATTGGAAGGCCAACCGGCCAAAGTCTATCTCGACGCAGGGCAAATCCTTGATATAGCAAAACGCGCCGGTGCTGACGCCGTACATCCCGGCTACGGCTTCCTTTCTGAAAATTCTGATTTTGCCAGAGCCTGCCTTGATGCCGGCATCAAATTTATCGGGCCTGCTCCGGAAGTAATCTTGAAGATGGGCTCGAAGATCGAATCACGCCGCGTCATGGAAGCAGCTGGCGTGCCAGTCGTGCCCGGTACAATCAATCCGGTCAAAACAGCCGAAGAGGTCAAATCGCTCGGTGAAAAATACGGTTATCCAATAGCTATTAAAGCCAGCGCCGGTGGTGGCGGCCGCGGCCTGCGCGTCGTGCGCAAGGTTGAAGAAGTCGATAATGCCTTAGCCGGAGCCCAGCGCGAAGGTGCCAGCTACTTCGGCAGCGACGAAGTCTACGTCGAGAAATATTTAGATCACCCCAGACACATTGAAGTGCAAATCCTCGCCGACGAGCACGGCAATATAGTCCATCTCTACGAGCGTGATTGCTCCAGTCAAAGACGCCACCAGAAATTACTCGAAGAAACTCCGGCCACCCGCCTCGACAAAGATCTGCGCGAAAGACTTCTCGCCTCGGCTATCAAAGGTGCTAAAGCACTCGGCTATTCCTCAGCCGGCACAGTCGAATGCATGGTCTCCGGCAATGATTTCTATTTCCTCGAGGTCAATACACGCATTCAGGTCGAGCACCCGATCTCCGAAGCGACTACCGGTATCGATATCGTCAAAGAGCAAATACTGGTAGCCGCCGGTCACAAACTTTCATTCACTCAAGATGAAATCATCCAGCGCGGCCATGCCATCGAGTGCCGCATCAATGCCGAGGATCCGGCCAAAAACTTCCTGCCCTCACCCGGCACTCTAAGCCGCTGGGAACTTCCCGCTCATCCCTGGGTGAGAATCGACACGGCCTGCTATCCGGGGTATTCGGTATTGCCGTTTTACGACTCGCTCCTGGCCAAGCTGGTCGTCTGGGGCAGAACCCGCGAAGAGGCAATCAACCGCACAAAAGTAGCCTTGAACAATTTCAAAATCGAAGGCGTACAAACAACCATTCCATTCCACCTGGCTATGCTCGACGACCCTAATTTTCAAGCCGGCGAAATTTACACAACCTATGTAGAGCAGGATTTGATGAAACGCATCAAGCTCACCTCGACAGCGCTCAAACCGGCTGAAATCAAAGACGCAAGTGGTGTACCGACACTGGCTGAGCGCACAGATACAAGAAGCTTTGAAGTAGGAGTCAATCAAAAGGTCTTCAAAGTGGCCGTTACAGAGCTTGTCGATCCGGCCAAAGTAGCAGTCGGTGCCTCTCGCGTCGCAGCGGCCGCGACGACTCCCGCTGGCCCACGTACGGCAACGATGGGCAAAGCAGAAACCCGCACCCGCACTGTCGGCGGTGGCAGTGCCTCGGCTCCCGGCGAAATCAAGTCAACGATGCATGGCCTCGTCAAGGAAGTGCTTGTCGAACTAGGCACTTATGTCAAAGCCGGACAGAAAGTAATAATCTTCGAAGCGATGAAGATGGAATCGGATCTGGTCGCCGACAAAGACGGCAAGGTCAAGGAAGTGAAAGTGAAAGCCGGACAAACCGTGGACGCGCACGCACTTCTGATTTTGATCGGCGAATAGTCCTGTCTGCAAGCAAGAGAGAAAAATTTTGACGATATTCCGCATTGGCCAGGGCTACGACATTCATGAACTGGTAGAAGGGAGGCCGCTGGCCCTGGGCGGCTGCAAGATCCCTTTTGAAAAAGGATCGCTCGGCCACTCCGACGGCGACGTCTTGATCCACGCCATAATCGACGCCATGCTCGGGGCACTCGGCATGGGCGACATCGGCAAACATTTCCCACCCTGGGACGAGCGGTATAAAGGCGCCAACAGCCTGGACATGCTCGCTCAGATCAAGGGCCTGATCACGCAAGAAGGCTATCTAGTCGGCAATATCGACAGTACGATCATATTGGAAGAACCGAAGCTGGCACCGTATATAGAGACGATGCGCGCAACGCTTGCCCAGGTTTTAAATGTGCCGGTAGCAAATATCAGCGTTAAAGCTAAAACGCAAGAAGGCCTCGGTGATATCGGCCAGGGTCGGGCTCTGGCCTGCCACGCCATTGTGCTCCTTTATTTTTCCTAGTCTCGACTTTTAATCGCCGTCTTCCAGCCAGTATCTTTTGGCTGCGTTCTCTGCTTGTGTCAGGGCCTACACGAGCTCGCAGAAATTTATTTTCCCCGCGGGCGGAGCAACTGCAGATATGGATAGCAATCGAACATCTGGTGTATTTCAATCTCGGTCCAGATGCCGTCAATATAATTATTAGTGTAGACGATATAACTTCCGCTTGAACATTTACCCATGATGCCGCAGTGTGCGCTCGTACCGCCGTTAAGATTGCGGGGAGACGAACTGAAAGCCAGTAATATGTCTCCTGGTTTGCAGTCTTTACGCAGAGCAGCATCCGAGATTTCGCCGCCTTCTCCGTTGCGAACGATGATTTCGCTAAAGACTCCCACTAGCTTGTCCTGCCCACCTTTAGAGAGAAGTTGCTTGCGCAGGACGGTGACTAGAGGACGGCCCACCGTGGTGATACCAGCCGGCTTGAACACATTGGATAAAGCGGCCGCGCAACCGAGTTTACCGTTCGGCAGACGATAACCGCGCCACATTTCCTCGCCTAAGGATTGCCTGGCGGCATCCTCGCGTAAAGACTGCGGCAGAATTTTCGAAATAAATCTTCCACTATTTCTCAAAGAGAGTGGCAGATTTTTTGAAAGTTTTCTGCCACAAGACTGAATGTCGATTTGGCAGAATTTTTTCAGAATTTCTGCCATTTTTCATCCGACAGAAATCGCACCAACATTCTGAGACTTAACATAGAAAAGCAGGAAACACCTAGCTTTTGCGTAACACCTGTGGCAGAAAATTTTAAACTATTCTGCCAATTTAACTAAGGGAAAATTGAACTTTTCTATTTCAAACAGCGTTTCTAAATACATAGTGCCACCACTTCCTTGATAATGAGGCAACCATGAGTTACGCCACTTTAGTTCGTGAATTTGTTTCGCTGCAGCCACTGGACAAACTGATCTTCACGCGAGACGCACTGCATCTCGGTACTCGCTCCGCCATCGATCACACCCTGAAACGCATGGTTGATGCGGACGAGCTGATTCGCGTCGCGCGCGGTGTTTTCCTCAAACCGGGCTCGGCCGAGCAGCCAAGAGCTACCGTCATCGCCGAGAAAATGCACGCATTCGGCCGCCGAGCAATATTACACGGAGGCAAACTAGCAGTTCAGCTCGGTCTTCTGGACGCCGACAAATTAGAAGTGAGTTGGCGGTGCGCTCCAAATCAAAAACCACCGACGGAAATCCTCTGCACCAGCGGCGGTAGCACGTCGTTCAAAATCGAAGACGAGGCTGCTGCATTTTTCGGAGCAGCCGACCGAAAGTTCGTCCTCGGGCGCAAGCAACAGAACAAGGAAATCAGAGCACTCTGGTATCTTGGTAAAAAAGCCTTCCAGGAGCTCGCCTGGGAACAACTCGAGAATCTATCCATCGCCGCGCGTAGCGAGCTCATCCATCACGCTCGCTGGATGCCGGCCTGGATGAGCGATCGCTTTATCACCCGGACTTGAACAGCAAAATTTACTTACCTTTTTGCGTGATCGAAACCGGAGTGACGGTAAAGCCAGCAGCGGCAATAGTATTGCCATCGTCGACGGTGGAGCTGCCGGCAACACTCTCCATGGCAGCGACCAGACTGGCCACATTCGCTTCGCCTGGAAATGCCTCGACTTCGGTGCCAGCAGACAGGCTCGCAGGTGCCTGCGAAGAAGAAGAAGAAGAAGAAGAAGAAGGGCGCGCAGACGATGCCGTAATATTGATGCCGGCCTCGTATTCAGCCAGAGGACTACTTACGGCAGGTGCTAATCGGCGACCAAAATGCAGTCCGGACTTCTGTTCGAGCTTCAGACCAAGTATTTGCTTGGCCCATTGCGCCTTGCTCTTCATGTGCAAAAAGAAGTAACGATCCGGCGGCCAGTAAAACGATGGTTCGAAATAGCACCAGATCGTACAGCCCTGGCAAAAATCCCAGGACCCTTCTTTTTTGCGCTTCTCCTGCACAGGTGGACTGCGCCAGAGTTCATCAAGATTGGAGCGACCATTCTCATGCTGGATCTTCAATCTTTCGTCATGCATGTGATAGCAAGGCAGAAGCAAATGATCGTCGGGCGAAATTACAACCACAGCCGAAACGGCTCTACATCTGGGTTTGGCAATCTGATTACCGCCGTCCAGATAGAACTGCATAAAAGCCCAATTAACGTCGACGTTATCGTACTTAGCCAGCATTTTGATCTGCTCGATACCGTCGGCGCGCAGCGTTTCGTTTTCACAGTAATCGAATACCGGCTGCAGGTACATGATGATACCCAGCTCCTGCGCCAGCTTGACCACTTTTTCCATACCGGGCAATGATTGCGGCGTGGCAGTCGAAATAATCGAAGGCTCTTCGCCGAGACTCTGAGCCAGCTTGATACTCTCAATTACCTTCTTGTAGCCGTCGATACCGCGTTCGGCCTTATAGGCGTCAGCATCGGTGGTGGACAGCGAAAACTTCAAGTCATCGACGAGACCGGCTATATCTTTGGCCACTCTCGGATAAAGGGTACCGGTATTGGCCAGACTGACGAGAAAGCCCATATCTTTGGCAGCTCGCAGGATTTGGGGCAGATGCTTGTAGATAAGCGGCTCTCCGCCGGTGAAGTCGACGACCTTCACACCAAGGCGTTTGAGAGCGGCCAGGTTTTCGATAATCAATTCGGGGGCGGATTCTCTGACCGGAATATTGGCCGGCTTGATTGGAATATCACAATAAGTGCAGCGCGAATTGCATTTGTAAGTCAAATAGTAATTGGCCAGAAGTGGCGGCACTAAAGATCCCTCGGATTGGTCAAAAACCTCTGATTCGAGGCAGGATAGCAATCTGGTAAGTAACTGTCAAATTGGCCAACCCTCACCATTTGCGGGTTTCAGCCTTCGCGAGTCGTCATCCCGTTCCTCAATTAGCGCCTGTTAAGCTTTCAGCCATTGAGCTCGAGAGTCCTAGTCGCCTCGATGTGAAGTTTATGCAAAAACCGCCCCTGTCTGCGACATATCAATGGGTCCAAGGTCCATCAAAAGTGCGGTCGGTTTTTGTAGAATAAGCAGGAGTTAGTCCCGAACAAGGCTGACGAAGTAAAAGGCGCATATCACCAGCGAGAAGGCAAAGATGAGCGAGACCCACCAAGTTCTAAACCAGGTCGAGCCGCTGACCTCGCATAATTCTTTCACGAAAAATGCCCTCTTCCAAGAAACAGTCAAACGAATCGGCGCGGGTTGGGCCGAGGATAGGTTGAATACTTTCGGCGAATTGATGGGCCGGCCGGAGACAATCGAGCTGGGCTTTGCCGCCAATGCCCATCCGCCCGTGCTGCTTACCCACGATACCTCAGGAAGACGGCTGGATAAAGTCGAGTTTCATCCGGCCTTTCATGAACTGATGCGCATCGCTGTGCAAAATCAGCTGCATTCTCTGCCCTGGACAGAAAAAATCAGCGGTGAAAATCAAAGACATCAAGTCCGAGCCATGCAATTGATGCTCGCCGCGCAGAACGAAGCCGGTCATTGCTGCCCGATTTCCATGACCTATGCAGTTGTACCGGCACTGGCCGCGGCCCCCTCGCTTGAGGCAATATGGAAGCCGCTGATCACGACTAACGTCTACGACCCGCGTTTCATCCCTTACTACGAGAAGAAGGGACTGATTCTCGGCATGGCCATGACCGAGAAGCAGGGCGGCTCCGATGTACGGGCCAATACCACTTTTGCCCGACCGCTCAAAACCCGGACAGTCGGCGCTCCTTATCTGCTCACCGGACATAAGTGGTTTTGCTCGCATCCGATGGCGGACGGCTTTCTCGTCCTCGCCCAGACCGAAAAAGGACTCTCCTGTTTTCTCGTGCCTCGCTTCACCGAAGACGGGCAGAAAAATAACATCTTCATCCAGCGCTTGAAAAATAAACTGGGCAATCGCTCCAATGCCAGCTCAGAAATAGAATTCGAGAGCACAACCGGCTATCTCGTCGGCGAGGAAGGACGCGGTGTTCCGACAATTATTGAGATGGTCAACCATACCCGTCTCGATTGCATGATCAGTGCCAGCGCTATAATGCGCCAGGCGCAAACGCTCGCGCTTAATCACATCGCCCATCGCAAAGCATTCGGCAAACTTCTCGTCGACCAACCGCTCATGCAAAATGTAATCAGCGACATATCACTCGAGGCGGAAGCAGCTATGCTGCTGACTTTACGTGTGGCCGAAGCTTATGATCAAAAAGAGGAAAATCCCAAAGAAGCATCTTTCAGACGAATCGCCACGGCAATCGGAAAATATTTCACCACCAAGCGCACACCGCCTGTGGTGGCAGAAGCGCTGGAGTGCCTGGGTGGCAACGGTTATGTCGAAGAGTCGGGCATGCCCCGGCTGTTAAAAGAAAGTCCGGTCAATTCGATTTGGGAAGGCTCGGGCAATGTCATCTGCCTTGATGTCCTGCGTGCGATCGGAAAAGAGCCGCAATCGCTGGTCGCTTATTTCGAGGAAATCGAAAAGACCAGGGGCGCAGACAACCGTCTCGACTTATATATGGATGGCCTGAAGAAGGATTTGAACGCCTTACTGGCAAACTCGGATCAGAGCTGCCTGGAAAATCAGGCTCGCTCGATCGTCGAGCGCCTGGCCATGGCCCTTGCCGCCTCCTTGATGCTTCGCCATTCGCCTGATTTCATGGCCGAGGCCTATCTTTCGTCACGCGTCGCGCTGCAAGCGCCCGGCTACAGCCTGGGCACCCTGGCGGCCACGACACCCTTTAGCGAAATCATAAAAAGGGCATTTTAGATTTCAACTCAAGCTCTCAACTCAAGATTTCAACAAGATATTTTCAGTATAAGTTTGCAGCGATAGAAATACAGTCTTACCTAGATGTCCACAAATCTGGACCGGACTATGCTGATAGAGCAAGCAAGTGACAGGGCCATAGCAAAAGGCGAGAACTAAAATTAGTCCTCGCCTTTCGCATTATCTTACTGACTTTCAGACTGGCTGATAGTCGGTCTGGATTTTCTCAAACTACCTTTTTTACTTTGGGGCAGTTTAGAAATCACCCATGCCGGCGCCTTGCGGCATGCCAGCGCCTTTGTTTTCCGCAGGCACGTCAACTACGAGAGCTTCGGTGGTGAGGAACATGCCGGCGATAGAAGCGGCGTTTTGTACGGCGCAACGCTCTACTTTGGCAGGGTCGATGATGCCGGCTTTGGCCATATCGACATATTCGAAGGTCATGGCGTTGAAGCCGAAGCCTTCTTTCTGTTCTTTTACTTTTTCGACGACAACTTCACCAGGCAAGCCGGCGTTGTCGGCGATGATGCGAACGGGAGCTTCGAAAGCCTTGACGACGATTTCGAAACCGGTGCGCTCGTCACCGTGGAGGTTGGCTTTTTCCTTGTCCATCTTCTTGGAGATGTTCAGGAGGCAAGTACCGCCGCCGGATACATAGCCTTCTTCAACTGCTGCGCGGGTAGCGTTGAGGGCATCTTCCATGCGGAGTTTGCGATCTTTGAGTTCGGTTTCGGTAGCGGCGCCGACTTTGATAACCGCAACACCACCAGCCAATTTGGCCAGACGCTCTTGCAATTTTTCTTTGTCGAACTCGCTATCGGATTCTTCGATCTGGCGTTTGATTACGGCAACGCGCTTCTCAACTTCGGCTTTGGTGTCATTGCCAGCGACAATGGTGGTCTTGTCCTTGTTGATGCGCACTTGACGGGCTTTACCGAGCAATTCGATGGAAACGTTCTCCAGCTTGGTGCCAGTTTCTTCAGAAACGACCTGGCCGCCGGTGAGGACAGCGATGTCTTTCATCATTTCTTTGCGACGATCGCCGAAGCCGGGGGCTTTTACTGCGCAGCAAGGAAGCACTTTGCGGAGGTGGTTGACAACGAGGGTTGCCAGAGCTTCGCCTTCGACATCTTCAGCGATGAGAAGGAAAGGACGGCCGTTGCGAGCAACTTTTTCGAGGACCGGTACGAGGTCGGCGAGCAAGTTGACTTTCTTGTCTACGCACAAGATGTAGGGCTCGTCGAGAACGCATTCCATTTTCTCGCCATCGGTGACGAAATAAGCGGATACGAAGCCTTTGTCGAACTGCATGCCTTCGACGACTTCGAGTTCGGTTTCGAGAGATTTGGATTCTTCAACGGTGATGACGCCGTCTTTGCCCACTTTTTCCATGGCATCAGCGATGATGCGGCCGGTTTCTTCGTCGTTGCCGGCGGAGATGGTGGCGACTTGAGTGATTTCAGTTTTGCCTTCGACCGGCTTGGCGAGATTTTTGATCTCGGCAACAGCCATTTCGCAAGCTCTCTGAATACCGCGACGGAGTACCATCGGATTGGCTCCGGCTGCTACGTTGCGCAGGCCTTCTTTGACCATCGCTTGAGCGAGTACGGCGGCTGTGGTGGTACCGTCGCCGGCATTATCGTTGGTTCTGGAGCAGACTTCGCGGATAAGCTGTGCGCCGGCGTTTTCGAGGTGATCTTCGAGTTCGATTTCTTTAGCGATCGAAACACCATCGTTGATGATTTGCGGTGCGCCGAATTTCTTTTCGAGAACGACGTTGCGGCCAGCAGGACCGAGGGTCAATTTGACGGTGTTGGCGACTTGATCAAGACCGCGCTCGAGGGAGCGACGGGCGAGTTCGCCGTATACGATTTGTTTAGCCATATATTGCTTTTCCCATTTGGTGTATTGGTGTCTAGACTTGAATGATTTGGCAAGCTCAGAAATAGCTTCGAGACTTGCGCTTGATGCTAACCGGAAGAATTAGCCTACGACGGCCAAGATATCGCGCTCGGCCAAGATCAAATACTCGACGCCTTCGATTTTTACTTCGGTGCCGGTGTATTTAGCGAACAAAACTTTGTCGCCTACTTTTACTTCCATAGCAACACGCGAGCCTTTGTCGTCGGTGCGGCCAGGTCCCACTGCCAAGATTTCACCCTGTTGGGGCTTCTCTTTAGCGCTATCGGGAAGAACTATACCCCCCGCTGTTTTTTCTTCAGCGTCGAGTTTCTTTACGACAACTCTATCGGCGAGCGGTTTAAGTTGCAACTTAGATGCGGATGCAGTAGCCAAGGTCAATCCTCCTATTACGATAAATCGCAATCGAAAATGTATCGGTCCAAAGATCGCTGCCGTCGACAGTCCGGGGTACTTATAGAATGTCTATTCGAAAATCTATAGAGGTAGCCGCTGGACCTGAGGCAGGTGTCTTTTCACAATCAAAGTGTATTAGTGAAAGCTGTCCGCCGAGAGCCTTTCCCCATTTTTCTTAATGTTCAGTGATGCGATTAGTTACTCTTCTTCTTGCCAACCAGGCTGCTGGGCTTTTCCAACCAGGTCGCGTACTCGGGAGTCGTAGTCAGGCGACTGTTCAAGCGCGATTGACGGTCAGAGATCACGGCCATGCGAGCCTGATTGGCCAGATCTGTCCAGGCAATTTGCCCGTGGCCGGCTAGTTTACCAGTGAGGGCCGCTTTCACCCGATCGCGACCTTCAAATTTTGCCACATTGAGCGCTTCTTCAAGGTCATGCATCAATGTCTTGCTGTCAGCGGCATTGTCGGGATAGGTCGCGACACCGACCGATACGGTCACCAGACCGATACCACTTGCTGGTGTATTGCGCACTTGTTGACGCAGTCGGTCGGCCACCTCGAGAGCGTCACTGTGGCTGGTTTCCGGTAAAATCACGGCAAATTCCTCGCCACCGTAGCGACAGGGCACGTCGATATCACGCACTGTTTTTTTAATCGTGGCCGCCACATGCTTGATCGTCTCATCGCCGCGCTCCTCGCCGAGGTGTTCGTTGATCTGGGCGAGATGATCGATGTCGATCAGCAGCACCGACATCTGATGATTTTTGCGCTGCGAGCGCTCGACTTCCTTATCGAGGGCAGTGTCGAATTGCCAGCGATTGGTCAGCCCGGTATGCGCGTCGACCACCGATTGACTGATCGAACTTTCATGGGAAAGACCGATGTGCAATGAAGCGGAAAGTTGCTGAGCAAGCGCTTCTAGCAGATCAATTTGCTCACGGCGGAAAGCGCGCGATTCGGTCGAAAATACTTCGAGCGCACCAATTGCTCGATCACCGTGCACGAGAGGCACCGCCACCACAGAGGCGAAAGGCAGACCACCGTTGCCGCGCGGCATGCCGTAAGGTTTTTTGCCGCCGTCACCGAACTGTTCGGTCTTGGTACTGCGCATGACGGCGCCGGCGATACTCGTGGCAGGCTTCATATCAAATTCGGTAAGCGAGCCGCCGTCCAGCCCTTTGAAGGCGGCAAGCTGGAACACGTCGTTATCGGCGTCATGCAGAACAATCGCGCAACAAGGGGTATTGGCCAGCACCAGCGCTGTGTCCGCGCCGACCTGCAAGACTTGATTGATCTCGAGAGCACTGCCATTGAGGGCACAAGTGGCTTTGTGGAGAGTGCTCAGGCGCTCGCGCTCATATTCGGCGCGGCCAAAAACTATGGCATTAGAAACGGAAAGGGCGACGAGATCAGCCACTTCCCGCAAAAAATCGACAAAGCTAAGGACCTGAGCATTGTTTACTTCCAGTAAAACTGCACCGACAAGGGCATTGGCAGCGGTGAGCGGCAGAGCAATCTGTCCTTTGGAAACTTCGCGTTTCATAATCGCCGCGCTCAGATCGGGAGCTGAGGCGGCGTCGGCCGCACTTATGGCCGTGCGCTTTTGCAAGACGTGCTTGAGCAGACTCTCGGCGGCAAAAGGCACAACTCTGAGCTGGTCGAGGGAGGCGTCGTTATAGCCTTTGGCCGCCATCAAACGAAAGGACATGCTGTCATGGTCGCAGAGGAAAAGCGCCACCTTCGCCCCGGCAGCCATTTCGGTGAAGGAATTTACCGACGCGTCCAGAACATCCTTGAGGCGCAAAGATGACATCACGGCTTTTTGCAATTGCAAAAAGCGCGGCAGGACGTTAGCTTCGCTTGTCATCAGAATATCCTCTATCCGGCGGAGTGCTATAAGGATAAACTCATATGGGGGAAAAAGAGGCCGACATGACGTTCTTTTTTATGAACAGTTCCCAATTTACAACCTCATTTATATAGATAGAAAAAAGGGATTACTGATGACCAGCGAAAAATGTCTTTTTTGTTCTATGAATAAAAAAGAAATCAAAGTCGATTTTGTCTATGAAGACGAGCACGCTTTTGCCATACGCGATATAAATCCGCAGGCACCGACGCATATTTTGATTATTCCTCGCCAGCACGTGGATAACATCAGCAAATTAGACGACAAAGCGATCATGGGCTCGCTCTTTCATACGACCGCTCGCATCGCCGATCAAGAAAATTTGACTAAGAGCGGTTTTCGTCTCGTCGTTAATACCGGTGATGATGGCGGTCAAACGGTCCATCATTTGCATATACATCTTTTAGGCGGGCGCTCGCTCACCTGGCCGCCCGGTTAATCAAAAGCCTGTCCCCATCCGGCTTTTGGCTCTGAATGACTTTTTGTAATGAGGGCGACGTTTTAATTGTGTTTCGACGCTCGTCGCTTTGGGTATTAAAGAGTTAGACCGCTAGAGAGATGGGGATAAAGTCATGGTCACGAAAGACACAACTGAACAAGTTCTCTGGATGGCGGATTGCTACAGCTTGGCCAAGAGATTTCCCAATCCTCATACATGGCTTGCGCTTCTGGAACCCGTTGAAACAGTTAACTACAGTCCATTCCATTATTGGCTATGGATGGAGATATGGAAGGCCGCCCAACTGAATGATAAGAGCGATCTTGCCACAGAAGCGAAAGCAGTGCCGAAACCAAAATTAGCGGCTCGTCAGGCGGCAAAATGTCGGACCTGATCTGAGCTGATAATGCGCTAAATAACCAGTCAAATTTCGGCTGGCGTTGATATATAAAAAACAAGCTCCGACTCTTTTCGGAGCTCGTTTTTTGTTTGGTTGAATCTCGTCCGCGAGCTTATCTTGCAGCTAAAGCGAGTTCTCGTTTAACAGACTTTGGGTGGTCGAAAACATTTACTACCCCGCTGCTCAAGACAACCGATCGCTCGAGCTTGCTCTTCTGGGCAACGACGACATCGCTCCAGAGCACGACACCTTCGAGCTGGCAACCGGCCTCGACAATGGCGCCGGCACCGATGACGTTATTGCCGGACAGACGCACTCCCGCACCGATACGCGCCCCTTTGCCAACGACGAGATTGCCGCCGATTGTCACTGTCGGATCGAGAACGGTACCCTCGGCCAGATACAAACTGTGCCCATTGGTTTGAATGTGCTCATAGCCGGGCATGTCGACTTTCATTTTGCCTTCCAGCACATCAAAATTTGAGTGCCAGTACTGTTCAATTGTGCCGACATCGGACCAATACGAGCCGACTTCTACGCCAAGGACGGGCAGACCTTCGGCGACGAGGGTGGGAAACAGTTGCCGGCCGAAGCCATAATCGCCCTGAGCAGGAATGTAGTTGAAGACTTCTGGCTCGAGTATATAAATACCGGTGGAAGCGAGATTGGAAAGAGCCTCCTCCTTCTTGGGCTTTTCCTGAAAACCTTTGATCAAGCCCTTTTCGTCAAGCATGGCCACGCCGAAGTGACTGACGTCTTCGACCTGTTTAAGAGCGATGCTGGCCAGGGCGCCTTTGGCGCGATGTTGAGCAAGGACATAGGTCAAATCGATATCGGTGAGCAAATCTCCCATCAAAACGATGAAGGTACCGCCGGCTAAAAAGTCGCGACAGAAGCGCACGCCACCGGCATCACCACTCAACTTTTCCTCGCGGCGAAATTCCAGTTCGATGTCGAAGCGACTGCCGTCGCCGAAGTAATCGACGAGCTTTTCAGGCAGATAGTGGAGATTGGCCACGACCTGACGAAAATCATGACGGTGCAGGAGCTGCAGGAGGTGCTGCATGACAGGGACATTCGCCACCGGTACGAGCGGTTTGGGAATATCAGCGGTGAGAGGATCGAGTCTGGACCCTACGCCTGCTGCCAGTACCATTGCCTTCATCAACTGTCTCCTGTACCCGGTCCGTCTAATAACAGGACAAAGGTAGCAGAAAGAGCGTCGAAGCATTTTAAGGAGAGTTAAAACGAACGACGAGATTGTCCAGATTCAGACGGCTCGAATATTGCCTTGGTAAGCGGTTACGATCCGCCTCGTAGCGCTCTTTAGCGCGGCCGAGCGTCCCGGCGACGGCGTCATTACCGGTGCCGCCGAAGGAGGTACAGGACTGGACCGATTCTTCCACCGTCAAATTGACATAAAGGTCATGGTCGAGGGCCGGAGAAAATTGCGCCCATTCTGAAGGGGTGAGGTCGGTCAACTGGCGGGAGCGCTTGCGACAATAATCGACGACGGCCTCGACGATTTCGCGGGCCTTCTCCTGAGACACGCCATGATCGATCAGATGGTCGAAAACAAAGGCCGTATTGGTCAGGTCGACATTGGCTTGATTGAGCATGCGCGTCTTATCCAGACGAAAAGCCGGCAGCAATACGGCCGTGAGTTCCATAATGAAGCGCAGATTTTCGACCATGTCCAGGGTGCCGGGCAGGCTTTCCTTGATGTCGCCGGTGTAACTGACAGGCAAACCCTTGAGCTGGGAGAGAAATTCGGTCAGACAACCGGAAAAAGTAGCGGCGCGGGATCTTAGCAGCTCGAGCATCTCGGGGTTGCGCTTGTGGGGCATGCTCGTACTTTTGCTGGTCAGGGACTGGGGAAGGCGCATGAAGCCAAATTCCTGAGTCGTCCAGAGCAAAAGCTCGCTGCTCATCTGGGAGAGATGAACACCGACCAGGGAGGAAAAGGAGGCAAGCTCGATGATATAGTCTCGGTCGCTGACGGCATCGATACTGTTCTCAATCACCCGGTCGAAACCAAGATAAGAGGCGACCAGATCGCGGTCAATAGGCTTACTCGTTCCGGCCAGGGCGCAAGCACCCATGGGCGATTGATTGAGCCGCTCGAAAACCTGTAAGAGTCGGTCAAAATCACGACTGAAGCGCGCTTCGTTGGCCAGCCACCAGTGGCCGAGCAATATGGGCGTTGCCGGCTGCATATGTGTATAACCGGGCATAGCGACATCGATGTCACGCTCGGCCAGGGCGAGGAGCAAAGAGCGGATTTTGAGCAACTTGGCGAAAAATTGGCCGACGGCCTCGCGCAGATAAAGGCGTGTCGTCGTTGCCACATGGTCGTTTGGAGATTTAGCGATGTCGAGGACAAGGGCATCTTCGCCAATCAGCTCGGTCAAGCGGCGCATGATTGCCTGAGCGATATCGGCATCCTCGTTGGTGAGCAAGCACATTGTTTCGCGGCATTCGGCCAGGATGCTGAGCAAACCGGCCTCGGCCTTTGTTGCCACCGAAGACTCGATGATGCCCGTGGCTCCCAACATGCGCACATGCGCGATATAGGAAATGATCGCATGATCGCGCATAGCCTCCTCCACTTCGGGCGTCAACCAGAAGCGGCGAATCAACTCCACACTCTCGGGCAAACGCGGCTGCTCGGAGTCTATTTTTGCAGGATAGAGGGCCAGATACGAACTGAGGCCAGAGTCTAAATCGGAGCCATCGGCTTTGCTTTTCTTCTGGGTTGTGCTGGCCATTGTCTCTTAAGCAGCCTTGGGGCAATCCATTACTTTACTGAGCCGTTCGATTTGTTTTTTGTAGCGGCTGAAATCTTGCTGATAGCGCTTCTGAACGTCTTTTTGGGGGGTCGTATTGCGCTGGGTCGATGAATTTTTTGCTTCTTGCTTCTTCTCTGACATTTTTTCTTCTTCTTATTCTTATTCGTTATCTATGAACGTCTTCTCTGACCTGTCGTGGCTTTGCCTCGGGGACATTTTCTGAAAATACGTCTCACGGGATACGTTTTGGGGAAACACTTGGGATGCCTGAGCTTCTCTATAGTTGTAGAGCCAATCAGATTAAGCAGTGGTTAAGAGAGAGCGAGCTTAATCTTTAAATGCCCTGTGCTTACTAATGACGTAGTAAAGGGACATTTGCTCCACGAAATTTAGGAACTCAGGTCGTTTTTTTTGACCGAACTTTGTCAAAGGAGTTCCCGGGAAAGTTCAGGCATAGCTCTAGAAATAGAAACTGCTACTTGAACCATTTATAATATATCACAAATTAGCCGATTTTATACATTTGCGGATCGGGGTTTTCAAGAGCTGGTGGCGTTTTGAGCGCTCCCAAGAAAAATATCGGACTGGCTGCCGGCAAATTGTTTCCAAATCACTAAAAATTTTGACTAGTATAAAGAAGTGGACAGGGACGCCACCCCCGGCACATAGGTTGCCAAAAAAATGGGTATTTACAGGGTGAGTGAAAAAGGTTTGTCACTTCCCCCCGCGGGTAATTAAAGTAATATAAGAGCTAGGCGTTTTGGTGAATTGGTCTTTTGTTGGCTTACTACTTACTAGAAAGAACCGGCGGCAAGTCGGCTGATGTTGTATGAAACTCTGCCTGATCTGTAATTTTCAGACTGCAGGTGAGCAGGATATCTGTCCCCGCGATGGATCCTCCATGGTCACCGTCGGTGATGATCCACTACTGGGAATGGTAGTGGAGGGCCGCTACAAGATTCAATCGGTGATCGGACAGGGTTCTGCCGGCACCGTCTATCGTGCCGTACAGGAACTGATCGGCCGCGAAGTCGCCGTTAAAGTCCTGCACGATTATCTCGTTTCGGACGATGAATTTATCAAACGCTTCAAGCAGGAAGCGAAAGCCTCCAGCCGCCTAAACCATCCAAATATCATCACCATCTACGACTTCGGGGTCATCCCCCAGGGCGGCGGCCGACCTTATATCGCCATGGATTTACTCAACGGTACACCGCTCTCCGATGTGATTACCGAGGTCAACCATATCGATCCGGTCGACGGCGTGCCTATTTTCACCCAGGTCTGTGGCGCCTTCGGAGAAGCACACCGCCAGGGTGTGGTGCACCGAGACATCAAACCGGAAAATATCGTTCTTGTCGAACGCGGCGGCGTCAAAAATTTCCCGATCGTGGTCGACTTCGGCATCGCCCGACTGATTCAAGACGAGTCGGAGCAGGCACGCATTACTCGTACCGGCACCGTATGTGGTAGCCCTACATATATGAGCCCGGAGCAATGCACATCGAGCAAGGTGGATCATCGCAGCGACATCTACTCGCTCGGCATCGTCATCTACGAAACCCTCACCGGCGAAGTCCCCTTCCAGCACGAAGAACTGGTACGGGTCATGGCCATGCATTTAAGCGATTCGCCCAGACCTATTAATGAAGTGCGTCCCGATTTGCATTTCCCCGATGCGCTCATCGCCATCGTTCAGAAAACTTTGCTCAAAAATCCGAACGACCGCTTCCAGTCGATGGAGGAGTTGTCCGGAGCCCTCGAAGAATGCTTGAAAGAGCCGGAAACGAAAACTACCCAGCACGTCACCCAAACCGTGCACAAAGACATCGCGCCCGGGCCTCTCGCGCAGGACGAAGCGCTCCATCAGCATCGCAAAGAATCGCGCGAAATGATCCCCAACCGCCCTCCGTCGACCCGGGATCTGGCCGTCAACGCCCTCGAAGATTTGCAGACCCGCTCGACCAGTGGCAATTTCCAGGACCAGGTCCAGGCTTATCGCGAATCGCAAAAACATGCCGATAGCACCTCGGCCAAACCGGTCAGCCAGACCAGCTTCAATGCCGGTCGCGGCAAAGGCGGCGGCGGCGGCGGAGTAGCTATCGCCAGATTCTTGCCGGCGGCAATAGCCGTCCTGGTGATTGGTGGGATTGGTGCTTTTGCCGTCACCTCGGGCAAGCTGAACGGCCTGCTCGGAAGCGCCAAGAGCAGCAGCGAAACGAGCGAAGTCAAAGCCGACGATCCGGATAAACTTTTCAAAGCGGGCAAATATGCTCAGGTCGTAACAGCCTGGCGTCCGCTCAAAGCCAAAGGCTCACTCAGCGCCGATCAGACCGACAAATACTTCACCGCCTGCCTCAACGTCGGCAAGCAATATTTTAAAGATAAGAAGTATTCGGACGCCTCGAACATTCTCAAAGAAATCCCGGGCAAATCCAGCCAGGGCAAAGACGCCAAAGATCTGCTCAAGAAGATCAAACGCGCCCAGCGCTAAGCCGGCTCAGATTGCCAACTTGATTGTAGAGGCTTTTGTCGAAGCTTCTGCCTGGCTTAAGCTTCGACAAAAGCGCCGTAAGCACGGAATTTGTTCTGCCTGTCTGCGCGCAGTTCGGCACCGGACATCAGCATCAAATCTCTCAAAGTCCTGGCGATAGCTGTCTGCAGATTAGCCGCCGATTTGTGATAATCGTGATGAGCGCCGCCCAGGGGTTCGTCGATCACACCGTCGATGACACCAAGCTGCAAAATTTCCTTAGCTGTCATTTTCATCGCCTGACAGGCTTCCGAAACTTTGTCATTGGAGCGCCAGAGGATAGATGCGCAGCCTTCCGGAGAAATGACCGAATAGACCGAATGCTCGAGCATGAGAATGCGATTGGCGACGCCGATGGCCAGAGCACCTCCCGAACCGCCTTCGCCTGTGACTACTGCCACCACCGGTACGGTCACACCGGAAAGTTCGAAAAGATTTTCGGCAATCGCCTGAGCCTGGTTGTGCTCTTCGGCCGAGAGTCCGGGATAAGCACCAGGGGTGTCGATCAAAGTCAAGATAGGCAGGCCGAATTTATCGGCATGGCGGAAGAGTCGAAGCGCTTTGCGATAGCCTTCCGGCTGCGGCATGCCGAAATTGCACTGCTGCTTATCGCGCAGGGCTCGACCTTTTTGCGTGCCCACAGCCAGGACTTTGATACCATCGATACTGAGTAGACCACAGACCATGGCCGGGTCGTCGCCGCCCTTTCGATCGCCATGCAATTCCATCCAGTTCGGATCCCAGAGGTCGAAATAATCTCTTGTATAGGGACGCTGCGGATGTCTGGCTATGGCCAGGTGATCGATCGGTCGCAGATTACTGTAGAGCGAACGCTTCAGTTGATTGTACTGGTCCTGAAGACGCTCCATGTCGGCTTCCAGTTCAGGATTGTCGGCGAGCTGTTTTTCCAGCGCTTCGATCTGCTGGTGAAGCACCGCCAGCGGTTGCTCGAATTCTAGGGGTATCGGTTTTTTATCGCCTGCAGCCATTTGTTCGCTTCTCTTTAAATTTGGGACTTTTCTGCCTTAGCTAGACCTTTGCTAGACCTTTGCTAGACCTTTGCTAGACTTTTGCCGAACCAACACTCTGTGCCGCGGCCCGACCATTTTTTTCCAACTCGCCGACGGCCTTTTGTTTACCGGTGTGAAACGCAATCAAATGCGCCAGACTGTCTTTCAGCTTGGAGCGATCGAGCACCATATCGACCTGCCCATGCTTGAGCAGATATTCAGCTGTCTGGAAGTCGGCAGGCAATTTTTGCCTGATCGTCTGTTCGATTACCCGGCGCCCGGCAAAGCCGATGCGCGCGCCCCGTTCGGCGATGATGAAATCACCGAGCATGGCGAAACTGGCCGTGACGCCGCCGAAGGTCGGCTCGCTCAATACGGAAATGTACATACCGCCTTGATCGTGGAAAGACTTGAGAGCTGAGCTGGTTTTGGCTAATTGCATGAGGGAGAGAATGCCTTCCTGCATGCGTGCACCGCCGGAGCTGGAAACGATGATCAAGGGCAGACCCAGCGCCTGAGCCTTTTCAGCCAGCCTGGTCACTTTTTCACCGACGACCGAGCCCATCGAACCACCGAAGTGGGCAAAGTCCATCACGCCGAGAGCGGCACCCTGTCCACCAATTTTGCAAATGCCGGTGAGAACGGCCTCGGTCAGACCCGATTTGCGTGACGCGTCTTCCTGACGCTTGGGATATTTCTCGGTATCGAAAAAGTTGAGCGGATCGCCGCTGTGCATGGCGCTGTCAATCTCTTCGAAAGTGCCGGCATCGCAGATCTGCTCGATGCGGTCGAAGGCGCCGACGCGGAAGTGATATTGACACTTCATGCAGACATAGAGGTTGGCGCGCAGGTCGCGGGTATAGAGCAGCTCCCGACACTGGAAGCATGTCGTCCAGAGGGCACAATATTCTTCCGTTGTCAGCGGCTGCTTGACCCCGACAGCTTCAACTTCTCTACGCTTCTGGCGATTGGCAAACCATTCTTTTAAGTCCATCGCAACTCCGATCTGAACCACCGCCCCGAGGGCGGCAACAGCACCATTTTGGTGAGCGGTAGTAATATACCAAGGGGGACGATTATAACATCCCCGGCTGTCACGCCCCTTAGCCCGCTATCACGCCGATCGACAGACGAAGATGATCTGCACTTAATGAGAAATACCAAAATGGCCCAGGCCAAAAGAGCTCGCTACCGTTTTTTTATCGATCCGGCTTGTATTGACAGCCAGAGCGGCCGGGCCAGCTCAGACGAGAGCCGCCTCAGTCATCAGGTGCGCAATGTCCTGCGCCTGAAAGCCGGCGATCAGGCCGAGCTCTTGGACGGCCTGGGCAATCTCTACGAAGCACAATTACTCAACGCCGGCCGTACTTATATAGAATTTGCCCTGGGGAAAGTGAGCCGACAGGCGCCCCCAACTCTTAAAGTCACCAGTTGTTTACCCTTGATCAAGGCTCATCGCTTCGAGTGGGCTCTGGAGAAACTGACGGAACTCGGTGTAAGCCGCATTGCGCCCTTTTATAGCGAGCGCTGCGTCGTTAAACTAAAAGCAGGGGAGGAAGGCCGGAGCAGGCGCTGGCTGTCGATTTGCAAAGAAGCGGCCGAGCAATGCGAGCGCTATTATCTGCCGGAACTAGCCGAACCGCTGCCTTTAAGCGAGCTGGCACGCCGAGATGAACGAGCTCTTAAATTGATTTTGAGCGAGCGCAGCAAGGCACCAGATATGGTTTCAACTCTTTACAAGCGCATCTCGGCCGCGAAGCCCACGGATGCGCCCCTCGAAATATTTATCCTGGGTGGACCGGAGGGTGGTTTCAGCGAGGACGAGCAGGCCCTGATCGTCGCCAATAAATTCCAGCCGGTCTCTCTCGGTCGGACCATTTTGCGCAGCGAAACGGCCTGCATTTTAGCGGCCGGACTGGCCTCGGTCATCGAACGCAAGGAAGACTAAAGAAAATTAGTGCACCACTGAAGATATCACAGCGGTCTTTACGAAAGGCATACGCGGCATAAACAAACACAGCGAAGCAAACCCACAGCCTGGGGTCGTTTGTATATAGCTTCAACCCACTGACAAACACCAGAGACGCCACCACTCCCAAGATAAATTTTCTCTGGAGACTTGACAAACCAAGTCTATCCGAGTGTTAATAGTAGGCGTCACCGGATGTCTCGAAATGGCATCACATATGATGCCTGTTTTAAATCTCCAGCGATTTCACCAGGCGCAAAACCAAGTCAGTCGTTTAACCTCGATGAAGAAGCGCATAAACAGGGGATGGGTATTTCGAAAGTGGCTCAAAATCTCGCAGTAGTGAGAGAAACACTTAGTGATAGACCGGTCAAACTGATCGCCGTCACCAAGCATGCCACCATCGATCAAATAACCGAAGCTCATAACCTCGGAGTTTCTGATTTTGGCGAAAATAGATTGCAAGACGCGCTAAAAAAGCGCACAATGTTGCCACCACAAGTAGCACTACAATCGACCTGGCATTTTATCGGACACTTACAATCAAACAAGGTCAAACAGGCCGTCGGAAACTTTTCCCTCATACACAGCGTCGATTCGTTTCGACTTCTCGAAGAAGTAGCGCGAGTCGCTTCCCAAAAAGGCACCACTCAAAGAGTATTACTCCAGGTCAAAATCGTCCGCGACGACGCCAAATCCGGTTTTTCCATACAAGAGCTGAAAGAAGCAATGCCCGAGATCCTCAAACTAGAATCTATAAAGGTTGAGGGTCTGATGACCATCACTCCGTTCGACGCAGATATACAGACATCCGCCGTCAGCTTCAACGGACTGCGCCTGCTCCGCGATGAGCTCAACGCCACCTACGGTACCGAGCTCAAAGAGCTCTCGATGGGGATGAGCGACGACTGGCAGCAAGCCATCTCCTGTGGATCGACAATGATCCGGCTCGGTAGAGCCATTTTTGACAGTTAAAAAGTTTTTTTCAGTAGGGATTTTGACGGATTAGGGTAAAGACACTTTTTTTAAAAGCGACCAAAGGGTAAGGAGGAGAGTAGTGAGCATCGTTCAAAAGTTCAAAAGCTTCTGGTTTGGACCTGCAGACAACTATGAACGTGAAGATTTCGAAGATTTGTTTGAGACTTCCGACGACGTTTACGCTACAAATGGGCAATTGGCTTTAGATCCGGTTCAACAAGAACCAATCATGAAGCTGTCGAGACCATCGACTAGCATTGGTACCACTACAGGCGCCAAGGTGCTTGAGCATCCTAATGCTCAGCCCATGAGCGAAGTACTGGTTATCGAACCAAGACAATTTGAAGAGTCACTGGATATTGTCGAGCACCTGCGTGGTCGCAAATCCGTACTGCTCAATTTGCACATGTTGGACAACGAACAGAGTCAGCGTGTTGTTGACTTCCTCTCCGGCGCTTGCTGGGCCATCGATGGCCATCAACAACGCATCGGCGACGGTGTCTTCTTGTTTGCACCAGCGAGCGTGACCATCAATTCCGAATCGACTTCTTCCAAACAGATCAAAGAAGCGTTCTGGACCAAAGCCCAGACGATCTAAAAATCGCAACAGGCATCCCGGAAACCAGTTCAGATATTCAGCTCAGGTAACCAAGGAAACCCGGAAACCCAGAGAAAATCGCTCAGGAAACCCCAGGAAACCTTTTTCAAATCACTTTCAGGAATCTCGAAAAGCGAAAAAGGAGCGGCAACGCTCCTTTTTTGTTTCCTGTCGTGATAGCCGGTCCAATCCGCAAGCATTCATTTCCATTCCAGCCACCGATTTCTAAGGCGCTTTGTTAAACCACTGAAGCGGACTGGAAGCCACTTTGTTGCAATAGATACTGAAGTGCAGGTGCGGGCCGTTGGCGCGACCAGTCGAGCCAACCATACCGATTTGCTCTCCACCTTTAACCTGCTGACCTTTCTTGACCAGCACTTTTTGCATATGTATGTAGAAAGAGACAACACCCTGACCATGATCGATCGCCACCATATTGCCGTGCAATTTGAAGACGCCGCCGCCCTGAGCAAGTACCACCGTCCCTGGTGCCGTAGCATAGATCGGACTGCCGGCGAAACCGGCAAAATCCAGGCCGGAGTGGAAATAATCGGGCAAAAGCTTGCCGTTGACGATACGGCGGATACCAAAAGGAGCCGAGGTCCTGGCATGTGAAGGCCGCACAAAATTGCCTTGCCAGAAACGCTCGCTGGAGACGGTCGCTTTGGCGGCATCGACAGCTTCTTCTTCACCGGGGGCGGTGACAAAGTTGTTTTTGGATGGAGGTAGGGTCAAGCGCTGCACCTGGAAGCCAGCGTCTTTGACCGCAAAGTTTGTCTGTAGCGGTCCGCAGATAAGTTTTTGCGGGCCGGGCTTCTGGACGACAGGCACCGTAAATAAAGCGCGGTATATTGACCTGCCAGCGGCCGTCTTGCCCGGAAAAAGTTTGTACTTGCAGCCCAGAACCTCTAGAGCCGGTATCTTACTGTCCGCTCCCTGATCGGCCGCACCTCCAGCGGTATCGCCACCAAGATCAGCCGCGTTCACCTGCACCTCAACCACTTCGCCCTGCTTGGGCATTTTATTGGAGAGACTTATTGCCGGCGAGCTTTGCTGATCATTGCCATTATGGCCATCATCGCCCTCGATGGCAGCAGCGGCGCCGGCCAGAGGAGCGAACACATAAGACATTCCCCTGTTCTGCCATTGGGGCAAAACAGGGGCGGCCAGAGACAATGATAGTAAAGCGGGAAGACAGGCTAACTTAATAAAAACGCCAGGACCGATACTTTTAGCTCTTCTACTTTTAGTTATTTCAGCGCGTCCGGCGGTATCACCGGTAGTGTGACCAGTAGTGTTACTAGGCAATGTTTTAAAAGCTCAAAGGTTTAGACGACCTCTAAGCATACACGACTAAAATTGATAGAACCAGTCCAGGCGGCTCCAGTTAAGAAACCACCCGAGTTTGTATCAGGCTTTTTCTTTGCCGGAGCTTTCTTTACTGGACTGAGGCACCAGGCGATCGATCGCCTCTTTGAGAGCTTCGATTTTTTCGATCGGAAGAGCAACACCTTTTTTGGTGGGCTTTTCTTCCTGGTCTTTATCCATGTACCATTCGCGGATATGAAGATACTTTGTACCGCGGTATTCACCGATGTACACATTGATGGTCTCACCGCGAGCTTTCTCGTGGATTGTGATTCTCTCTTCCAAGGTCTGATCCTCCCCTGTATCTATTCATCTGACACCTGACGCTCGGGGATGCATTTCAGCCGTTTTTGCGTTTTGCATAAACTCTTGGCCAGGCAAAAGTTTTAGGTCCCGGATATTCTGATGCCACGTAATCCACTAAAAACCAACAGATCTAGTAAGAAGTATATATAAATTCCTTCGTAGAGACTATTATTCTTATAATCTTGATTAGTTATCAGACGGAGTATCCATCCTTCATTCAATGAGCCAATTTATAGACCAGGTAGAAATAGAAGTCACCTCCGGCGATGGCGGCAACGGCCACATCGGTTGGCGCAAAGAAAAGTATGAGCCCCTGGGAGGCCCGGCCGGCGGTAATGGCGGCCGAGGCGGCAGCGTTTTCATCGAAGCGACGACAGACCTGAGCACGCTCATCGATTTTCGCTTCAAAGCCAAATTTGTCGCCGAAAACGGCATCAAAGGCAGCCGAAAAAATAGACATGGCCGGGCCGGAGAAGACCTGACCATCCGCGTACCGGTCGGCACGACCGTGATCGACAAAGAGACCGGCCGGACAATAGCGGACCTGACCGAGGACAAACAACGCGTCATGGTCTGCCAGGGCGGCTATGGCGGCGTCGGTAATACCGAGCTCGCCACGCCGGTCACCCGGGCGCCTCACTTTTGTGAGCCGGGCGAACCAGGCATCGTGCGCAAACTCGAGCTCACACTGAAATTGCTCGCCGATGTTGGCATCATCGGCCTGCCCAATGCCGGCAAGTCAACATTGCTGGCCGCCGTGACACGGGCCAAACCAAAGATTGCCGACTATCCTTTCACCACCCTCGAGCCTAATCTCGGCGTCGTCAAACTCGACCCATCGTCCAAGCAAATCGGCCTGGACGGCTTCGTTCTGGCCGACATCCCCGGGTTGATCGAAGGGGCCTCGACCGGCGTCGGCCTCGGCCACAAATTTTTGCGCCATGTCGAACGCACCCGGGTGCTCGTCCATGTCGTCGACGCCACGAGCGAAGATCCCCTGGCCGATGTCCAGCTCATTAATCGCGAACTCGAGCTTTATGACGAGCATCTGAGCAATCTGCCGCAGCTGCTCGCCCTCAATAAATGCGAAATGATGCTCGAGGAAGAAGCCCAGGAGCTCAAAGAAAAGATCGAGAAGCACTTCGCCGAAAATACCGCGGCCCACAAACCGGTCAGCATCTCGACTATTTCAGCCTATTCCCGTCAAGGTACGGCCGACTTGATGCTCGCCTGCGGCAGGCTTGTAGAAGAGTCCAAGAACCGTGAAAAAGAGTTAGAAAGAGAGGCCCTGCCGGTCGATGAAGCGGCCAAAGAACATCCGAGCAGGACTTACTCAATCGAGAAACGCAATGGCGCCTTCGTGGTCCTTGGAGACCGTCCGACACGCCTAGTCAATGTCACCGACCTGAAAGACCCGGAATCACTCTTCCACCTCTTCCAGAGACTGCGCGTCATGGGCGTTATCGAAGAGCTATTACAAGAAGGGGTCGAGCCAGGCTCGGACGTGATTGTCGGCGGCATCACCTTCACTTATGGCGAAGGCATGGGCTAAATCTCCATTTCTGAATTTCAGGCAGCGGAGCGACTCGGTCCATGGCCCGCCAGACACAAAAAAGCGAGCCTGCCGGAAGTTCGGCAGGCCCAGCTCATACATGCGTCAGAGTCGGACTGGCGATCGCCCGATTGGCCAACTAAGCTTCGGCTTTCGCTGCTTTTTCGGCTTTGGCCTTTTTCTCGGGCTTGGCAGCGGTCTGCGCTTCCACTTCCTTGAGGACCTTGTTAACCTGACGGTTGAAGGCTGTTATCTTGGCATTCGCTTTTTTACGAGCGCGAAGAGCGACCTTGGCGGCGCGCTTCATACCTTTTTGCTGCGGCATACTGAAATCTCCTGACTAATTGCTCAGTCTTACAACTTATGCTTGTGGGCAGGCAATGATACTACACCCAGAGATTTCCAAGATATTTAATCGCCCCTTTGGTTGCCGTCGGTAACGATTCGATTACGACTTTACCCACTGGTGGGAAAAGTGTCAGCCGCGAAAGCTCCTCGATCGGCACGAAATCGACCCCGGCCAGCACCGGCTCGTCGCCGACCTGCAGGGTACCGCCGACAACGTGGGCGGTCAGGTAAATATTGACAATGTGCCGAGAACGATCGGGAGCAATCGCTTCGGAGAGATAGACGAAGTCATCGACTTCCACGTCGAGACCGGTCTCCTCACGCATTTCACGCACAGCGCATTCGACAAAGGTCTCACCGTACTCCAGACGACCGCCGGGCAAAACCCAGTACTGACGGTTGCCTTTGCGATGCTTGACGAGGAGTATTTTTTTCTCGTCGCTGACTACAATCACTGAAACCCGCGTCGTCGGTATAGTCTGCGCCGGTCTTTTTTTAAATTTGGGTCTTGGCACAAACTAATCCTAAAAAACAAGAAGTCGGGGAATCCCGAAACTTACCTACTATTTTAAGACATACATATTACTTTTTAGAAAATTAGCTAATAAATCGCTCAGTTTTTGCGAATCGCAAAGACTGCTTTGTCCCAAAGCAAAAAATGCAGCCCGGTCTGTTAAGGTGGAAAACCCTGGGACGTAGGCAATCAGTGATATCAAGATGCACGAATTAGAAAAACAAATCAGCGATCTGGAAGGGCGAGCACTGAGAGCAATCGAGGCTGTCGCTCTGACTGACCCCGAAGGCCTGGAAAAGGTCGAGGCGACCCGTCTGGCTTTTATCGGTCAAAAAGGAGAGCTGACGACGATCTTGCGAGCTCTCAATAGCCTCGATAAGACTGACCGACCGCGGGTCGGACAGCTGGCCAACATCGTCAAACAAAAAGTGGAAGGCGCTCTCAAAGAGAAGCACACCGCACTTTACGAGCAGGGCCTATCCTCTCGTCTGGCCGGGGATGCCATCGACGTTACTCTGCCGGGCAGCCGTATCGCGTCGGGCCACATCCATCCGCTGACTCAGCTGATCGAAGAAATCAACACGATCTTCTTCAGCATGGGATTCAGCGTCGCCGAGGGCCCGGAAGTCGAAACCGACTATTACAACTTTGACGCCCTCAATACTCCAGCCAATCATCCGGCTCGCGACGAGCAGGATACGTTCTATACAAACATCGGGCAGTCAGTATTGCTGCGCAGTCAGACCTCCAACGTCCAGATTCGCGTCATGGAAAAGCACAAGCCGCCTCTGCGCATCATCTCACCGGGCCGCGTCTACAGAAACGAAGAAATAAACGCCCGCAAATATCCACTCTTTCATCAGGTCGAAGGTCTGCTCATCGATCGCGACGTCACCTTCGGCCAATTGAAAGGCACTCTCGAAGCCTTTATCCGCGCCCTCTTCAAAAAGCCTTTGCAGATTCGCTTCCGTCCGGACTTTTTTCCCTTTACCGAGCCTTCGGCCGAACTGGACAGCCAGTGCCCCTTTTGCTCCGGTAAAGGCTGCCGCACCTGCGGCAACCGTGGCTGGCTTGAACTGCTCGGTTGCGGCATGGTCGATCCAAATGTCCTCAAAGGAGTAGGCATCGACCCGGAAGAATTTAGCGGTTTCGCTTTCGGCATGGGGCTGGAGCGCCTGGCCATGCTCAAATACGACATCAATGACATTCGCCATTTCTACACTAATGACCTGCGTTTTTTGGAGCAGTTTTAAATGAAGCTCTCTTTTGATTGGCTTAGCGACTTCGTCGACCTCGAAGGCATCACACCGCAAGTACTGGCCGAACGGCTGACGATGGGTGCTTTTGAAGTGGAAGAGGTAACCGTCTTTGGTGCCGATCTGATCGGCCCGATCGTTGTCGGCGAGATTGTCGAGATCCATCCCCACCCCAATGCCGACAAAATAAGACTGACTAAGACCCGCATCAAAGACGGGGAAGATCCACTGGAAATTGTCTGCGGCGCTCAAAACATCGAAGTCGGTCAACGTGTACCAGTCGCCCTGCCCGGTGCGAAAGTGGTGAACCGCAAGGACGGCAGCGCACTGCTGATCAAAGCATCGGCTATTCGCGGCGTACATTCGAACGGCATGCTCTGCTCGCCTCCCGAGCTCGGCATGGACCTGGGTGAAGGGGCCGGCGAAGGCATTCTCATTTTGAACGGCAACGGCAAAGCACCTGCTCTCGGCCAGGATATCCAGGATTTGCTCGGCCTGAAACCAGATTACATCCTCCACGTCGAGCCCCGCTCCAACCGCGGCGATGCGCTCTCGGTGCAGGGTCTGGCCCGTGAAGTGGCCGCCCTTTTCAATCGTCCACTCAAGACTCCACCCTGGTCGCTCTCCGAGTTGACCAGTCCCGCCCCTGCTTCGCAGACAATAAAAATCTGGCGTCAGGAAGACAGACAAACCAGCAATCAAGCCGATTGCCCTTTTTTCAGCATGCAAGAAATCAGCGATGTAAAAATCGGTCCGGCACCCGCTTTTATCTCCAGACGCCTGGAAGCGATCGGCTTGCGCCCAGTCAACAACGTCGTCGACATCACCAATTACGTCATGCACGAACTCGGCCAGCCCTTGCATGCATATGACAAGGCCAAAATCAAACACACCGCCGTCGGTGTCAGACGCGCCCGCGAAGAAGACGGCGAAAAAATCACCACCCTCGATGGTCGGGAACGCACCCTCACCGGCGAGATGCTCGTCATCGTCGACGCACCGGCGCTGGACAGCCGCGCTCCGGAAGCTCGCATCATAGGTGTTGCCGGCATTATGGGCGGTCAGGATAGCGAAGTTACAGATGCCACCACCACGCTCTTGCTGGAAGCGGCGTGCTTCGGTCAAGCGGTCGTCCGGCGCGGATCGCGCTTGCTTGGCCTTTCTTCCGACGCCAGCTTGCGCTTCGAGCGCGGCGTCGATGTCGCCTCGGTGCTCAACGCCGGGCAGCGCGCCGCCTATCTCATCGCCAAACACTGCACCGAAAGCGGCGCTCAAGCGGTGACGCTTTCGACCAGCGGCACGAGCGAAGTAGCGCCCAGCAAGCTGACATTGCGCATGCCGCAAATCAAGCGCATCCTCGGTATCGAAATCCCGGCAGCTCAGGTGAAAAGTCTTCTGACACCGCTCGGCTTCGTTGTCTCAGAAGGCAGAGCCGATGCAAAAGACGGCGCTGAAACCCTGGACGTATCGGTGCCCAGCTTCCGTCAGGCCGATGTCACCCGCGAAATCGATTTGATTGAAGAAGTCTGCCGCTTGAACGGCTACGACAAAATTCCGGCGATCATGCCTTCCGCTACCTTTGCCCGCGAAGCTCCGGCAGACAGCCTGCAACTTTTGCGCACCAGCCTTTCGGCCCAGGGCTTATCGGAAGCCTGGCTCTCCTCGCTCGTCCCCGGCGATTCGCCCGGCCTCTCCGCAAGCAAACTGGTAAGCGTCCTCAATCCCCTCTCGAAAGATCACCAGGCCCTGCGCCAGAGTCTGATTCCCGGCTTATTGCAGGCAGCCGCCTACAATCAAAATCACGGCGCCAAAAACGTCTGGCTCTATGAATCCGGTCGCGTCTATTTAAGGGAAGGCCAAGCTGACGGCGAAGGAAGCGAAGGAGGCAAAACAAGTACCGATAAAAATAAAGCCGGCAAGCGGAGCGAGGGCGATAATGGCCAGTCGGCTTCAAATGGTACAGGCGTCAGAGAAAATCTGCGTCTGGCCGGCATCATATGCGGTGAAAAAGCGCGCTTACAAAATGTCGACTATTACACGGCCAAAGGCCTCGTAGAAAATATTTTCGAGAGCCTGGGCATTGAAAGTCGGCGCTATCAATTTTTCAGCCCCGAAAATCAAGTTGTCGAAAAAGAGTTGCCATGGTTGCATCCCTTCCGCTCAGCCGTCGTCGCTCTTAACCGACCGGCAAAAAAAGGCGGCGAGCAGGCGAACCAGAGTCTCTGGGACAACGCCATCGTCCTGGGCTATGTCGGTCAACTACATCCCAAAACCAAGGACCAACTTGGTCTTCGCCAGGACGCCTTTGTCTTTGAGCTGGATCTGCAAAAAATAGCCGGCGAGCGCAAAGCGAAAAAGTTCGGCGAGATTGCTACTTCGCAATCGGTAGTGCGCGACATCACCGCCGACTTTGACAAGAGCAAGCGCCAACCGACTCATCAAGAGATCGTCTCACTGGTCACTAAAAAAGCCGGAGCCAATATCAAACAGACAGAACTGATCAGTGTCTTTCAGTCTGATAAAGAGGCAAGCAATGTCGCACTGACCTACCGCTTGACCTTCCAGCATGCCACAGAAAACCTGAGCGGTGAAGAAATCGACAAAGTCATGGCCCAGGTCAGAGAAAGTTTGAGCAGCGAATTAGGAGCTTCATTCAGGCTCTAGACGACATTTGGGGCTAACTTGCCAGGATTAGGTCGCGGCAAATTCGGAAAAGCATCTCTAAATAGTTTAGGATCAAATGTTAGATCCGATCGGGCGGGGTATAAAGGTAGCAACTGATTTGGACGTGTAATCTGGCCTGGGAAAGGTAGACTAGCTAAGCTCAATGTATAGACTCAAATTCCGCAAATCCGCAGCCGGCATCGGAGCGTTAATCGTTGGAACGGTGCTCGTCTTAGGAGTACCTTACAATGGCACCACTGCCGTTCTGATTTACGACTTGCCGGCCGCACCATTCGCCGCCGCTCAGCTTATCCTGCCCTTTCTTTTTGCTCTTTCGACCTACCGCGCCTGCCCCTTCATCCAGCAGATGCGCGCTTTTCTGGTCACCTGTTCTTTTATCGGATTTTTCGGCGTACTGGCCAATATAAACACGATTACCGCTTTTCAAGTCATTCAAGAAGACTGGCTTTTACACTTCAACGCCGCCGCTTTCGGCATTATGAATCTGGCCGCTCTCATTGCCGCCACAAACCTGATGCAATCAGAACAGATGTCAAGCTTCGCCGACACCCAGGTTGCCGAAGCGCAACTGGGTCGACTCAAAGCAGTCAAAGTCGATCCCGAGACTCAGGCAAAATGGGAAAAAGCTGCAGCCTACGCTGACCGGTCCGCCGACGGCCGCTCCCTGCGCAGCACGATGACAAATTTGAAAGCGATTTCGCTGACCGAACCAGGCCAGGAGCTGAAACCTCAGCTGCGCGAACCGGCCGAGCGCGACAAAAAAGAAAAAAGTGGTTCATCGCGCGGCAGCGACGATGGCTCACTGGCTAATTTGCTCGACCGCATGGACGATGAGCCTCTGCCCGGTCAAGATTTATCGGACAGCAAGCTAGACCCGGCTCTGGAAGGGAACTCATTCATTAATGTGAATGAAGCGGACACCTCCGAACCCCTGCCCGATATTCTCAGCGACAACGCCGAGAATTACTCCAATTCGGCCGGCACCAGCGAAGACAACGTTCCCGGCAGTTTCCTCGACAGCATTCTCGACGCCAAAATCAAAGAAGACGAAGGCCCCGCTCTCGCCGAGACTCCCAATCAATTTGCTTTCGGCGCAGACGCCGACTCCCTGGATTTGCCGGCTGAGGATGCAGAGACGACCGATGTGGCGGCTCTGCTCGACAAATTCAATGATGAAGAAGAACCGATTGGCGAAACAAAAGCACAAGAATCCGCTCCTGATTTCAGCGCTCCGGCCACCGACTTTTCGACACCGGCATCGATTGATTATTCAACCCCGGCCGAAGATTTTGCCAATACAGCTCAAGCAAAAATTGAACCAGCAGCTCCGCCGACCGACTCGACACGCTCTTCATCATTTGCCAGCGCTTCCTCCTCGCGCAGCTCGATGCCGGCCATGCAACCACTCGGCGAAAGCTCCAACACCCCGACAAGCGCTGCTGCAGCCAGCCCGAGCGGCTTCACAACGGCGTCGCCGAGCAATACCAATAATAAATTGGCTGCCGTCAAGCGTCGCAACACCAGTACCTTTACTAAGCTGAACGCTCTTTCGGCCAGCGGCTCCGGCCCGCTCATGCCCACTCCGCAGTCGCTCAAAGAAGAAAACGAACCCGACAGCTTGCGCAGCCTCCTCGATCGCCTCGATGACGACGAGCCGGCCACCGAAGTCGCAGCCAGAGTCAGCGAAGCGCCCAAGCCCATCGAGCCGCCTGTCGAGCTCACTCTCGACACGGTATTTAAAGGCGATGGCGTGCCTGAAGTCGCCGCCACACCGACACGCGTCGCTCAGCCCAGAGTGGCGGAAACGGCTCCTGTAGCCCTGATTTCCGAACCGACTCCAGCACCGCCCCCCCCACCGTCAGAAGAACCGGCTCTGGAAGCAGCTCCGGCGCTGGAAGAAGCACCGGCGCTAGAAGAAGCACCAGCTCTAGATGAAGCACCAGCTCTAGATGAAGCACCAGCTCTAGAAGAAGCGCCTCCTCTAGAAGAAGAAGCGCCGGCGGAAATTAAAGCTGAAGACGAAAAGCGTGAAAATGTATTTGGCGACGGTGTCGATTCCGAAATCGACGATATCTTCTCCGAGCTTGCCCCGCCCGAAGCTCAACTCGAAGTCAAAGACGTACTGACTGCTAAATCAGTTGAGACGCAAGTCGAAAGTCCCACCGCCGGTGGTGACGCCACCGCATCCGGTGCAGAGCCGCTCGCCTTCGATGAAGCCTCGGCAGACGATTCTCAGAGCAATCTATTTGGCGATGGCGTCGACTCCGAAATCGATGATATCTTCTCTGAGCTTGCCCCGCCAGAAGCGCAAAAAGAAGTAAAAGACGTACTGCCCGCTAAATCTGCAGTCGCGGCGGCAGAAACTGAAGCCTTGGCAGAAGCCGCCCCCGTGCAAGCGCGCGACGCGGCTGAGTCGCCGCAAGCTGAAGTCGAGGCGGACAGCGAAGGCGGACTGTTCGGCGACAATCTCGGCGAAGAACTGGACAACATTTTCTCCGAATTGACCGAAGGCGAACAGCTTGAAGTCAACGCCAGTACTCTTGCTAAAGTCAAAGGCGAGCCAGGCAGCGATGATAGCGCTGCTCCCGCCGCTCCCACACCACCCGCTCCCACACCCACACCACCCGCTCCCACACCCACACCACCGGCAGCAACGCCCGCAGCAGCATCAGCAACACCAGCAGCCGCTCAGCCAGCCACACCGGCTGCCACCGGGCCTGATGGCAAACCTGCTAAATACAAAGAAGTAAAAGAATTCGGACGCCTTTCATCCAAGGCTCCGGCTGCCAAAGTCGGTGGTGAAACCGGCGGCACGATGAAGACGATAGGCAAGCTATTGCTCGACGTCCAGGCAGTCGAAAACATCATCAAGAGCGGTGAGAACAGAAAAATAGGCTCGGGACTGAGCACCGCCAAGATCATCTCCGCCGCCCGCGGCGAAGGGATCAAAAATATTCTCAACGCCATCGACACTTATGAAGGTGTGGCCGGTTCACTGATCGTCGGCCACGACGGCCTGGTGATCGCCTCCACAGTCGGCGCTGGCTGGGATAAAGACATGCTGGGGGCTCTGTCCACCGCACTGCTTTCCACCTCCAATCTGGCCACCAAAAAGCTCGAGATCGGCAAACTCAAACAGATGGTCATGCTCACCGAGCTCACCAACGGTGACGGCCAGAAATTCAAGACGACAGTGCTGACCGATGTCGATGTCGGCATCCTGGCAGTATTTCTGGAGCAGACAGACCTGCAAAAAATCGATGGCCTGCTCGAGACGATACATTCCACCATTCACGGCGGCTAATTAATGCACTAATCTATCCACTAATGGATGCAAGTGATCGCACTCTTACATGCCATAGAGGGTTAATGAAGCAGCGCTAAGCCAATTGCCTCCAGTTAACGCACTAGCAAGCCCCGTTCTGAAACAATGACTACTCCGGATAATCGGCTCGATTGAGTGAGATTTCCGGAGTAGTTTTTTGTTCAGAGGAAAATTTATGACATCACCGCAAGCAACCACTGAGCTTTTGAAAGAAGGCGACAAAGCCCCAGCTTTCGACCTCCCCGCCTTCGTCGGCTCACAGGCCGCCGGCAATATCAAACTGGCCGACTTCACCGGCAAAAAAAATGTCATCCTGGCCTTTTATCCGAAAGACGATACACCGGGCTGCACCAAAGAAATGTGCGCCTTTTCCGAAGACCTGGCCAAGTTTGAAGAATTGCACACCCAGCCGCTCGGCATCTCCTGCGACAATGTCGACAGCCACGGCAAATTTGCCGGCAAATACAGCCTCAAGCAGCCTCTTCTCGCCGATGTCGGTGGTGTCACAGGCAAAGCCTACGGCACAGTCATCGAAGGCAAAGCGACTGCCAATCGCGTCACCTTTGTCATCGACAAAAGCGGCGTCGTGCGCAAAGTGATCGAAGGCATGCCGACCAATGCCGACCTGCTCGAGCTCGTCAAAACCCTGGCTTAATCAGCCTATTTGACCGCTTCCTGCAATTTGGCGATGACCAGACTCTGGTCGATTACCTCAGGCAAGACGATCGGCTTATCGGGATGATTACCCGGAAAAATGACATACAACGGCACTCCTGAACGATTGAATTTGTTCAGGAGTTTCGTTATGTCAGCGTCTTGCTTGGTCCAGTCGGCCTTCATCGTCACCACATGCAGGGCCTTGAGCTGCTCGGAAACTGCCTTTGTAGCCAGTACGGTCTTCTCGTTGACTTTGCAGGTCAGACACCAGTCAGCGGTAAAATCGAGGAAGACGGTTTTTTTGTCGCTCAGGGCGTCGTTCAATTTTTGCACAGTGAATGGCTCCCAGTTGATGCCGTATTCATTGGAATCAGCTATTGCCCCGCTTCTGGCTGGCGGCGGAGAACCGGAAACAGCACCGGAATCAACGCCGGACTCAACGCCGGAAGCAGAGGCACCAACGCCCATGGCCCTGTGATCAGCACTACCGGCAGTAGCACTACTACCCGGCAAAAGAGCGGCGATAACGCCCGGTTGCAGGAAAAAACAGATATAGGTAAAAAGAGCAAAAGTGGCGGCAGCACTGGCAAAAACTTTATTGCGCCTGGTCTGGCTGCTGCTCAAGTCGCTAAAAGAAGCAATGATCCAGGCGCAAAAAGCGACGCCGACAAACCAGAAATTGACCCACATCAAAGTCATGGCACTCAATTCGCTGGCCAGAACATAGTCTAACCAGATTACAGTGCCGAGCATGACAAAGCCCATGGACTGCTTGAATTTGTCCATCCAGTCGCCGGGCTTGGGTAGGAATTTCATCCATTTAGGATTGATCGTCAGAAGCAAATAAGGCGAGGCCATACCAAGGGCGACAGTAAAAAAGATCAAAGCGATGATCTGGGCCGGTTGGGCAAAAGCAAAACCCAGTGCCGCGCCTAAAAACGGCGCCGTGCAAGGGGTGGAGAGAACGGTGGCGAGCACGCCCTTAAAAAATGTACCGACCAGACCTTCCTGACGAGCAAGTTTGTCTATTTGCCCACTGGCCTGGACATTTACATAAAAGAGTCCGAAGAGCGAAAGCGACATCAGCAGTATTACCGCCGCCATGATCACGACAAAGCCTGGATATTGAAACTGAAAGCCCCAGCCCACCGACTGGCCGGCGGCCTTGATGGCGATGACGGTGAGGGCCAGGACCATGAAGGAAGAAATTATGCCCGCGGCAAAGACAAGGCCGAGCAATTTGATTTTAGCCGGCTCTTCCTTGGCTTGCTCGAGCAGACTCAATACTTTTATAGCAATCACAGGCAAGACGCAGGGCATGACATTGAGAATCAAACCACCTAGAAAGGCGGGCAGGATATAGTTGACCAGACTCTCGGAGGCGCCGTAGTTTTGATCCAGGACCGAAACTTTGCCGCTCTTATTTTCACCGCCCCCGCTATTGCCGCCCTTATCATTAGCACTATGATCATCGGCGGCAGGCGCACCCGCCGAGGCGGACTGATGATCACCAGGTGGTGTCACAGACAGTGTCGAGACCGGATCGTTGAAGCCACCGCCGACAGCATCAAAGGCAGGAGCCTCTGCTGATTTGCCGACCGCTGCCGGTGAGGCTACAACCGGCAGGGTAATTTCCAGATCGGCCTTGCCGGGCAGACAAATTTCTTTGCAGGTCAGATATTTTACTTTTACTTTGAACGTCACTTTAGCACCGACTTTCAAATCGGCAGGTGCGCTCAGCTCGCTCACATGCAAGACGGTGCCTTCATAACCATATGCGACGATCTCGGCTTCGACAGTTTTGTGCGGTTTTTGCCAGAGTATGGGACCGGCACTGAAGCCTGCCGGCAGCGTCCAGGTAAAATTGGGCGGCATGCCCGAATCACCAGGATCTTTGTAATAAGTGTGCCAGCCGGGCTGGATATCAAACTGCACGCCGAGCTTGAACTTGCCACCAGGCACGATACCAGTACCGTCGCTCACCAATTTGGCTTTGACCGGTTCGGGGCTGGCTTCCTCGGCTGAGACCGGTGCCTGAGCGAGGGCAGGTAAAGGATCAAATGGATTAAAGGAGTTCAGGGAAGCAGGACCGAGCGCGCTGCCGGTCGGCCAGAGAGCAAGGCTCAACAGACACAATAGAGGTAATAGAACAACCGGCCTGCAAAGCTTCTTACCGGCGAAAAATTTTAACGGACTGATATTTCTGACCATGAGCCAACTCCAGGTGTCACAGCAAAGTGTTTTTAGACGGTGCCAAAAGAATGTCGGGATCGACGGCGTTATTGCGGGCGATCTCGCCATAGACGCGGGCACTTGCACGCAAAATGCGCTCCTGGGTGGAAAAGGTGACGCGCACCAGACCAAAACGCGCTCTGAGGCCTTCGGCCCATTCAAAATTGTCGAGCAAAGACCAGTAGAGATAGCCGCGCACATCCACACCCAGAGCGATGGCCCGGTGGATAGCTTTAAGATGAGCGGTCAGGTAACTGATCCTGGTCTGGTCCGCCAGAGACCAATCGCCTTCGGTGAGCTCAGCCTCAAAAGTAGCAGCATAGCCATTTTCGGTGATCACGATCGGTCGCTTCGAACCGTCGCCATTTTTTTGATAGGGCAGCGTGTCGCGGGTAAGAAGATCGAAAAGTCCATCCGGATAAATTTCCCAGCCCATGTCGTTGGTGTCGAGCTCAGCTTTATCAGAACGTTCGCCGAAGAGGTCGAGGGGCCAGATAAATTTGAACTGCGAGAGTTCACGAGTGTAATAGTTGATCGCCAGATAGTCGCAAGTGTTGATCAGTCCGTCGACTCGACCGGCCACCTTCCTGACGAAAGGGTTGTAATTGAGGGGGAAAGGAAAGCGCAGCACGCCGGTTTGCACGGCTTCGGGAAATAAATGATTGAAGACATAGTCCCGGAAAAAACGCGCCACATAATCGAGGGGATTGAGCCGATTTTTCGGTACAAAGGGACGCCAGTGCATTGTGTACGAGATCTGGCTGGCCCCGTTCACTGATTTTATGGCGTGATAAGCGCGAGCGTGTCCTTCAAGCATATGTCTAATAACGGTGAAGGCGGAAAGATATTCTCCCCTTTTGCCCGGCGGCCACAAACCCGAAATAAAACTTTGATAAGCGTAGGCAAGCGGTTCATTAATAGTTATCCAGTAATCGACCAGGTCGCCAAAAGATTCAGCACAGAGCCTGGAAAAATGTTCGAAGGCCTCGATCACCATCGGATTTTCCCAACCGCCGGCGGCCGCTAAAAATTCGGGCAGGGTGAAATGGAAGAGAGTAGCGAAGGTAGTCACGCCCTGCGCCTTGAGAGCGCTCAGGAGATTGCGGTAATACTGCACCTGGACCGGATCTAAAGCGCGATGCACGCTCGTGCCGTCGGTTTCGTCGCTGAGCAGAGCGGGCCAATTGAATGAAAGGCGAAAGGCGTTGAGGTTGAGCTCCTTGATGAGCGCAATATCATCCTCGTAACGCGTATAAAACTCACAAGCTCGATCGGCGGTGGTATTGTCGGAGATGCGACCGCTCTGAGCGGTCCAGAGCGCCCAGTCAGAGAGGCGATGAGCAATCTCTTTGGGATGTCCTTCCACTTGAAAGTGAGAAGTGGCTGCACCCCAGAGAAAACCCTCAGGAAAGGCCAGAGCTTTTTTATTGGCTAATTCTTCCGCCGAGACAACCGAGATAGTGACAACCCCCAGAATCCGAGACCATGTTCTACTGAAAAGTTCTCTTACAACTAGATTACCTTTACCAAAGGCAGATTGAGATGCTTGGCATCAATATAAAATGCTTGGCATCAATATAATAAGCCAGTGACCACAGCCGCACCCACCCAGATCCTGTCGCAAGCCAGCCCCAGAAAGGCTGTAGCCGGGCTGTGGCGAGACCTCTTTGCCCTGGCGCTGATTTTCGCTCTAAACTGGATCTGTTACGTTCGAGTCATAAACGGCTATTTCCTGGCCGACGACTTTTTGCACGTCGCCTATCTCAAGAATGTTTTTAGCGGAGACTGGCTCAGCCTGGCCAAAAACTTCTGGGGCAACTGGATGCAGGCCGAGGGCACGACCTTCTATCGACCGCTGATCTCGCTCACCCTCGCCCTCGACTACTTCTTTTTCGGCGCTGATGCCGCCGGCTTCCATCTGAGCAATTTGCTCTTCCAGACAGCCTGCAGCTTGTTGCTCTATATCGTCGTCAAAGGACTGACCAGAAATTTTTACCCGGGCCCTCAGCCCCAGGCAGACGAACAGCTAACCGCGCCCCTTTCTTACTGGGCCGGCCTTGCCGCCGCCCTACTATTTAGCGTCAATCCCCTGCATTGCGAAGTCGTAGCCTGGATCATTGCCCGGGTGGACAGCGTCGCTTGCATGTTCTACCTGGCCTCTCTGGCCTTCCTCTTGACCAGCCAGCATCTGACCAGGTCTTCCAGCCGCAAGCTCAGCCTGGTGGCCTCGTTCGTCGCCTTTACCCTCAGTCTCTGCTCGAAAGAAATGGCCATTGCCCTGCCGCCGACCGTGACTCTCTTTTTCTGGCTAATACCATCAAAAGAAGGCGCGTCGCCCCGGACCCTGCGCGAGCAGTTTTTTGACGGCATCAAAAGGTCCATGCCATTCTGGGCTCTTCTCCTTGTATACATGATTTTACGCACCCTGGCGCTGGGCACCATATCCGGTGGCTATCAGGGCTCTATTGGCGAGGGTCTCTCCGGCAGCCTGGCCAAACGCTGGCTTTACGACGGAGCGCTGGCTCGGGTGCTTTTCCCGCTCAACATCGACGTTTTCGGACATAACAATGGCCTGCTCAAAGAACTTAAATTGCTCTACATGCTGGCCGGGGCCAATTTTATCCTGGCCCTTTGCACGGCCCGAAAAAGGGGATCGGCACTGCGCTCCCTCGCCTTTGGTCTGGGCTGGCTGGTCTTGTCGCTGGCGCCCACCTACCAGGTCTGGAATCTGACCGAGACCTTACAGGGAAGCCGCTTCGTCTACTTTGCCACGGTCCCGCTCGCCTATTTGCTAGCCCTGCTGTTGATACCACCGCTACAGTCGAAAAAAGCGGTCATCGATCGTTTCTTCTTGCCCCTGCGCCTCACCCTGCTTGCCTTTTTCGTCATCACACTGGCAACCGTGACGAGCAAGGACAACGGACCCTGGCAGCATGCCATGCTCGAGCTCAAGTCTTTCCAGAGCGCCTTGTGTCAGGCGGCGACCAGCAATCCGGACAAAAAAATCGTCATCCTCAATATTCCTCAGAGCTACCGCGGCGCGCACATGCTCTATAACGGCGCCACCATGTCAGTGATGCTGACACCGCCGCTGGCACCGGCCGATTTTACAAAGCAGATTTATACTTTCGAACCAGCCACCTACGGAGACGCTGATTTGATCAGTGTTTCGCGCCTGCGCCGCTTAAGAAAAGAATGCCAGAACAAAGCTAATGGCGGTGCTATTTTTTACGCCTGGGAGCGCGGGTCGCTCAAACTCAAGACCCTGGACTTCGATGGTGCTTCACCAAATTCCGAGGCAGCATCGCCGGGCAGCAATGCGCCACCACTAATACTTAACGATGATACTGTAGCGATCTCCCCTCCCTTACATCAGTCCGCTTTAGATATCGACGCCCTGGAAGTCGCGCTGGAACCCGGCACCTTGAAGGCATTGCACGACGCGCCGACCGGCAAAGACGCCGCCCTCGATCTGATTTTTGGTGAGAGCAATATGGCTCTGCCGATTTTGAAAGAGGCCGAAGCCAATCATGGCGTAATCACATTCCAGCTCTCCGAGCACAAAAGCTGGCTCAAACAAGATCTAGTCGAAAATCTCATGCTCAAAACAATCGCCTGTCCACTGCCGCTCAAGATCAAAAGATTGACCTTGCTCAGCTTGCAGGACAGTTTGCCTCGCATCGAGGCGGATGGCCGAGATCTGATCGAGGGAGTAGACGGTATCTGTCGCGTGCACGGACCGAGGCCGACCTTCAATTATGACGTGTCCAGCGTGCCCGGGGCAAAATCGGCTCTCTGCGAAGTATCAAAGCCCAATAGCTGGTTCGAGCACTACAGCGGCAGTCTGCGCGATCGCGAAATTTCGCCGCACGCGCTTTATACTTCGACGATGAGCAAACTGGCCGGTCGGGCCGTGCCGCTTTCCTTTGCCGGCATCAAGGGCCATGGCTTTTTCCAGATCAAAATCGCGGCGGTGGACGCTGATGGTAAAGTGATTGGCTATTTTTCGGACCCGCTCAATTTTCAAATTTAGACAGATTAATAAATAGATAAACACAGAAAACACAGAAAAAAATCGACAATGACCCAAGCCTTAGAGCAAGCCAGTTTTCGCAAATTAGAAAAAGCCGAGATTACCTGGCCGGCCACCAAAACCCAGATGACCACGGCAGGCATTTTGATTGTCCTTTCGGTATTTTTTTCCTATGGCGCCACGCTCAAAATGGGCTTCCTGCTCGACGATTATCTCCATCTCGACTATGTAGCCCGAGTCTTCAGCGGTGACTTCACACCCTTCTTGAACAACTTCACCTCAAACTGGGGTGGCTCCGACATTATGAAGAGCTATCGACCGGTTATTTCCTTTTCCATTTTCATCGATTACTTGCTCTTCCACACCAAGGCCTTCGGTTATCACTTTACCAATATCGTCGTCTTTGCCACTTGCTCGATTCTGGTCTCTTTGATCACCCTGGAAATAACCGGCCGTCTCGGTGGCCGAAGCGGCGCCCTGACAGCCCTGTGGGCCGGCCTGCTCTTCAGTGTTTATCCCCTCCATGCCGAATCGGTAGCCTGGATAATCGGCCGCGTGGACAGCTTTGCCACCTGTTTCTATCTGGCCAGTCTCTTCTGCTTTTTACGTCTGCAATTAGGGAGAGAAAAAGGCTACCTGCTGCTCTCGCTCGTATTTTTTATCCTGGCTCTGGCGAGTAAAGAAATCGCCGTCTCCCTGCCCGCGGCAATCGCTTTACTTGCTTGCCTGCCACAGCACGTCACGGCCCGCACACCACGTCCGCAGGCAATCGCCCGCGCCGCGGCCAGACCGGTCCAGGCCGTTTTACTGGACCGACTGAAAGAAATTGTTTTAGCCACCGCGCCCTTCCTGATTACCTTGATTGTCTTCGCTTACTTTCGTCAGGCGATAATCGGCACCACGGTAGGTGGCTATGGCGCCGCCGGTTTTGCCGACTTGCCCGGAGCAATGAAAATATTTGCCAACCGCGACAGCCTGGTAAAAATTTTCGTGCCAATCTCAGAGGAGTTTATGCCGGTGCGAGCTCTGGTGCTTCCCTGCGTCCTGCCCTTGATCGTCATCGGCGCCACCTTTATTTTGCGTCAGCTCGCCCTTTTTACGATCACGCGCGCCCGAGCCTCACTGCTGCTGGTGCCGCTTGCTGCACTGCTCTGGGCCGCGCTCGCCCTTTTGCCGGCCTTTCAGATCTGGCATATCTATCCAAATCTTGTCGGCAGCCGCCTTTTCTTCCTCTCATCGGCTGGGCTCTGTATCGGCCTGGCCCTGATGGCACTGCCGTCTGTCGAAGCCGTACCTAAAAAAACCTTTGCCATTTTTTCGACTCCCGCCCTGATTGCCCTGCCCGCTCTATACCTGGTCTGGTTCTATTGTTTGCAGGTCAATCTCGGGGCCTGGCAGCAGGCAAGCGTCCTGCTCGCCAGTTTCGAAAGCCAGTTGCGCCAGGCCGTACCGGCCAGTCCGGAAGGTCGGATCACTCTGCTCAATTTGCCCCAGGATTATAAGGGCGCGGGCATGCTCGGTCGCAAGCTCTACCTGGATATCTTCAACCGCCCGCCTCTCTGCGGCGAAGATCTGAGCGGCGACCACATCCTCACGATCGAGCCTGCGATTAGCGGCAGTCGTGAATTTATCTGGCCCGGCCAGCTGCAAGCGGTAGCAGCGCGCACCACCGGCAATGTCTACATCTGGTCGAACCAAAAATCGCAACTGGAAAAATTCGACTACGAAAGGGCAAAAAAGCAAGAGCGCAAACAAACAGCCGATCAAACCGCGGATCTCGACCACGCCTTCAAAGCCGAGTTACTTAAACTACCAGTTCTCAACTCAATTAAAAATGAGCCGGATAAAACCGCCGGCTGGAAAGTCGTTGCTCAAAATAGCGCCCTTTTGACCAGGCTCGACACTCACCTCTGGCAAGTGGCCAAGCTCGATGGAGCGGCGGCGACACCACTGATATTTTGGTTGGGAAAAGAAGGAACGGTGGCGGCGGCAGCTCCTGCAAACGCCACAGTCAGCCTCGTCGTGGAAGATCGCGATGTCGGCATGGCTTCGCGCTGCAAGCTCCTCTGGCGCGACCCGCAAAGCCAAGAAATACTGGGAACCGCCGACCCCCTGGCTGAGCCCTCCGCTGACGACAAAGAAAGTCGCTACCTATTTTATCCGGCCCGCTACCGCTCTTATTTGCTACAAGCCAAACCGGTCGAGATTGGACTGAGTTTTGATTTGAGCAAAGGGCCCGTGCGCTTCGATCCGGACAGCTTGAAAATGACCGGCGATGACGCCCTCGTGCCGAAACTGGCCATGGAAGGCAAACAGGAAGGCGCTCCCTTCTTAAACTGGAACGTCACCGCCGTTGCCGCAGCTGCGCCTTACAGCAAGCTCAAATTTTTCGTCACCGACAAAAATACGACAATCGATCCGGCCTCAGCATATGACCTTTTCCGACCGGTTGCTCTGGACAATCTCAGTCCGGTTCTAACTTTAGCGCTGGCCGAGAAGGACAAAGAAAACAATCATTTGATCGGCCGTCTGCCACTTTCAGTGGTACTGGAGCGGGTCAAGCCTGCTCATTTACCGGGAAGGCCCGGCCTCCTGGGCCTTCGCCAGATCACAATCGTGCTCTGCAGCAAGGACGGCAAACTCATGTCCCTGCCCAGTCCGCCGGTCACGATCAAATCAATCGATTAGGAAATTTAGGCTACCGCTCTCAAAGCTCACTGCCGACCAGCTCGGCCAGAGATTTACCTGAGCGCGCCAGCAGAAGAGCCAGGTCGCGTCGCAAGCGAATGGCATGGAAGGGTCCTTCATAGACCATCGCTGTATAAATCTGCACGGCCTGTGCCCCGGCCTTAATCGCGGCGAGGATATCCTGCGCCTCACTCAAGCCACCACAGGCGATGATTTCTTGCTCCGCTCTTTTGAGCCTGGCCACCCGACGAATCAAATTGAGAGCAAGCGCCCGAATTGGCGTGCCGGAAAGACCGCCTGCCCCGATTGCGGCGATCAGAGCGGGATCGGTGCGCAGGCCATTCCTGGTCGTGGAAGTATTACCCAGGACAAAACCACGCACGTTAAACTCTCCGGCAATCTCAAGCGCTTGTTTCAAAAACGCATCGTTTGCGTCAGGCGAAAGCTTCAAAAAAACGGGCAAGTTCTGACTGTTCTGACCGCCGATGCGCAAGAGAATATTGCGCAACTGGCTGCTTTCTTTGAGCACACCGTCGTGGGTATTTGGGCAGCTTGTATTGATTGTCACATAGTGCAGCGGCAAGTTTTTAAAACGAGCGAAAGTGTAGGCAATGTCTTCTTCCATCGTCGATGGCACTGGGGTCGTGCACGGCAGGGCGCAGGCAATATTGGTCGGAGCGATATTGAGCGCCAGCGGTATCTGACTGGCACCGATTCGGCCGGCCAGACGCAGCGCCACAGCATCTGCGCCCTCGCCATTTAAACCGAGACGGTTGATCACGGCCCCGTCCAGAGGCAGGCGAAAAAGACGTGGCCGAACGTTGCCGCGCCCGGGAAGAGCGGTCACCGAGCCAATCTCGGCCAAGCTAAAACCGAGCGCAGCCAGCTCGTCGAGCAGACGGACATTTTTATCGAAACCGGCTGCCAGGCCGATCGGATGCGGGAGGGCCCGCCCGGCGACAGTCGTCGCGAGCAAGCCAAGCTCAGCGTCCAGCCCCTGCAAAAGACGATTGGCTGCGACTTCTAGCAGCCCGCGCGAAGCGGGCAGCAGCCGGTGGCCGAGATTGTGAGCTTCCTCGACGTCCATCTGGAAGAGAGCCGGGCGCACTAAATTTTTATAGATCCAGTTTTCCACTCAAACTCGACTTTTCAGCATGACAAGCAAATGACACTTACAACTAGATTAATTATCAAAGATTTCGACAAGTATGCCATGAACTCTCCTTAAAATCAGAGCATGAGCAATCGTGACGACGATCCAGCCAGACCAAGGCCAAGAGGCCCGGAGCCGACAAGCCTGGCTCCGCTGCGCGCCAAACAGCTCAACAAGACGGTGCCGACGCGCGACGGCCTGCTTTTCCCGCCAAAAGGCGCCGCCGACATGGGTGGTCCAAGCGATCCCTACGATGAAAATCTTAGCGGTAAGCGCGTCGCCGAAAACTACGAAATCCTCGACAAGGTCGGCGAAGGCGGCATGAGCGCCGTCTACCGGGGTCGGCACATCCACCTCAATCGCGAAGTAGCAGTCAAGATGCTGCATCCGCACTTGATCGCCAATCGCGTCAGTCGCGAACGTTTCTCTCAGGAAGCCCGCGCCGTCAGTCAAATTGAGCATCCCAATGTCGTGCGCTTGATTGACTTTGGCATCAGCGAAGAAAATCGCCCCTATATTGTCATGGATTTTTTGCGCGGCCAGGCCCTTTCGCAGGTGATTAAAAGCAGAGGCCCGCTCACGGTCCAGCAATCTCTGCCCATCTTTCTGCAGATCTGCGACGCGCTCTCCTATACACACGCAAAAGGCATCGTCCATCGCGATCTCAAACCAAGCAATGTAATCTTGATCGAGAGAGATAAAGCAGGTGATGAGGATTACAGTGATGGCGACTATGACGCCAAGATAGTCGACTTCGGCATCGCCAAACTCTCTCCCCTCGAAGACAGCGGCGTCGCCGCCCTCACTCAAACCGGCGATGTCTTTGGCAGTCCCCTCTATATGAGCCCGGAGCAAGCGCGCGGCGAAAAGCTCGACAACAGAGCCGATATTTATTCGATGGGCTGTTTGATGTACGAGACCTTGAGCGGCGTGCCGCCAATCAATGGCGCCAACATGCTCGAGATACTCTACCGACACATGAACGAAATGCCCCAGCCACTGAGTGTGGTGGCAAAGGAAAAAGCAATCCCACGCCAGCTGGAAGCAATTATCTTCAAGGCCCTGGCCAAAGACCCCAAAGATCGCTATCAAGACATGGCCAGCCTGGCCGCCGAACTGCAAAAATTTGAAGAGAGCACGGCCGGCCTGGTCGGCAGTCTTACCAGTCTCTGGACCCTCTATCGTTCGAGGCGCAAACGTCTCAATCTTCGTGAAAAAATCGCCACGATGGCGACCATTTCAGCGGCGATAGCAATCCTCGTCGTAGCTGCGATTTTTACGGTCTTTTACATAAAAGGGACGCAAAATTTTTCGGACCAGGAAATCCCCTGGTTGAAAGTCTCGCACAAAAGTACGATCGAAACGATATACAGCAATTCTTCTCAATTTGCCATCTATTCGACAAGGGCGGCCGAAAGCCGCTTGAAAGAACTCCGAGCCCAGGTCGACAAGGGCGAAACAATCGTGCCGGAAGCGGAGGATTACGACACAGTGCAGGCATTGATCCGCCAGACCAACGAGCTGAGGCAGCAGGACAATCTGCAAAAAGCAGCCGGCATGGCTCAGACTCTAGTCGACCTGGCGACGATGGTACACGGCACCAACAGCCTGATCACAAGACAGGCGATGACCCTGCAATTGATGACCTTCTACGACAGCGGCAAATACAAAGAAGCACTCAATCTGCTCGAAAAAATGAAGCGTGAAATACCGGAGCCGACTCTCTACGCCCGGACCCACTTCAAGGCCGTGCTTTTCAGCATTTCCGGCGAATGCAAATACAATTTGAAAGATTACGAAGGGGCGCGCGCCGACTTGCTCGAAGCACTGAATAACTGGGAAGAAGCCGACCGCGATCAGAATGGTTACGATCCGGCTCTCAGTGAAATCAGCGCTCTATCAACCAGCTACTTTGCCGATACTTTTGCCATCGACGGCATGTGGCAAGAAGCAAATAAATATTACGAGAGAGCCGCCAAACTCTGGAAGAAAGCCGCGCCACCACGCGATGACTATAATCAAGCCCTCGCTCTCTTCAAACAATCCCTCGACTACTGTCAGATGAAAGACGAGAAATTATCCGAAGAACGCTTCAATCAAGCGATCGAGATCCTGCGCAAACATCCCAAGGATTTTCTCTTTTATCAAACCGAAGTGCAGATGGAACAGATCCTGGCCAAGCTCGATCAACAGCAGGGTTACTGGCTGGGCGCCACGCAAAAATACATCCAGGCCGGCCTGGCAAAAAATAAATCCAGCGCTTCTGATAAGGGCAACTGACAAAACCTAATGACAGCTTGGATTATTCACGCGGTTTGACATTGAGCACATCCGAGCGCTTTCGCAAAGCTGATTGAGAGCTGTCCACCGGCATGTTTTCGCGGTCATTGGAAAATAAATCGATTTCCGATTTGACCCGCGTCAGACCTGGCGGCAAGGTAAATTCGCTGGCGGGGAAGCTTTTCTCCTTAACGGTCGATGTCTCAATCGCCAGCACCGGTCTCAACGTGCAGTAGCGAGGATTGGCAGAATGCGCCATCCGGCTGACTTTCAGGACAAAACCCTGGCTATAATCCTGCGAAAAAAGAGCCGTAAAGATAAACTGACAAGTCTTACTGAGCGGCAGGGACGGACAAGAAACCTGCCTTTCGGTGATCACGACGTCGTTTTTCACACGCAAATCATTGCGTCTGCCGCTGCGTTGAATGACTACGGTTTTACGGCCCTGCCAGGTTTCATGGGCGATAACCGATGCCGGGCCCCAATCGAAATCACCGGAGCGGCGGAAACTGCTGAATCTTTTCATGCCGATCGCCAGCGAGTCTTTGATGTATTTGTTGGTTTGCCTCGTATAGGCGATGATTGAATTTGCCTTCTCATCGACGATGATGGTGAAGATGGCCGAACGCAAAATCCAGTGCTGCGGCGTTAGATAAAAGGTGACGGCACCCTGATTGGGACTGGATTGCTGAATCAAAAAGCCCTTATAGAACTCGGAGCTAGCTCCTTTTTCATCGGCGCCGGCGCTTTTTGAAATATCTTTGCGCGCTCTCGCGATTCTCGCATTTTTAGCGCCTGCGGCATTATCAGACGATGACGTGGCGGCTCTGGCCGTCTCTTTATCGAGGGCGCAGGCAGGCGGCAAAGCAGACCATGACAACAACAGAGCCAGGCCAAAAACCGCACTCGCGTCGCTCAGTCTATTTTTTAACCTGGTTTGAGACATAGCCGTTTTCCGCTGAAGACCGGTCCGCTTGATTTGCTATCCGAGCTCGGCCGGCCGATTGGCCTGAGGCACCATTGCTGCCGAAACGGTCGAAGACGATCCGACGCAACCAACTCTGGAAGTCATCAATATAAGTAAATACGACCGGAATTACAATCAAGGTAAACAGTGTTGAGGTGATCAATCCGCCGATGACCGAGATTGCCATAGGCGAGCGCACCTCCGAGCCGGCGCCGAGACCAAGCGCTATTGGCAACATGCCGGCAATCATGGCAATCGTCGTCATCAAAATCGGCTGCATACGAGTTTCACCGGCCGAGATGATCGCCTCTCTCTGGGGCAGTCCATTTTTCATGGCCATCAAGCCGTACTCGACGAGCAGGATGGCATTTTTTGTCACCAGGCCCATGAGCATGGTGATGCCAATCAGAGCATAAAGACCGATCGATTGTCGCAGGCAAACCAGGCCGATCAAGGCTCCACAGAGCGACAGAGGCAAGGACATCATGATCGTAAGCGGATGCAAAAAGCCACCAAAAAGAACGACCAGAACGGCATAAATCAAAAGCACGGCGGCGGCGATCGCAGTGCCGAAACCACTGAAGACATCGCGTTGTATTTCGGCGTCCCCAAGCGGCAGCTCGGTGATGCTGGTAGGCATTGACTTGAAAGCGGGCAGATCATGCACTTGCTTCATCGCCTCGCCAAGGCTCGTTTGACTGTCCATGGAGGCTTCCAGAGTAACCTGACGCATACGGTCGAAGCGATCGATCTGGAAAGGCCCACTGCCAAACTGCACATGCGCCACCGAGGATAATGGCACAAGCCTGCCGTTCAAAGCGGAGACCTTCAAATTATCGATGACACGCACGTCATTGTGATATTTGGGGTCGATCTGGACGCGGATATTGACCTGGCGATCATCGAGGTTAAACTTAGCGAGATTGGCATCGCTGTCGCCGAGAGTGGCGATCAAGGCGGTCCTGGCGATCGATTGCACCGAAACGCCCTGCCTGGCGGCCCGGTCAAAATCAGGTGTGACCAAGATCTCTGGACGGAGCACAGCCGCCGATGAAGTGATGTCGTAAAGCCCGGGAACAGAGCGCATCTGCGCTTCCAGATCGCGAGCAACGTGCTCGAGGGCGCCGGCATCGGTGCCGGCCAGGATCATCCGGAAGGGCTTGCCGCCCAGGCCACCCGAACGCGAGAAGCTCAAACGGGCACCAGGAATGGTGTGCAATTCATCTCGCACCGCTTCCTCGAATTGCTGCTGACTGAGTTTGCGCTCGCCGCGAGGTTTGAGCGAAATATAGACGGTCGATTTGGTGACGTCACCCTGGGTATTGACCTTGCCCGATGAGCTCGGTGTACCGACGAAAGCAACTACATTAGCCACTTCCGGGCGTTTGACCAGGATGTCGGTGGCCAGGCGCGAGACGCGCTCGGTTTCGGCCAGGTCAGAGCCGGGCGGCAATTCGCAGTTGAGCAGTGTTTCACCGCGATCCATATTGGACATGAGCGATGTCGGCATTGATTTAAAGAGAGCGATACTACCGCCAAACAAGATAAAAGCGGCAATGACGACAAGCGGCCGGTGAGCCAGGGCCCAGTTGAGCAGGGGCTCGTAGAGGCGCATGATGCGCCCCCCGCCGTGCTCTTCCACATGGCTGGCATCGACCATGAAGTAAGCGGCAATCATCGGTGTCACCATGCGGGCGACGAGCAAAGAAAAAAGAACGGCGACCGTGACGGTCAGACCAAACTGCTTGAAGAACTGGCCGGGAATACCGCCCATGGCTGCAACCGGCACGAAAACAACGACGATGCTCATCGTCGTGGCAATGACAGCCAGACCGATTTCTTCGGCTGCTTCGATGGCGGCGACGTAGGGTGCCTTGCCCATACGCAGATGTCGGACGATGTTTTCTATTTCGACGATGGCATCATCGACGAGGATGCCGATTACAAGAGCGAGACCGAGGAGCGACATGCCATTGAGTGTGAAGCCGGCCCAGTCCATGACGGCAAAAGTCGGCACCACAGAAAGTGGTATGGCAATAGCAGTGAGTGCGGTAGCGCGGAAATCCTTGAGGAAGACAAAGACGACGATGACCGCAAGCAATGCACCGAAGACGAGCGATTCAAGGGAGGCATCATAGGACATCTTGATATAGCGGCTGTTGCTTCTAATCTTGACGATCTTGAGCTGGCCGGGGATGCTCTCTTGCAGTGCCTTGATCTTCTTATCGACACCTCTTTCGACATCGACCAGGTTGGAGCCGTTGCTGCGCACTACCGAAAAAGCAACCACCGGCTTGTTGTTGAGCAATGCCGTCTGCCGCACATCCGAGGTGCTGTCTTCGACCGTACCGAGGGTATCGAGGCGAGCATGCTTGCCGCTCGGCAAGATTATCTCGGTGCGAGCCAGGTCGGCCACTGACAGGGCGCTACCGAGGAAGCGGATGGATTGCTCGCCCTTGCCGACTTCTCCACGCCCGCCCGGCAAATTGATATTGAGCTGGCGCAATTGCATGTTGATGGTATCGGCGGTGATACCTAAAGCTTCGATGCGGGTCGGATCGAGCTTGACGCGTATCTCCCGATCGACGCCGCCGGCTCTCTGCACCTGTCCTACTCCCGGTACAGAAAGCAGTGAGCGAGCGATATCGTTGTCGACCACCCAGCTCAGCTCGGCCGGCGGCAGTTTATCGGATTCAACGGTGTAAGTGACGAAAGGTCCGCCGACAAAGTCGATACGTTGAATGATCGGCTCTTCTATACCCTGGGGCAAATCCTGGCGGATTTTTGAAACAGCATCGCGTACATCGTTGACGGCGCGGTCGGTATTGGTGCCGAGGTTAAATTCGATGGAAGTGGTCGAGGCACCGTCATTAACGGTCGAAGAAATATGCTTGATATTGCCTATTCCGGCGATTGAATCTTCGACTTTACGCGTCACTTGCGTCTCAAGCTCCGAAGGCGCTGCACCAAGCTGTGTGACAGTGACCGACACCAGAGGTACATCGATGTTCGGATTTTCGTCGATGCCCAGGCGCGTAAAAGAGATGATGCCGAGTATAGTCAGCACCAAAAAAAGCACTATCGTTGAGACAGGATTTTTAATCGACCAGGTAGATAGATTGAAATTCATCGGCGCTCTTTTACCACCTGCACACGATCGCCGTCTTTGAGGAAACCAGCTCCCCGAGCCACTACAGACTCACCGATTCTTAATCCCTGGCGAATTTCGATACTGTTCAGATCTCGCTCGCCGGCATCGACAAAACGCATCTGAGCGATGCCGTCGGTGGAAACAGTAAAGACTACGGCGCGATTATCTTTGTAAACGACACAGCTCGAGGGTACGGCCATCACGTCTTGTTTGCCGAGGAAAATTTCCCCCCTGGCGAAATTACCGGCCCGGAATGGCAAAACCGAAGAAGAAGAAGAAGAAGAAGAGCCGACAGCTGCAGCTGGGACCGCGGCCGGCAGGTCGATCCTCACTGTACCGAGGCGACTGTCGAGGTCGATTGTCGGACTGATCTCGCGCACCACCCCAGAAGTGATGGCACCGTTTGCCAGGACAGCCTGCACCTCTACTTTTTGACCGGGCCGGATGCGACTCAAATCCGCCTCGGGCACCTGGGCCCGCAGCTCGAGACGACCATCGCGGACGAGGTCGAACATCACTTTGCCGGTCGAGGCGATATCGCCGATGTGCACACTGCGTTTAACGACCAGGCCATCGCAAGGAGCGCGAATGATCGTCTGCTCGACCTGCGAGGCGAGTTGCTTGACGGTCGCTTCCGTCTCAGCCAGGGAAGATTGCGAAATCATCACATCTTCGCGCCGACCACCGGCGATGCCCATGATCATCCGCTCATACGCCTGCTGTGCGGTAAATTTGGCCGCCTGCACTTTCTGCTCGGCATTGTGTACGTCAGCTGCGGTCGTCTTGGCCAGGGTCGAACGATTCAGTCCTTCCAGGGCACTGACGGCGCCTTCCCTGACCAGCCCCTCATAACGTCCGGCATTCGCTTCCGCCTCGGCGGCACTGGCCCTGGTGCGCGCCAGGCTTGCTTCTTCCTGGGCGACATTGGCCTGAGACTGAGCGTAGGCGGCGCGAAGCGAGGTGATGTCCTCGGGACGATTGGGCTGTATAGCTTTGACCAGACTGGCCCGGGCCGAAGCCAGACGCGCCTGCTGCTGGGCGAGCTGAGCACGCAGGATGGCACCATTCAAAGCAGCCATCACCTGACCTTCTTTGACATGGGCACCATCATCCACGGCAATCGACTCGACTTTGAGACCGTTAATTTCAGAGCCGACCTGGACCGGATCCCAGGCGGCAACAGTACCGCTGACTAGCAGCTTGCGCTCGAAGCTGGCGGATTTGACCGGCGTGAGCTCAACGGTGAGCACGGGGCGCGTCGCGCCCTTGCCACTACCGGCAGTTGCAGCTGTCCGCACCGACTGTTGCCAGAGAAGAAAGGCGGCCACACCCAGGATTATTGTAGCCACAGCAATCAGAGCCGTTTTCCAGCCTCGCGGCCCCCGACCTGGCAGCGTAGACTTGACTGAGCCGAAGGCAACGACCTGTCCTTGCGGAAGAGACTCATGCCCGGTTTTTTCCATCTCAACTTCCATGTCTGACACTGTCCTTTTGCAAGATGCCGTTAAAAACTATCTCTAAAATATCGGCAGTCTGAGCCGAAAGGGATTGCGTGGTTTTACCGTAATGCTTAGAAAAAATCGCCCCGACAACCAGATTGAGCAGAGCGTCGTGCATACCTTTAATAGATAGGGGTTTGATCAGTCCGTCGGCCACACCCTGTTCAAGCAGCTCGATGAGCGGCGCAAAAGGCGGGCACTGATCGGGGTCGGCGGCAGCCGGCAGGGTATTTGCTAAATTACTGGCCAGGTTTGTTGCGGGATCGGCAAAATTGCTGTCCTTAAATTCGCTGCGCGCCTGCATCATCAGCTCAATATGTTGAGGGTTCTCATCGAAAAATTGGAAATAAGCGCACATCGCCTGGCGAATTTGCACGAGCGGCCCGGCCTCACCAGCTTCAGCGATTGCCTTCTGGTGGGCCTGATAAAAACCGTTTTTGCCAAGCTCGACGCAAGCCATGAAAAGCTCGACCTTGCTCGGAAAATAATTGTAGATAGTTCCCTTGGCCACACCAAGAATTTCAGCGACTTGATTCAAATCGGTTGTACGGTAACCGTACTGAGCAAAAACCCTGGAAGCGGCCTCGATGATTTCTTCTCGACGCCTCATAGTAAGCGCCCCGTCTCTGGGACGACCGGGAGTGCGCCCGCCGGTCCGACCGGGAACGATGGCGATGGACGGATCCGCACTCGCGGAAATAGGCATATCGGCCATTTTTTTACCCCAGTACAATTAGCTGACTTGCCAGTCAGGAAATTATAGCAGAGTAGTCATGGTCTTGCCCCATGAACGACTAAAACCCCGCCGCTGCTCTTTTTCATGTCGAAATCCTCGAGGTCATGGAAGAGCAGATCGCCGACAAACTTATAAGGAATACCGTGCCCAATGCGCAGGGCGCTCATGTCGTAAACTTCAACGGATGAAGCGAAGTTGCGAGCCACCTTTGTCTGGCCAAGGCGCAAATTGACCTTCGGAGACTTGGGCTGTTCAATTAATACGGCCTTTTCGGCGACTTCGTCCGTTTTGTCCTCGACGCTCTTAGCTTCCGTATCACGCTCTTTTTTTAGCCTGGCCCCGGGCAATTTAGCCGGAAGCCTGACAGGCAGAGTAGCCGGCAAGGTCGCCGCCTGGGCAAACTTGATCCCGACCTTGCGCAACATACCGCTGAAATAAAGATTAGGGTCGTTATGCGAAGAGATCACTACCAGGCGCTTGCTATATTTTTTCAAAGCCGGCAGACATTCGGCAAAAGCATCGCGATCAACGTCGGCACGGCTGAAAATAATAGCCTGGAAAGGCGCCTGCTCAGGCGAATCTTCGATATGCCGGGCGTAATTTTGGACCATCAAAGTGCCCAGACTGTGAGCGACAATGACGATTTTATCCGAGCCATAACGGCCCACCATGCCACGCATGAAGTCTTCAAAGCGACTTTGAGCGACATAGCAATTTTCGAGCGAAGTATTGTAAGAAAAAGGTGCAGCCCAGTCATAAGTCAAGACAACCGGAGCACCGGCCCCTTCAGAAGGAGCTCTGGCGTAGGAGGTATTGATCGCTTTTTTCAGGTCATTGGCCTGAAGGAGTTGCTCGCCAAAGCTTACGCAGCAGCCGTGTACGAAAATGACGATCGGGGCGTTGCCGGAAACCTGCCGGGCCTTATCGAGACGATCATAAAACTGATCGCGATCGAAGATTTCATCGCCACCTTCGGAGCGCATTCCATAAGTGTACTGGTCTCCCTGGACCACTTTGAAAAAATTAGAATGGGCACGCCTGGTGCCGATGTGCAGATCTTTGCGCTCACTCAAGAAAAGCAATGGGTACTGGCCGAAAGCCCCAGTCACTGGAGGCAACTGCAATATGCCGCCTAAAAGACCGACAAGCAGAAGCGGCAGCAAAAACAACCGGGACATTTTAAGGACTAGCGAGGGCAACCTGTTCACGCAGAATATTTTGGCAGGGCCAGAGTGTTTGCTCAAGCTTTCAAGAGCTTGTGTGAAGGGAATTAAGAGCCGTTTAATTTTCCACCCGCTCATCGCTGAGTGACTGGCGCCCCTCCGCGCCGTCTGTTACGGACAGAGCAATCTCTCTGTATTCACCATTCTTGAGGACAAAAACATCGGCGCCGCAGCCGACCTTGATCGGCTCATCGCTGTAGCTGCGAGTGCCTACCGTAAGCTTCTCTCTGGAAATATCCACAGTCAGAGAATGCCTCCGGTAACGCATCGTGAAGGAGAGGCGATTAAGTAAATCGGGTAAATCTGGGTCAAACCAGAGCACATCGTCGCGGGTGACAATGCCTGTGTAGCAGCGCTGGACGATGTCTACAGTGCCGGCCATAGCGCCCATGTGTATGCCGGTGCGAGCAGTCCCGCGCGAGGCGATATCGTAAAAATCACTACCGAGCGCCTCGTAAAATATATCGGCCGAACACTTTGCCAGCTGCTGACAGGGCGGCAGTAGATGACCTGGTCCAACACGACGGCGCAGGCGGTCGAGCCTTGAAAGGACCCAGGCATGAGCTACACGGCTGAGCGTCGATTCATTGGCCGTGCGCGGTATGTAATAGTCGGCATTGGCAGCCATGGCATGATCATCGTATTTGTAGCCAAGACGCTCGAATAGCTCGCCCAGCTCATTCGGAGAAAATATGTACATGAGCATAAGCAGGTCTGCCTGCTTACAAATTTTGTATTGATTTAAAACGCCGTCGTTTTTAGCCAGGGCCGCATTCAGCTCGGCTTCATTAATAGCTCCCTGCTGAAAGCCCGGAAATTCGGCGAGTTGAGAGAAGCCCTCAAATTGCTCGATGATACCGTCTGCGGTGAAGGGCACGAACATCTTGCGGCTGACATCTTCCCACAGTTGTTTCTCCTCTTCAGTAATATGCAAACGCTCGCACATATGAGATCGCAGATCAGGAGGCATTACCTCGAGAAATTCGAGGGCTCGACAGAGCGTCCAGACGGCCAGAATATTAGTATAGGCATTGTTATTGATACCAGGTTTGTCGGCATTTAAATAACGCTTATGAAATTCGTCGGGACCAATCACTCCGTGTATTTCATAGCGATCTCGATCGGCATTGTAGCGGGCAAAAGTGGCGAAGAAGCGAGCGATTTCGAGCATTACCTCACCGCCATAAGAATACATAAAACTGAAATCGGCGGTGACCTGGAAATATTGCCAGACGTTATAAGCAATTGCACCATTCACATGGATTTCGAGATTGGTAAAATCCTCAATCCATTTTTCAGTGCCGCTCATCCATGAACAGTCAGGTGTGCGCTCTCGGCCATCGCTGGCGCTTTCCCAGGGATAGCAAGCACCAAGGGCGCCATGGGTACGGGCGATTTTTCGCGCTTCGTTGATGCGTCGATAGCGATACTTGAGCAGGGCGGCGCTGATGTTGGGCAGGCGCAGATTTATAAAGGGAAAAACAAATAGGTCATCCCAGAATATGTGACCCTGATAGCCTTCCCCCGTCCAGCCACGCGGTGGGATGCCCGTGTCAAGATCGACCGTGTGAGGGGAGGCGGTTTGTATGGTGTGGAAACTATTGAGGTGGACAAGTAAGGACGGGATAAGCTTTTTTGCTTGATCGCGTCCGTCTTTGACTTGCATATCCAGGTCAAATTGCCGCCAGAGGCTGCGCCAGGCCTGCGCCTGCTCACTGACGAGCATGCCGAAATCAGGAGCATCGGCTACCGCCCTGCGCGCTCCGACCAGAGCTTCGTATGTGCCGCGATCGCGGGAAGTATAAAGTGCAATAGTTTTACAAACGGTGGCACACTGACCGGATGTCAGTTCGATAGGCACCTCTTGCCAGATTGCATCGCTCTCCTCCATTACTTTGCGCACCGGCAAGACCGTCTCGTCGTCGACCTGATAGCTGGTGCGTGCACCGATTGCAACAACCAGCTCGGTTTGCAGAGTACTGACCTTTAAAAAGACAACGTCTCCTTCAGCACCTTTATCGAGGGTCTTGAGATGTCGATTGCCTTTGAAATTAACACCGCCGCCGTCACCATTATTAACGACCGTACCGTCAATGCCACTGCGGACGGTGATCGTACCGGACCAGTTGAGCGGGGTAATCCTGAGCTCCACACCGGCCAAATGCGAATAGCGCATATGCACAAATTGGCGCTCGGACAGAGCGATTTCGCGACCTTTTCCATCGCGCACTCTTAATGAGCGCTCCAGAATGCCTTTGCGCAGATCAAGAATCTGCCCAAAATCAAGAATTTCAATGTCGGCAAGACCGAACCACTGACCGTCATCGAGGCGGAAATTCAAACATAGCCAGTTTGGCATATTGACGAGCTCTTCGCGGTCGAAGCGGCGACCTTCGCTATCGATAGTGATCGAGTCGTAACCGCCGGCGACATAAGTGCCTGGATAATGCACGCCATCCGCAACCGAAAACGGCCAGGCACCGCGAGTACAAAATTTACCGTTGCCGAGAGCGCAAAGAGATTCGCGCTGCATCTCGTGCTCGGCTTCGAAGCTGGTGTATGTAACCAGCCAGTCGGAAGCGCCGTCGGCATTGGGCACAGATATTTCCGACAGGTCGGCTACGGCCACGGTAGCACCATGCTCGAGCAGGCTCTGCTGGTTGTCCTGCCTGGCCACCCCGATCACCCGACCGAAATGTCCATGCTTGCCGGCGGCCACACCGGCTTCGGCATCCTCGACGACGATGGCGCGCTGGGGCAATACAGCCAGCCTCCGGGCGCATTCGAGGAAACTGTCGGGCTCCGGTTTGCCCTTAAGATGCAGATCTCTGGTATCGATACCGGTGACAGTGGCATCAAATAGATGATTGAGTTTTGCCACCCGCAATATCTCTTTGCCGTTTTGACTGGCCGTAACCAGACCAACTGAAATGCCGGCCGATTTGAGACTCTTAATCAATGCCACGGTCGAGGCGTAAGCCTTGACGCCATCGTCATGGACGATTTTCAAAAACTCTTCGTCCTTGAGCTCGGCTATTGAGTTGACACTGGTCAAACCTGGGTTGTCGCCGGGAGCGCCTTCGGGCAGCTCAATTTTTCGGGCATCTAGAAAGCTTTTTACTCCGTCTTCACGAGGCTTGCCGTCGACATATTCAAGATAGTCTTTTGGCGAAAATGACTGAAAAGAATCGCCATCCTTTGACTCTAACAACTGATCGAAGACTTTTTTCCAGGCCTGAAGGTGAACGGTGGCGGTCTGAGTAACGACGCCGTCCATGTCGAAAAGCACAGCGTCAAACTGGTCGGCGGAGATGACCAGCGGATCATCAGTCGCCCTCGAGCGGACGGAGGCATCGGAGTCGGTTCCCCCGTTAGCCAGGGAAAAACCAGGGAGAGGGGACTGGTCGGCCTTCTTTTGTGTTTGCACGTTAACTCACATCTCGCTGCCGGGTACTAAATCAATGTTAGTTTCGCTAGAAAACGACGGCAAAGAGACGCGTTCGTTCCAATACAGCCAATGCTTCACCAATCGCCACCTACCCCGCAAACAGGAAATAGGACCAAAATTTACCGATTTAGACTAAACTGTCGGTATGAAAGACTATAAAGTCACCCACCCGCTGACCCCAGAAGGGCAGTCAATTATTAAGATAGAGGCACACAAAATGGAATGGTTGTGGTTTGCCGGGGTTATCCTGCTCTACTTCGCTCTGCAGCTCTGGATCTTGCCCAAGATGGGCATAAGTACCTGAATGCGAGGCGCGTGCTCGGTCGAGCACAAACAGCCGCAACAAGATCAAAATAAAATCCCCAGCAACACCGGAGAGGGTAAGGATGCCCCTGCCAATCAAAGCCGCTGAGGGAGTAGAGTTAGAACTCCATCCAGACAGGCCGATGGCGCGAGCGCGGGTAACCAGACCAGGCGCCGAGCGGGCTTTGAGCTGGGACCGGTTTGTCAGATTGCAGGCCGCGGCAAGACGCGTCCGGGCGCTCGCCATAGATCCGGCCACCATCCTCGATGCGGGCGGCTTTGACGGCGCCCTGGCCCTATTTCTTCCTGAGTACACGGTGGACGTCGTCGATCCCGTCACTACTGGTGGTACTATCCTTGGCCTTCCCTGCGCCGATCGCACTTTCGATGCAGTGCTTGGCATAGACGTGCTCGAACACATCGAACCGCAGCACCGCAATCAAGCCCTCGCCGAATTTGCCAGAGTCGCCAGCCGGCACATCGTTCTCAATTATCCCTGCCAGGATTCAAGGGACGCCCAGGTTTTAGCGCTGCAGTTGACCGACAATGAGCTTATCAAAGACCATGTGCACTGGCCGCTACCGGACAGTGCTCAGGTACTGAATGAACTGGCAAAATACGGCTTTACAGGAGAAATCAGCGGCCATGGAAACGTCGCCGTCTGGCTCAGCCAGTACGTTGCCCTAAACCTGCTGCCGGATACGGCGCAGGCCTTGAACGAGCATCTGGTGGCAAATTTCGCCGATGAGAAGCAAGGCGATGGAAACCGTTCGCTCTATCACCTACTTAGCTTGAGCCGAACTCAGTGAATATGGATATTCGCCGTCTTGCGATACTCTTCCATCTTTTCCCAGGATTCGATTACTTCGGGCTTTTGCGCGACGAGCTGATTCCAGGTGATGTGCGGGCGACCGGTTTCGATCTCGACCATGGTGATGCAATCATCGACCGGGCAAACGCGTGAGCAGAGATCGCAACCAACGCAATCTTCTTCGCGCACCACAGGCCACAATCTTTCTTTGGCTTCGCTGGTGATTTTCATATCTTTCAAATCGATGCACTGGTGAGCGGCATCGTTACAGGCGATGTAGCACAGATTGCACTGTATGCACTTGTCGTGATTGATGCGCGCCACCGACTGGAAGCCGAGATCGAAATCGCCAAAACTGGAAACACGCGGCAGGGATTTGCCGATGAAGTCATCGACTGTTTCGAAGCCCTTATCTTCCATCCAGTTGGACATGCCTTCGATCATGTCTTCGACGATGCGGAAGCCGTAGTGCATGACCGCCGTGCAAACTTGCACACTGGTAGCGCCAAGCAACATAAATTCCACCGCATCGCGCCAGGTCTCGACACCGCCCATAGCCGAGATCGGCAGGCCGGACCGGGCCACTTCCGCATCGGAGGCGACGGCGCTGAGCATATGCAGAGCAATCGGTTTGACGGCCGCACCGGCATAGCCACCGTGTCCGCCCTTGCCGCCGACATTGGGATTGAGCTCGAAAGTATCGAGATCGACACCCATGATACTGTTGATCGTATTGATCAGAGAAAGAGCATTGGCTCTGCCTTTAACGGCCGCGCGTGCCGGGTGGACGATGTCGGTGACATTGGGCGTAAGCTTGACGATGACCGGCTTTTTGGTCACCTCGGTCACCCACTCTGTGACCATGCAAGTGTACTCGGGCACCTGCCCCATGGCCGATCCCATACCGCGCTCCGACATACCATGCGGGCAGCCGAAGTTGAGCTCATAACCATCGATACCGGTTTGCTCGGTACGTTTGATGATTTCCTGCCAGGCTTCTTTTTTAGACTCGACCATGATCGAAGCAATCACGGCATGCCCGGGAAAATTGCGCTTGGTCTCGGCCATTTCCTTCAAGTTGACTTCAATCGGCCGATCCGAAATCAACTCGACGTTGTTCAAGCCGATTATTTTGCTGCCTTTGTAGTCCATAGTGCCGTAACGATTGCAGACATTTAGCACAGGCGCGCCGATCGTTTTCCAGACAGCCCCACCCCATCCCTGCTCGAAAGCCTTCTGGATTTGATAGGCGCTGTTTGCCGGCGGTGCCGACGCGAGCCAGAACGGATTAGGAGACTTGATACCGCAGAAGTTAACCTTGAGGTCTGGCATTATTTCTATCCTTTAGATAAGGCCGGAGAGATTTGAAGTTTGCAGAACTGCGAAATATTTACTGCTTCGAGGCGGCCGGTATCTTCACCGATTTGGCACCAAGCAGCGCTTCGTAGATGCCGCGGGCGGCGATTTTACCGTCCTGCACAGCCATGACCGTCGAGGCCTCGCCGTGACTGCGCACGCAGTCCCCGCCGGCAAAAATCTTGGCGTGATCGGTTTTATTGGTCGCCGGATCGACTTTGATATAACCTTTCACATCCTTCAAACCAAGCTTGGCCAGCGCGGTGATGAAGCTGAAAGGCTTGGTCTGACCGATAGCGGAAACGACCATGTCGCAGGGCACGACAAACTCGCTATCGGCTACGGGCACAGGACTGCGCCGACCGGAAGCATCGGGTGCACCAAGGTCCATACGTACGCACTTGAGCCCGGTCACTTTGCCGTTTTCGCCGACGACTTCCACCGGCTGGGTCAAGAACATAAAGCTCACGCCTTCGTTCAGGGCAAATTGATATTCGAAGTGATAGGCCGGCATCTCCGCTTCCGAGCGGCGGTAGATCATCGTGACGCGCTCAGCACCGAGGCGCCTGGCAATAGTGGCGCAATCGATGGCGGTGTTGCCGGCGCCGATCACACAGATGCGATTGCCGTGTTTGATTGTACCGAGGGGCTCGGTTTTGGTAGCGGAGATGAAATCGAGACCATCGAGGACGCCCTCGAGATTTTCGCCCGGCACTGCCATGGGCGGTACTTTACCCAGGCCGACACCGATGAAGACGGCGTCGTAGTCAGCGATTAATTGATCAAACTCGATGTCCTTACCGATTTCGACACCACAATTTACTTTGACGCCGAGCGCTTCGATCGCCTTTACTTCCGCAAGCGATACTTCTACCGGCTCGCGGAAGACAACGATACCGTAGGTAGAAAGACCACCGGCCCATTTTTGCTTTTCGAAGACAGTGACATCAAAACCGAGCTTGGCCAGCTCGCCGGCGCAGGAAAGTCCAGCCGGTCCAGAACCGATGATCGCCACTTTTTTGCCGTTGGGCTTACCGGCGGAGAAAAATTTGATGTTGCGCTCACTGGCATAGTCAGTGGCATAACGCTGCAGGCGACCGATGGCAATTGGCTTGTGGTCCTCTTCGAGGACGCAGTCGCCTTCGCACAAGACCTCGACCGGACAGACGCGGGCACAGGTGGCACCGAGTATGTTTGACTCGAGGATGGTCTTGGCCGAACCTTTGACATTGCCCGTGGCGATCTTGCGTATGAAAGTAGGGATGTCGATATGAGTCGGACATGCCACCATGCACGGTGCATCATAACAATAGAGACAGCGATTCGCCTCGGCCTTGGCCTCACGCTCGGTGAAAGGCGGATGATATTCGGAGAATCGCTCCTCGATAGTCATCTCCCAGGCCTTGTATTTGGTCGGTTTGTAATGTTCTGCCATACGCGCCTCTGCAAAAAATGTCCCAAAATTAGAGCTTGACGAGCTCTTCGTAGGTTTCCGGTCTTCTATCGCGGTAGAACTGCCAGGTATTGCGCACTTCTCTGATTTGATCGAGATCGAGGTCGGAGACGACTAATTCTTCCTGGTCGCGGCTGGCCTGGGCGATGATCTGACCGCGCGGGTCGCAGAAGTAGCTCGAGCCGTAAAATTCGCCGATATTCCAGGGAGCTTCGGTGCCAACGCGGTTGATGGCGCCGAGGAAATAACCATTGGCAGCGGCATGGGCCGGTTGCTCGAGCTTCCAGAGATATTCGGAGAGTCCGGCCACGGTAGCGGAAGGATTGAAGACAATCTCAGCACCATTCAAACCAAGGGCGCGGGCGCCTTCGGGGAAGTGGCGGTCATAGCAGATATAGACGCCGATCGTGGCAAACTTGGTTTCAAAAACTGGATAGCCGAGATTGCCCGGACGGAAATAGAATTTTTCCCAGAAGCCGGGAGCAACATGGGGAATGTGATTTTTGCGGTATTTGCCGAGGTATTTACCATCGGCATCGATGACAGCGGCGGTGTTGTAGTAGACGCCGGTATGCTCGACTTCATAAATAGGTACGACAAGGACCATGCCGTATTTCTTCGCCACTTCCTGCATCTTTTTGATCGTCGGACCATCAGGGATGGACTCGGCAGCGTCATACCAGCAGGTTTCTTGCTCAGCGCAAAAATAGGGCCCGTTGAAAATTTCCTGATAGCACAAAATCTGCACACCTTTTTTGTGCGCCTCTTCCGTATATTTCAGGTGCTTTTCGAGCATGGCGTCTTTTATCTTGGCGAGCAATTTTTTGTCCGTGCCACCCTGCGGCGAGACAACGTCGTTCTTAGTCTGAATCAATCCACAGCGTACGATCTTGGACATAGATACATCTCCTAAAGCACAGAATTTCGGCCCTAATTTTTTTGAGTGGTGGTCGTTTCAAGCGAAGCTCTATTTGTGCGCTCCGACTTTGACTGTCGCCTCGATATTTTTGCGCAACACCTTGAGCATGGTGTCGACGTTGTCTTTAGTGATCGTCATCGGCGGCTTCAGTCTGAGCGTATTGCCCCAGAGTCCGCCCTTACCGATGATCACGCCTTCATCTTTGGAAAGCTCCACGATGCGCGCTGTTTCTTGCGTGAGCGGCACCTTGTTTTTGTCAGCCAGTTCGCAGCCGAGCATCAGGCCTTTGCCGCGCACATCACCGATAAAGTCTGGATATTGTTTTTGCAAATCCTTCAGACCATCCTTGAGATAGCCACCGACGACATGAGCGTTGTGCATCAATTTTTCTTCTTCGATCACTTCGAGCACAGCACATGCTGTTGCCGATGACACCGGATTGCCACCAAATGTATTGATCTGCTGCTTGTGCAGATTTTCGGTGAGCTTGGGTGTAGTCATTACAGCACCAATCGGCAAGCCATTGGCGAGACCTTTGGCCATCGTCATGTAGTCGGGGATGACGCCATAGCTCTCGATGCCAAACCAGTGTTGGCCGGTACGTCCGACACCAGTCTGCACTTCATCGGCGATGAAGAGAGCGCCGTATTTTTCCAGAATCTTTTTCACTTCTTTGAAGTAATCATCCGGCGGTGTGATCGCACCACCGACACCCTGGATCGGCTCAGCGATCATCACGGCAGGCTTGCCGCTGGTCTGAGTCTGGATGACGCGCTCGATGTCTTTGGCACACTCCATACTGCAGCTGTCCGGTGTTTTTTGATAAGGACAGCGGTAGCAATAAGCGTTGGCAGCATAGGCCACACCGGCAGCAGGCATAATGTCAGGGCGCCAGTTGTGATTGGCCGTAAGCGTGCCGGCTAGATGCGATTCACCATGATAGGAATGCTCGAGAGCGATTACTTCGTGGCGGCCCGTAGCGAGCCTGGCGAAGCGAATCGCGGCTTCGTTGGCTTCAGTACCGGAATTGGTGACAAAAGTCTTGGAGAGCTCGCCGGGAGCTATCGAGGCGAGCTTTTCGGCAAGGTCGACCATCGGCTGAGTCATAAAAATCGTCGAGGTGTGCTGGAGCGTATTGATCTGCTCAACAGTGCGCTGCACAACCTTTGGATGGCAATGGCCGACCGAGACCGTGACGATACCGGCAAACATATCGAGATATTCTCGACCGGTCTCATCAAAGAGATACTGACCTTTGCCCCGGACAAAATGCGGAGGATCTTGAAACATCTGTTTGACGCCGGGGACGATATATTGATCCCGTTTCTTCTTCAGCTCTTCACGACTAAGGGGAGCAGTCACTTGGTCAACCTCCAGATGTATCCGCTTGCAGTCTGGGTGCATTTTGGATTTTTTTTGTATACCGATAAAAATCTAATTTTTTATACTATTGTCGCCAAAGCCCTGTCCGGCAGGTGCGGGGCAGGTCTACGAGCGACAATAATTGAGGATGCCTATACAGTCTCGGTAGCGTTCGAGAATAGATCAAATAGTACTAATGTATCTTTTGTATAGTCAACATCTCGTCATTAATGCTTGTTAATGGAAAGAATTAGAAGTCTAGCCTGCCGGGCCGTTAGAACCTCTTGTATACTCCACGCAGGTTGAAAAGCTTTCGACCGGCCCGACCCAGTTGCAGGACTTCTCGTTTGATATTCAGCAGTCTTCAATATTTTCTCTTTTTACCGATCGCCGTTTTTTGCTACTGGAAAACCAGGGGCACAACCAGGCTATTAGTGACAGTCCTGGCCAGCTACATTTTTTATATGAGCTGGCTGCCGGTCTATGGCCTCCTGCTTCTGACCATGACGCTCGCCAACTATGGACTCGGCCGCGGCATCGAAAAAGCTCGCGAACAGGGCGCTAAAAAAACGGCCGGTACATATCTCGGTATCGGCCTCCTTATAAATGTGGGCGTTCTCTGCTACTACAAATATTTCAACTTCATTTTCGAAAACGCCATCAAGGCTGTGATCGGTATCACATCGCTGGTGCCGCAGGTACAGCTCTCGCAAAACTTTACCCATCTCGCCGACAGCCCCTTTCTCACCGTCGTCCTGCCGCTCGGTATCAGCTTCTTCGTCTTCGAATTCGTGCATTATCTGGCCGATGTATTCCGCGGCCACAAAGCAGTGAAATCGTTTTTGATGTTCGCCAGCTTCGCGGCCTTTTTCCCGTCGCAAATTGCCGGGCCGATCAAACGCTATCAAGATTTTGTCGCCCAGCTGGCAAATCCCACGCCTCTCAACCGCGAACTCTTTTATGAAGGCGCCAGCCTGATCATGCAGGGCCTTTTCAAAAAAGCGGCCCTGGCCGATCCTCTCGGCGCGCTCATCGCTCCTACCTTCGCCACAATGAGTACACTGTCGGCCGGTGACGCCTGGCTCGCCGCCGGCGGCTTCGTCATCCAGGTTTATTGCGATTTTTCCGGTTATACAGATATGGGTAGAGGCTCGGCCCTGCTCATGGGCATCCGTCTGCCAATAAACTTCGAGCTACCCCTGCTCTCCCGCGACATATCCACCCTCTGGCGCAAATGGCACATGTCCCTTGGCTCCTGGCTGCGCGACTACGTCTACATCACCCTGGGCGGCTCGCGCTCCGGTGCCGTCGTCCAGTCGCGCAATCTGGTCATTACGATGATCGTCTGTGGTCTCTGGCATGGCGCCAGTTGGCATTATATTATGTGGGGCATCTTGCAAGGTGTGGGCATGACTGTGCATCGCATGTGGTGCACGCTGCTTAAGAACAATCCCGCCCTTGACGGCGCCAGTAAAACGTGGGTGGGCAATGCCCTCAGCTACGTGCTGACGATGTCCTTTGTCTGCGCCACTTTTGGTTTGTTTCGCTCACCGGATATGCCGCATGCCCTCAACCTCTGGCAGGGCATGATCAACTTCGGCCTGCCCTTCACTCAGACGATCATAGTTTTGAAATCGGGAATTGTGCCGATACTACTTACTTACTTTGCTTTCTGGCTAATAATCAGTTATTTGCAAAAGCATGAAACAGCCCTCGACGATCAGGTCAAAGATCAAGAACCGGGAAGGCCACTGGTCGGCGCCAAAATGCTCTTTGCCAATCCGGTGCGTCTGGCCGCCTGGAGCGCCGCTCTTATTTTGATGGTCGCCTCCAAACCGCTTGAAGCCGTTCCTTTCGTTTACTTCCAGTTTTGATTTTGTCGATTAGGATTGATTCACCAATGTCCAGCTTAACCACAGCCAAAAATCAAAATGAACCCTCCATCGAAAAGCTGGAGAAAGGTCTTGCCGCCCCCAAGAAGAAGGGCAAATTCAGCCCGGCCGTCCTAATCAAATATATGGCCTGGCAGCTGATCGCTCTGCTTTGCGTAGAGGCTGTACTTGCCGCCGCTGGACTCGGGGAAGAAGAACTATTTGCCATCGACCCAGAGCTCGGCATGACCCATATGACCGACAAATCAGTGACCTGGCGCAAAGAAGGCTATGCCCGCAGCTATCTGAACTGGGACGGCCTGCGAGAAAGCAATATCACACCGGCTAAACCGGCCGGCGTCTATCGCGTCGCCTTACTCGGCGACAGCATGGTCGAAGGCTTGCAAGTGCCGCTGGAACAAACTTTCGGCAAAAAGCTCGAGAAGCAGCTGACAGCGAAGCTGCATCGTCCGGTGCAGGTAATAAACTTCGGCACCTCCGGCTATTCGACCGTACAAGAATGTCTTTTGATGAAACGCAAAGTCTTCAACTATGCACCGGACATGGTGCTGCTTGGCTACGACGGTCGCGATATGTTCGAAAACTGGTCAACCCCCGATCAGAGCCTGGCCAACGTCAGACCCTATGCTCTGAAATTGCCCAAGCAAAAGCTAGTCATCGATAACAGCTCGGTGACGACCTGGATGAAGACCCCGCGGGCCAAATTTCTCACGACAATCGGCTGGATCAGATCGCATTCGCGCATCTGGGGCCTGATCTCGGCAGCCGAGACAGAAGCAGGCTTCCACAATCCTGTTTACGCCACAATGATCGCCCTCTGCACGCAGCCGGGCAAGACAATTCGTCGTCTGGCCGAACAAGCGAAAGACCCTAAAGTCTGGCAAACAGCACTGTGCGATTCGGGCAAGGCGATTGTAGCCTTTGCCGCACCGTCCTTTAAGATTCAATTTTTTGACAAACCAAAAGCCAAAGGCGGAGAGCTGAAGGAGCTGGCGGTCTCATCCGAGACTGGACCGGCGATAAAAAAAGACCTGGCGGTGTCATCTGAAACTGGACCGGCGATTAAAAAAGACCTGGCGGTGTCATCTGAAACTGGACCGGCGATAAAAAAAGATGCGCCGACAGTGAGCGCGGCCGAAGCTACCGCCAATAAAAAGTCAGCCGATATCTTCCTCAACCTGATGAAAGACACCCTCGACGGTCTGCTCGTCGAAATGCAGAACGACTGCGCCAAGCACGGAGCGGTGCTATGTGTGCAAGCTCTGCCATCAAGAGCTACACTTTCACCGATCGCCGGCATGGATGCCACCACTTATGGTCTAAATTATGAAGGCGAAGTCGACGCTCTGCACGACATCTGCGTCAAAGAGAATATCCCATATGTAGATGGACTGAGGCCAGCAATGGCCTACCCTAAAGGCCGACAGCAGGAGATGTTCTACTCGGCACACATGACCAGCCTCGGTCATGATTATCTGGCCGGCGTGCTGGAGCCTTTTCTCCTGGCGCAGATCGAAAAGAAGCTGCGCTAGCCCACAAATTTCAGCATAGACCGGACCGGCTCTATTATTAGACCGCCCGCGCCTGCTTTGCGCGTCCTAAGTCCTCCGCACTATAGCAATACTATGTTTCACATCATTTTCACTCTGCCGGATTTAGTCTAGATTCACACAAACGAATTCTGACTCTAATCAAATTTCGGAGATACGAAAATGCGCGCTGAGTTTAGTCAAGACACTTCCAGGGCTCCCCTGCCCGATGCTGGCAATCAGACCTCACCTCTGCAAGATGAGTCTTTGCATCTCAGGCATCGCCCAAGTCAGTCAGAGCACGGAGCCTCAGAGCGTTCACCAGTAAACAGCCACGACTGGCATCCAGGACACAACAAAGAATGGACCGATGCCATGCACAGCTCCCTGCAACAACCATTAACCGTTGACAAGGCAGGAACGTATACAGTGAAATACGGCGATAGCCTGAGTTCAATCGCAGCGAGAGAACTCCAGACGTCCGGACACAAAGTAACAAGAGCAGCAGTGGAGCAAGAAAGCAAACGTATTGTTGAGCTGAACAAAGATAGATATAAATCGCTTGAATCCAATCCAGACTATTTGTTGGCAGCAGATAACCACAGCCATTCCGGTCATGGCTGGCGGCTCCGCATCGCCTCACCGCTCAAGGAAACAGCACTAAGCGAACACCATGCTAATGTCAGACATACGGCGCAGGCGGACGAGCGGCAAAAGCACAATTATCGAGCTCAGGAGCAGGGTTCAAACCCGATTGCTGGCAGACCGGATTACGAATCTGAATTGCCGCAACAGCGTCTTCCACACCACTATACTCAGAGCGATCAACCCAGAAGCCACTATTCACAAGTACAGCCCCCAGAGCAGTCGAACTCGTCCGCTGCTTTCGGGGACGCAATCGGAGGCTTTTTAGGCAGCGCACTTGGGGGCGTAGCCCAATCTTTCCTGGCTGGTGGCTATGGCGGCTACGGAGGCTATGGCGGCTACGGCGGCTATGGCGGCTACGGTGGCTACGGCGGCTACGGTGGCTATCGAGGAGGATACGGCGGCTATGGCGGCTATGGCGGCTATCGAGGAGGATACGGCGGCTATGGCGGCTACGGCGGTGGCATTGGGGGAATATTAGGGCGAATATTCTAGCCCGGCGATAACGCCAAAAATTTCACCTCATCAATCAATAACTTCTTCGGCGCAGCGGTGATTGGAAAATCACTGCTGCGCTAGCAGTTTCTTGCAGAAGAAACAGGCAAGGGAGCCATAGGCACGGGCAGCGGTGGCAAAATCACCTTGTGGCAACGACGCCGGCGTTCAATGCCAGTGAAAAGCACGCTCGTCAAATATCTCCCTACGGGTTGGTGGCATAGATGCCACCAACCCTGTTTCAATATAAAACTGGCGGCGGAAGAGGAAATTGTCGAAACGCTTTGTGCGGTCAGGATGGAAAAAAATAATTCGTCCCGATAAAACCCTGGTAGTATAAATATTTGGGAGCAGTCATCTAGCAACGCACAGAGGGAATTATCATGACGATTGGATTCTTACTCCTCGGCCTGGTTGCTGGCGCTCTCAGCGGATTGGTAGGGGTAGGTGGTGGCATAATCATCGTACCGGCACTAGTTTATTTTTTTGGTTTTAGTCAGCACAACGCACAGGGCACGACCCTGGCACTGATGGTGCCTCCGATCGGACTGCTTGCGGCATGGACGTACTACAAAAATAATATGATCAATTTTAACGCGGCCGGAATAATCTGCATCGGCTTTTTGATCGGGTCAGTGATCGGCTCTCGGACAGCCATCAGCATTTCGGATCAGTCTCTACAAAGGTGCTTTGCATCGCTCCTTCTTATCGTATCCATCAAAATGTTATTTTTCGACAAGACTTGATCGAGGCTCCAACAGCATCCTCCATTTCTGATCAGACGAGAGCAACCCTCGAAGGATCGCGATCCGACATTAGTTTCAGTGATACCACTCTTCGCATCGCAATGTGTGCAATATTTGTGCAAGGCGACTGCATCGACCGTCACCTCCGATAAAAAAAAATTGAGGAGCGGAAAAAGGAAGAATATTTGTCTGTACCTGTTATCTACTATTGGGCCAGAATATATTCGGCTTTTGCGTAGTCGAAAATCAAAGCTCGATATAGCCCTTGTATTTGAGCCAGAGCATCAAGCCGCCAGACACAAGTACCATGCAGATCAAACAGACGTAATAGCCAAAAGTTGCATGCACTTCCGGAATAAAAAAGTTCATACCGTAGATTGCCGCGATTAAGCTGGGCGGCAGTATAAGGGTGGCAATCATCGTCAAAATGGTGGTGGTGCGATTGGTGCGCAGGCTCAGATTTGAGACATAGACATCCATCAGATGATAGGACATGTCGCGGTAGGTCTCGAACATTTTTAGCAAGGCTGTTGCCTCATCGCGGCGATAGAGTATCTGCTCGCGACTGCGCTCACGCCACAGATCATGGCAGGAGCGTTGCATCGCTTGCAAAAGCGTCTCCATCGGCCAGACATGATTGAGGAAGATCCAGATCAATTGCTGGGCGCGATTGATCAAATGCAATTCTTCCTTGCCCGGACGCAGAATAATCTTGTTTTGAATCTCCTCCAAACGCACGCCGCCCTGCTTGAGCAGGTCAACATAACTATTGAGCACATTTTCGATCAATACAGTAGCCAGGCAGTCGACGTCGATATTGCCTACGTGCTCGCCTTTTTCCATGAGCTTATGGCTGACAAAGGTAAACATCTGATCGTGGCTGAACTGTCTGCTAAATAGCATTTTTTCAGCCATAAAAAAATTGACGCTCTCAATGGCATCCACGCTCTCGGTCGTCGATGCGCGCATCAAAGACCAGAAAACGCCGTTATCAAATTCTTCTTGAAAGGCGCTTTTATGCGGTCCTCGTAAATACTTGACCTGCTCGTCACTCAGGTTTAAAAATTCATGCAGATGTTTCCAGAAATCATCACCTGGTGTACCGGCCAGATGCATCCAGACAAATTTATTGTTTTCGCGCAGAGCCTTGAGATTTTCGAAATCAGTAAAAGCCGCCTCGTTCAACCCACTTCCGTCGACATAATAGACTTTCACCCGGTATTCGAGGGAGTCCGGCAGACAGGGCCTCATAGTCAAAGTCTGCGGATCGAAGGCGAGACGCCCCTGGTTAAAACTCAGTTCTTTCATGTCTGCTTCTCGCTCATTTCGGCTTCTCGCTCCTGTCGCATTCTCAGGTTATCTTAGCTTGTCTGCACATATTTCCGTAATATGTCCTAGAGCAACTTCAAGACACCGCTGGGTCGGCCGCCAGGATTGAGCGGGGGCAAAATCTCCAGTCGCAAATCTTTGACATAAATTGCGTCTCTAAGCGTCTCTTTACCGTGCAAATAAAAGCGATCGCTCTGATAAGGAGAGAGAAGCAGATGAGCACTAAGTTCGCTCCAGTATTTTGTATCAGCCGGCAAAACCGTTGTGAAGTCTACTTCGCGCCATTCCTTTTCGAGCTTGATACATGAAGGCAACCAGACCGGATTGTATTGCGTCCGCGCCTTACCGACATCGAGACTGATGGCGATGCTGGCTGGAACATCGGGATGGATGGTGCGCAGCTTTGCTCTGAAATGCAGGCGCGAAGCGGAAGCGACCGGAGTAGAAAATACCTTCACCGGCGAAGCGAAGAGCAATGAATAGGGCACAGCTCCACTGACCAGACGCTCCGCGGGTGCGTCAAACAAGACTAAATTTTGCCCAGTCAGATTGGCAGCGGTAACCGCCCTACCCAGCATCGGTACAGCGACGCGCAGACGCAAGGCGCCCGCTGTCGGCTCAGTAGACCGCTCGGCGTTCAAGTAAGCTGCCGTCGCTCGGCCCCGGAAATAACAATTTTCATACACGCGCGGATCGCGGCAATCGGCAGTGAGAAAACCTTTGGACCAGGAAAAAGAAGTTAGACTGGGCAGATCGGCCGATTCACAAGCGCCGCTTTCCGGGCTTGGTTTGACATAGTCACCAAATATTTTCACCTTAGCTTTCGGCTGCGCGGCCATGACCGTGATCAGGTTGTCGCCGCCGAAGTGCAAGGATTTCGCTCTGATTGGAAATAGCCACCACTGGCGAAACGAGCGCTGGTCTCGGTCCATCATCCGCCCTTGTAAATTTAGCAAAGTGGGGATGTCCTTCGACGCCGCCGTGACTTCGTAAAGCGATATCGGCGCAGGTGAGACCCGTTGTCGGTCTGGCAGTGTAAAGGCAAGAGCCGGAGGTCCGTCTTCACCCTGAGCATCGACCAGCAAAAAGACAGTGGCAGGCTCGCTACCGCCCAGGTCGGGCAAGGCAAGATGCGTGGTAACGGTAGCGGTCGTGGCACCACCGAGCTTGTGGGACCATTCTAAATAGGCCGGTTCAGAAAGGGCAGCGCAAACAGCGACCAGAGCCGTCAATAAAAATGTCTTTGCCCCGATCCAGTAGCAAAGAAAGCCACCAAGATTTGTGCGCTTGAAAAGGCGACCAAAACCGAAGCCGAGACAGATGAAAATAGTGAAGACTAAAAGCGCCGACAACGACCTCAGCTGTGTGGCGTTTTTGACGAGCAAGACAAAGAGGCCAACCGGTGTCCAGAAGCAATAAAGTGCCGAGCTGAAGACAGCGAAAAGTAAAATCAAAAAGAGATACTGCCAGGCGGTGCGCTGGCGTAATTTTTTTGAGGGCACCGCCGCCAGTGCCCGGGCAAAAGCAACCAGACCGGCCGCAGCCAGAGTGAGGACCAGGGGCATGGCAGTGAAGGCATAGCGCGGCACCGGCTCGAAGAGCACATAGATGAAGTGGAAGGCCACCGCCCAGGTCATCGTCAGTGCCGCTGAGTAAGAAAACGGTTTTACACCGCGCAATTTTCCGGCCGTAAAAATCATCAAGGCCAGCGTCGCCAGCAGCAGATAGAGAGCCTGAAATAAATTTTGCAGGTTGTAGCTAACAGCAAAGGCGGATAGATGAAAATCATTCCAGACGCCGGCAAAAAGGCGCGGGATTTTGCGCAGAGTGAGCGAAACAAGCTCGAGCGGACGGCGGTCAAATTCAGAGACGATAAATCTTTTGGCGTCGGCGACGGAGTCGGGTATGCCATCGACGACCGGCCAGGTCTTCCAACCATCGGTGGGTAGATAGTTGCCTATATAAAGGTTGTAACCAGGAGCGCGGTTGACGATCAAACGCGGCGCACCAGTGACGGTGCTGGTATAGAGCAGCCATGGAGCAAGGGCGAGGATGACGCCCAAAAACATCGAGGCCAGGCTTAATCGCTTGCGCCGCAGCCGACCGGAAAAGGCAAGGGCGATGAAATGCAGGGCAAGCAGCAGTGGCGGCAGCACAACGAAGGCAGGCTTGGCCAGCATAACGAGGCCGGCAAGCACACCGCCAATGAGAGAGAAAAGGAAACTTTTGGACCTGGCTGTGGCTACGGTATCCGCGAACTGCGCCGTATCATCGTGAGTAAGCCGGCCCCGGGTAAGCCTAAATAGAGCAACGACAAAAAGAGTCAAGAGCAGAGCGACAACCGGCTCGCCGTAGCACTGCTGCGTGTTTATCACGGCCGGCAGATAGAAGCACCAGAAAATTCCAGCCAAAAGACCACTGGCCAGGCCAAAAGATATTTCACCAAGATAAGCTACCGCCGCCGCAAGACAGGCGTCGAGCAAACTGTTGGCCAGGGCAAAAGTGAGCTGATGCACATTGAGAGCAGCAGTGCTCAGCGCTTTGCCCGTGACGAGAAAAACGGCCGCTAAATATGAGGGATAGATCGGCCCATCAATTAACAGACGATCAGAAAGGGCGAGCGATGAAAAACTGTTGAGACTACCGGGTGCATATTGAGCCGCCGCGCAGAGTTGACCGAAGAAGGCCTGTATAGATTGGCTTTCTCTAACCAGCCTGGCGAGCGAGCGACCGGCGCTCAAATAGTAGAAAGAGTCGCCGACGTCGATGATGCGATGCTGCGCGATATATATGTTGTAAACAAGCCTTACAATCAGAGCAAGAATGAAAATGCCCAGCAGGCGCCAGATTCGGGGAGATAGGCGGCTGGTTTTTAAAGACATAAAACTCTGACATTCATAAAAGCTAGTTTTGCTTCAAAACTTCCTTGACGATCTTTATCCAAGGCTGATAGTATGGCTCTTCGTTGCCGCGAGTGCCCGTAGCTCAGCTGGTAGAGCATTCGGCTTTTAACCGACTGGTCGTGCGTTCGAGTCGCACCGGGCACAATTTTTCCTGAGAAATATCTCAATTATTCTCTCAGTTAGGGCATCTAAAAGCCTCGTCACATCTTGTATGGACGAGGCTTTTGCTATCGATAGCTTTTTACCAGGGGAAGTTGACGCGCATAAACATCGGCACGCTGCGCACTTCCAGTCCTTCAGGGAAGTCAACGACGCCGACCTGTACGCCGCGATCGTCAAAAGAGTCCGGATAGAGATAGAGCGAAGCCGAGAACTGCTCGACCCGGCCGTGACCGGTCAGGCCCTCGGCCAGCGCGAAAACAAGCTCGAGACCGCGGGGCGATTTTACCGGCTGCTCAAGAACAAAATATTTTTCGAGCATGAGCTCTTCGCCGTAGGGCGGCGGCCCCTCGGTATCGATCGGCAGAGCGTGGGTGGTCCACTGCCAGAGCACATCATCGGAGCCGGCCTTTTTCAAAGTGACATTCAAACGCGGAAACCAGTCGTCATCGCCTACAGCTTCGCGGTACACGGACAATCTGCCGCGCGTCAGAAGTGGTCGGTCGACCAGGAGTTGTCGCCCCTGTGCATCAATCTCTTCCATACATCGAGTCTCCTTCCACAAATTTTCATCCTCTGGAAAGGATAACACCTGAAGACAGATTGGCTGAGATCGGATAACGTATGGCGGTGTTATGAATTGCATTATTATGAACGGCCTGATGATGAACGTGCTCCATGACTGAACGGTTACTGCGATTTCCCGAACGCTATTCGCTTGGCGGCCTGTTTACAGCGCCGACGAGTCAACCTGAAACATGGGAATTGTTGACGACTCCTCAGGGCTTGATCGTCAATCCGGAAAATCAGCCAATCAACTGGCAGTGGCTCGATGAAGCGCGCGGCGACGTTATATTCGAAGACGAGGACGACGTCAAGCTGCAACTGAAGCTTGCCGCTTCCGCCGCCGCCACCCTTGCCCCCCTTGAGAATCTCCCATCCCAGTCGCTGCATGTCTGCGATATGAGTCGTTCACAGGTAGCCGATCTCGGCCTGACTCATATTTCCCATATCTCTTCCCTGCGCGTTCTCGAGCTGGCCTATACGCCGATTGGCGATGCCGGACTGGCCTTCATCGCCAGGCTGAACAAACTGCAGTCGCTTGGCCTGACCTCGACCAATATTTCCAGCGACGGTCTCTTGCACCTGACGGCCTTAACTGACCTGCGCGAACTCTGGCTCAACGGCACGGCTATCGATGATGAGGCGGCCGAGCACCTGATCAGTCTCGAATCATTGATGCTGCTCGGTCTATCCGGCACTAAAGTGACCGACAAAACAATCACTCAGCTCAAAGCTCTGCCTAATCTGCTCAGACTCTATCTTTTCAATACTCAGGTTTCAGAAGAAGCAATAAACGACCTGCGCGCTCATCTGCCCGCTCTGCGCGTCAAATGGAAAAGGCCGGTGCCGACGAGACCGGAGTTTACCCTGGCCGACCTGGTCGACCTCTCGGTCAAAGACGAAAGCGACAACCTGGCCGCCGCCGACGACCCGGCCGGCCAAGCCCTGAAAGCCGAAAAAGCAGCACAAAACGCCTCCCTCAAAAGCCAGGTAAAGACACTCCACAGCCCGCATAGCCTGCTGTCAGAGAGCCAATTTTGGGAGATCATCAACCTGCTTAACTGGGAAGCCGAAGGCGAAGATGAGGCAGTGATAGCACCGGTGGTGCAACACCTTCGAGAGCTGGATAAAGACAGCATCGCCGCCTTCGACGAGATCTTGTGCGAAAAGCTCTTCCTCCTCGATGGCGAACGCTTCGCCCGCGAAATCGGGCGGGACAGCTATCATGGAGTGGGCCAGTATTTTTCCAAAGAATGGTTCTTAGCGGCTCGCTGCTGCGCCGTCGCCAACGGTCAGGGATTTTTTGACGAAGTCTTAAGCGATCCCTCGGCCATGCCAAAAGACCTCGGCTTCCTCGCCCTGCGCAGGGTTGCCGGCCTGGCCTTCAAAGAAAAGACGGGGGAGGATTTTATCTATACCCCGCGTTTCGATCCCCAATCGATGAGCAACGAAACCGGTTGGCGCTCTCTCTAGACGAGCAAGTCCGTGCGTTTTAGTATGCTCTGAGCAGACCGCCGCAAAATCTCCAGAAGGGACGCTGCAGTATCGCCGGTGGTGCAGATGCGACCAATCCTTTGCGGTTGTCATACAAGATCCACTGGAAAAGGTAGCAAAGCTCCTTTAAACTAACTCTATGACCCCTATGACCAAGTACCACCGGCAGGCCCGCCGCTCCGCGAAATCCTCTGTCCGCCCTCTGGCGCTCTTTTTGACGCTGGCAGCGACCGTGAGTGGCTCCAGCGCCCTCCTTGGTTGCGCCAGCATGCCAGCTCTGGCTCAAAAGCACGTCTATATCGCCGACAACGGCGACGGCGGGGACGACAGCAATGGAGCGCAGAGCGGCGGCACCCACAAAGCACCGCCGCAGCTTGAATGTCCGGGGGTGGTCACCTATTGGATGCATGACGCCACTGGCTATCATCCCTGCATCATCGTCGCCCTGGAAGCACCGGATATAAAGCTGGATCTGACCAATCAACCGATTAACGTGCAGGCGCAGTTTCGCATGCTATCCACCGGCATACTTTTAAAGGCGAACAAGATTGTCGGATTTTCGGTGCCGAACAGCAAAGAGACCATCTACGCCACTCTTTATGGCAAGCGCCCTTTCGAGCTCGGCATCAATCCAGATGATTGGCCGGTGATAGAGTGCAAGGTGCTGGCCAAAGTCGGCGACGTCTCCAATGATGATGCCCAGACAATTGGTATCTACCGTGTCCGCAACGAAGCCTGGTCAGACGAAGACGCCCTCGGGCAATTGAATTGGAAGCTCGGTCAAAGCAAACGCAAAAAGCGCGATCAGAAATCAGGCCTGGCTTCGAGCAGTACAAACGTCTCGGGCAACTCCGGCTATTCGGCCCCTTCGGTAGCACCACCGCGCAAAGTAGCCGAAGAGAAACCGCTCGTCGCAGTGGCGGCGGCACTGGGCGCACCTCTGCCCAAACCGGCTACCGTACTCAGCCAAAATTACGAACAGTTTTTGCTCAAGGCCAGCCTGCCGGGCCTGGGCGATGACTTTTATCAATTCGAAAAAGCGTTTGGCCAGCCGCTCAATACGGACGTCGACAATCGAGACAAAGACTGGGTCTGGGTAGCCTATCGTAAAAATCCGAAAGTGACTATTTTTGCCGGTTCGAAGGGCAAGACCAATAAAGTGGACGTCGTCATCGCTTCGATAGATACCGATAGCAACCTCAGCGACAGCCAATTTGGCAACATCGCCCGCGCCCTTTCCTCAAAATTCAAAGCGGAAAAGATGGGCGCCCCCGAACACTCCGTATCCTACACCCCGGCCGGACGCATAGAACTGGCCAACATGCCCGCTCAAAGTTATCGCGCCACCTATTTTACGACGGTCAATGCCGATGACAATAAGCTGGCGATCGTGGCGGTGAGCAGGCAACCGCGCGCCCTTTCCGAATTGCTCCGCGAAGAAGGACAGCGTACCGAGATTTTGCGCTTCCTGCTCAAGGGTCTCGGTAGCCAGTAAGGCCTGTAAACATTTAATTAGGCTTATTTTTGAGGCTGGAACGATCTATATGATCAGGGTTTGGCTCTATAATCTTGCCTTGAAAACCTATAAAATAGAAATAATACGAGTTTACAGCCGCACAGCGACGCCCATAAACAGTAGAGGATGCGAACAACTATGGCCGTGAAGACACCGGTAAAAGGTCCTCGCTCAGAAAATTCGCGAGATTTGCAAAAATCGAAAGATCCGAAAAGTTCTACAGCTTTTAAGGTAGTGCCCATGGGAATCCCAAATCAGGCAGAAGCGGGTCAGAGTGCCTCCGCCCAGACCGCTCAAAAATCTATCTTCGACACCATTCCGATCCCGCTCGTCCTCTTCCTCGCCTCTCCCTATCTGGCCGGTCAGACAGCTGAAGACGCCCTCAATCTGGCCCAAAAGCTCTACAAAGAAAATAAGTTCAGCTCCACCCTCGATATCCTCGGCGAAGACATGTCCGATGATGCCGATTGCGATGCATCGGTGGAAATGTATAAACACTTGATCGACGCCATCTCCAAAAACCCTCTGCCCGTAACCGAAACTCGTCGCCAACCGACAGTTTCATTCAAACCTTCGATGTTCGCCACGACCACGCCGACAACAGGTCAGGTGAGGAGCGTCGAGCTCGACAAGGCCTATGATCGCATCGAGAGCGTCGTCGAATACGCCAGCTTGCGCAATGTCAATGTCACCCTGGAAGCTGAAGATCACCGCTGGGCTGACTTCCAGCTTGAAACTTATCATTCTTTGATCGCTTCCGGCTATCGCAATATCGGCACTGTTTTGCAGGCGAGATTGTTCCGCACCGAACAAGATATCAAACGCTTCGACGATCGCATGCGCACCCGTCTTGTTATAGGCATCTACAACGAGCCCTCTGCCGTGGCCCATACCCAGAAGCCGATAATGAAAGAGCTCATGGTCAAGTATTCGCGTGAGCTGATCGCGCGGGGCACCTATGTAGAATTTGCCACCCATGACACCAATTGCCTGCAAGATTTTTTCCAGACGGTAGTGATACCAGATAAGGTGCCGACCACCGCCTTCGAAACACAATATTTGCACGGCGTGCCGCGCAAGCGCTTCCAGAAAAGCCTGATCTCTGGCGAATTTTTCCGCCGCGGTCCGAGCTATGACGCTCGCTACGAAAAACAAATGAAAGAACTGGCCGACAAAGGTGTGCTCGTGCGCATGTACTTGCCCTACGGCGAAGGCAAGATCGCCGGAGCTTACTGCCGTCGCCGCCTGAAGGAAAACCCGAACATGGCTATCTACGGTCTGAAAAACCTGCTGCACATCGACGGCTAAGACCGGAAATAGAATCTAGAAAATAGAAGCTAAACTCTCGACTCTCGATGATGAAGATCTAGATCTTGGCCGCCTGTTCTTCGGCGTGGTAGGAGCTGCGCACCAAAGGACCACTGAAGACATTAGCAAAGCCCATAGCCAGACCCTGCTCCTCGAAATATTTGAAACGGTCGGGATGGACGAAGCGCTCGACCGGCAGATGCTCAAGGGTCGGCTGCATGTACTGTCCGATCGTCACCAGGTCGACTTGCGACTTGCGCCAGTCGCGCATGACGGCCAGAACTTCGTCGTCGGTCTCCCCGAGTCCGAGCATGATGCCGCTTTTGGTCGTCAGTCCGGCCGCCTTGGCCCGGGCGAGCAGCTCGAGAGAACGCTCGTATTTGCCCTGCGGTCTGACCGTCAAATAGAGCCTGGGCACGGTCTCGATATTGTGATTGAGCACATCCGGACGAGCATCGATAACGGTTTGCAGAGACTGCCAGTTGCCGCAAAAGTCGGGGATCAAGACCTCGATTTTGGTTTCAGGACTGAGGGCGCGACTTTGCATGATCGTGTCGGCCCAGACCGAAGCGCCTCCGTCTTTAAGTTCGTCGCGATTGACCGAAGTGATCACCGCATATTTGAGCGAAAGTTTAGCGACGGCGGCGGCGACGCGAGACGGCTCGTCCAGATCGAGCTCGGTCGGCTTGCCGGTAATGACATTGCAAAAACCACAGCTGCGTGTGCAGACATTGCCGAGGATCATAAAGGTAGCGGTACCGGCCGACCAGCATTCGCCGCGGTTGGGGCAAGCGGCCGATTCGCAGACGGTGTGCAGATCGTTATCGTCCATCAACTTTTTGACACGCTGATAAGATTCGCCCGTGGGCAAACGCACTTTCAACCAATCCGGCTTGGCGAGCTTGTTTGGAGCAGTGGCCGGAGCGCCGTCAATATCAACAAAGACTTTATGATTCATTTACTATTTACTCAGAGTTCCGCTCAACAACAGGCTCTTCACAAAGATCATTTGAGCAACATTCTATATCTTTAGGAAATTTTCTCACACTCTGGGGCAGTCTGACCTGTTTGAGAGACGATAGTCTGCGCTAATATATGACATACTTTGTAAAGTTTAGAGCAAAGGTCCAAACTCTGGTTTGTGTGGTGGTCCAGATCGCCATCTATAGCAGATCGTCAAGGAGAAGAAGTTAACGCTATGCCAAGAACTAAGATTGAGCTTCCTCATATCGAAAACATGTCGATCCTCGACGAAAATGGTGTTGTCGACAAAAGTCTCGAACCAAAAATAGATGCCGATACACTGAAGACGATGTATCGCTACATGCTCCTGGCCAGACGCACCGACGAGCGCATGCTCCTCATGCAACGCCAGGGCCGCCAGGGTACCTTCCCGCAATCTTCCGGTCACGAAGCGATTTCGATGGGATCGATCATCCATCTGAAAAAATCCGACTGGCACGTACCTGCATACCGCGAACTGGCCGGCATGCTCTATCGCGGCTGGCCAATAGAAACCAGTCTGCTTTACTGGAACGGTTTCGAAGAAGGCGCCAGGCCACCGGAAGGCGTCAACGATCTGCCCGTCTGCGTGCCGATCGCCAGTCAACTTTTGCACGCCGCCGGTATCGGCATGGCGATGAACATCCGCAATGACAATGGCGTCGTCATGACTTATTTTGGCGACGGAGCCTCGTCCGAAGGCGACACTCACGAAGCGATGAATTTCGCCTCCGTCTATCAAGCACCTGTCGTCTTCATGTGCTTGAACAATCAGTACGCCATCTCAGTCCCGATCGCTAAACAAATGCGCTGTGAAACAATCGCTCAACGCGCCGTTTCCTATGGCATGCCTGGCATCCGTGTAGACGGCAATGACGTCCTCGCCGTCTATCAGGCCTCGCTCGAGGCCGTCGACCGCGCCCGTGCCGGCCTCGGACCGACCCTCGTCGAAGGCCTGACCTACCGCTTCACACCGCACACTACCGCCGACGATCCGAAGCGCTACCGCTCGGACGCCGAGTGCGATCTCTGGCACAAGCGCGAACCACTGGCCCGCTTCAAGACTTACCTCGGCAATAAAGGCATCTATAGCGAAAAAGAATTTGCCGCCCTGGAAGAAGAACTGGACGCTGTGATCAAAGCAGCGGTCAAAAAATCAGAAGAGCTCGCTCAGTCCGAAGAACTGACCAATCCGCTGGCGATGTTCGACAACCTCTATCACGACATCCCTCCTTACTTGCAAGAGCAAAAAGATGAGCTGAAGGATCACCTGGCCAGCGTCAAGAAAAAAAGCGCAGCCAATCAAAATCCGCAAAAGGCATCCGCTCACTAAATCCGATAACCGGCACTAGAACGCAGTAATTTCAACGCAAAAGTTTTGAGGAATTAAAATCATGGCACTGCTGAACATGGCGAAGGCAATTAACCTGGCGCTTTTTGAAGCAATGGAAAGAGACGAGAAAGTAATCGTCATGGGCGAAGATGTTGGCCCGGATGAAGGCGTCTTTCGGATCACCGAAGGTCTCTACAATAAATTTGGCGACAAACGCGTACTCGATACCCCCCTGGCCGAATCCGGCATCATTGGGACGGCGATCGGCATGGCCATCTATGGCATGAAACCGGTCTGCGAAATTCAATTTAGCGGTTTCGACTATTACAATTATCACCAGCTCGAATCGCACGCCGCTCGTTTCCGAAACCGCACCCGCGGTCGTCTGACTGTGCCTCTGGTAATGCGCGCTCCCTACGGCGGCGGCATCCGCGCCCTCGAGCACCACTCCGAAAGTCGCGAAGCGATCTACGCTCACACTCCCGGCCTCAAAGTCGTTATCCCCTCGGGTCCTCGCAATGCACGCGCCCTGCTTCATAGCGCCATTCAAGATCCCGATCCGGTGATCTACTACGAGCCCAAAGCCGTCTATCGTCTCTTCAAAGAAGAAGTACCGGACACGATGGAAACTCTGCCAATCGGCCAATCGCAGGTCGTGCAACAGGGTAGCGAATTGACGATCATCTCCTACGGAGCCAGCCTGAGAGCGGCCCGCGAAGCCGCCGAAATGCTCGAAGAAGAAGACGGTGTCAAACCTGAAATCATCGACATTTTGACGATTTCGCCGATGGACGCCACCTGCATCATCGAATCGATCAAGAAGACCGGCCGCGCCGTCGTCGTCCACGAAGGACCACGCACCTGCGGACTGGGAGCGGAAGTCGTCGCCCGTGTAAACGAAGCGGCTCTTCTCTATCTGGAAGCACCGATCAAAAGAGTGACCGGATTCGACACACCGATCCCCTACTTCTCGAAAGAGCGCTTCTATCTGCCCGATCCCGAGCGCATTCTGGCAGCTTGCCGCGAAACACTCTCATTCTAAATCTCATTATAAAAAGGGACTGATTGCATGACGGTTGAATTCAAATTACCCGACCTGGGCGAAGGTATTCACGAGGCCGAAATCATCGGCGTCAAGGTGAAGGAAGGCGAAAACGTCAAGGAAGACCAGCCCATATTTGAGGTGGAAACTGACAAAGCGGTAGTGGAAATCCCCTCGCCATACGCCGGAATAATCACCAAGATCTTCGTCAGCCCCGGCCAGACTGTCACCGTCGGTAGTGTCATGGTCGCCTACGATATCGGCGGCGCCGAACCGGCTAATCAGGCCAAAACAGCAGCCCTGGCCGAGAGCGCCACAGAAAGCTCGGCCAACAGCAAAGCAACCTCGACAAAAGAATCGACGCAAAAATCGGCAATGCCCGCCGCTCCCGCCCGTGAGCTGGTCGCCTCGGGCAACGGCAAACACTCTGCCAGCGCTTCGACAGCGGCAAGCGTCGGCGCAGTCGTCGATCGCAGCCGTCCGATACCGGCCGCACCGGCCATACGTCGTCTCGCTCGCGAGCTCAACGTCGATCTTTATCTGGTCAGAGCGAGCGGCCCAGCCGGTCGCGTCACCAGAGAAGACGTCATGGCCTATGCCGCAGGCAGCCTGGAGAGCCGCATTCAAGACAACACGGCAGGCGGGGCAACAGCCAGTCGCGCCGCTGAAGCCGGCACGGCCAGTGCTCCTCGCAGCAGCGCTGCCAGCATGGCGGAAAAATTTGGCGGCGGCGGCGATGAAAAAGGCGGCGGCCCCCTCAACTTTGCTGCCCGCGCTGCCGGCCAGGCAATTGAATACCCCGATTTCGCAAAATTTGGCAAAGTCGAGCGCATGCCGCTCAAATCGATTCGCCGCAAAATCGCCCAGTCGATGACTCAGTCCTGGACGCACATCCCGCATGTGACAACTTTCGACGAAGCGAATGTCACCGACCTTTCAAAAATGATCAGCAAATACGAAAAAGAATACGCCGAACGCTCCGGCAATCCGAAAGTGCGTCCGACCATGACTGTTTTTGTTTTGAAAGCCGTGGCCAGCGCTTTGCAGCGTTTCCCGCAATTTAACTCCAGTCTTGACGAAAACAGCGGCGAAATCGTCGTCAAGCATTACTTCAATCTGGGCGTCGCCGTGGCCACAGAGCGCGGCTTGATCGTACCGGTTATCAAAAATATCAATGAGAAGAGCTTCTATGAAGTGGCGGTGGAATTGGCCGACATCGCCGCCAAGACAAGATCTGGAAAAATCGAACTCGATCGCTTGCAAGGCGGTACATTTACCGTCACCAATATCGGTGCTATCGGCGGTACCGGTGCCGCTCCAATGATCAATTTCCCGGAAGCGGCGATCCTCGGTATGGCCCGCGCCGCCGAAAAACCAATCGTCAAAAACGGCAATATCGAGGTCGGAACGATCCTGCCAATCTTCATGTCCTTCGATCATCGTCTGGCCGATGGGGCGGAAGCCGCCTATTTTGTCCAGCACGTTGTTAAACTACTGGAAGATCCGTTCAAATTTGTCCTGGATATTTAGTCACTCGAGACTGTAAGCGTCCCATTTACAACAGACGTTGCATGTCCTGCATAAAAAGAGGCACTCATGGTTGTCGGAGAAATGGTCCAGGAAGTCGATCTTGCCATCATTGGCGGCGGTCCTGGCGGCTACAGCGCTGCATTGAGAGCAGCCGAGCTCGGGATCAAAGTCTTGCTCGTGGACGATAAGCCAAAACTCGGCGGAGTCTGCCTGCACATGGGCTGCATCCCCTCCAAGGCTCTCCTTCATGCCGCCGAATTAGTAGTCAATGCCCGCCACGCCGAAAAAATCGGCTTGAAATTTGAAAGCCCGAAAATCGACCTGCCGGCGCTGCGCGGCTGGAAGCAAGGCGTCCTGGACAAGCTCGCCATGGGTGTGGCCGGCATGTGCAAATCGGCCGGCGTGGAAGTACTGAACGGCAGGGCCACCTTCAACGATTCGCGCAGCGTCCGTGTCGATTGTCCCGGTGAAAGCGCCGTGCGCGTCAAATTTAAGCATTGCATCCTGGCTACCGGTTCGCGTCCGACCAAACTGCCCTTCCTCTTTAAAAACGAAGCCGACATGGACAGTTCATGCGTTCTCGATTCGACCTCGGCATTGAGTCTTGACGACATCCCGAAAAAACTGGTAATCATCGGTGGTGGCTATATCGGCCTGGAACTGGGCACCGTTTACAGTGCCCTTGGTAGCGAAGTAACCGTCGTCGAAATGACCGATGGCCTGATCCCGGGCTGCGATCGCGATCTGGTCCGACCACTTGCCACCAGACTTGGTGAAATGTTCAAAGCGATTTATCTGTCTACCAAGGTAACCGGCATCGCCGTCACCAAAGATGGTGTCGAGGTAAGTCTCGAAGCTGCCGAAGGCAGCAAAGATACACCGGCCAAACTGAGCGCCGATAAAGTATTGATTGCCGTCGGTCGCCGCCCCAATAGCGACAAACTCGGCCTGGAAAACACACAGGTGACGATCGACAAGCTCGGCTTCGTCGGCGTCGACGAAAAATGTCAGACCAGCGATAAACGCATCCTCGCTATCGGCGACGTTTCCGGCCAGCCCATGCTTGCTCACCGCGCCATTCGTCAGGCTTATGTAGCCGCCGAAGTACTGGCCGGTCGTCCTTCCGCCTTCGACAATCGATGCGTACCGGCCGTTATTTTCACCGAGCCGGAAGTAGCCTGGTGCGGTTTGAACGAAGCCGAGGCCAAAGCCAAAGGCATCGCCTTCTCCGTTGCCAAATTCCCCTGGTCCGCCTCCGGTCGGGCCATGACTCTGGCCGACACAAACGGCACGACGAAAATCCTCTTTGCTCCCGATACGACGGAAGTTCTGGGCGTCGGCATCGTCGGCCCACGCGCCGGAGATTTGATCACAGAGGCGGTTCTCGCCATCGAAATGGGCGCCGTTCTGGAAGATCTGGCTGTTGCCATCCATCCCCATCCGACCCTTTCGGAAACGATCAACGAAGCGGCATTGTCCGCTCTAGCCCGTCTCGATCGCAACCGCTCCAAGGAAGTCGAGAAGCAAATTTCTTCATCTTAGGAAAGCAAGAGCGCTTAGTGGATTAAAAAAGGGGGCATAATCCCTGGGGCACGGCAGAGCCTTCTCTGGTCAGGAGCTGCGATAGTCCCTTCTCCACGGGCTTTGCGGCTTTAAGACCGATAATAAATCTGGCAGTTAATGGTGGCAAACATATTGGTATCGAGGATTTATGCCTGAGCCTGAGCAAGAGCAAAACACTTCCGCTGGTCGCAACGAAAGCTTCGGCTCGGCGGCCAATTTGATGATCGAGGCCCTGGAAAAAGCCAGCGGTGAGCTCGAACGCACGGTCAATCAGTGCATTCATCAGCTGAATACTTTTAGCGAAGGCCTGGATAAGAGCCTCTCGCTCCAACTCGAAAAAGTCGTGGCCCAGTCCAGCCACCTCGTCGACACCCATGGCGGTGACCTCGAAGCCAAGCGGGACGAGACTCTCGATGAAATTGGCCGTCTCGAAGGCGAACAGCTTGAGGCCTTGCTGACGGCGTCGCAGGACCTGCGGGCCCGCTTTGCCGATCGCGTCCGGGAAGCGACCGAAGTTCTGGGCGAAGTCATGGATATACAGCTGAAAGAACTGATGACGCTCGTACAGTCGCCGCAATCCGATCTATACGAAATTGCCCAGAAAAAATTATCGGACATCGAAAGTCTGACCGAAGAACGCAAGTCGGAAATAGATTTCAAAAGTCAGCAGTATGAAAGCGGCATGTCCGACCGAGCCAAGTCGGTCGATGAGCAGGCCCATAAATTGATAGAAAATTCAAAGGCAGAAGTGGACAAGCACCTGAGCGATTATTCAGCCAGGTTCGACGAAAAAATTATCGGTGTACAAAGAGAGCTCTCCGAAATAGTTGAAGAAGCCGTCTCCGATCTAAAAGTCCTGGCCGAGCGCGGCTCCAAAAATATCGACGAGGCCAAAGACACAAATCATCAAGTCCTCTCCGAGCATGTAGAACACTGGCATGCCCAGCTCGGCTCGATGAAGGATCGCTTCCAGACGACCTCCCTCGAACAACAATCGCGCTTCCTGCGCAGGTATAACGACGAAGTAGAAAAGAAATTGCAGGCTTCGCAGGAAGAGGTAGGGCGTATCGCCGCCCGCGCCAAACAAAGACTGGGCACCAATCAAAAGCTCTATCTCAATTCGCTGCGGCGGGTCGAGCGCAAACTCGGCGATGAAATCGACCGTCTCTTCTTCAAGTTTGAAGGCGCCCTCACTCAGGAAGCGCGCATCAATCTCAGCACCGGCGGTACAAGACCGCCCTCCGATGCCGAGATCATAAATAAATTGCACGAACGTCTCAAAGGTCACGGCGCCGAAATCATCAAAACTTTCCGCCGCCAGGTAGAGCAGACCGAAAACGAATTTACTCGCTCGTCCCAGGGCAGCAATGAGCGAGTCGAGAGCATCCGTTCTTCTTCGGTCGAATCTCTGGAAAAGCAGGTCAAAAGTATGCGCACCGATCTAGAGCGCATCACCCGTAAATTTCACAACGAAATATCCGAACTCGGCCTGAAGCTCCCCGTCATCGAAGAATCCGGACGAGCAGCAGCTCTTGCCGTCATGGCCTATAAGAGCAGTGCCATGCTCTCTCTGGAGAACGACTGATCGAAAAAAAACAGCCGTGGCAACCATCGAATCGAGTGCGACCAAGTACTAAAAAGGACCAGCCCATGACCTTCGCAGGCAAGACCCTTCAAGACATTTACAATTCCGGCTCCAACCAGCTCAACGAACTGGAAGAGAACGCTACCAATAAATTGTCGGGCAAAGCGACGCTTCATCTCAGCGAAAGACGCGAATCAGAACAACAGTCCAAGATGGAAGTGGCGGCCAAAGCGGCGGCGGTTGATGAGGAAATCAAACGTCAGGCCCGCGAAGCTTCGGAGCGCATACGCTCGGCTCTGGAAAAGGAAAAGACAAACACTCAAAACTATATCGGCGCTCTTTCAGAAAAAATGGCGCTTTTCAAATCGGACATCAAAAAAGCCACCGACGAACTGCGCGAAATTTATGAAGGCACCCTGGACGACGGCTATTTACGCGCCTCGGACTTTTATGCGAGCGGCACTGACGGTGCCGTATCCGAGATGCAGACGCAACACTATCAAAGCGGTCAGCGCCTGCGATCGCAATCCAGTTTTTTCGCCAACACTTTGCAGCAAAAACTCGATCACAGTCTCTGGGAATCTAGAGGCAGCGAGAAGCAGTCAAACAGTGCGCTGTTTCGTAACTATATGCAAAAAGCAAACAATATCGAAAGCCACTTCTCAACGCTTATGCAACGCCTGAACAATGACTTTCAAGTCGAATTTGAAAAGCTGCAGACTTACGCCAGGGATAGTCAGGAGGATTTTGCCAGCGATACCGATGTGTTTGCCCAGCGCATCGACGAGATCCTGCGCAATATCGAGCAGGACGTCAATGAGATTTTCGCCGGCTGCGTCGAAAACAACAAACTTTCCCTCAGTGAAAAGTTTGGCGGCGTCGTTGAGCAAGTACAAGATCTCGGCAGTGAAACAGGTAAGCAGCTACGCGAAGACACCAATGAAATAGTCAGCAATTTAAACTCGGCCTCGCGTGAAAGCGAGCGCAGCTTGAAGAAAAAATGCGATGACGTGACAGAACGTATGCAGCTCGACATGCAGGCCTTCGTCGGTCGCATCAATAGCAAAGTCAATGAAAGCGATCTGGTCAGACGCCAGCTTACCGAAGCAAAATCGAAAGTAATCAATGAAATACGAGACGAATTGATTTCGATCAAGAACAGCTTCGAAACTCGCCTTGGTGACCTGACCAGAGAAGCGAAAGATGGCCTGAAGGCAGTCGCCGACGAAGTTGATAGCGACATGAAAGGGGCCTACGATCAATCCTTGCGCAAAATAACTTCAGACAGCACCAGCGCCCGCAATGAAATCGAAGAGGCGACGAAAAAGCTCCTCGACTCGATCACCCAGCAGAAGACCAATGCCCTCAACGAAATTGCCCGAGCAGCCGGGCAATCGAACTGATTTTCGGACAGAAGCCAGACCAATTAATAAGAACGACAGACACCCCAGCAGAAGCAAACCAGTTAGAAATCTATGAACTCAATGATTCGCCAACATCATCTCAGAATCTCCGACATCAAAAGCTACTTGCGTACTTTTGACCGTCACAAGCCACTCTCGCCGGACGAATGGGCCGTGCAGGAGAGCAATTTGTACGAGCCCGGTTATCTGGTCTTCTGCCTGGAATCAGTGGCGCCGCCGGCCGGCCTGTCGACATTTTCCAAGCGTGGCGAAGAACAGGGCGAGACTTTCCGCGTCAAGGATTTTTGTGTAATCGTCAGCAAAGATGATGGTAAATGCGTCGCTGTCATTGTCTCTCCTTCCGCTTATGAATTTCGCGTCCTCGACTCTCTCTTACTGGAAAAGGCCATGAGAGCTATTCTCGACGGCCGTGATTTTCATTACCTGGCCGCTCGTCCGGTGCAAAAAATGGACGGCGAGCAGATCAAAATGCTCTACAAACTCGGCTCCAATTATGCCAAAGGTGGGTCGCGTCGCAGCTTGATCGCTGAAGGCGCAACGCTGCAAGAACCGGCAGTCGCCCTCCTCGGTCAGCTGGGCGCCAAGCTCAGCGCCCAGGTCGGCAAGCAATTGCTCGATATCGGCTCGGTCTGTCACATGATCTTCACTCCGGAAGGCCGTCAAGAAGACAAAAGCAAATCAATCATCAAATCCTGCTTTGTACCGGTCCGCGCCGAAGACGATGGAGCCGCGCCCAAAGCGCCCCAACCCTCCGGCGAAGGGCAGCCGCTCTATAGCATCGACCCGATGGCTCAAGAAAATGCCGCCCAGCAAAATTATTCAACTGCCGCAGGCAATATCGATCTGTCCGCACTAGCGCCGGATCCGACCGCTAATTTTGACCCGACCGCGGCCCCCGAATCAAGCGCCGGACAATCGGCCTTCGAGTCGCCCGCCGGCGCTTTCATGCCCAATCCGATCGCCGAGGTGCCACCACCGGCCGGCGAACCGAGCAGCAACTTCGGAGATTTCGGCATGGGCTTGCTCTCAGCCCTCGCCCCCGAGCAGAGTAATGCTCTCAACTCTATGCAAAACTTCGCCGGCCCGGAGGCGACCAGTCTGCCTTCGGTCGGCGACATGGCCGCCAACATGGACACCTTGCCGCCGAGCGGACCGACATCTACTTATGCCGATATGTCCAGCATGGACAGCCTCGATAGAAACGGTTTTACCAACCCGGGATCGTCTTTTACAAGACTGAGCGGCATACCGGAAATGCCTCTGACGCAGCCAGCGGATGCCGCCACCGCATCTACACCGGCGACAGCACCGAGTGGCAATATGAGCGACCTGACCGACCTGAAAAATCTGGCCGAACTGACCAAACTAAACGCCCAGGCCGCTGCGCAAACTCCAGCCAGCGCTCAGGCTGCGCGTGCCTCAACGCCGGCCCGCTTCCCAGCTTCCGCTTCGCAAGTCAATATACCGGCGGCCATGCCTCAACCCGTCCGGCAGGGAGGCTCAGCTCCACCCTGGTACATCATGTCCCATGACGCTATCCTCGCTCCATCAGGCACCATGGCCCCCACGGCCGGAGCTGCGCCACAAGGTGACCCGCGCACCTCACAGAACGCCCTCGCCGCTCAGACAGCTCAATCCGCGACACCGGCAGCATCACAGTTACAGGTACAGCCACAAGCCGAGCCAGCCCCAAGAGAAGATTTCTCCCAGCAGTTCCTCTCCGACTACGAGCAAGGTCATGCCGGAGCAGCCGCCATCGACGCGGCGGAAAGAGAAATCGCCGAAGAGCAGCGCATTAAAGCGGAAAATGAGCGGGGCAAAGATCAGCGCCTCAAAGAATATTTCGGCGAAGAACACTTCCAGAAATATGTCAAAGGCGATGCCGGCGAGCCTGAAGCAGGCAAAGTCGATTCATGGCAGCTCGACCCCAATCAATACAAGGCGCCGGCTGCACCGGCTGGTCCCGATTTTGACTCGGATATTTTTGCCAATGCCGGCCGCAGCACTCTCGAGACGAATCCCGATGCGATCGTGCACGAAGCACCGCGGGAAGAAATCACCGGCCCGCCTCCGGATCCGAGCTGGGCCGTGCCGTCCCTTCTGGCACCTCCAGAAAATGAGAGCAAGGGTGATCAAAAAGCGGAAAATTCTTTTGACCAGATGCTCACCGCCGGCGGTGCAATTGTCGCCCCGCAGTCGGATCTGAGCTACGGCTCAGGCGCACCGGGAGAAGTACCAAATCTAGGTATCCTCGATGCTCTGCAGCCGGAAGAATCCCCTGTCACCGCAACGGGGCAGCAAGAACTCGGCGCCCCACGGATCGCCGATGACAGCACTGCGAGTAGTGCCGGAGCCAATTCGCTTTTCGACCGCCTTACCGGCGAACTATCCAAGGAGCCAGCCTCTGTAGACGACATGGATCTCTCCGCTCCAGTAGCCGACAGCGATCTCTCAGCTGCACCTTTGACCGGCAGCGTCGACGAGCCGGCACCGACGACGGTCAACTGGGCTCCGGAAAGCGATATCAACGGCGGCTCTCTGTGGCCCTCCATCTCTCCGGGCGAAAGTCTTTTCGCCAGACCGGAAGAAGAGATCTCCATGCCTGACGAACCGACGATTGCCGGCGCTCAGGCTGGCGTCAATCCCCTCGATTTGCCGGCACCCGGTCGGGCTCACAATGAATCGAGTGTCGCCCCGGATCAAAGCAGCGACGTAGAGATCAAATCTGAAGTCGCGCGCGCCGAAGTGAATACAGCTTTCGATTTAATCGAAAGTCCAGATGCGGCGGCCCCAATAAACTCTTCAATAAATGTAGATGCCTCAGCTCAGCCGAGCCTCGAAGCCAATTCGGAGCCAGGTGTCAGCCCCGAAGCAAGTGCAGAACTAAGGGCAGAACCGACTGCAGAAGCGACAAGCGATTTTGCGGCGCCGACGGACAGTCAACAACCTCGTGTCCGCCCGCGCGATTACTCCAGTCCGCTCCGTTCGCCACGGCCGCTCACGTCTCATTCACCGCTCAGCCGACCGAACAGCACGCCGACCGGCGCACCCAATAACGCACCGAGCAATGCGCCAAATAATACATCGGTGCCCTTTGTGCAAAATGCACAGAGTGCAGCCTCGTCAACTGAATCGCTGGTTGAAAACGAACAGCCTCAAGCCGCTTCGATCACAGCGCCCGCTCAATCCATTGCCACGCCCGCCGAAGAAACGCTCCCATCGCCTGTGCTCTCGACAGAAAGCGCTCCGCCAGCAAGCCGACCGCTTGCCAGGTCGCGCAGTCTGACCGCTTCCAGCGATTCCAATCCGGCGCTCGGAGCAGCGGCCTCCAGTCAGGACCAGCGCCTGATGATGAACGAAATGACGTCCTTGATGAGCAAGCTCGAATTGCAAGTCGCCAAGGCCGCCAACAAGATGGCCTCAAGAGCGGACGAATTGCGCGGCCGCCTGAGCCAGCAGGTCGACAGCCTGGTCAAAGAAGCACAGGACGTCGAGAAACAGGCCGAAGCCAATCTGGTCAATCTGGCCAGCGAATTCAAAGCCAAACTCGATACACTCTCCACCGAAGTCCAGACCAATCTGACCAAGGAAGGCACGAGCGCGCAGGATGCAATGGAAGCTCTGGCGCAGAGCGGATGGGATGAGCTCGAAGCCGAGCAGACTCATCTAACCGAAGAGATCAAACGTTCTTCGGATCTGTTCCGTCTCGATCTGGAAAGATTGACCAATGCGATAAGCCATCGTCTCGACACTTTGATCGAGTCGCGCAACAAAGAATTGGAATCACTCTCAGACCAGATTCTCACCCAGCTCAAAGAAACTCAAGACGCCTACAACGCCAAAATCACCCAGCGCTATGAGCGCTTTGAACAGCGCACCAACGAAGAAACCAGCTCCATTTCCACTTCCCTCGAGCGCAATATGCGAGCGATGGTGGAAGAGATCGAAAGCTCCCTCGAACGTGCCGTCGAAAAGCTCAAAAATACTCGTTTCGAGCTCGAGCAAACCGTTGCTCACACGATCGCCGTCTCCGAAATGGCGATCGCTCAAAAGGCGAAGTTGCTGCTCACCGAAACCCTTCTGCCGCGTTTGAACGAACATAAAGAGATCATCCGCACAATGATCTCGGACATGACCAAACAGATAATCAACGAGTCGACCTCCAGCCTCGATACCGAAGTGGCGAGATTGGATCAGGGTACAAGTGACGCCGCCGACAAGCTCAGAAAAGTAGCCGAGGAATGCGTCTCCGAAGTAGAAATGACCGGTCGCGGCATCAAAACCGGCCTGGAAGAAAACTTCAAACGCGTCAGCAGCGACCTGATGGTGCGCACCCGCGAAGTCGGAGACAAGATCCGCGAAACAGAACGGCGCATGGCCGACAGCGAGTATGCCCTCAAAGGCCTGGCCGAATCGTCCAGCGTCGACAGCGAACCGGAACTCGCCGAAGAGCGCAATCATGCCGTCACCAAACTGGCCTCTCTCAAGCTGGAGGCAAGCAAGCAGCTCGCGGCCGCCATCGAAGACAATATCGAGCACCTCGACAGCGAAGGCGAGCGCCTCTTCAGCGAACTATCGAACAATCGCTCCGAGCTCACCACTCAGATCCGCGAAGCGGCCGAGATGAACATCAGCAAAATCCGTCAGGCCCTGCAGGAAGCAACCAGTGCTATCCAGACGGCCCGCGAAAAACACATGGAATAATCGCTCTTCGGACCAGAGGATTACGATTTAATCAAAAGAACTGCCGGCGGATACTTTCTGTCGCTCTGCTGTGGTCAGTATCCGACGGTTTAACCTGGGCCGGCTGCCGATAAATAATTTGGCCTGGCCTCGGATGCCGGTTACGTTTCACATGGAAGGGGGAATAGACCTAAGAGTGGAGTGTGTCTGGTTTATAGCGGATATATGCTTCGGACTATGACGAGGTTTTGGTCCTGGAAAATTTACCTAACTATGAAGCGCCGCCCTCGCTTGTGGAATTTGCCGCAAGCAGGACGGATGTCGACTATGACCCAGAAACAAACGAAATCTTCCTCTATCACGGTACAAACTGCTACCGTCGCTGGGAGATAAACAGGACCGGCTTCCTCGAGCCGGGCCGCAATAATTACAGTTTTTTCTGCACCCGCGCCGAAGATGCCTTCGCTTACGCGCGCACGGCCTGCCTGCGTGACATAGGACCGGACGCTTTCAACTCGCTCATCTGCGAGCCGGTTGTGCTCAAAGCAAAGTTCACGGCCCGCACCTGGTTGCAGGTCGATTTCCTGCAAAGTCCGCAAAACGACACAGCCGAGCAAAAAAAGACGGCCAGATCCGAGGGTCTCACCGTAGCCGTGCTCGGACCGACACTCGTCTCCAATATCGTCGAGGTGCTGCACTGCAATCATGCCGGCAAAGGTCTGGCGGGCGGTCTTGATCGTATTCGCACCTTCGAAGACGGTGAATTCCTGCGAAATATTCGCCATTTACGCGATAGCTTGCAAAAAAAGCGGCCTGACATGTGGCTTCTACGAAAACTAGGATTTATGGCAGACAAAGTCGGTGTTACACTGAAAGGCGGAGAGGTACCGGCACTTACCCACGACGACCAGCTCAGGAAGCTTCGTCAGAGAAGTGTAGAAACCTGAAGCCCCTGAGTTTCATAGTGTTTCCGACGGTCCTGCCCCGTGCTACTTCGACCGGTTTTCCGGCTTAAACGGTAAAAACTATGCAGGCTGGCCAGAGAAAATTTCAACCAAAATCTTTATTGCTGCCCCTTTTGGCATTGCTGCCATTGCTGGCTACACCGGCTTGGGCCCAGTTTTACGATCCATATGCGACAACGACTTCATCTGGCTCGAGCGGCTACAACACGTCTAATAGTGGTTTTTCCGGCGGCGCCGATGTGCCCCCCGGACAGGTTTACAGCACCGGCAGCTCGCAGAGCGGTGGCTACACCGGCAGCCAGGGCGGATATGGCGGCTCCGGCACCGGTGGTCCAAATTATGGCGGCACCACCAGTAGTGGCCAGTATCAAGATCCCTACGCCAATAGTGGCGCCACCAACGGCTCGATGACTTTTGGCGACAATATGGACGCCTACGGCACGGCTAAGCAGGGCAAGTTTGTCGTTTTCCCGAAAAACAGACCGCTCGCTACCGGCGCCGATCAGAACCAACTCAACTCCATTTTTGCCAATCCGCTCAGCAGCACCATGACTAATGCCGGCAGCAATAGCATCGGCTCCGGTTCGGCGACAAACGGCTCAAACTTCGTCAATATGAATCAGGCTCAAAGTCAGGCTCAGACTGCCGGTTCGGCCGCCTCAGCCGCTCAAAACCAGGGTTATTATTCGGGCGGCAGCGGCGGCGCAGGCAACAGCAGCATGCTCGGCAGCTACGGCACAAACTCCGGTTCGTCAATGAACGGCGTCTCGAACGGACTCTTCGGCACGAACACTCAATCAAGCTATGCCCAGGTGAGCAACACGGCAGGGCGCACCACCCAGGCGGCCACCAGCACTGCGGCAAAAGCAGCAAGCCAGACCCTGTCGGTGGCTAGCCGCGTCCAGAATCAACTGACCCAGACCCAGACTTACGCTCAACAAGCGCAAACCGCCATGCAGCAAGCTCTGAACAGCACCAGTCACAGCGTTCAGATGAGTGCCGCGGCCACGGCGCGCGCAGCGGCAGCGAGTGCCACAGCCGCCGCTGCCGGAGCCCAATCACTGGCGGCGAACAGCGGCGCAGGCGATCTGCAGAGCATGGCCACCCAGGCACAATCTGTGGCCAGCCAAGCCCAGTCGTACGCCCAGCAAGCCACAGCCAAAGCCCAGTCCACTGGTATCTAAGCGGCATCTGAGGGGCAGCCCTGCGACCAAGTTAGAAAGTTTTCAAGACCTATATAAGGATTGTCTTTGCGGCAGCAACGGTATATCCTTTCATACCTGTTATTAAGGTCCGACTCGCCCTGGAGGGTTAGCTCATGGTGGCAACAAAAACCAGCACCGGCACGGTTTGCAAACTGCTCGTCGGTGGCGAATGGATCGACTCGAGCGCAAGCGAATATCAATCAGTCTACAATCCGTCCAGCGGTGAAGTGATCGCTCGCACCCCGCTCGGGGGCAAAGCCGATCTGGACAAGGCATGCGAGGCCGCCTACAAAGCTTTTTTAGAATGGAAAGAAGTGCCGATCGTCGAGCGCGCCCGCGTCATGTTCCGCTTCAAAGCCTTGATGGAAGCGCATTATGATGAAATTGCCGCCTGCGTCACCAGAGAGCACGGCAAAACGATTTCGGAAGCGAAAGCGTCGGTCCAACGCGCCATCGAAGTCGTTGAATTTGCCTGCGGCATTCCCAGCCTGATGATGGGTGAAAGCATGGAAAACATCGCCCGCAATGTCGATTGCGAAACGATCCGCCATCCGATCGGTGTCTGCGCAGGCATCGCTCCTTTTAATTTCCCGGCCATGGTGCCGCTCTGGATGTATCCGATCGCCATCACTTGCGGCAATAGTTTTATCCTCAAGCCGTCTGAACGCGTGCCTCTGACCAGCATGATCATTGCCGACCTCCTCAAGGAAGCAGGGCTCCCCAACGGCGTCTTCAACATAGTGCACGGCGGTAAGGATTGCGTCGACGCCATCCTCGATCATCCGACCATCAAAGCCGTTTCTTTTGTCGGATCGACGACAATCGCCAAGTATATTTATACGCGCGGTACGGCCAACGGCAAACGCGTGCAAGCGGCTGGCGGTGCTAAAAATCACATCATCATCATGCCTGACGCCGACATGGAGCAGACCGTACAGGCCCTGCAGGCCTCGGCTTTTGGCTGTGCCGGTGAGCGCTGCATGGCAGGCAGCCTGGCCATACCAGTCGGAGAGGCGGCAGAGGCGATGATACCGCATCTGGTGCAATCGGCGGCCAAGATGACCGTTGGACCGACCGACGGCAGTGCCAATTTCGATATGGGACCTCTGGTCAGCGCCGAGCATCTGGCCAAGGTAAGAGGGCTGATCGAAAAAGGCGAGAAAGAAGGAGCACAGGTAGCCCTCGATGGCCGTACGACAGAGGCGGCTAAAGGCAAGGGCTTCTTCCTCGGGCCGACAATTTTCGACCACGCCAAACCGGATATGACGATCGTCAAAGAAGAAATATTTGGCCCGGTACTATCGGTAGTGCGGGTCGGCGATCTCGACGAAGCGCTCGCTGTCGGACGTGACTGTCCCTTCGGCAACGGTGCCGTCATCTACACCAATAGTGGACGCAATGCCCGCGAGTTCAAACGCCACTTCAATGCCGGCATGATTGGCATCAACGTCGGCGTACCCGCTCCGATGGCATGGTTCCCCTTCACCGGCTGGAACAATTCCTTCTTCGGCGACCTGCACATCCAGGGCTCGGAAGGCATTCAGTTTTACACACAGCAGAAAATGACCATGACCAGGTGGTTTGAGCCCAAGACCAGCAAAACATTCCAGGACCCGATCTGGAAAGCAAAAAACTAAGTAGCGGCAAGCACAAATAGAGATAGAGATAGAAAGGCCGGGATTATTCACTAATCCCGGCCTCTTCATTTTGTTACAGTCTTCAGAGCAGCCTTAGCGCCATTCAGAAAAAGCTTCAGGGAGCCTTAGCTTCACTGGTTGTCGACATGACGTTGGCGGCAGCATTGCTGATCGCCGTTTCGGCCGCTTTGACAAATTCTGCGCCCTCTTCTCGGGCATGACTGATTGCCGTTTCAGCAGCTTTGACCAGTTCAGCACCATCACCTCTGGCTTTGCTGGCAGCAGCTCTGGCAGCGGCTACAGCCGAGACAGGCTGCATGCTCGGACGGACGATGTCCTTAGCCAGGCCCATTTTTTCCATTAACCAGATTGTGCACCAGGTGATGTCAAATTCAAACCATCTGATGCCGTGACGCGCCGAACGCGGCATGGCATGGTGGTTGTTGTGCCAGCCTTCGCCCATGGCGAGCAGACCAACCCAGGGAACATTTCTGCTGTCGTCGCGAACTTCAAAATTGCGATAACCATGGTCTTCGAGATGGCAAAAGGTATTGACGAATTGCGGGCTCCAAAAAACAGTAATGGAAGCGAGCAAATTAGCGATGAAAGCAACAGGACCGAAGGCAAACAATATAGCGACGCGAACGGCAATATTGATCCAGAGGCAAAGTTGAGCTTGTTTGGCGGAGTGATCGATACCAAAAAGTTTGAGTACCGGATCGTCGATCAAATCGGCTACTTGCTTGCGCACTTCTTCGGAGGGCTGACGCTCGTGCATGGTGAACATCCATTTATAGAGGGCATGTTCGATGCCATCACGCGGCGTATGCGGATCTTCTCCCGGTTGATCGGACTTTTGGTGGTGCAATCGATGCACAGCTACCCAGGATATGGGCGCTCCCATCAGGGCAAGGTAGCCGCCGGCCACCCAGAAATACATAACCGGTCTTGGCACTTTGAGCGACTTGTGAGTCAGCAGACGGTGATAGCCCAGCGTGATGCCCATGCCCAGGTAGAGCATGGTGCCCATAAACCAAGCAGCAAAATATCCTGCTTGCGTCCAAGTAAACCAGTGAGATAAATCCAAAATAAGAGCCCCCTCAAATAACCACTCTGAAAAACTCGTTGACTCGGACTAAAATCTTGTATAAACAAGCTGTTCAATTAGTCGACCGGGACGTCAACGAGGCGATTAAAACCATCCCCAGAGTCTGCTTTCAATAAGTATTTATAGCATGTCAGGCCTTGTCAGTACCTCATACTCAAGACTGATTTGGCTTTTTAAAGTTAAGAAAAGCAGCACTTATCAACGCTTACCAACGCTCATCCCAATAATTAATTAGTCCAGGTAATCCCCAAACCCTTAACAATCATGACACTTTTTTGCAAAGCCCGCTACCGACTTAGATTTTCCATCTTTATTATCGCAATTTCAGCTTTGCTCTCCAGCTTAGCTGCGCCGGGCGCGCGAGCCGAGAGTGCGGCTTTGAGGCAACAAAACTCGATTACCTCCGCGAGCGGCAAAAAGCTGATTTTAGCCCTCGGTGGTGGTGGCACCCGCGGTGCGGCTCACATTGGCGTCTTGCGCGAACTGGAGAAAAATCATATCCATGTCGACGGCATAGTTGGTACCAGTGTTGGTGCTATCGTCGGAGGCTTCTATTGTGCAGGGTTGAGCCCCGACGAGATCGAGCGGGTGATGCTCAGCAAAGCGTTTTTCAGATCCTATTTGACCGTGCCGATAATTTTCAGGCTGGTGGTGGCACCGGTGCTATACATACCGCACTTATTTGGTCATCATCCTTATGACGGACTCTATCATGGCAATCGATTTGCCAAGTATATAAATAGCCGGGTGGCCTCATTACCAGCAAATAGTGCTAATCCCGCCCTCGACATAGAACGCTTCCCCGTAAAATTTGAAGCAGTCAGTTGCGACTTGTTGACGGCCAGGGCGATAGCAATCAAAAAGGGCAATCTTGGCCGGGCGCTGCAGGCATCGAGCGCCATTCCTTACTTACGCCGGCCTGTGCTGATGACGCAGGGAGATTTTCGCTATTTGCCCGGTAAACCGGCAGACGATTGCAAAAAATCCTATTTGCTCGTAGACGGCGGGCCGGTGGCCAATCTGCCTGTACGCCAGGCGCGCGCTCTAGCCGAAACAATGGGCAGCGGTGTGGTGCTCGCCGTCGACACTTACGGTAGCTTTGCCGATCGCAAGCCGGGCGACTTTCGCAAAATCGGTACGGTCGGAGAACGCAGCCTAGGTATCATGCTGGGCTCCGTCGAGAGGAACGCCACCACGCAAGCGGACATAATGCTCTCGCCTGAACTCTCCGACATTAACTTGCTATCAAAAAAGACCGCGGACGGCATGAGCGCCATGCGGGCCGGAGAAAAGGCCTGCCAGGCCGCCCTGGCCGATATTCAGGCAAAAATCCAGTAATCATCCAATATTCTTCAATGATTTCGCCAGGATCCTGCCATCATCTGCGGAAGTGGGGGAAATCCCCCAAAATGCTTAGCTTTCTTAAAAAGCTAACCTTGTTTATGGCCTCGAAAAAAACTAATCTCAAGATTACTTACAACCTCTAATCGAGCCCGGTGGTATCCAGGATGAAATTTGTAATTACAGGCGGACCTTCGGTAGGCAAGACCACGATCGTTACCGGTCTGGCCAATCGTGGCTTCAAGGTCATCCACGAGATCGCCACGGCGGTGATCAAGGAGGGCAAGTTTCTGCCCTGGGTCGACCGGCGCAAATTTCAAGCCGAAGTCCTGCGCAGACAGCAGTCGGCCGAAGCCTCAATTCTTGATTTTTCCACCCCGGTCATCCTCGACCGCGGCCTTTTCGACGGCGAAGCCTATTATGTTGTCGACAAGATGCCTATCCCGCAGGTCTTCGATTCGCTCGACGCCTCGCAATATACCGTCGCCTTTTTGATCGAGCCCCTCAATTTTTTTGATGAGACAGATGTCCGTCGCGAAAATCTGCAATTCACCCAGGAAATCTCCATTGTCCTCGAGCAATGCTATGCCCGCCGCAATGTCAAAGTCGTGCGCGTGCCGGCTATGCCGCCAGGCGAACGCATCGATTTTGTCCACGCCCAGGTCGAAGCCTACAAAAAAACCCATTGCTTCAGCGCGGAGCAGGCCGCACTGCAGGCCTCGCATCTTTTCCGCGGCAGCGCCCACTACGTACTGGGCGCGATTTAGGCCTGACTCAACCCGCGATCAAAGGCGTTGCCAGGCAACGAAACTGCGAAGCTAAATGCTAACCTATTAGTCACCTAATGGGAGGCATGCATGCGAGCTTCGGAAGCGACTAACTACTATTTTCAAAGAGCGGCCAAACACCTCGGCCTTGGCCCGCGCATCGAAACAGTGCTGATGACGCCGAGACGTGAAGTCAAGGTTGAAATCGTCGTCGAACTCGACAGCGGCGAGCTCGGTGTTTTCAAAGGCTTCCGCGTGCAGCACGACAATAGCCGCGGCCCAATGAAAGGCGGCCTGCGCTACCATCACGAAGTCGATCCAGACGAAGTCAATTCGCTCGCCTCGCTCATGACCTGGAAAACAGCGGTGGCCAACATTCCGTACGGTGGCGCCAAAGGTGGTGTAAACTGCGATCCCTCCAAGCTGTCGCATAGCGAATTGCAAAAAGTAACCCGTGCTTTTGTTGACGAAATCCATGACATCATCGGCCCCGGCCTCGACATACCAGCTCCCGATATGGGCAGCAATTCGCAGACGATGGCCTGGATAGTCGATCAATATTCGAAGTATCACGGCTGGACACCCGCCGTCGTCACCGGCAAACCGATTGAACTGGGCGGCAGTGAAGGCCGCGAACAAGCAACCGGACAGGGCTTATTTTTTGCCGCCGAAGCAGTGCTTGCCGATCATGGCATGGACATCAAAGGCAGTCGCTTCGCCATCCAGGGCTTTGGCAATGTCGGCACCTGGGCCGCGCATTTCATTCACAACGCCGGTGCCAAGATAGTCGCTCTCTCGGATCTGAGCGGTGCGATCGCCAATAAGCAAGGCATCGATATCGCGGCACTGATGCGCTACAGTCGAGAGAATGGCTCGATAAGCGGATTCCCCGGAGCCGAAGCGATTGCCGCCGAAGCTCTGCTCACAAGCGACTGCGACGTGCTGCTGCCGGCCGCCCTCGGCAATGTCATTACCTCCGAAAATGTCCAGGACATCCGCGCCAGAATAATCATCGAAGGAGCCAACGGTCCAACAACTCCGGAAGCTGATGAATACTTGATCAAAAAAGGGATCACAGTCGTACCGGATATTTTTGCCAATGCCGGTGGTGTCATCGTCAGCTATTTCGAATGGGTGCAAAATGTCCAGCAGTTCCGCTGGCGCCTCGAGCGCGTCAACCAGGAACTGAAACTGCTGATGCTCGACGCCTACAGCGAAATCCGTTCCCAGGCCAAAAATAACGAATGCGATTTGCGCACCGCCGCCTTCCTCCTCGGCATCAGTCGTGTCGCTCGTGCCACCGCCCTGCGCGGCCTGGAAAACGAGAGCTTCTGCATGATCGACGGACCGCACAATTAGGAGTGCTCAATGCCTGAGGGAGATTTGTCCAACATAAATCAAGATCCGGCCAGGCCAGATTTGTCCAACATAAATCAAGATCCGGCCAGGCCAGATTTGTCCAACATAAATCAAGATCTCAACGAGCTCGGTGCACACCAGGGCATGAGTGCGGCGCTCGAGGTGCGACAAATTGAGCAGGCCGAGCGCGAAAATGCCGCTCTGGAAAATCAAGGCGAAAATCAGGCAGATCAAAATATTGATCAAGCCGATGATGATTACTGGTACAAAAATGTCTACCAGGGCGATAAAGTCCCGCAGCTAACCTTCCGCGCCATTCTCATGGGCGGCCTGCTCGGCGCGGTCCTCTCAATCTCCAATCTCTACACCATGCTCAAAGTGGGCTGGGCCTTCGGCGTAGCGATCACCGCCTGCGTACTCTCTTTTGTGATCTGGCGCCTGATCAGACTGGTCTTTCGCAATGTCTCGGACATGTCTATTCTGGAAAATAACTGTATGCAGTCGGCGGCATCGGCGGCCGGCTATTCGACCGGAGCAACGGTCGGCCTGGCTTTTGGCGCCCTGCTGCTGATTACGGGCAAGCATCAACCCTGGACCGTACTGGCACCATGGACGATGGTATCGGCTCTGCTCGGTGTCTTCCTGGCCGTGCCGATGAAAAAGCAGATGATCAATGTCGAGAAGCTGCCCTTCCCAACCGGCATCGCCGCCGCCGAGACTTTAAAGAGTTTGCACGGCAAAAGCAAGGAAGCGGTCACGCAAGCTTATGCACTGGTAGCAGCACTGGTGGCAGGAGCAATCACCGGCTTTTTGAAAAATGGCGAATTTGCCTGGCAACTGGCCATGAAGTTGAAAATCCCCGAACTCATCCCCTTCAAAATCCGCTGGATGGGCGTCAATCTCGAAGAAACTCCGGGCTTCGGCTTCGAGCCCAGCCTGCTGCTCCTCGGAGCAGGCATGCTCATAGGTCTGCGCGTCACGACATCGATGCTCTTCGGTGCCCTCGCCCTCTACTTTTACTTCGGCCCCTGGGCGATAAATATCCATCAAATCGACAATCCTCACGGCCTGATCAAGCAATGGGCGCTCTGGAGCGGCTCAGCAATCATGGTCAGCTCCGGTCTGACAGCCTTTGCCCTGGAATGGAAAACAATCCTGCGCAGCTTCAGCGTCCTGAAAAAATCACCGGCCGGTGCAGCCGGAGCAAATACAGCCACCACAAGGGCTACGACAAACAATGACCATGAAGATATAGAAGTCCCCATGCGCTGGCTCGTCATAGGCATCATCCCGCTTGGTCTGGCCAGCATCTTTTTGCAATATGTGGCCTTTTCGATCGCCCCGCATATAGGCTTCATTACAGTCTTTATGAGTTTTTTCCTGGCCCTGATCGCCTGTCGCGCCACCGGGGAAACCGACGTGACACCGATGAGCGCCATGGCTAAAATCACCCAGCTCACCGTCGCCGCCTTAGCCCCCCGCGCCATCGTCACCAACTTGATGGCGGCTTCTGTCACAGCCAACATCGCTTCTTCGGCAGCGGATCTTTTGCAAGATCTGAAAAGCGGCTATATTCTTGGCGCCAATCCACGCAAACAATTTCTCGCCCAGCTCTCCGGCGTATTTTTCGGCGTAGCCGCCGTCGTGCCGGCCTGGTATCTGATGGTCCCGAATAAGGCGGCTCTGGAGGCCTTCGAGCCCCCATCGGTGAACATCTGGATGGCAGTAGCAAAAGCTCTGAGCGGCGGCATTCAAAACGTGCCTGAGACGGCTCGCTGGGGCATGCTGATCGGCGCCCTGCTCGGTATAAGCCTGGCGCTGATCGACAAATACACACCGACGCGTTATAAGAAATTTGTGCCTTCGGCAATGGGCCTGGGTCTTTCCTGGGTCGTACCGATGCAAAATTCCCTCGCTTTTTTCAGCGGTGCTGTCATCGCCGAAGTCTGGACCCGGATATCGCGTCGCACCGGAGACCTTTACATCGTACCGGTGGCATCGGGGGCGGTGGCAGGAGAATCACTCATCTGCGCCATGCTTGCCATTTTTAACGCTATTCGCGAGCTGACCTCTCACTAAGTCACCTACCAACAATCTGCTAGTCGGGCTCTAATGCTGCGTGAAGACAAACAAACAGTAATCAGAGCCATAGGCGATCTCGGCCACCGAGTCACGGCCGCCGACGTAGCGAGCAAAACCGGCCTTTCACTGGCCATCTCCAACCAGATGCTCAACACGATTGCCGCAGAAGCCGGCGGCCATCTGGAAGTTTCGGCAGAAGGCGATATAGCCTACCGCTTCAAAATAGGCTTCCAGACCGCATATTTAGCGACTGGCTTGCGTGCTTTTTTGACGGCCGCCTGGACGAGAATCTTCGCCGTCATTTTCTATTTGCTCAAAATATCCTTCGGCCTTTTTCTAATTATTTCGCTGCTCATTGTCGTGCTCGCCTTTAGCGTGCTGACAGTTTTGAGCAGCGGCCTGGGCAACGAACGCGAAGACTTCCGCCTGGGCGAAATGCTGCAATTTTTCAATCTGCTCATCGTCCGCGATTTGCTCTTCTGGGGAAGCGCCGGCCAACAGGCCAGACGCAATCAGCAAATTTTAGCCCAGGAAAAAAGAGCGGCCAGAAAGAGCGCCGCAAACGGCGATACAGAAGCTGAAGACGAAAAAGATAGCGAAGCAAGCACCGAAAAAGCGGTCGCGGTCAAAGAAGGCAGCTTTTTTATCAATTGTTTTTCCTTCCTTTTTGGCGATGGCAGTCCAAATTTGCATCTTGAAGAAACGAAATGGCAACTGGTCGCGCAGACGATCAGAGAGCAGGGCGGCGTCGTAATGAAAGAACATCTAGCCCCCTTCCTTGGCCCCGATCTTGACGATCAGGAGAGCATACTGCCGGTGCTGAGCCGCTTCGACGGCCGACCGGCGGTGACGAGCAATGGCAATATCGCCTATATCTTTCCGTCCCTGCAAGTGACAAGCGACACCGACCGTCAGCCAAACAGCGAGGAAAGCGTGGCCGCTCTCAGGCAGGGATATCTGGAGGAAAAACGCTGGACCTTTTCGGATCTATCCGAACACAGCTTGAAATCAGTCTATATCATAGCCGGACTCAATCTTTTCGGCACCTGGTGGATGTATGTCCTTTTCAACCGCATCTTTCAATTGCACCTGCTCTGGGTAGACCTGCTGGCGATCTACGGTACGCTTTTTGTAGTGATTCCGACGATGCGCCAGGTCTGGCAAAATATAGAAAATGGACGCTTCGCTAAACGCAATGCCGCTCGAGCAAAAGCAGCGGATGTAGTAAGCCAACCGGACGAAGAAATGAGAGAAAAACTGGCCGAATGTGCCGAGTTTAGTCCGGCACTGCAACTGCGGGCGGTGGCGGCTGATCAGCTCGCTTATACAACAGACCAGACCAATCTCGAGCAAAACTTTCCGCAAGAGCAGAAAAAGAGCGAGAGCGAGAGCGAGAACGATGAGGAGAGCAAATGATCACCGTCACAGGGTTATACATCTATCCGGTCAAAAGCCTTGCCGGCATCAGCCTGCACGAAGCTGAGCTTGGTGAGCGCGGCTTCAAATACGACCGGGAATGGATGCTCGTCGATAGAGATAATCGCTTTGTCAGCCAGCGCGAAATACCTCGCATGGCTCTGGTGAAAACGGCAATAGATGAAGCGGCAAATTGCTTGCAATTGCATCTTCCCGGTGCCGAGGATCCCCAACTCCTGAGCGTTCCTCTGCAGATAGACAGACCTGAAACTGAGGAGCTCGGGCCGCAGACCATAGAAGTAACGGTCTGGGGCGACCAGGTCACAGCCACCGTCGAAGCAGCAGAAGTGAACGCAGCCCTGAGCAAATATTTGGGTCAAGATCTGCGTCTGGTGCGCATGCAAAAAGGCTTCAAACGCAAAGTCGATCCAGGTTATGCTCCCGAAGACCAGGACATCGTCGGCTTCGCCGATGGCTTCCCGATCTTGCTAATCTCGGAAGAATCGCTGACTGATTTAAATGACCGCCTCGAATATCCTGTTTTGATGAATCGTTTCAGACCAAATATAACCACCGCCGGTGGTGCAGCTTTCGCCGAAGACGAATGGCAAGAAGCAACTGTCGGACAGACGAAACTCTCCTTTGTCAAACCGTGTGCCCGTTGTGTGATCACGACGATCGACCAGGAATCAGGCACAGGCGGCAAAGAGCCCTTGCGTACAATGGCAAACTTTCGCAAACGTCCGAGCGATGGCAAAATATTATTTGGCCAGAATGCTATCTTCCGCGGTCAGGGTAAAGTGCGCATTGGCGATCGATTAACGCCTGCCATAGATCCAGCCCAAACCCAAGCCCAGGCCTGACGGATTATTTTCTAATTGCTCAATTAAGGTCTTCGGGCGATTTTTTATCATGCCTGATTTTTTTTCCATCAGCGCGTACGATGCAGGCAGGCAAGGCTTTCGAAAAAATAGCAGCATCACCCTGACTGAGTGAACCGCTGGGTAAGGTTAGATGTTTCAATGTTTTGATCTTAACTAGTATCGCGGCCAGTCCCGGTCCAAGCTCAGTGCCACCGAGATAGAGTTCTTGCAAGCGCGGCAGACTGGTCAGGTAGACCAGACCTCGATTGCTCACATCGGTCTCTTCGAGATTGAGACTTCGCAGAGTTTTGATCCGACCGAGATCAGGCATGATTGAGTCATCGAGGGGAGAGCCTTTGAGCAGCAGATTGTTCAGCTCCTTGTGATCTTCGGGGGCCTTCTTGATGAAGGCAGCCATATCGACGGTCCGGGCGGCCACCAGATCGCGTAGATTTTTGAGATCGATTAATCGGCTGAGATCTTTTCCAGTCAAGTTTGACTCACCAACTTCCAGTATTTCCAGGCCCCGCATTTTATTTAAATATGGCACAGCCTTTGAATCAATCAGTGATTTTGGAAAAAACAGACCTCTCAGGCTAGTCAGATGCGAGATAGCCTCGATGTGTTTGCTCTCCCAGGAAGAATTTGCACTGGCGTTGCAGTCAAAGGAAATCATTTCAAGGTCATGATCAGCAAAGCCCTGAAACAATTCCAGGTGGCGCATCATCAGCTCACCGGGGCTAAAGAGCCAGACTGACTTTACCGGCAACTCGACCTTGCCGACACATTCGAAGAGATGACGATCACCTAAATTACCAAAATAGCCAAGACTCTTCGACCCAAAATCATAGACGGCGACTCTCCCATTCGGTCCCTTTTCGACCCCCTGAAAGAAACGTCCAACTTTCATATCGGGAGCAGCAACGCCAGCACGATCCGCTGCAGAAACGGCTAGTGGAATTTGCTCACCGACCTTGCTCGCCTCGACGCTTGCCGGGAGGACAGTTGACTTTGACGGCCTGAAAACCGATACGCCGGCCAGACTAAAGGCCGCCAGCACAAAGAGAGTAAGGCAGACAAATACAACGGCCACTCTTTTCCCGGAAGTATTGCCGCCAAACAGGCGGTTCGCCGGAGTGCCTTCATAATCCTCGGAAGTCGTACCGTCGCCGGCACCCGGCAGATCAACAGGCCCGGATGGGCTCTGGATCTGACAATTGTAGGAGATGACATCGATTACTTCTTGAAAGGAAGAGATCCGATCGTCGCGCGATTTCGCCAGCATTTTAGCGACAAGCGTACTGAGCCAGAGTGGAAATGTTTTTTCCGGACAGAATAAATTGAGCGGCGGCACCGGCTGCTGCTGATGAGCCATGATCGTGGCAATGGCCGACTTCCCCTGAAAAGGCGGAAAGCCCGTGAGAGCCTCATAAAAGGCGCAACCAAAAGAATAAATATCACTGCGCCTATCGACAGGCAGTCCAAGCGATTGTTCGGGACTCATATAGAGAGGACTGCCAAAAATCATCCCGGTCGCAGTCTGACTCTGCTCGACCAGGTCCGACCCGCCGGAAAATTTAGCGATGCCAAAATCGACTATTTTTACCCCGCAAATCTTATCGCCATCCAGTTGGAGAAAGATATTGCCGGGCTTTAAATCGCGATGGACAATGCCGAGAGAATGCGCGCTGATCAGGCCCTCGGCCACGGCGTAAAATATGGATACCGCCTCATCTACACTGAGTGCCTGGCGCCCGACCAGCCGCTCCGCCAGAGACTGACCATGGAGGAGCTCCATGGTGTAATAAGGTCTATCACCTTCTGCGATACCAAAGTCAAAAACCCGCACGATCTGCTTGTTTTCAAGCTTAGCAATTGATCTTGCTTCGCGCAAAAAACGATCGCGCATTTCACGATCGAGCTCGCTCGTGTGAAAAGTTTTCAGAGCCACATCTTTAGCGAGAGCCAGATGATGAGCCCGAAATACCGTGCCCATACCACCCTGACCAAGCACACTGATTAGGCGATATTTAGAGTCGATAACCGTTCCTAGCGGCAGCGTGTCAACGGCCGCCGGGGCGCCGTCGGTGGAGGAAAGGTAAAGAGAGCCGCTCCCGCTCTGCAGCGCGCCCTCTACCACAATAAACGTGCTCGACTGAGCAAGTGTGCGGCGCAAATCAGACATGTATTTATCCGGAGCTTTTCTCGTCGGCCACACGCACTACGAGCTTGCCGAAGTTTGCACCCTTGAGCAAGCCTTGAAATGCTTTTGGTGCCTTTTCCAAACCGTCGACAATGTCTTCTAAATATTTGATTTTGCCTTCTTTCAGCCACTGCCCGACATCACGGATGAAATCACCTTGTTGCGCGGCGAAGTCGCTGACGATAAAGCCGCGCAGAGTAAGGCGCCTGGTCAGTACGGCCCGCATCAAAAGCGGAGCTTTATTTGGCCCGGGCGGCGGGGCGCTGTCATTGTAGTGACTGATCAAGCCACAAACGGGCATCCGAGCAAAATCGTTGAGCAGAGGCAGCACTGCCTCAAAAACGGCACCCCCCACATTTTCGAAGTAAATATCGATGCCCTCTGGACAGGCGTCTTTGACCAGACCAGCCAGGCCTGCATCTTTGTGATCGACGCAGGCATCAAAGCCAAGCTCTTTCACAACGTATTCGCACTTACGCACCCCTCCGGCGATACCGACAACGCGACAGCCCTTTAACTTAGCTATTTGCCCTACGACGGCGCCAACCGCGCCCGATGCAGCTGAAACCACAACTGTTTCACCGGTTTTAGGCTGTCCAATATTGAGCAGGCCCATATAGGCAGTCATTCCAGGCATACCGAGTACACCAAGAGCAGTCGACAGAGGCGCCAGGGAGGGGTCTATTTGGCGCAGAGTTTCGCCTTTGGCCACGGCATGAGACTGCCAGCCGGTATAACCAAACACGTAGGCACCGGCTTTAAGGCCGTCAAATTGCGATTCAACAACCTGGCTGACCGTACCCCCCTCCATGACGCCGCCAATCGGCACCGGCTCGGCGTAGGACTTGGCGTCGCTCATCCGGCCGCGCATGTAAGGATCAAGAGATAGATAAATCGTCCGAAGAAGCACTTCACCAGCCGCCAGAGGCCGCAATTCCTTTTCTTCGAGACGGAAGTTTTCGTCCACCGGTTCACCGCTTGGCCTTGAGGCAAGGACAATACGCTTACTTTTCTGTTCAGACATCTATAGTCCCCCTCTGCCGGCACGTCGAATATTGCACCGCCATTATCGCCCAAAGATAATAAGATCCGAGATTAATCAACGACAAATGCCGAAAGTTCTTTACTATCCACCGACTTGAGAGAATCTTGATCTAAAAAAACAGCCATCACAAGGGACAAAAGCGAGCGCATTTAGTGGTACCGCCAGTAGTATCAGAATTGCAGTCTGCCACGAAGCCAAATTGGTAAAGTTGGCATAGCGGTTTTAGAGGAAATTATTTTGCATTTACCGGCGAAGCCTTAGCGATTTGCAGTAATTACTCCAGTTTTGGGTTGCGTCCGCGAAAAGTTGGTATATTTTTAAGGGGATACCGTTTTTTCCAACGGCACCCGACGAGAAAACGGCAAACACTTATGCGGCATTTGATTTGAAGACTTTCAAAGATCTGGTGTGACGGGAGGCAGCTTTTTTGGGTACTTCGGGGCACTTTCCAGGAGAGTTGCAAGAAGGCGACCTGGTTGGCGATGCTTGTACCGTGGTCGACTATATCGGCCGGGGAGCAATGGGGCACGTTTATCGAGTGCGCCACAATTTACTCAACGCCGAGTACGCCCTGAAGATGTTGAGCCGCGAACAGGCAGGTGAGGAGGCCTCACGTCTCTTCCAGAGAGAAGCCGGCGCCATAAAAATCCTCAGCCATCCGAATCTTGTGCGCATCTATGATGTTGGCCTGCACGGCGGCAAATTACCTTACTATGCGATGGAGCTTCTGGTCGGTCGAGATCTTGGTAAAGTAGTTAGAGATAGTGGACCGCTCTCGCCCATTCAGGCCGCCTCTATATTTAACGAAGTCTGCGCCGGACTGGCTTATGTCCACGCCAAAGGCATCGTCCACCGCGACATCAAGCCTAGCAATATCTTTCTGCTGGATAAAGCCGGCTCGAGCGGCGAAAGAGTAAAAGTCGTAGACTTCGGCATTGTTAGCTTTACGAGAACCAAAAGTACGGGCAATCAAGCCGAGGAAATTCACGGTACACCTTATTACATGAGTCCGGAACAGTGCATGGGACAGCCTGTCGACGCTCGTTCGGACATTTATTCGCTCGGATGCACGATGTTCGAAGCGCTGACCGGCAATCTGCCCTTCAGTGGCAAAAGCCCTACTGAGACAATGGAGATGCAAGTCCGCCAGGCGGCTCCGACGCTCCGTGAAAAGGCCGGTGGCAAGGAATTTCCAGCGGCCTGGGAAACGATTATCGCCAAAACCATGGCCAAGGATCCAGCCGATCGCTATCAAACCATGGAAGAAATTTCGACAAAACTGGCGGAAGTACTCTCCTCCGATAAATGGTCGGCGGCCATGGCTTCGTCGACGGGTTCTATAACTGGGGCCGGGGCAGGCTCCCAAACTGGCGCCACAAGTTCCGGGCTATTAAGGTCAAAAACGTTTTTGATTGGAGGGGGAGCAATTGTTTGCCTGGGTGTCGTCATTGCCATCGGCCTGGCTTTTCAATTTACCGCCGGAACACACTCCGCAAGCTCCACTCCACCAGCAGCACAGAAGATCGAGACCGCTCAACCCCTGCCCGCCGCCAACGACACAAAAGTGGCGGAGCCCCTGTCGCAAATCAGCTCGGAAGCCGGACCCGATTCGCTCAAGGGTGACAAACCGTTTGCATCCGACATCATCGACGGCGGCAAAATGGTCCACAAGTTTGACCTGCCCAAAGATGTTTCGATCGGCTGGTTCCGGACGCGGCTATCAGAAGCGCCGCTGCCGGCAACCGGAGAATTAAAATTTCCAATGAACGCACGCTTGACTTTTACGCCGAGCAAAATCGTAGATAAATATCCCTATTGTTTGAAGCGCTTTCAGGCCGAAGACATACGCGCCCTCAAATTTGAACCAGACGCTTGCACTGATCAAATTTTTGCCGCGACAGCGCATCTCACCGGCGTGAGGAAGATAAGCATTGCCGGCTGTAGACAATTGACGGACAGAGCCTGCGGCACCTTGAAAAATTTCCCGAACCTCAATTCATTTGATGCCTCAGAGACAAATTTGAAAGGCTCGCAGTTGGCTCAAGCGGCCGTCTGGGATAAAATCGAAGTGCTGGCGCTTGCCTCGGTAGAAGACCTCGAACCCTTATTGAGTGAGCTTACACATTCACCGCACTTGCAAAAGCTCGTCCTTTCAAAATGCCGGCTCAAGCCCGAAGAAATAGAAACGATCGGGCGACTGACTCACCTGAAAGATCTGGATATCTCGCAAAACAAATTGACTCGGTCCGAAATGGTGGCATTGAGCAAGCTCACTCATCTGACCGACCTGCACTTGAGTGCGACCGGTTTGAGCGGCGTCGATCTCGAACCGCTCAAGACAATGAAACACCTGGCCTACCTGGATTTTTCAGCCAATTCAATTACGACTGAGGATTTGAACGCGCTGACCAATACATTTGAATGCTCGGAACTCGATCTGCGCAATACCAACCTCGATGCCTCGATAGTGGAAAATCTGAAAAACTACGGATCTTTGAAAAAACTGCATATCGACTCGAAACAGTTAAAAGCCGGCGATTTGAAAAAAATCCGTGAGGGCTTGCCCTTGGTGCAGGTGGACTGATGCGCCGGCACCTCGAGGCTACCATCAATACTCTGGCTGCCACAGCTGGTTTCAGCATAATTCTACTAATTCTATTGGCGCAACCAGCCCACGCGAGAAATTTATTTGAATATCTGACCACCAGACATGCGGTGCAAGATACCGAAAGCTCAGGCGATCAACCCGGCAGCGTGTCTAAACAGAAGAAGACTGATTATGTCTCGTGCAAGATTTTGATCAAGGCACCAGCCGATACGGTCTGGCAGACAGTGCACGTGGAGCGAGATTCGGCCCCGGATCTGGTTTCGAATAAATTACTCACCAGCGCGGATAATCACAGCACTTTCGAGCAGAAATGGACGGTAATCCCATTTTTGTCACGTACAACCTGCGTGATTGATGAAGTCGACCATCCGCAAACGCGCATAGACTACAAGCTGCTCAAGTCCGATGAATTCAAAGTGATGGAAGGAAGCTGGTTGTTTTCCCAGACGGAAGACGGCAGTGCCACGCTGCTCGAGCTAACCGCCCATTTGGAACCGCGTCGGATCAATCCGCGTTTTTTCATCAATAACGTGGCCAGAAGTAAAATGGCCCGGCGGCTGGCGCATATCAAAAAATTGGCCGAAGCGAATAGAAGCGAGCTGAAAGTGAAGGCAAAAGTTTTGTAGCCAGCCCTTTAATTCTGTACTTCAGCAAATTCGCGGTGCGTCGGGAAGTCCCTATAACCACTTGCTCCTGGTACACTCCACACTTTGGGATCGGCATCGGGATTGAGCGGCCAATCATTGGCGAATCGATCGACAAGATCGGGATTGCTGATGAAGGGCCGACCATAGGCGATCAAATCGGCATCTCCAGCTTCGATTGCTTTTTCTCCCGACTCGACTGTATAGCCGCAATTACCCATCAAAGGGCGCTTGAAGACAGTACGAGCTTCCTTCAATGTAATCGGCTCGCCGAGATTATGGAAGCCAAAAGCGAGGCCATCGACGAGGTGCAAATAGGCAAGGGGCAATTTGTTTAACTCTTCGGCTACATACAAAAATGTCTCACGGAAGTCCGGCGAGCCGGTATCATTATAAACGCCATTGGGCGAAAGCCTGACTGCAACATGGTCCGCGCCCCAGACCTCAACGGCCGCTTCAGTGACCTCTTTCAAAAGGCGATAGCGTTTTTCGATTGAGCCACCATACTCGTCACTGCGCAAATTGATCTTGCTTTGCAAAAACTGATCGAGCAAATAACCATTGGCGCTATGCAATTCCACGCCATCAAAACCGGCATCTTTAGCCAGTTTTGCAGCAAATTTGTAATCAGCCACCACCTGTTTGATTTCATTGAAATCCAGAGCGCGCGGTGTTTCATAGGGCACTTTGCCAATTGGCGTATGAATGGTTGGCAGATTGATTTTGACCGCGGAAGGAGCGACAGGCAATTCACCATTGTGAAAACTCGAATGCGAAGCCCGGCCGCAATGCCACAACTGACAAAAAATTGCCCCATCTTGTTTGTGTACCGAGTCGACGACCTTTTTCCAGCCCTCTACATGAGCCGGCAAATAAATGGCGCCGGCATCAATCCAACCGATCGCTTGTTCTGAAACAAAGGTCGCTTCGGTGATGATCAGCCCGGCGTCGGCACGCTTCGAATAATATTCGGCCATAATATCGTTCGGGATATGTTTACCGCCGGCCCGGCCGCGGGTCATAGGCGCCATGACGATGCGATTTTTCAAGTCCAGTTTGCCGATACTAAAAGGTTGCAGCAATGCCTTGGCTTTCATTTACAACTTCTCCAAAACTCTAATGGTCTTGGATTAGTCTAGCGCAATTGCCTGGCGATACCTCTCAAGATGACGAAATCCCCTCAAAATCCGCTTCCAGAGACAGGGCCGCTGCACTAATTGCCGACTGAGGCCCCGACGGCAGCTCCGGCTGCGGCAGCTACTCCAGCAGCAGGAGAGCTCGGAAGGTTCAGGGACAATTGCCCATTGACAGGTAGTGTAATCAGGGTGCTACCAGAATACTGCCCCTGCGCGCCGTAGACGCTGGCGCCAAAAGTGCCGGTCGGAGCGTATGTCGGTGGTGGATAGTTGTGATTAGTGGTAGTTGCGCCGGTCATATCCCATTCATTGTCAACAAATTCATCAGCGCCCCAGGCGTCGGGCAGGTAACTGCCGTGACCAGTAGTAAGACCGGCTGAATTTTGACCGTACAAGCCTGAGGCAATGCGGCTGCCCTGTGAAAAACCCATCATCGGCGGTGGTCCGCCCACACCTTCATCACCATAGATCGCGTCGGACATGCCCGACTGGTAAACGAAACTGTCCATATTGCATGGGGGCAAGTTGGCCGATTGAGCCAGGGCACTGGAATTTCCGCAAATTACGACCAGGCCTGCAACTATAGCGATACGAGCAAAAACTTGCCATGTAAAAATCATGGTCCTTCCCCCGAAAAAACTGCAAATTAGTAAAAGGGTTGCCGGGCCGAAACGATGAAATTATCTGGCCGTCAGAAAGTAAACCAGTAACAACATAAAAAAGACGTGAAAGTTACCAACCCGGCTGTAACGGTTCAGTAACTGCTCCTGGTCTAAAGTCTTCGACATCGAGGACCGCAACTGCGAACAATCGAAGCCAATCACTTCCGTTAGGAGTTACTTACCATGGACCAGCATTCAAGCCAGTTGGACAACACTGCAGCCGCAAGCAAATCGGCTACTTCCAATACTATTGATTTCAATACTGTCATCGATCTAAAAGAATATGCCGGCAAAAATGCCAAATTCGAGATCGACTCGACGGTCAACGAGCGCAACATGCCGGGAAAATCCGGTCATGAGCTGATCACGGAAAAAGAAAAAGTAAGGATTACGGAAAATGGCAAACCTCTATCCGAGCATGTCCTCAACGATCTGACTTTGACAAACAACGCTCATGGCTCAAACTTGAAAGACAAAACCTTCATCGCAGCCGACGAAAAAGATGTGCTGGCGAAAGTACAACTGAATCTATCAGGCCACGGTGAGAATCATGCAGAAGGGCATACTGAAAAACATGCGGAAGAACATGCTGAAAAACACGCTGAGATACATGACGAAGATCGCGCTGAAAAATTCAACAAAGCAGGCATGAATGAGCCTTCCATGCACAAAGAAGAAAAAAGCGGTAACGAGCAAGCGGTGAAGAAAAATAGCTTGCCCGAACTGACTCTTTTCGATAGCAAGAAGTAACCGGGACGATTACTTCAAAACTACTTCAAAGGTAACCTCAAACGATAACCGACACGCGCCACGTTTTCGATCATAGAACCAGATGCAAAATCTGTCGTATCAATTACCTTGCGAATACGTCTTATCGCCACTCTCAGACTCTCCGCATTGGCTTCGCTATCGAGATCATAGACGCGAGCGATTATCTGCTCGGAGCTGAAGAGCTCATCCGGATGGCGCATAAAAAATTCCAGCAAAGCAAAATCTTTGGGGGTGAGATGTACAGGCTCGCCCCCTTTGGTTAGTTTGAATTTGACTGGATCGAGTTGCAAATCCCCGAACTGTAAAATGTTTGTCCCGGCAGTCGGTTGTCTGCGCAATAAAGCTCGCACTCGCACAATCAATTCACGGGTTTCAAAAGGTTTGGGTAGATAATCGTCAGCACCGACATCGAAGCCATATTCCTTTTCATCGATGGAGGATTTGCCCGTAAGCATAATCACTGGAGAAACGCCGCCGGCAGCTCGATACCGTTTGACAACTTCCACGCCGCTCAGACCGGGCAGGTCCCAATCCATCAACACCAGCTCATAGGGCACCATGCGCAGATGCTCGAGCGCATCCAACCCATTTACAACCGACTCGACAACATGACGCTCGGCCCGCAGACTATCCGCTACAATTGTCGCCAGGTCCACATTGTCTTCCACCAGAAGAATCTTGGCCATGTTGTAAAGATCATCCTGCTATAGTGCCGCTTCTAAATGGACCCTGATATTTTAGTCCCTGGATCGACAAAGTGAAACTGTTGCCGAAGTTTTCGCTATCGCAAAAAGTCCTTTTCCTGGTCGCCTTGCCGATGGCTGCGCAGTTATTTCTGATCGTCGGACTGACAAAAGTCCAGAACGATTCGGAAAAGCAACTGGCCGAAACAGAGCAAGCGCGCAAGATTGCCGATGGCATTAATCACCTCAGTACGGATGTGTACGAGCTAGTCGGCACTATGGGCGATGAAAAATCGTTGATTGCCCTGTCCACGACCGAAGGACCATACCTTGAATATCGCAAACGCTTCGAGGGCGACTTTGCCGATTTAAGACGACTTGCCGCCGACAAACCGGAAATTCTTATCGACATCGACAAATCAGCAAAAGCCCTGGACCAGGTGACGGAAGACCTGGTAGAGCTTAAAAAATCGCTGCTGCTCTACGGAAGTCACTTCCGCGATGAGCGCAGACCGATGTGGAGAAAATTAAGAGAAGATACTCTGCGGGCAATAGACAGCGAATTGTTCAGCGTTGGTGAAAAATCTCGCCGACTGGCCGATCAAAATCCGGAAATTCACGCGGCTATGCGTCGCAATCAGCAGCAGGTGATGATTACTGCTGCCATAGCGGGCATCCTTTTGACCGTCGCCATCGCCGTCATTTTAACCAAGAGTATCACTCAACGCCTGGCACGCATGACCGAAAACACCTACAGGTTAGCGAGCGATAAGCCACTACATCCGGTGCAAGTTGGATCAGACGACATAAGCAAACTCGATCAGGTTTTTCATTCGATGGCCTCGGCTCTTGCTGGAGCGGCACGCAAAGAGAGCGCTTTTATCGACAGCGCAAATGACGTACTTTGTATGGTTGGCTCCAATGGAAGAATCAACTCGATCAATCCAGCCTGCCAAAAGCAATTTGGTTTCCCGCGCGAAGACCTGCTCGGCTCGCATCTGAGAGATCTTGTCCTGCCAGCCGATCAAGAGCGTGCTCGTCACTACTTCGACCGCGTACACGAAGGTGCGGCCCCGGACACAATCGAGCTGCGCATGCGACGCGTTGACAGGACTATTATTGATTCGATCTGGTCGGCACAGTGGTCAAAAGAAGAAGACTCTTTCTTCTGCACTATCCACGACATCACACAGATCCGCGAAGCTGAAAGAGCGAAGCAAGAGATCCTTGCTATGGTCACCCACGATCTGAAAACGCCTCTAACAACCCTCGATAATGCACTCGATCTTTTAGCGAACGCCACAGCCGAGAAGCGCAATTATTACGTCGGTATGGCCAAACGCAACGTATCCCACATGACCAATCTAATTGCCGATCTGCTCGATATAGAAAAAGCCAAAGCCGGAATGATCAAGCTGGCCAAAGAAGAATTTCCCATCTCCGAATGCATCGATGCGACAATAAGCAACACTGCTGCCATGGCCGAGGCTCGTCAGGTGAAAGTAATCAGTCAAGCACCCGACTTGCTGATTGAAGCCGATCCGGACGCTCTTGCGCGAGTGATGATCAATCTGGTATCAAACGCCATAAAATTTTCAACGCCCGGCTCTGAAGTGGTGATCGGTGCCGAACGCACCAAAGGATTTGCCCAAATCTGGGTCAAAGACCAGGGCCAGGGTATCGCCGCCGCCGATCTGGACAAAGTGTTCGACCGCTTTCAGCAAGCCGGCCGCAGTAGAGGCAGCCAGAATGAAGGTGGTACTGGCCTGGGCCTTACCATCTGCAAGGAATTTATTCGCCTGCACGGCGGAAAAATCTGGGCGGAAAGCCAGCCAAATCAAGGCAGCAAATTTACTTTTACCCTGCCGGGATAAATCTCGCTACAACTCAGCCACCATACTGTCACGGAACAGTAACTCTTCCCGCCTATATTAGGTACAGCCGAAAAGCAGGAGCCATCTCGTCCTGATCACGGCAGGGCAAAACACCGAGGCTAGTACCCAATGACCAATACAATCCATCTGCCTTGCGGCATCCCTTTGCATCAAGAAGAAATCTGGACGCCACCCTCGCCGGTTGCAAATCAATTATATCGAGGCAAAGTCAGTACATTTTTCGACGGCCAACGAGGCTGGTATTGCGAGAGCTATGAAGCGGCGCGTGTCACAGCTTATGGTGATATTAGCCGGATTGAAAGCCGACTGATCAGCGGCCGCTGGCGTCACCAGGCCTTCCGATATAATGGCCAGCTGGTGACCACCGAGAATGAAGACCTGTGGCTGTTTGATCAAACCAATCTGCCCTTGATGTTTGACCCGGAAAGAGAAAGAGATTTCGCGACGCGTTATCTAGCTGCGTGTGCGAGCGCACAGGTAGTCAATCTCAGCAAAGACGTAGTTGTCTACAAAAACGCTACAGGCTTGTCCGTAGGCATAGTGCGATTTAAGACAGGTTGGTAATTCTCAAGCTGCCGGGCAAAAGATAGATACGAAATAGATCACAAATAGATTCACCGGGGTGCTCAGGGAGAGCATCCCGATGTTTTTATTGACGAAAGATGCTCGCAGGACCGGTGTTGCTCGCGGTAGAAACCATCACTGCTCTCTCTCACTGGAGAACCTGCGTACTACTACTATTACTACTGCCAGCTTAGCACCTTTATCCCCTGGGCGAATCGAAATTCAAAAGTATATGCGCTCATCCGAAAGATGTATTTTGTCAAAAGCGCCTCTACACGCTTAGGAGTTTTGATCGCATAAAAAACGAGACTATATTCACTCCAATCTGCCATTTTGGGCGCTTAAAACTCTTTCGACCAGGCCGTGAAAGACGAAACTCATCGGAAGAAATTTCGGCCAACTCCAGATAAGCGAAAAAACTTCTCAGGGCCTGAGCCATTTGATCGGTGACGCGCATGCTAAGGCGACTAGTGAGATAGCAGTAAAGTACAAAATCCGTCATCACCTCGGCCGCAATCTCAGCATTGATGCAATGAAAGTTATAACGCTCCGGGTGCATGAGCAAGAAATTTTTGAAGAGTTTCAGGTGCTTACAATATCTATGCACCGTCAGCGCAGCCACACCGCGTTTGAGCATCCAGCAGCGGTAGGTTTCCAAATTATCCAGGGCGATGTGCCAAGCTGTAATCTCGTTAGTCATAGGTGTTTCCCCATTTTCCAACGCTTTCGTTTTTAATCCGACAAGTATGTAGAGATGCCGGGATTCCGGGATGTCGCAATATTCGTCTATCTGGTCATCAACTCGCCTGGCCTATCTTTTTTCACAGGCATTGTCAGCGATTATGCCGCCTCCGAGAGCCAGAAGACCCGCGGCAAGAGGGCTATGACGATCGATGGCTAGGCCGGCACCGGCGCCAAGAGCTGCACCACCGAGGGTCACTCCTCCACAGCCATCGCCTTCCTGGGGCCGATTATAATAACTCTGTTGCTGTTCGTAGCCCTGATATGGAGCCGGCTGCGTGTAGTCGCTTCTGATACTGAGGGCGACGGAAGTATCGACTTGATTATCTCCGTTAACAAAGTCGACAACCGGCAAGCCATACTGACTGACCTGACCGGACGGGCGGATCTGATCGTAAGAGGTATTGTCGCGATAGGCATCTTGTTGTGTATACTGATTAGTTTGATCGATCAAGGCGCGGGCATAGCCTCTCCCCATACCATTGGTGTCAGCCAGCAACATCTGAGCGGCATTATTCAAGTCGTTTTGCTCGATAGCACCTGCTAACTGCGATGCTTGCGAGGGGATGTCTTGCTCGTACATGGTGTTCGCCTCCAATAGCGTTTTTTGATTAACGACCGACAGCTCGAATGATTTACTGACTGATTTACTGACTGATTTACTGAGTGATTTATAAATTGCTTGAGCGCTGCGTTGCCTGAATGAAAACACGGCGAAGCGGACAAAACTGTTACAAGCGCGGCGGCGAACCGGAGCGGTCGGGAGAAGCCTGTAATTCTTCTGTTATGGATTTTGCCTAAAGTGCATTTGTCGGGCTTTACCGACGACTTCTCCTCAAAAAAAACCAATTTACTAAAATGAACAACGAAACCAATGCACCGACCGAGCGCAATATAGCCGCAGCCCCGACAGAAATGGGGAGACACGAGGCCGTGACAAGCCAGAGCTGGGCCGACCTCAGCGCCAACCTCTGGGGCGGCAGAGACTTACTGGCCAATAAAGACCTTGCCGAGAGCGATGCTAATAAAGATGGGAGCGGCGGCGAAAGCGCTAATGATGCTGCGGCACAGAAAAATAGCAAGAGCAATACAGCTGAAGCCTATTTGCCTCCTATGGATTTGAGCGAGTTGAAAAACGAAGCGCTACACGATTTTGACAGGCTCGACAGCGGCCATGCGGGCTTCCTTTCAAAAGAGCAAATGGCCGCCTCCATCGACAATGATCCTTCTATAAAAGGAGACGATGCCATCGCACTGGCAGCACTCTACAATATCCAGCGACATGAACGACCTAGCCAGGTCCCGCCCGAAGTCAATTTACAGGCGATGACTCGCACTGAAGTAGAAAACTTACCAACCTCGCTTGCTGATGAAAAGCTCAAATTGCATGAATTGAAAACTATCGAGGATCCTGACCTGCAAAGTACTTTCGATCCAAATAATACCGGGCGCATCTCGGAAGCGAGCGTGGGCAACGTACTTGGTGACAAGATGGCAAGCCAGTATGAAGCACTGGCGGAGGGTTATGCGGCTCAACATTTGACGCCTGCCGAACAGGCTCAAGTGCGCGTAAGCGGTTTGACTCAGCAGGAAATGAATGGCCTGGACAAGGAACAGACCTTCCGTGTCACTGAAGCAAAAGAAGAAACCTGGCTATTGAATCATGCTCAGGCAAGTCTGGGAAATAAAGGCAGCGGAGCAGCTTTCGAAAACACGGCAAATCCAGTGGCCAGCATAAATCAAAATGACGTCACGCAGGGAGCCAGTGGTGATTGCTATTTTGACTCGGCACTGGCTGCGGTGGCAAAGACCCAACCGGAAATAATTGCCAATTCGATTAAGCTCAATGAAAACGGCACTTATACGGTGACATTTAAAGGCGATCCGCAGCACCCGATCGATGTCGAGCCGCCGACGGACAGTGAGCTTTCACTATACAATTCGGCATCAGCAGATGGCACCTGGGCGAACATAATAGAAAAAGCCTACGCCGACCATCAAATATTATTTGGAGGCAGAAAAATCGCAGACGACACAGAGCAAGATGCGATTTCCGCTGGCAATGCCGGCAGGTCACTGGCACTACTTACAGGCGAGCCGGCGCCGTTTTATCAGCTGGCTCCGGGGCAAGCGGCGCGGATGGAAAGCGAACCAATCGGAGTGATTTCCCCTCTGGATCAACTCGAGGCCGCCGCGTCACAAGGGGCAGAAGCTATGGTCGGCATAGGCAATGCACCCGATGGAAGCGGCCTGGCCTCTCATCACGAATATACAGTTGTCGGTTACCAGCCAGGAGCAAATGGTGGTAACTTTGAACTGCGCAATCCCTGGAACGACTCAACAAAGTATTATGGCTCCTATTTTTCCATCTCAGCTGATCAACTGGCCCCGGGCATCAATAATATTGCCTTCGAGGCAAACAAATAGCAGGCGCGAATTGATCACTTGCCAATAAACCGCTCATCGGCTATTGTGGAAAAACACAAATAACAGAAGTAAGTCCAGCGGATAAAAGTGATCTTGATGAAAAAAGTTTTTTTGAAAAAAGTACCGAATACACCTCGTCATTAACGAGCGTTCTCGGCATGTTTTTGGTTTTATAATCGCGGCAGTCCAGGCTCTTGTCCGGGCGGTTGTTTTGACATGATTTGAGAATGCTCTCTGACAGACGGTCGGAGCAGTCACGCATTCTTTCATGTCGCGGCAATCGCCCGTTTTCTGTCGAATTAGACTACATATTATTTTTGGAGTGTTGTTATGGACAACATCATAGAAGTACGGGGCCTGCGCAAGGAGTTTGGCAAGGCCCTGGCCATCGAAGATCTGAGCTTCGACGTCAAACGGGGAGAAATCCTCGGATTCCTCGGCGCCAACGGCGCCGGCAAAACGACGACTATCTTCATGCTACTCGGGCTAATCACACCGACTGCAGGCTCCATCAAAATCTTGGGAGAGGAGATGCGCACAAATCGCGTCAATATTCTCCAGCGCATGAATTTCGCCTCGGCCTACCAGCAGCTCCCCTATAACCTGCGAGTATGGGAAAACCTCTATGTATTCGCCGAAATCTACGGCGTCAAAAACAGCAAGAAGAAGATCGATGAACTGCTCGAACTTTTCGAACTGTCGCACATGCGCAAACAGCTGAGTGGTTCACTCTCATCAGGCGAACAAACGCGCCTGACACTCTGCAAGGCGCTTCTAAACGATCCCGAAATCCTTTTGCTTGACGAACCGACAGCCAGTCTCGATCCGGACCAGGCAGACAAAGTGCGCAAGATTATCGCGGCCAGACAAAGAGAAAACAACATGACTGTGATCAACACATCACACAACATGATCGACGTCTCGGAACTCTGCCACCGCATACTCTTCATGCAAAAGGGTCACGTCGTTGCCAGCGGCACAGCCGACGAAATATTGAGTCAATCGGACAGCAAAACTTTAGAAGAAGCCTTCATATCTATTGCAAGAGGCAAATAAAATGAATTTTCGAGTAATCAGGGCGCTGATGATTAAATACGCTTTTGTCGTATCACGCAATACTTTCCGACTGCTGGACCTGTTCTTCTGGCCGGTCATGGACCTGGCATTGTGGGGGCTTGTGACGGCCTACATGATGAAAGTTTCAAACGCACCACAGTCGATGATCACATTTTTGATCGCGGCGATCATCTTGTGGAACGTGCTTTATCGAGCCCAGATGCTGATCAGCGTGTCTTTCCTCGATGATGTCTGGTCACGCAACCTGCTCAATGTTTTCGGAGCACCAATCAAGGCCAGCGAATATGTCGGCGCCGCTTGCTTGATGGGACTGATGCAAGGATTGGTCGTACTTATCCTGCTCAGCCTGATAGCGCTGCTACTGCACTCGCTGAACGTCTACTCGATGGGCTTTATGTTGATATTTTTCTTTGTCAACCTATTGCTTATGGGTTGGTCGCTTGGCCTTATGGTCACCGGATGCATTTTGAAGTGGGGACCACCGGCCGAGGCTCTGGCCTGGGCAGTACCCGGGCTGGTGCAGCCGATCGCCGCCGTATTTTATCCGGTCAGTGTCCTGCCAAATTGGTTGCAGCCTATTTCGCTGTCCTTTCCGGCTGCTCATATCTTCGAAGGTATGAGATCCAGCCTCTCCGGCCAGGCCATCGATCCGCACCACATTTGGTTAGCGATTTTGCTCAATTTTTTATATCTAGGTCTTTTTGGCTATTTTTTCAAAACTAGCCTTGAAGACGCTAGAAAGAGGGGATTTTTAGTGAAATACGGGTCTTAGTGGGTAAAACGATGACGGTGAGTCGACTACAAATCCGACTGAACGTCATATAACCTTCAGGACGTTGTTGTAGCCGAAAAGTGAAGCCGATCAAGCCAGGCATGGAGCAATGGACGGCGCTGATGGCGTCTCAGCTGGCTGCGACCTTGCTGCTGATAGTTTCGCCGGCCTTACCCGCCCAGAGTAAATCACCGACCAGTCCAGCGAAGAAAACAATGGGCGAGATACGCGTCCTGCATTTCCCGGCAACGCAAGCCTGCGGCCAGCTTTACTTTATACCCATGCCATTCCGCGACCCGAGAGGCAACGAAGAATGGAAATCGATTACTCCGGCAAAAGGCGATATTAAAGTTGCCGTACCGCCCGGCCAGGGCATCTTGCTCGAGCTGAATAAAAAAGTAATCGACGAGCCGCAATGGCTGGAAAAGGTCTCGCCGGAAGGCATCGACGGTCTGCGCGAACAATATATCGGCATGGATGAAAACGAACAAAAAATACCAGACCGCCTCATGGACTTTATTCCCCACCTGAAAAATCTGAACGTTCTTATTATTAGCCGCTCCGATGTTACAGACAAGAGCCTGCCCAAGATCGCCAGCCTGAAAAAATTAGACTGGCTCGAAGCGACCGGTACGACCATCCATGGCACAAATTTTAAAGACTTGCTCAACTTGCCAAATTTGACGCATCTGGATTTTGGCTTTTCCACCATCGACCGCAATAATTTGACTTATCTGGCCAGGTTACCACGCTTAAAAATGCTATGCCTCGACAACGCACAAATCAATGCCGAATCAATCAATTTCCTCGCCGACTCCCCCTCAATCGAAACACTCTCCATCTCGAATAATCTGGCACTGGATGACAGGAGTATCCCCGCCTTGCTCCGCATGAAAAAATTGAAAAATCTTCACCTGAACGGCACCTCGATATCGTTGCACAGTGTCAAAAAACTGTCTGCACTCAATTTGGAAAGCTTGACACTTCCAAATCAAGTAAAAAAGACAGACTTACCAGAGTTGCAGAAATTGTTTAAAAAGACGAATCTAGTCATTTTTCACAAGCACGTCAATCAGGAAGAAAATGCCCTGTTTGAGCCGATTACGAGATAGCTTCGGGCCCATTGTGGCCATAGTATCCTTGCTGCTAAACTTGGCTATTGAAGCATTTGAATAAACGGAGGCCTCATGGGCAAAGTGCGCGTTGCAGGTTTTGGAGTGTCCATAGACGGCTTTGGAGCCGGGCCGGACCAGTGCCTTGAGGATCCGCTGGGCAAGGGCGGCAAGGGATTGCACAGCTGGTTCTTTCCAACCAGGACCTTTCGAGCCATGATCGGTGCAGATGGTGGTACGGATGACCGCTTCGCCAGCGCGAGCGCGGCAGGATTCGGCGCCTTCATCCTGGGCCGCAATATGTTCAGCCCTTTCCGCGGTGAATGGTCGGACGATACATGGAAAGGTTGGTGGGGAGACAATCCACCCTATCACGCACCAACCTTTATCCTCACCCACCACGCCCGCGCGCCAATCGTTATGGAGGGCGGGACGACCTTTTATTTTGTCACCGAAGGGATCGAAGCGGCGCTCGCCCAGGCCAAAGCAGCCGCCGGCGACCTCGATGTCAAAATCGGCGGCGGAGTTTCAACGGTCCGGCAGTATTTGCAAGCTGGAGCGATCGACGAAATTCATCTGGCACTTTCACCGGTCTTTTTGGGCCGCGGTGAATCGCTTTTTGCCGGTATCGACCTGCCAGGCCTTGGCTACAAGGTGACAGAAACTGTACCGATGGAACTGGCTACGCATGTGGTGCTGAAGCGCTGAACTTAGAAGAGATAAGCAAACTAACTCATCCAAGCATTTATCTACCAGGGGACCGGAGCAATAACTTCGGTTTTCAACATTTGGAAATAAAGCCCTCCTTTTTTGCAAGAAGACAGCGGGCTAAATTCTGCGTCCTCTCCGCGCAGTCCCATTGCGATTCATAAATGAGCTCGTCAGGACAAGCCTCCAGCTCAACCAATTTTTCGAAAAAATTTGAACGACACCATGAGTCCGGGCCATTTTCATAAAACCAGAACAACAGCTTCAAGCCTACATCCCTGCTGACAAAGGGCAGCCAGTCTTCAGTTGGGATACCAGCGCTAGGCAATAAATCATCATCTTTCAACAGCGGTAGTTTTTCAAAAAAGATCTCCTCATCTCCGCTGATAAAATTACATTCCAGCAACCTGATAGTGCGGGAAATCCGGACTTGGTCTTCGGATTGAAGCCATCTGACAGCTACTTCCCGAATCCGCGAATCTTTTTTATTGCGAAGAGCGTGGAAACAGGCGGAAGCAACTAACTTATCTTCGGACTCAAGAAGCTCTATGACATAGGGTGTTACATCAGGTAGTTTCCGCGAACCAAGCAACCTGAGACAAACCAGTTGCACCCATGTGTCATCCGACGCCAAAAGTAATTTAAAACAAGAGGCCGCCACTTCGTCATTAATGCGTCTTCCCATTGCGACATAGGTTATTGCTTCCGGAGCATGAGCCCGCTTATCAATCAAATCCAGGATTTCCTGAAAATTTTCTATCACAGGGCGAGGAGCAGAAGGCAAATTACTAGAGTTTTTAAGTGAAGCAGCAGCATCAAGAAATTTTTGGACTGCCGGCTCAGATTCAGCGAGCCTTCTCAGTAATTCTTCACCATCTGAGTTTCCGCACAAATCGTTGGCCCTTTCCAGGATAAAAGCGCAATCAAACGCATCCGGCTCCGGCACTTGCTCACCGATGCTACGCGCCACAAATTCGAGTCCAGAATTCCCCGCCATGTCGACTATTTCACTACCGCAGCCGGCATGAAAAGGCGACAACACGAGCAGCTTCGTATATTTTTCCAATACGGTGGAGCGCAGTTCGCTGAAGCCGATCTCGAAGAGTCGCCCTGCCAACAAGATTTGCTGGGCCAGATCCGCACCTCCATAACTGTCAGAGCTATGCTGATTCAAAAATTTGCGAACGTAGAAAGCCAGACGTCCGGTCGCCTGTAGCAGACACATAAGCCACCCTGCGCGCGATCCCTCAATTTGCCAGTCATAGACATAGCTCTTCAACAATGCCTGTTCTATGATTTTTTCCATCCCTTTGTCGCCATGATGCAGGACGTGCAAAATAGCGCGACCATGCCCGAGTTTAACAGCCCGTGCGAATTCACGCACGGTCAATTTTTTGATATTCATTTATCGATGCACTCCAGTACAGATTTAGTGTGATTGTTGACGTACAGAGAGCGTCGATACAATCAGCACAAAAAGCCTGCGCTGGGAGAATATTAGAGGACTGCGCGCTGGGCGCTTCCTAAAAGCAGTAAGAGCTGCAAATCACTTCGGTAAACATGATCGAGCCCCCGCAAAAACTTTATTGGACCACCATAGCATTTGTCTCGCCAATTGCCTAGGGTAAATATTTCGCTTCCCACTCGCTGGTGGCAGCAAGCATCCTGGCTTTAACGGCCGCAGGATTGGCTTTGATCGATACCGCCAGTTGCTTAATGATTTCATTAGGCGGCATGTAAGCGTCGGCCCAGAGCACCATTTCGCCGAGTATGGGCAGAAGCGCTTTGCCGGATTCGGTGACGTAGTAAAGCTTGCGAGACTTGTTTTCCGGATGTGTTAATTCACCGAGAACACCGCAAGCAGTAAGTTTCTTAAGCCGATCCGCCAATATATTGGTGGCGATGCTCTCCGGACTGGCGAGAAACTCCTTGTATTCGTGCTTGCCGTAAAACAAAACATCACGCACGATCAGTAAAGACCATTTATCGCCGAGCCAATCGAGGACATTACTGATCGGGCATGGTGAGCGACTTTCATTCTTGGCATTCATGAGATGGATTCCAGTGAGCGCAAGACAAGCATGTTTGATTTATTTGGCTTGCAATTGTTCGATGATGGCGAGAATTTGACGGCGGTGCAAATTTGTGTGAATGCTCGTAAAATTGAGCCATTCAAGCGCATTGAGAGGACCAAACCAGGGGTGTGGCAATGTCGCTTTTGGATCGAGTTCGACATTAAGGGTAGAAGCTTCCTCGACCAATTTGATCCGCATCGCTTCAAAATTGGCGAGAATTTTTTGAGCACTGACTTTACCTTCCGGTTTGACATCGGCAGTGCCGGTCGGCTTGAAGGCTGAGACATCGACACCGCTGGAAAGCGCGGTCGCAGCCTGGAGCATCAGCTCATCGACAACGACAAGATGTTCAAGCGTCATGACGATGGACCAGTATCTCGAGCTATCTTCCAGACCGCGGAGGCGTTTGATTAAGCGCTTCTCGGTCAATTGCTCATCAGTCAGACCGGCGCAGATTTTTTGAATTTTCTGACATTCTTTATCGAAATTTTCAATAGCCGTCTTTTGATCGACTTTGAGCAATTTCGGCAATAAAAAATACTTGGCCACGAACCATTCAATAGGTGGCAAGCCCGCACCGGGCTTATCGAGCTTGGGAGGCGATTGTGCAGCGACATTGCTCATAACTTATAAATCCTTTTTGTAGCCCATGACGATAAAGTTAGGTGCCGGAGAAAAATCGATATCGGTAAAGCGCGTATAACCGCGCCTCTCATACATCAGGCGCGCTGTTTCCATGACGACTGTAGTGTGCAGTGTTATCGCCTTGGATCCCTCTGCTTTAACCATTTCTTCGCAGGCGTCGATCAACATCGCACCGATGCCCATATCACGAAAATCAGGACTGACCGCAAGCAAACGAAATTCCGGGTAGGGATTTTTGACCAGCTCACCTCCCATCACTCTTTCATAGGGAGGGCAAAAGAGCACCGCTCCCGCTATTTCCTCGCCCACCACGGCCACCAAGCGCGTGATACCATCCTGGTGCAAAACCGTCTCTCTGGTAGATGCTTCGTACTCGAGCCAGTGCCTGGCATCGTACTGGACTTGAAACTGGGCGTAGGCATCTCGCACCACATTCGCCACCAGCGTCCGCTCATTATCCGGAGCGACTCTGACGATTGTTTTTAGCTGCGCTCTCTGGATCATATCACTCACCAAATAGAATCAAAGCACTTGCAGTTTGCAAGTAGGACGATCCTACACCATACACTTGCATTTTGCAAGCACCCTAGATCCTGCCCAAACACACAAAATTCGGCCCAAAAATTTGCCAGGGCTTAACCCGCCCAGGCGCCGCAACACTGGAATAGGCATGTCCCATAGACTACTATTTAGCTTATGACTGCCATGGACTCATTTTCCTCAAATCCTATTGGTGTGTACGACTCGGGCGTCGGCGGCCTTTCTGTCCTGGCAGCGATCCGCAGCCTTTTGCCACATGAGGACCTGATTTACGTGGCGGACTCTGGCCACATGCCCTACGGCCAGAAATCTCCGGAATATGTAAAAGAGCGAGCTCTTAAAATCACCGATTATTTCCTCAATCAGAACGCCAAAGCCGTGGCGATACCATGCAACACTGCCACCGCCGCCGCCATCAAAGCGCTGCGTGAGCGCTATCCGCAAACACCATTTATAGGCATCGAGCCGGCCATCAAACCAGCTGCCCGCATGACAAAGAGTGGCGTGATAGGCGTGCTTGCCACCACCGGCACCTTGCTCAGCCAGACTTTTAACGAGCTGGTCAAGCGCGAAGCACCCAACACAAAGGTGCTGCTCAAGCCATGTCCGGGCTGGGTAGACCTTGTCGAGAGCGGTAAATTGTCGGGGCCGGAAGTAGAAGAAATCGTCAGCGAACCACTGGCAGACTTGCTCAAGAACGATGCCGATGTGCTCGTCCTTGGCTGCACGCATTTTCCTTTCTTGCTCGGCGCTATCCGCAATTTTGTTGGAGGCGAATTGCCTGTGCTGGAGACCGGACTGCCCTTCGCCAGACAATTGCACTTCCAGCTCGACAAGCGCGATTTGCTCAATCAGGGCACAGCCAAAGGCTATTTTAAAATGCTCACAAGTGGCGATCCGGTCTGGGTACAGGCTCTCACCGGCGACCTTTTGAAAAGCGCCGTTGCCGTACAAAAGCTGCCCGCCGCCGTCTGCTAAATATCTTTCTTCCCTACTTTGCCGCTGCGCAGATCGACCGTATACCAGCCGAATGTAGCGATATGGTCGGGCAGATCCTCAAAAACGTGGACGAGATAGATTTTGCCGCCGGGATGGTCGCTATCAGGCTCGGCGCTGACTGAAGCGTGACCGCCGATCTTGCTGACGCCATCGACCCCATTGAAATTTTTGCACCAGACCTTTACCTCGGGACGGACCCAGACCAGGTCGATGGCGCGATCTTCTTTTGACGGCACGGATGTTGCCGATTCTGCAGACTTAACCGACCTGGCAGTTTTAGCAGGAGCGGCCTGCATCTTCGATTTCGACTCAGCCTGAGCAAAGACAGGAGCGCTCAGCATAAAGTTTGCTAGAAGCAGGGCCATCAAAACCAAAGCCACCACTTTTAACCCGGGACACTTGCTCACGAAGCTCTCGGCTTTGGCGGCAGCGGCAGCCGCCTCGGCATTTGGTCTGGTACAGCGAACGATGCCGGCAAAGAGATCGCCGAGACCGTAGGGCGCGAAAATATCTATTTCGTCCCGGTCGTTCAAACGGATGCCGACTGCGGTGGCCGTGTGTAGCCAGTGGGCGACACCGTCCTCGGTGCTGGTAAATGTAAAATGCCAATCGCGCCAGTTGCCGAAGCTGGCCTGATTTTTGACGTCAAAGATAAATCCGGGGAAACGCTCTCCCAGGGCGGTGCGCGTTGCGGCCTCGACCTCGCGCCTGGAATTTGCATCGTAAAAAGCGACATCGAAGTCTTTTATTGTCAGCGCACAATTATCGCCAAAAATCTTCTTCCAGACGGTGTTACGCACAGCACCACCGGCCAGCCACCAGTCGGGTAGAGCACAATCGCGTATGGCCTGCAAAATCGGCAGAAACTCCGGAGTGCTGAAAATAGCGCGAAGCCTGTCGCCCAGCTCCGCTTCATTGCGCAATTCTGCATTTTCCGAGCTAACTGTCTGCAATTTAACTCTGTCCAGCTTCAGATCCTCTCGCTTGACGTGACGGAGATCCGTTAGCTTAACATCTAAAAGGTCCGACCGAATATCCTGGCACTCGGCGCTGGCAATTAACCGGCGGGAGCGGGAGCGGGTGTATGAGCCGCTGGTGTCGGAGCAGGAGTATCGGGCTGATCCTTGGCTTGCGGCGGATGCAGGAAAACGGTTTCATTCCAGCGACCGAAGTAGCTCAAACTGTCCGAGCTCCACTGGCCGGTGCTGGAGTGATTATCCATGGCTGTGCCGTTTTCTCCGACGATACCGACGTGAGCGCGGCTCAAACCGCCGTAACCGAAGACTACATCGCCAGGTGAAGGTGTGTGCGAAACAGTCCAGCCTTCTTGTTGCAGGGCGGCCTGCAGACGATGGCATTCCATTTCATGCACGTTGGAAACACCGGCCTGGCGCAAGACCGAGCTTACTGACGCGGCACAACCTTCGCGAGCACCACTGGCGCCGTGATTGGTTTCACGCCACATTGGCTGACCGATATCGGAGTGAGCGGCGGCCATGATGCGCTTGGCGGCGTCACCGGAGACACGCGGATTGTATCTGAAATTGCCGGGGTTACCGCGTTGTTCGGGATTGTAGCGCTGTCTCGGCGCATAACCGCCTCGACCGCTTGCACCTTCGGAAGGGCTATAACCGGAATTGTAACCACCGGGACTGGCAGCCGGAGCGGGAGCGGCGTAGCTGCGATCGTTGTATTGCTGTTGTCTTTGTTGTGCTTCCTGCTTCCACTCGCTATCGCTCTGACGTCGGAGCATGAAGCCGCCCTTAGGAGTCATGACGATCTCCATATTGGGCAACCAACCGTCAAGGTGCAAGCGCTGGTTGATCGCTTCGAGATCCTTGGCAAACTGCTCGGGTGTGTCTTCCTTGCGCAGTTTTTCGAGATCTTTGAAAACATCCTTATATCCGTCGGGACTTTGATTGAAGATTTGCTCGGCGTGACTGCCAATCTGTATGACTTCGGCGTCGTGACGCGCCTGCGGTGTCAGATCTGGTGTGGGGCCAAATTGTTCAGACTGTGGCATAGGGGTGTCCTTCGTGGTAACTTCCTCAGGACTAGAGCTTATAAATCAGGGTGTGAAAAAGTCGTGAAAGTCATTCACGCAAAAGTCCTTTTTTATAGTCAGGCGCTTACTTTTCGTAGTTCTACGAAAGTGCCCCAAAAAGATCTTCGCCTCTATTTCGCAAATCAAGCAGACTCGCAGAGGCAGTGGCCTATTCGGACATACTCAAACGATTGGCCCGGGCATCGTTGGCGACGATTTCGGCGGCGCGAATCACGTGTCGATTACTGTTGTCACCCAGGCGAGTGGCACTTTTCACAAATTCGGAGCCGACCATCGGGGCAAAGCCAAATTCGGAGGCTTTGAATAAATTGTGGTTGAAGCGATAGAAAAGATCAGCGCCGCTGCCCGGGGCCAGGCCCGGCAGTGCGGTGCTAGCAGGGGCCAGGGCGCTTTCCCCCCGGCCCGATAGCGAGCGACCGGCGCGCCACCCCGTCGCACCAAGACCGACGGCGGCGTCGGCAAGGAAATAAACTGACCGGGCTGTGTTGACTGACTGGCCGAAACTACTTTCTCTAGCGCCGGCATTATTGAGCAGACCGGTCGCGCCGACCGTCGAGCGCATCAAGCCCTTGCCCGCCTGCCCGGCCAACATACGCGAACTCACTTCCACACCTTCGCTGGTCAAGGCTTTGACGCCCCCGCGCGTAAGCAAATCGGCACCGCTCAGACCGACACCGGCCATACGGGCAGCACGGAAGGCGGCCCCGACTTCGATGGTGCCACTCACCAGCATGCCGGCATCAAGGGCACCCATCAGGACTTTGCCACCGTAATGCTTACCCATTTGCCAGTTGCGATAGCTGGATAGATCGTCGGCCCGCTTCACTTCAAAACCGCTTTCGCTGCGCACGACGACGCTGTCGCCGGGATTGAAAGTGCGGGTGATATCGATTGGCTTACCGACATTTTCAACGCCGATCAAATTTTGATAGCCCCACCAGGGTACACTCTGGGCCTGCACTTTTTGATGGAGAATAATTTTGCCGTCTTTTTCTTCAGTGCTGTAGCGGCTTTCGACCAGATTGACAGCGGCGCTATGCTCGCCGCTGCCCACTTTGTCGTCTTTTTTGATCAGACCAAGGAAATTGCCGGCGGCGTCAAAACGACCTTGCATGCCGCGCACCTCGGTATCGCCCCAGTTGATGGCGCGCTCAGGATGTTCGCCCAGCGTGCGCAATTGCGCCACCGACGGTGCCAGCATGGCATTGGTCTCCTGGACCATCCGGGCTAAGTACTCGGCCCGACTTTTATTGTCCGCCTCGTTCAAGTCCCAGGTACGAGGCAAATCCAGATGTATGCCGGCAATCTTGCCGTCTTTATCGCGAGTAATCTTATTGCGATCGCCGAGCACCGCGGCAAGCGGCATCTGACCGCCGGCTTTGTTCAGCTCGTCCATCACTTCCAGGTTGGAGCGCATGGTCAAAGCATTATTGATCAGTCCGCCGACGGTCGTACGCCAGCGCGCGTGGTCACGCTCGATATCCTGTAACCAGCCGTGGGGCAATCCGAGCTTGTTGATCGATTCGACATAGCTGCCGTCGACTTTTTTTAAAATAGCAGCGGTCGCCGCTTCCACGCGTTGATCACTACGTTGAGTCCATTTGACCGCGTCGTCCAGGCGTTCTAAAGAAGCGACGTCCGGAGGATGATTACGATCTATTTTCAGATCATTGGCCGGAGCGACCGGCAAGTTCGACGCATTACTATCCTTTCCGACTGCTTCATTTTCGCTCAGCCCGACATATTTCAAATCGCGCTTAGCTTCAGGTATGGCCTTCTTTTCCAACCAGTCAACATACTGGCCGTAAGCTTCTTTCGTCGCCGGTCCAAATTCACCGCGATTGGCCTCGGCTTCGATGGCCTTTTGCTTGGCAATAACCGTTCCCATGTCCACAGCCTGAGCGCTAGACTTATCGCCTCCGGGTGCAGACATTTCCGATTGCCTGGAGGCCAGTACCACAGGCAAGAAATTGGTCAGCGTTTTTTGCATGTAGGCAAGGTTGAGTTGAGCCTGAGTCGGTTCGACAGAATGCTCAGGGGCAGCCGCTTCGTTTTTTTTCTCAACAGAGGTCGGCATGCGGTCGACAAAACTGGCAAGTCCTGGCCCAGCCGGAGTGTCAATTTTATCGGCGGCATGAGTCTTGTAAAACTCGCTCATCATTTTATTATAGCTATTGCTCAAAGCGTCATCGGCAGCGCCGGCGACGGAAGCATCGCCAGGAGTAGCACTATCAGTGGTGGCGCGATGTTCAGTCATGGCTAGTAGAATTTTGACCTGTTGCTGTCATCGACTTGAGGCTTGCTGGCATTGTACCAGTCCATAAGAACCACCGAAAGCATAGCGGCACTGAGTGCCGCACCACGCGCTTCACGTCCCATCAGGCCACGAAGATGCTCGACGATTCCAACCTTCACCGGATCGCCACCGAGGGGCTTGCTCAGTTGTGCTTCGGCGAAGCGAAAAGAGGCGATTTGCTCTTTGTCTCCCTCCGACAGATTGGATTGGCCCTTGCTCTCGAGGGAAAGGCGCGCCCGCTCGATCGTTTTCAATTCGGCTGGTGTAAGATGTTCCGTTCGTTCGGCTTGTTCACGCCCCCGCTCAACTGGCCTGGGAGCGACTTCCACCGGTTTCGGTGCAGCCTCTGCCTCTTTCTGCGCACGCGCTATGGCTGCTCTTTGCATAGCAGCTTGCAGAGCATTTTCCGGAGCTTTTTCGGTCGCTCTTTGAAGAGCGGCCTGAATGACTGTCTCTCCGCCTTTGGCGGCCGCGGGGACAGGCTTCTCGGCGGCGGGCAAAGGCCCCCCGACTACGGGCGCGGGTCTCTCGACAGCAGCCACCGGTTTATCAGCAGGCCGATCAGTTTTGCCTACTATTGGAGCAGGAGCGACGCCCGGCTGCCAGGCACCACCAGCGGTACCGGATTGCGGACGGCCGAGATGACTGGGTGGAGTTTCAACTTTTGCCATTGGTGCCGGCACCGGCGCCAGATTTTTGGTGGGCGTCGTGATCGATGGAGGAGAGGCAGGAATTATTTCCTTTGGTCTTTGAAGATCACCGCCATTTGTGCGTCCCACTTGCTGATGAACGGCCGCCGGACTGATGCGTACCGGCGTACTCGACCTTTCAGTCGGTTTAGCAGCCTCGACTGTGGTCGCCTGAGCGGCATTTCCAGGGGCTTCGCTGGTGGTGATGCGGCGCAGACCATCTGCATTGAAGGCCGCCAGACGGCTTACCACTCGCGTTACGAGCGGTTTGTCGACACCAGCACCGCCGCCGGAAAAGGCGTTTCGATCGTTGCCGATTTCGGCAAGTATTTTCTCTACCTTGAGATGGCCATTGGCGATTTCCTTCTGCACGCTCTTGGGCAAAAGAGCGGTAAATTCCGCCTTACGCTCGCTATTGTGTTGAGCGCTTACCCAATAATTCGTCGCCGCGCGAAACTTATCAGTGACGGATCCGCCGGTGATCACTTGATCTTGGGCGGCACCACCGGGATTTCGCAAATTGACGATCAGATTGTTTTCTTTGTCGACCTTGATCTGGCTGCCGTCCTGCAAGACCTGAGAGCGCTTGGCTGGAGACGCGCTATTGTCATTGGCATTGCGGGCCAGATCCGGATAGGCACGTCGCAAAGCCTCATCGGCAATGACCTTGTTAACAGCATTTTGCGTCTCGGTAGACAGTCGCTCCGATCCGGTGCGCTTGCTGAAATTGAGAGCGCCTCCGCCTAGCGCATTGCCAAATTCTTGTTGCATCCGCGCCATCCCATAGTCACCCTGACGAGCCGATTCTTTGCCCGCCTTTGCCGCCCAATCGACGACGGCCTGAATCTGGGCAACCTCGGTCGTCTGGTCGACAGACTTGGTGCCCATATACGGAAGCGGAAAGTCCTTCATGTTAAAAGGCGCCGGCGAAGTCGTCAGGTCATGCATCTGGTGGCTGAAGTCTTCTTTGAATTGCCGAACGCTCTCATTCATGGCTACGTCGCCCTGATCAAGCTCGAGATTGCCGGTCGTTCGGTCGAACCAACGAGGCAGAGCGTCGACAACTCCCGGCTCGCGCAGAGCCGGGACATTATTTTTGGCGCTATCGGAAGAAGAAGCCCGCTCGCCCGTCCTGGGATCGAGGCGGCGCGAAGAGGGGTCCATGAAGACCAGGGCACCGGTGCGATTGTTAATCAAAGCGATATCGGCGCCGATTTTGTCCAGGGGCGAATGCATAGCGACCGGATAAACGTCCCAACCGGCCTTATCCAGCCCTTGCTCCTTGAGGACACGACGGGCATACATATAGACGGCATTTTGCAGGTGAGCGCCCCCATCGGCGTCGTTACGGGCATTAAAGGCGAGGATGGCAGGCTCGTCGGCATGCCACTGACCGAGCATCGCTTGCTGATTGCCGCTCAAAGCCTGACCATCTCCGGCCCGCCCGATAATGGTCCGGTCATTGGAAGCCAGTTGATCGCCTCGACCAACGCTCGTCTCCCTGGCAGCCAGACCATAGGCATCAAGAGCAGTCAGAGGCGGACTGGCGGGGGTCTGCCCGTCACTGCTTCGGTTTTGCTGGTGTTCATAGTCGAAAGCGGCCATAAAAATCCTCGGAACACTGACAGAGCTGAGGGCAAGGTCACCTGAGAGAAACTATTGCCGCGCCCAGCAGCAACAATTTTTATATACCCAGAATTACCCACAGGTGGACAAAATCCGCTCTTTTCAGGATGGTGAAAATACGAAAAGACCTCTTGGCAACCACCGATTGAGGCCGAATCTTCGAGAAACTGATACCACAGACAGTGGCACCCTGATCAAATCGATTTATTTAAGTATTTCGATGCGCCGCGTATCCATGCCAAGGCGACCGGATACATCCAGACTCCACTGCCAGAGCTTGGTACCAAATTTGGTATCATAAGAAAGTCTGGAAGAGTTGACTTCCTTGCATTTGACGAAGTATTTGCCAGTCGTCGTATAGAGCTCGGGAGCGGTGGCCAGGTAGACCACAGTTTTTGCTCCTTCTGCAGGTTTCACGCCGAGAGTACTGGCGTAAAGTTGCATGATTTTGCCGATCAGGCCGTTGTTTGCACCAAAAGATGTGGCGACCACGCCGGGATGGAGAGCATTGACGGTAACGCCGGTCGACTTGATGCTGTAAGAAAGCTGATTGGTAAACAAAATATTGGCCAGCTTGGTATCGGCATACGTGATGTAACCGACCGGCATTTTGCCGCGAAAATTGGGCGGCTCGATCATGGTGGCACGCTTATGCGCGTCGGAAGATACGTTGACGATGCGACTAGGCGAACTCGCTTTTAGCACATCGAGCAATAGACAAGAAAGCCAGAAATAAGCAAAGTGATTGAGGGCCCAGGTCATCTCCAGACCGTCGGGACTGTTTTGCTTACGCATAAAAATTGCGCCGGCATTGTTAACGAGCACATTGAGCTTATTGTACCTGGATAAAAATTCCTGTGAAAGTCTGCGCACCTCCACAAATGAGGAGAGATCGCCGACAAGATAGTCGAGATTTTTGCTGCCTGTCATCGCTTCGATTTCAGCCAGAGTATTGAGGCAGCGCTCCTGACTGCGACCGACGATAACGACTGTCGCCCCTTTAGTGGCCAGCTCCAGCGCCGTCATTTTACCGATACCACTGGTGGCGCCGGTGACGAGACAGACCTTGCCTCTCATCGATATATCAGGTGGTGCTGCGGATGCCGTCATTTAATCGTCCTCGTCCTCTCTCAATTGCAAAAATTATTTCTGTCCAGCCAGAAACTCCCTCAACCGACGCATTGCCTCATCAAAACGCTGATCGGTCAAGCAAAAACACATACGCACCATGTCTTTTGTCCGTCCCCAATCGGATGGATTTGTAAGCAATTGTGCCTCTCTGGCCAATTGCTCATGCTTGTCACCAAGCCTGGCCAGTAAAAATAGTCCGCCCCGATAAGGAGTGTCGACACCATCACTCAAACCATACTGGCTGAGCAGATTGGTCAGACTTTCCCGCTTGGCCCCGAGCTCCTTTCGCCTGTCCATAAGATAGCTCTCGACTTCCGAAAAAGACTGGCTGAGGTCCATCATATTGTGGGGAGCCTTTTGCAAAAAGGACGAATAAAGGGCGTCCCAGGCGCGGAGATAGGCGGTGGGCGGAGCACTTATCGTACGAGCCATGAGCCTGGACCATTCTTCATCGGGAGTGACGACGAAGCCGAGTCGCAGTCCGCCGGCAGCGAAGCTTTTAGAAATGCCGTCGGCGACGAAGAGTTTATCGGCAAAAGGTCCGCCCATATGCGAGCCCACCGACAGAGATGCCGGTGTCCACTTGCCGAGGCGATGATCCGAAAGCAGGAAGAAAATTTCATCGGCAAAAACATAGATATTTTGCCGATGGCAGAGCTCGAGTACCGAGCGTAATCGCTCCGAGTCCATGAAGATGCCGCTCGGATTGTTCGGCTGGGTGAGCCAGAGCAAGTCAGGTTTCCGACTGAAGACAAGATCTTTTGTCGACAGCACGAAGGCGCGCTCGGCGCTCGTTTTGACCGGCAAAATTTCAGCCCCATAATATTCGAGCATCGGATAGAGCGGACCATAACTACCATCCGGTACAGCAACGAGCGGCGCCCGGCCAAGCTTAACCTTGAAGGCCTGAATCAAGGCTCCAAAAAGCGGAAATACCCCCTGACCGAGGACGACGCGCTGGCGCTCGATTTGCACATGACGTGTGTGGCGCAGATAGGCGCAGACTCGCTCGGCGACAATATGCGGTAGTTGATCCGCTTGCGCTTCGCTCTCCCCTTCTACGAGGAAGCCTTTGAATAGACCTTTGACGAGAATATCGGGCACAGCCGTTTCAAATTCGCCATAATCAAGACGAATCATACCGGACGCCTCAGGATCGACGGGCTTGGGAGCAAAAACCGGATGGCGGGCCAATTTTTTGGTGAGAGATGAGAGCGGCGGCAAAATCGCTCTTCCGCCTTCCCCAGTCTCGCCGGCATTGCCGGTGAGACGGCCCGGCAGATGCACGACTTCCGGAAAAGGGAAGGTCATCAGGTCTTCGAACAACCACTGATAGAGCAACTGGGTGGAGTGGCAGATGCGCGAATAGCTCAACTCGGCGCCGATTTCCAGACCTTCCATCCAGGCGGCCGGAGCATTGACCAGGAAGGAAAGCTCGAGATCGCGACTGATTCTGTTTTTGATCAGGCCATAGAGAAACACCATATTTGGTGGCAACGGATCACTGCCGGCCAGACGCAAAGTCATATTGGAGCCAAGCTCGGAGCTGATCAAAAAGTTTTCCGAATCATCGATAACATAGATGCGCTCCGGATGGGCTTCGGCTTGTTTGATAATCGCCTGCAAATAAATCGGCGAGGGATTATTCAGCTGCCTGGGAGCAATGAAAATCAGACGCGGTGCCATCAAATCATCAAGAGCGCTGAGCTCGCTCAGATCATCATTGCCGACGACGACGTCGAGAGACGAAGCACGGGCCGCCTGACCGTAAACCGATAACAAAGAATCGGACAACAGCAGACGGTCACCGCTCTCGGCGGTCATTTTGAAAATCAGGGAGGCCAGCTCGGCCCGGTTCGGCCCGACGAAGATACGCTCGACAGTCGCCGGATAATAGCAAAAGCTCTTCAAATAATCGGCAATCAACTGGCGCAGAGGCCTGTCACCGCGCTCATGAGGATAGGGGATGGTCTTGGCCAGCAGCATCGACTGCGATAAGCGACTGAGGAAGCTGACGCGCTCGTCACCCAAGCGCGAAAAGTCGAGCTCCTTGCGGAAGCTATTGAGATGCATGCTGGTCAAGTTGCGCACAAAAGAAAAGACCTCTGGCTCGAAACGAGTCACAGCCTGGTAGACAAGCAGGTCATGATAAATAGTGCGGCCATTTTGCAGCAACTTGACGGCGGTTTCGGCCGCTACGGACTCGGCGCTGTCACGGGCCATGAAGAAGTGGAAGCGTATACCGTGCTCGCGCTCGAGCTCGACCAGAGACGCCAGATCGGTATCGTCGGCCTGTTGTATGCGCCGCATCCAGACGAGCTGACAATCATAGCCGCGCCGATCAAACATGCCCTCAATCGCCTGCCGCCCAGGTCTGCCGCCCAGTACGAGAGTGACGCGGCCACCGGCGTTCAAGCAGAGCTGTGATTGTTCGAGGGCGCGAGCGATGAGCGGCAGGCCAAAGCGATCTTCGAGAATGCCTTGCTCGAAGCAATAATTGCTCAAGTCGTAAAGTTCTTTAGCCGAACGAGGTTCACCGCCGGTGGTGCTCTCTTGATCAGGCACAGGATTGGGGTGCAATACCTGCGGAATGCAACCGACAATATGATCGAACATTTCACCGCGCTCGAGCACGCAACCAAGCAAATCCGAAGTTTCCACCCGGAAAGCTTTGACTATAGGTTCACCGGCCTTGGTCAAAATGTATTCGCCGTCTTCGGTCGTGCCGTTCAGCCAGGTATTCAGTCTAGCCAGAAGACAGGCGACCGGATTCAAATCCAGACCAAGAATCTCGCGCACATCGGTTACGAGCAAAAGCAAAATACTGATCCAGCCTGAACCGGTACCAACTTCGACAATTTTTTTACCGTGAAATTGCTCCTTCGACTTGAGCAAGCCTTCAGCAAAAGTACGCCCCCAGAGTTCCGGCGAAAAAACGGCCGGGGTTAAAAACAATTCGATCGGACGACTGAGTGTGGGCAATTCGACACGCTTGAGCATGAGCCCGGAATAATGCCCTTCCGCCAGGTCGCCGGCCAGTTCATGCAAAAGCTTGATGGCGGAGCGCTCGGTTTTGCCATTTTCAAGCGCCGCTAAAAGGGCGCCGAGATGAGCGTTGAGAGAATCAAAGCAGCCGGCGTTATCAAGAGAGGAGCCGGCGGTTTCACTTTCTCCAGCCGCGCGAATATCCGCTACACGACCGCAGGCCGAGAGGATTTCTGCTTTGGACGGCACCGATAAGACCTTAGCCACGATTACCCACTTACTATGTTGCCAGACCTATTGTACTAGCAATAGTCTGTCCTGAAACAGTAAGAGAGTGGCTTGCGCGACTTGTCGAGCATTTGGTCGAATTGCTCGTCCAGCTATTTGCCGAGCGAGCGGGAGCTCTATTTGCCTTCCCTGGTCACGGCCCTCGCTTTTCGCGTCAGATAAGAAAGGTCGACTTCCTCCGCCTTGCCCTCATTCCAGATTTCACGGCTAAAAACATACTTGTCGCCAAGGGTAAAGAGACGCAATCTGTACTGTTTGCCAGCGTCTTTGCCGACAAAATAATAGGCATTGCCCTCTCGTTTGCCCTTGGCCGTGAACGGCCCCTGACTGAGAGTGGCATGCTTGCCTTTGATGACGATGTGCATCTCCTTGACCAGGTCTTTGCCATTGCGATAAGCGCGGGCTGTAATAGTCAGCGTGTCGGCGTCCTTCGCCACCATCGACTCGGCATAGGTCTCTTTTTTGACCGGCCTGCCGTCGGCGATTTCGAAACTGGTGTTTTGCCAATCACCGACGAGAAAATCGATCAAGGGATTGGCTTCGGCATCACGAGCAAAAGCAGCACTAGCGGCGGCCATGACAAGAGTCAAGCAGCTAAAAACAAGAGCGGCACTGCGTCTGGATCGAAAAATCAGGACTCCACTCACCTATAAAGCCACCCGCGGATTGCTGGCCGGAGTAGAAAGGCGCAGATCGCTGCCCTTCCAGCGACTCTTCAGAATCGGAGTCTGCAAGACGCCACGCTCTTTCAATACTTGTTCCTGGACCTGGTCGCGCATCGACTGGAAGGCTTCACCAAGGGTGGTGGCATTGCCATTTTTGCGCAGGGCGTCGATCAAACAGCGAGTAAATACACTATTTTGATAGTTTCTCGATTCCCAGGAAACCTGAGAAGGGCTGCTGGAAGAAATAACGAGCTGACCGGTGCCCTGAGCGACTTCATCGGCGTTGACATTGCCCTGCCGCACCAGGCCCTTGCCACCCGCTTCCGCCGCACCACTGTGACAGGCATCGAGGACGAGGACGACGCGATCCGAGTGAACGCGACCCTTGATCACCCTGGTCAGGTCCTGCATGGGCAGACCGGAGGCATAAAGGTTGTCTACCTGACTGTCGTAGGCGAGCAGATAATTGATACCACCGACATCCATATCAGAAGAGCTGCCGTGGCTGGAGATGTAGATCAAAACTAAATCGTCGGGATTGGCCACGTGCGGTAACCACTTGTCGCCCAGAGCGGACAGGATATTGGCCCTGGTGGCGTCCTGGTTGACCAGCAATTTGACATGGTCTTTGGCGAAGTTGCCCTCTTTGACGAGGAAGTCAGAGAAGTCCCTGGCATCTTTGGCCGGATAATGCAGATTGAGAGTCTTGTCCTGAAAATCACTGATACCGATGATCAGCGCCCACTTGTCACGCACCGGACGATTGACGATTTCGAGAGTGTCGCCGCCTTCATTGTTTTTGTCGGCGCCCTCCTTTTCTTTGACTTCGGCCTTAGCCTCGGCTGCTCCCTTAACCACTTTAATAGTCTTTTCGGGCGCGGAGGCCGTCTTGAGCATGGCCATTTTTTTGGATTCCATCTCTTCGCGTTTGCTCTTCTCGCGCTCGAGACGAGCGTCCATCATTTTTTCTTTGATCGCCAGCTCGTGACTGCGCGCTTCCGCTTTAGCACGCTCGGCGGCCATGCGAGCCGCTTCGTTTTTCTCGCGCAGTAGCCTCGCTTCCACCTCCTTTTGCTCTTTTTGCATAGCAATGAGCTTAGGATCGAAATTGGTCTTGCCGACGTATGGACTGTAACCGTAAGACTTGCCGGGACCGACTGAAGAAGCGGACGTTGAAGTGGAGGATGTCGCAGAAGTCGCAGAAGTCGCAGCAGCAGCAGCACCACCAGCGGTGCCAGTGCCAGTGCCAGCCGTGCCGGTACCAGCGGCTGTAATTGCCAGTACATCACCGCCGGAAGCAACGACGGCAGCCTGGCTGGCTTGCTGTTGAGTGCTCTGCGCAGCCACTTTCACTTTGGCCATTTCTTTCATGCAGAAATCACGATTTTGCCTGGCTTCACTCAAGCCGACGTCGTACTTGAGCGCCTGATCGAAATCGGCGATGGCCTGCTCATGCTTACCTTCGTTGGAATAAATCAAACCGCGATTGAGATAGCAGACGGCACTTTCAGGATCGAGCCGGATTGCTTCATTCAAATCATTAAGAGCTTCGCCGTTCTGACGAATGGCCGAGAAGCTGAGGCTGCGCCAATAATATAAATCAGAGCGGTTCGGATTTAGCTTGATCGCCTGACTCAATTCGCGCAGGGCCTGATCGAACTGGCCGGAATTGTAGGAGCGCTTGGCTCGTTCAAAGAAAGTGTTTTCATTGTCGTACCAGTTGCCGGCGGCGAGTGCTGGAGTCGGAGCAATCATCGAAGCAGCGATCAAAGAGCCGGCGACAAGCGGAGCGGCCTGACCGGCCAGCGTGAGCGTGAGCGACAAACACACAAACAAGGCCTGGCCTTTTTGCCGTTTCGTTGTGAACATCATCCCTGCACCCCTAGTTTCAGCGCTGCGGCAAATCACCGCACTCTCGACGTAGATTTGGACTCTTGAGGTCCCTCAGCAATTCGAATTTTGACTGATCTACGCGCAACTGGGAAGCATTAGGAAGAGATTTCTTAACTAGAGAACTATTGGCCGAACGTTCGCCCCGGTGCAGCAAGCGGTGCTCGAGACTGGGGTGTTCGGGGGGACGAGGAGCGGGGGGCGCAAAGGCGCGAAATTGCCCTAAATGTCTGTGGTGGGCACGTTCCGAGCTTTGAGCAGCAGACATTGGCAGGGCCGCCGGGTGATTTTGAGCCGGCCCGACGACAGAGCTCAAAGAGGCCGGAACCATTGTGGCAGCAGCAGCAGATGCAGGCAGCGAGCGATCGTTTTTCGACGATGAACCGGTCGTAGATGCTGACGGAGAGGGGCCGGAGCCTCCAGCCATTATAAAAACAAGCAGGGCCCCTCCACAGATCAAGGCGACAACGGCGAGCAAAATTAGATTTGTCGCAGAATTGCTTCCGGCCAAGCCCTCCCCCTTGAAATACCCGGCCCGCAGAGTCGAGACTGCAATCGGGGCGGCGGCCGTAGTCGCAAACTGGCCCCCGCCGCAAAGTGAGCAGGCGCCTTCGAGTGCCTCCTTAAAATCAGCCATACTCTGATAGCGCTCGTCCGGATTTTTGGCCATCGCTTTTTGCAAAACAAGCTCGAGCGCAGGCTGAGGCCCAAGCTCGGGGCAGGTTTCACCGAAGGGCGGCGGCTCGCTGTGCAGATGTTTGTGGAGCATCTCGTAGACGACATCGCAGTAGAAAGGGTCGCGCCCGGTGAGCATTTCGTAGACAACGACGGCAAGGCTGTATATATCGGAGCGATGGTCGACGGCGCCGCCCTTGATCTGCTCGGGTGAAATATAAGGCGGAGAACCCCAGAGTTGACCGGTTTGCGTCAATTTCTGGTCGTCAGCGCCGAGCTTGGCCAGACCGAAGTCGACAACCTTGACCTGATTGCCGATGATCATGATATTGGCCGGCTTGATGTCACGGTGGATGACGTCGTGGCGGTGCGCGTGCTCTACCCCGGCGGCGACCTGGCAGGCAATGAGACGCACCTGCTCAACAGACAGACGGCCCTTTTCGCCAAGCAGCTGGTCGAGGCTGAGGCCTTCGATGTAGTCCATGACGACGTAAGGCTGAGCACGATCTCCAAGCAAGCAGTCGTAGACGGTGACGACATTTGGATGGGAAAGCCTACTGAGTGTGATGATCTCACGCTGGAAGCGCTGCCAGATGTCGGGCCTTTCATCGGCTCTAAACTTGACTGTTTTAATGGCGACAACGCGGTCGACGAGCAGGTGGCGGGCTCTGTAGACAACCGACATGCCGCCCCAGCCGATCACAGCTTCGACGACATATTTGTCCTCTAAGACCTTGCCGATCAAAGGGTCCTGGTAGACCTGGCGTGCATCGACATCGCCGGTGACGGTATAGATCTGGGAGCGCTCCAGCGCCTGCAGATTTATACCATCCCCCCGGGCCGTGTCGAGCTGATTCTGGTCACCCAAACCTGCCATAGATTTCTCCGGACTTAAACAGACCCGACCACAGGACCCTTCCGACAAAAACAAAGGATACCCAAGCCGGGTCTATTACTGATATTGTGCAACTGATTTGCGGCTGCCTGGCTATGACACTATTTGCCCATCATTTCGTGATGCTCGTGTGAAGAATGACCCCAGTGTCCGTGCTGGCCATGATGTCCAAGAGCGCCGCGGAGCATGTGCAGGCGCAATTCGTGACGCTGCTCGGGAGTAAGCACCTGAGCCATTTTAATCAGGCCATCGAGCTTGATATTGCTCATATCGGTCTTGAGGCCGGTGATTTTTGCCTGCAGGTCATGGGCCGCTCCAACGTCGATGGACGAGGCGGACAGTACATCTTTAAGCTTGCGGCTCAAGCTGTGGCACTGCACCATTTTAAGTCCCATTTGGTCCTTCAAATCTTCTTTGATGGCATAAAGACGCTCGAGCTGATCGTCGCTCAGCTTGTTAGCATCGCTAAACATGCCGTGATGACCGCAGCCGCCGCCTTCACCGCCGCTGGAGCCGACATGAAAGGCATCGGTGCCGGGAGGCGGCAGCATCGCTGCAAACTGCGGCGGGACAGCTTCGTTTTCGTCACTGGCAAAAAGGATCTCAACGCCGCCCAACTGAGGCTCGCCGACATTTCGGCTGCCCTGCGCTGTCTGGACGGTCAAACCAGCGGAAGCGTCCTCGGCTGCACCCTGAGCCAGGGCCGCTGCGCCGCCTTGCAAGGCGATGGCACTACTGATGATCAGACCTAAAGCCAGGGGCAGGGCAGGTGTTTTGATTTTGGAAATAGACATATTAATAAGCTCCTGGAGAGTGAAACAACGTCCTGGTATCTAGATTCGTCTAGAGTTTTAGACGCTCGCGCCGACCAAATAGTTCAATCGAAATCGAAAAAACTTTTTCTGCTCAAAAGAAATCATTTGCCGCCAGTCCCTTAATTTTTCTCCGCCTATCGATTAAGCTATAGGGCCCCAATTACATATAGATAAGGATCCCAGCCATGAGTCACGCCGAGCCCGATGCCCTGACCAAAGCAGGCGCGATAGCGGCAGGCGGCGGTGCCCGACGCTCCAACTATCGCTGGGTGATCATCGGTTTTGCCTTCTTTATAACGCTCGTCAATTATCTCGATCGTTCGGCCATGGCCTACGCCATCGACCCTCTCAAACATGAATTTGGCTTCACCGACGGCCAGATCGGCACAATCATGAGCGCCTTCGGCATCGGCTATATGGTCATGACTCTCGGTGGCGGCATCCTCGTCGATAAGTACGGAGCTCGCAGCGTCTGGTCACTGGCAGCCATCCTCTGGTCGGCCTGCACGGCGATGATGGGCATGGCTTCGACCTTCAATCTCTTCTTCTTCGTGCGTACATCGCTCGGACTGGCCGAAGGGCCCCACTTCCCGGCCCTCACGAGGGTCGTCGCCGACTGGCTGCCCACGGAAGAGCGGGCCCGCTCGACCGGCTTCGGCCTGGCCGCCGTCCCGCTCGCCTCGGCCATCGGCGCGCCAATCATCACCTCTTTGATCGGGGCTTACGGCTGGAAGCTGATGTTCGTCATTTTGGGCTCGGTCGGCATCGTCTGGGCCGTCGTCTGGTGGTTCGTCTACCGGGACTGGCCGGAGCACTCCAAGCACGTCAACGACGCCGAGCTGTCCTTCATCCGCGAAGGCGAGGCCCTCGACCGCGCTCGCAACAACGCCCAAATGAAAGCCCACGATATTGCCCTGGGCAAAACAACCTGGAAATTCATCTTCACCAATCCGGCTCTGATTGCCAACAATTTTGGCTTCTTCGGTTTTGGCTATCTGCTTTTCTTTGCCGTGCACTGGTTGCCCGAATATTTTCTGCGCACCTACCACCTCAACCTCAAATCAGTCGTCTGGTATGTCTCCGGTCCCTGGCTGACAGCGGCAGTCTTCGTCGTAGCGGCCGGATTTATCTCGGACTATATCTGGAAAAAAACGGGCAGCATGAGAAAAGCTCGCACCCACATGATGTGGATCAGCCAATTACTTTCCGGCCTCTGCTTCATCCCCTTGATGTTCAACCCAGACCTCAATGTCGCCCTCGTCTTAATCTCTCTCGGCCTAGGCTTCGGCCTCATGCCGAACGCCTGTTTCTACGCCATCAACACCGACATCGCCAAAGACAAAGCGGCATCCAGCCTCGGTCTCATGGACATGTTCCTGGCCTTAGCCGGCATCCTTGCGCCGATGCTGACCGGATTTTTTACGCAGATGACCGGGAACTTCAACGTCGCCTTCTTGCTCTTATCATTTTTCACCCTGAGCTCAGTGGTAGCGATTTTGATTTTGCAAAAACCCGACGATTATGTCCACGTCTGATTTACCAATTAGAACGGCCCGCAAAAGAGTAGTCATCATCGGTGGTGGCTTTGCCGGTTTGAACGCCGCCAAAGCCCTGCACAATGCCGATGTCGACATCACCCTGGTCGACCGCAAAAATCACCACCTCTTCCAGCCCCTGCTCTATCAAGTCGCCACCGCTACGCTTGCTCCCACTAACATCGCCCAGCCGATCCGCTCTATTTTGCGCGATCAAAAAAATGTCACCGTCATCCTCGATCAAGTCGTCGGCTTCGACTTGCAATACAAAACAGTCAAAATGGAAAGCGGCGCGCTACTCACCTATGACTATTTAATCGTCGCCACCGGTGCCACGCATTCATACTTCGGTCACGATGAATGGGCGCGCTTCGCCCCCGGCATCAAAACAATCGAAGACGCCGTCGTGATCCGCAAAAGTATTTTTTTGGCATTTGAAAATGCCGAAAGACAAATGCTGGAGACAGGCAGATATGATCCTCTGGTGTTTGCGGTCATTGGTGCCGGCCCCACAGGTGTGGAACTCGCCGGTGCGATCGCCGACACGGCCAAGATCTATCTGCGCAAAGACTACCGTTTGATCGAGCCCGGCGACGCGCGCATACTGCTGATCGAAGGCCTCGACCGCGTCCTCGGTCCTTATCCGGCCAAACTATCGGCCAGCGCTCTCAAACAGCTGCAAGAACTCGGCGTCGAAGTAATGCTCAACACAAAAGTATTGAACATCGAAGACAAGCTCGTCACCACGGATAAGGGTGTCTTCCCGGCAACGGTGATCATCTGGGCAGCCGGAGTCGCCGCTTCTCCTCTGGGCAAACTGCTCGGTGCAGGCGTTGTCGATAAGCGCGGTTGCGTCACGGTAGATCAATATCTAAATCCCGCCGGCCACAAAGAAGTCTTTATCCTTGGCGATCTCGCCCACTTCGAGCAAGAGGGCAAGCAGGTGCCGGGTGTGGCCCAGACGGCCATACAAATGGGCAATCATGCCGCCAGAACAATCGCAGCAGATCTGGGCAATCAGGAGCGGCCACCATTTCATTATTTTGACAAAGGCGAGATGGCGACAATCGGTAGAATGAAAGCGGTAGCCCAGCTCAAATGGCCGCTCAAAGCGGACCTGACTGGACTGCCGGCCTGGTTTGGCTGGCTGGGCATCCATATATTATTTTTAGTCGGCTTGAAGAATCGTTTAATAGTATTATTGCAATGAGCCTGGACCTTTATCGGCAATGGTGGCACAGGCGGTGCCGGGGGCGGCCTGATCACTTTTAGAGACGCCGACTTACAGTGCCGGGAACCCCTCGAAGAAAAGCAGAAACTGCCCAAAACCGAGTGAATAAATGGACGATCTCCAGTCAGAGCTCTCAAAATCACGCATTTTTACGCGTGGCGATTTGACTCTGGAAATTGCGGCACAGCAGCCTCAAAGTACAGCCGATGCCTTTGAGCTGCCCGGTCGCGTCATCGATGATAAATACCAGATAGTGCGAGTAATTGGCGCGGGAGGCATGGGCTGCGTCTACCTGGCAAGGCATCTGATGCTCGACAAAGACGTCGCTTTAAAGACTTTCAAATCCTCGCAATCGACGGAAGCGGCGCGCTCGCGCTTCACGCGCGAAGCACAGGCCATCGCCAGGCTGAGTCATGCCAATATCGTCCAAGTATTTGATTTTGGTCGCATCGACAATGAAATCCCGTACTACACGATGGAATTTTTGCAAGGTGCTTCCCTGGCAAACAAGCTGCAGGAGTCAGGTTCCTTGCCGGTGCAGACGGCGCTGGAGTTTTTTGCCCAGGTCTGCAGTGGACTGGATGCCGCGCACAAAAAAGGCATCGTCCACCGCGATCTCAAGCCGGATAATATTTTTCTGCAAACTGGCAATGGCAACCTGGCCGCAGCGATACCAAAAATCGTCGACTTTGGTATCGCTGCTCTGGTTGTGGCCGATGCTGAAAAGCAAAAGCTGACGAGCCAGGGAGAAATCTTCGGCAGTCCGCTCTACATGAGCCCTGAACAATCGCTCGGCCTGGAAATTACAGCCCAGAGCGATATTTATTCTTGCGGCTGCGCCCTTTTCGAGGCGCTGACAGGCAAGCCACCCTTCATCGGCCACAACGCTTTCGCCACAATGCTCATGCACCAAAATGCAGCCATACCAAGCTTGCGCGCAATAAGCGGCGGCAGAGAATTTCCCGCCGCACTCGAAACCCTGCTTAAAAACATGCTGGCCAAAGATCCAGAAAAGCGCATACAAGGCGCGGCACAGGTAGAAGACCATCTGATGCGCATTATCACCATCATCAAAAAAAACGAACTTGCAAAAGCAGCGCAAATTGCGGCGGCGGCGATCGCACCGCAGACATCGAAGACCCGGCATCTACCGGTGATCGCCGCCGCTATTTCGGGCCTGATTATCGCAGGCGCGGCTTGCGGATTTTTCTACAGCAAAGACAAACGGCCAGCACCCGCACCGCACCACTCTGCGCCAATCGCAAATGCAGATATCAATCACCCCAGAGTGACACAACCGGTGGGTATCAAAGCTCTTTCCGACGGCGGCAAAATCAGCAACGTCAATGAGATTACGGCTAAAGACAAAAACGACGACTATACTGATGGCGACTATCAGGTCTTGACCGAAAAAGATTGGCAGAAAAAGCTGAAAGAAGGCAGCTCTACACAATCTCTGAGTTTCGACAATCGGCGACTGCCACCCGGCACTTTCGAGCGCCTGGCTCGGTACAAGTGGCTGAAAAGCCTGCATATCGACTATTGCTTTATCGACAAAGGGACTGACCTCTCGCCTATTTCAAAATTGCCGGCACTATCCAGTTTGCATTCGCGACTGACAAATTTAGACGCCAGGACTTTTAGCCAGCTGGCACGCTGCAACCAGATCAAAGAGCTCAATTTCAAAAATGTACCTGCGACAGACGACACGGCAAAGATCCTGACGCCAATGAAAAACCTGGAGAAACTTTCTCTGAGCGATTGCATACAACTCACAGACAAGGGAGTAGAGTCCCTCAGCCACTGCCGCCATTTATTTTATTTGGATCTGGACGGCGACGCAAAAATTACCGACGCCTCTATCAATTCTTTAAAAAAAATGAACCTGGAACATTTGAAAATGCAGGGCACAAGAATCACAGACGCAGGGCTGATGCAGTTAGCGGACCAGCAGAAACTGCTTGAACTATCCATCGGCTATACGAACGTAACCGCTCGAGGCGTTCGTGCCTTCTTGAAAAAGAGAGGGGGATTGATCGCAATCGGTCTTAACGGCAACCAATTCATCAGCGACATCGATTTTCAGCAGTTGCAAAAGGAGTTTCCGCAAGACAGATTTACGCGCAAAAGTGCATCGGATGACGACATCTTCCGACAAAATTTGAAGGATTCCAAAACTTTTTAGAATCCGGCCATATCTTTGACGACATCCATGATGCCACTGTTCATTACTTCCTGTGGATCTTTCGTTTCGCGCATACCGAAGGGGATGTCGAAGAAAGAGCGCGGCATATCGACTTCCCCGGCAGCGCTCGTATCGACGGACTTATCGATAGAAGCGGTGTGAAAAACGACCCGCAGCGGCAGGCGGTGAGTATTAGCGATAAAATCATTGCCGGCTAAAATAGTATTGATCGCTTCGGGAAAAGTTCTATCGGCGACAACCCAGACTGATTTGGCACCACTATAACGGTCGCCCCCGGGGCTCTCAATCGGCATATATTCAGCCGCTCTCAAACCGGCGATAATGGCCATGCGCTTCGTCGGAGCGAGGCCCTGACCACCCTTGCTCAACATCGCCAGATTCATGCGCGCCGGTTTCCAATCTTTGAGAGCGGTATGGCAGTAGATTTTTTCACCCGGATTTAAAACATACAGCTCCCACTTGGGGCCGCGACAAATATTCATCCACTTGCCGCTCTTAAATACGATCTTGAGCGCGTCATCGGCTGCGTAGATAGTGCAATCGCCAAAATACATATTGCTCTGCTGCAGGCGCAAGCATCGCACTTTGCCCTCCGTCGGCCCAGCTTTATCCGGGGCCTTGGCGAGCACGCAGCATGAAACTCCGACGGATAGCAATACCGCGGCGGCGCCGAGAGATCGGGATAAGCGAGCAGGGGAATTCATCGTCTATATATTACTCCCACCGACCATTAGCCAAAACCTTTGATCTACACCTGATCACTTTCAAAGTCAGCCTCAACGCCGGTAAACTGCCGGATGAATAGTGCCGGCAAGACTATCTGCGTGCCATGGAAGTGCTTAACGGGCAATAAACTTTTAGCATCATAGGACACAAGATAATCGGCATGACTTTCGAGCGCTGCCGCTAGAAATTTATTGTCGTCAGGATCAATTTGATTGAGACGGCAAGTTTCATAGGCTCCCGGAATGTACAGGGCAATTTGCCCTATGGTATAAACAAGCTCCTCGAGATAGTCCTCCCCTGTGCCCTTTTCTAAGAGCTTGGCGACGATTTCTTCCAGTATTTGCGGCGACATGACAAGGCTAAATTTGCCATCGCGCCAGAGATCCAAAATTTGAGATGGGTAGCCCATCTTAGTCTTACTGAGGTAGCCGGCGACAAAAACATTGGTATCAAGGACTACCTTAAGCACGGCGTTTGGTTTGATCTTTTAACGACCCCACTTGCTCTGCTGCGATCTTTGTCCTCAAAGCATCAAAATCTGCCCAGATCTCCTCGGGTGTCCTTTTCTGGGCTTTCATTGCACGCTCGAGACCGCGACCGATTATTTCTCGCGCTTTCGACAAAGATTCTTTGGATGGCGGTAAATCATCCGCCTCATCTTCGAGAATCAACAAATCATTAGGCGCACATTTGAGAAACTGGCAAAGTTTCGCCAGTGTGGCAAATTCAACGCCTTTACTTGTGCCTGTTTCCAGCGCACTCAAAGTTTTCTGACTCAATCCCGTCGCGAGCGCAACTTCGCGCTGCGTAAGTTTGCCGCGCATTGCTCGGATCAAGGCCAGATTAAATCGAATTTGCACAGTCGTACTCCGCCCGCCACATTGTTAATCATACAACGCATACACGGCAATAGACAACCTATTCGACTCAATTTACCCCTTACACGCCATCAAAAGCAGGCGCTCAGACCCGAGCGCAAACGGTTCGCCGTCGGTCGAACCGAACAATTCGAAGTCCCCAAACCCCGCTTCCTCGAGCATTTTGCAAAGCTCGCCCGTCGTATAGATCCAGTGCGTTGCGGTGCGCGCCTCACTCTTGCCGTTTTCGATAAATATATATTCACTGTCGACGCGGCTGTCCGCCAGGTCATACTTATTTTCGACGAGCATGAGCATTTCGCCTACCCGCACCCACTCACGCTCGCCGCCATTGACGAGGAAAGTCTCGGCGACCATGCTCGAATCAAGAACAAATCTTGCGCCGGGTTTTAGATGATCGGCCACTACTTGCAAAAATCTTTTGGTGCCTGGTCGGTCGAAATAGCCAAAGCTATTGCCCAGGCAAAAGGCACCGTCAAACTTTTTGTGCAGGGCCAGCTGCAGCATGTCGCCCTCGATAAATTCAGCCGAGCCGCTCAGGCTTTCACCGGCCTCCTCCTGCAGTTTCCGCAGGTCTTCGGCCCCCGCAGCCGCTTCCTGGACAAACTCGGCAGCGTACTCGATACCGGTGACCGTATAGCCGGCAAGAGCAAGCGGCAGAGCCAGACGACCGTTCCCGCAAGGCAGATCGAGCACGGATCCGCCTTCGGGCAGGTCGAGCAAGTCGATCAAAAAGCCGACCTCAGCCTCGGTCGCCTCCTGTGGATTGGCGCCGCGCCAGAGCTTGAGCGCCGCCCCAGCGAAGAAGTTTTTATACCAGTCGGCGGCTGGACTTTCGACCGGCATAGTCGGTGACCCCATATGTGGTGCAGCTGATTTTTATGCAGATTGACGGCCTGCTCCAGATAATTTAGAAGTCGGCGGTCTTCGGTGCTCTCGGGAAGGGGATGACGTCGCGGATATTGCCCATGCCGGTGACGAATTGCACAGTACGCTCGAGACCGAGGCCGAAGCCGGCGTGCGGTACGGTACCAAACCTGCGCAGGTCGAGATAAGCGCCGTATTCTTCGGGATCGAGATGGCAGGCCTTCATGCGCTCTTCCAGTTTATCGAGGCGCTCCTCACGCTGCGAGCCACCAATAATCTCACCAATCTTGGGCACGAGCACGTCCATGGCGCGTACGGTCTTGCCGTCCTCATTTAAGCGCATGTAGAAGGCTTTGATATCTTTGGGATAGTCATAGACGATGACCGGTTTCTTGAATTTCTTCTCCGTCAAATAGCGCTCGTGCTCCGACTGCAGGTCGATACCCCAGGAAACGGGAAACTCAAAGGTCTCGCCGCTCTTGAGGAGAATGTCCACAGCTTCTGTGTAAGAGATGCGGATAAAGGCACTGTCGCAAATGTGCTTGAGTGTTTCAATCGTCGTCTTTTCGATGCGCTCATTGAAGAAATTCATGTCGACCGGGCAGTTGGTCAAAACATCGTTGAAGATTGTCTTGAGAAATTCCTCGGCACATTGCATGTTGCCCTCGAGATCGCAAAAAGCCATCTCCGGCTCAATCATCCAGAACTCGGAGAGGTGGCGCGAAGTGTTGGAATTTTCAGCGCGGAAGGTCGGTCCGAACGTATAGATATTGGAGAGCGCGGTGGCGTACATCTCACCTTGCAACTGACCGCTTACAGTCAAGTTCGTCGCCTTGCCAAAAAAGTCTTGCTCGAAGTCTATGGCACCGTCCGGTGTGCGCGGCAGCTTGTCGAGATCAAGAGTAGTCACTTTGAACATCTGACCGGCACCCTCGGCATCGGAGCCGGTGATTATTGGCGTGTGCACATAGACAAAGCCACGCGACTGGAAAAAGTTGTGGATTGATTTGCAGATCTCATTGCGCACGCGGGCGACGGCGCCAAAAGTATTTGTACGCGGGCGCAGATGCGAGATCGTACGCAGGAACTCCATAGAAGTGCCTTTTTTCTGAAGAGGATAGGTAGCCGGATCGGCATAACCAAAAACTTTCAATGACTGGGCTTTGACTTCGGTAGTCTGGCCCTTGCCTGGAGATTCTACAATCGAGCCGATTACTTCAATCGAGCTGCCGATGCCGAGCTTAAGCACTTCATTTTCATAGTTTGGCAGGGTGTTTTCAGCGAGCACCTGCACCGAATTGAAAGTCGAGCCGTCGTTTACTTCGATAAAAGAGAAGCCACCTTTCGAATCGCGACGAGTACGCACCCAACCGCAAAGTCTTACGATCTTGCCGATGTTTTCTGTCTTCAGGGTGTCGACGACCGGTGTGCGGGTGTATGTCTCGACCGATTCAACTGAGGTAGTCATAAGGTTGGATTCTCCTGGTTAGAAATTATCTCTAGCGCTTGCGCAGCATAAAAACACCATCGCGGATGGTGAGCAAAACCCTGTCGACGCGCTCATCGCGGGCGACAAAATCATTGAAAGCGACGATCGCTTTTGTATTTTCGTCAGTGATCTGATCGTCGAGAACGTGGCCGCTCCAGAGCACATTATCGACAAGGATAACGGCACCGCTTTTTAGCTTGGGCAAAATCGCCTCATAATAATTGAGGTAATTTGGTTTGTCGGCATCAATAAAGACCAGGTCAAAAGGACCTTCCAGCTTCTTGAGCAGGTCGAGGGCCGGACCTTCCATTACTGTTATTTTATGGCCATGCTCGGATCGAGCAAAAAATTCTTTGGCAAATTTGATGCAGTCGGCATCGATATCGCAGGTGGTGACTGTGCCGCCGACGGGCAAGCCCTCGGCCATAGAGAGTGCCGAATAACCAGTGAACATGCCGATCTCCAGCACATTTTTTGCACCGCTAATCTGCACCATCATTTTCAAAAAGCGGCCTTCGAGACGCCCGGTGAGCATCTGCCAGTGCGCCATTTTGCTGTGCGTCTCACGCTCGAGGCTATTTAAAAGAGCGCTGGTCGGTTCGCTTTTGGACTGCGCGTATTCGTCGATACCGGGCTTCATCAATGTCAGCATAAAGGCGATTTCCCTGGAGATGTGTCCATTGCAGCTTCCAGGCGATTTTAACAAACTAGAGCGATTGTTTATGTGAGAGCAGCTTGAGCTTTAGTGTAAAGCTTCGCAAAGATAGTAAAATCGCCTGTATGAACCCACTACGTGCCGATTTAATAAGTCCCCTTGATATGTTCAAGATCGGTGTCGGACCATCGAGCAGTCACACTGTTGGCCCGATGGTCGCCGCACTTGAATTCCGCAGGCTGGCTAGCAAAAAACTTGTCGAGCTGAGCAAAGTCGTCAAAAGCGGCGCCGGCAAGACGCCAAGTAAAACCCAGAGCAAAAATGCCGCCAAAGCGCAGTACGAGCTCACCGTCGAATTGTTCGGCTCGCTTTCTCTCACCGGCAAAGGCCACCAGACCGATGGCGCTATTTGCGCCGGACTGGCCGGCCTCAATCCCAAATCTTCGCCGATAGACGATATCTGGTCGATGCAAGCACGCCTCGACGAAAAACCGCTCCTCGACTTTGGCGGCATAGCGGTGCGCTTCTGCCCTAAAGACGATATCTCCTGGCTGCAATGGCAGATGGACGAAAAGCCCCTGCCCCATCCAAACACTCTGCGCTTCCGCTTGAAAGAAGGCGAAGAGATAGTCTTTGAAGAAATCATCTTGTCTGTCGGCGGTGGCTTTATCGAGCCGGTCGACGCCAAGACCGGCGAGCGCAGACCAGCCGGTACGCCGGGCAAAGTCGATGCCGACACGCAAATACCTTATCCATATAACTCTGCTCAGGAATACGTCGAGCAGTGCAATAAGA
>JAGXAB010000154.1 GCA_018971775.1 Cyanobacteria bacterium REEB67 | reverse complement strand
AAGAGCGGACTGAAACCCTGGGAAGTCGTGATCGCCAATCAGGCCGCCTGCGGTCTCGATGAAGCGACCCTGCGCAAGCGACTGGCAGAAATCCTCGTCGTCTTCGATCAATGCATCGAGCGCGGTCTCAAGACCGAAGGCATCTTGCCTGGCGGTTTGAACGTCAAGCGTCGCGCCAAAGGACTGAACGAAAAGATGAATTCCGGTCAGCAAACGACCTGGGCGTCACCATTTGGTCTCAAGCCGTCAGTCTATGCCATCGCCGTCAATGAAGAAAACGCCGCCGGCGGCAGAGTCGTGACCGCACCGACAAACGGCTCTTCCGGTTTGATACCGGCCGTCTGGCGCACTCTCAAAGAAACTCATAATCTTGGCGAAGAAGTTTTGCAAAATGGGCTGATCGTAGCCTCGGTAATCGGCGCTCTGGTGAAAGTACATGCCTCCATCTCGGGAGCCGAGGTGGGCTGCCAGGGTGAAGTCGGTACTTCCTGCGCCATGGCCGCCGGAGGCGCCGCCGCCATGCTCGGTGGAAGCCCCGAACAAATAGAACAGGCCGCCGAAATCGGCATCGAGCACCACCTGGGCATGACCTGCGACCCGATCAAGGGCCTGGTGCAGGTACCCTGCATCGAACGCAACGCCATGGGAGCAGTCAAAGCCCTGAACGCCGTCGAGCTGTCTTTGGCCTGTGACGGCGTGCATCTGATCAGCCTGGACCGGGCCCTGGTCGTGATGAAGCAGACCGGCCTGGACATGCACATGAAATACAAAGAAACGGCCACCGGCGGGCTTGCCCTGGGCTAAAGTCGGCAAAAAAAAGTAGCCGCTCGCCCTCTGGCAAAAATAGTTGGATTAAATCAGAGATTTAGATTAGAAACCACTTGACAATCGTTTTTAGCGGGCTTATCCTGGCATAGCCCGGGATTGTGCCCAGAATTCCCCCCCCTGTGCCGGGCGCCATGCACCTCGGCATGCTTTTCTAATCCAGGTATCCCGCTATGCAAGACCCCACGCATTTACCAATACATAGAGATTTCAGCGACCCCGGGCAGCAGCAGCCAGGGGAGCGACCGTTGGACAATCCTCTCGAACCGCAAGCAGACCATCAGGATGCTTCGGCAGAACACGCCGGCCAATCCTCGCCCTGGCGTGAGGAAATTTTGGGCGAGCGTGTCGATGGCGAATACAAGACGACTTTCCATGTCTATAAAAACGACCAGCAGATTTCCTACTACTTAGAGCGCATCTACAATCTGGACGGCAAGATGGTGCGCATGGTCAAGCGCGCCGCCGACGGTCGCTCGGAGACGCGCTTCGATTCAGAGACCGGCGACATCGAGCGCATCTTCGAAGCGTACACATTGCCCGACGGCAATCATCTATCGAAAGAGAAACGTTATCTCGAGCAAGATACGACTACAGAATCGGTCCTGGTCGTCTGCCCAAAAGGCAGCCTGGTACGTGCCGTCATGCGCGATGCCGTCGGCTTGATCAATATCTTCCAGGGTCAGACCGAATTTGCCAAAGAAGGTCATGCCACCATATCGGTCAATCACTGGTTCGATCGCAAAACATCGAAGATGACCAAGCGCGAACAGATCCAGTGGCTACCCAACGGCGAGCGCGGCGTCACCGAGCATTTTTATTTCAACGCCGACGGAGCTCTGCTCATTTATCACAAACTGCTCTATCATCCCGGCACCGATCGCTATCTGGAAGAAATCCATCACTACGAAGAGCACACGCAAAAATTGCGTCGCAAAGAAATCAAAACTTTCGAGCGCAATGCGGCAATAGCCAATCTGGAAGTCACCACATTTGATACCAATGGGGCGATTCTGGAACGGGCCAAGAATGTGGTGCTGAGGGCGGAAGTGGGTTGAGTCTCTAAAATTCTTGCGGTCGAAGCAATTGTGCATAACTTTGATTAGTGCCATCAAGGCTGGCCATAACGCCGACAGTCTTCAGTAAGCGAGCGGAAATTTTTCGCGCCTGATGATTTTCAGACGCCACCAGCTGTCTGAACGGACTGACTATTCTAAGGGCCTGGCCGAGTTGAAAATCAGCAGTAAAAACAGACAACGATTTGTCTTTGCCATTTGCAATCTTTTCAAGGGAGCGAATCGATCGATAAGCAAAAAGTTTAGCAGGATTGATATTTTCAAATCCATTGTCGCCTTCACTACTGACAAGCAGATGCTTGCCGGGATTAAGACTATATTTCTTGCCGCCACAACAAACAACTACCGCTCCAGCATGAGAGTCGTGAAAATCATAAACCGCCAATCTAGTACTTAAGGCCATCACCATTACAACAGCATTTGCCGCGATTGATATTGCTCCAAATGGTGTTTTGACTTCGGTAGCTTTTGTGTTGGCAAAAACAACTGCGCCCTTCTTAAGAGCAAACTTAGCAATTACCGCTTTATCCAAACTAACACCGCCGACGAGCGGGCCAACCGTGCCTCCAGCCGGGAGGAATCGCGAAGTATCGGCGACAAATTCAGATTCGCCTGACAATTCACTCAATTCTACAGCCAAGGTCAGCTCCGGACTAATTTCCAGGTCTCCGTCTGTAGACAAGAATGCAGGAATAGCACCAGATTCGATTTCGGTTTCAGATATCCAACGTGGCTGATTGTGGTCAAAGACGGCCGTACTCGGCGTACCAGCTGACAGATTGGACAGATTGGCAACACTTAAAACACCCGCATCCGATAGCCCAGCCTGATCGACTGCCAAACTAGGAGGCATCAGAGAAGAAGAGGAAGAGGAAGAAGAAGAAGAAGAAGAGGAAGAAGAGGACTCAAAAATGAAATTAGGGTTAGAGTACTTACCGTCCATCTTTACTGAAGCAGATGGTGGCAATGCCGCTCGCATCCCAACAGGTGTGCCAAGAATACCATTAATACCTGTGTTTAACAGATTAGAGCCGCCCGACACCGGCGGGTCGGCAACGATTGTTGTGCCACCGTTTAGCCTGATAGCGGTTGCTCGTAGTGTGCCAGTGCTAAACACAACAGCAGCACCGTCGGCGGTGATAGTATTAATACCGGTTGCTCTGGTATTAACGGCAGTTATACCGTTATTAAAAGCTAGGACGCCATTATTTGGAGCGGAAACAGTTGCCAGCGTCGACGCAGGCACATTGCCTGTAATGCCAGGAGACACAGGAACAACTGGAAGAGCACCGACAGCAATTATAATATTTCCACCAATGCCGCCTGCAATCGGCTTCTTGCCTGTCTCTATGTCACTGCCGGCGCCTATGACGATTGACCCTGAGCGTGCATTTTGATTGTTGAAGGTAATCGCTCCATTTTGGGCATAGATTTGAGCGCCGGAAGCAGTCTGCAACAGTCCAGTCTTGTTGGAGACTGAAATATCGCCGCTAATACCGCTGGCAACAAGGTTCCCCAAAGTAGTAGCACCACCGCCAAAAATCGTGATATTAGCTTCAGAGCTCAAGTTTTTCGCTGTTGTGACAGCGCCGCCGCTTACACTTATATCTCCGGCATTGTTTACGGTACTGACGTTAACAGCACCACTCCCGATACCAATCACGCTTATTGCCCCTAAAGATCCTGAAGGGTCAGAAAAATTGAGTGTTCCGGATTTGTCTGTCACCGTCACATCGCCAAGAGCGCTAAGGCCCGTCACAGTTGATGCACCAGTGGCAGTCAAAGACAAATCGCCGAGAGTGGCTACTATAGCCGTAGTCTTTATACCGCCGGCAGCATTGAGGGAAAGAGAATCGACCGTAGAATTATCCCCAATCGACAATACCGAACGGCTTATATTGTTTATAAAGGTAGCGCCAGTATTGTTAAACGCAAGGCTGCTTGTATTTGTCTGTAGTGCTGCGCCATTGGCACCAACATCACCGCCAAGCGTCGCAAAGGTCACCGATTTACCAAGAAAAACACCTGTGCCTGAAATAGAGACTGGTCCTGACGAGCCGCCCACCGTTAGCGCTGACAAGCTGTTGCCGATGCTGCCTGTAAAAGTCAGGTTCTGATCGGCGAGTAGGCTAACCAGACCTTTGCTTAGCCTAAAATCAAAATTTGCGGCCGAGCCTGTCGCATTTGCAATAGCGGCAGTAAACGTCCCGGTCGTACCGCTGTTAGAAAACTTATTTGCCTGAATTAAAACGTCAGAAGCCAACGTTGTGTTTTTGATGGTTAGGGCCACCGCGTTGGATGCCACACTGGAATTAATAGAGCCAGCCGCGCTCAAAGAAATATTTTCGTTGGCGGTGATTACTGAGCCAGGAGCGGTGATCAAGTTACCCGTGGTGGAGAAGCTAACATCATTTCCACCATGTAATGCAGATATTGTTACCGTGTCCGCTGCTGGAATTGCGTCGCTGATATAAATGCCGTTTAGGGCCGCGCTGGCGCTGATATTTGTCGTTATCAGATTAAATGCCGTTGGACCAGGCTTTGTAGGGTCGCCACCAATGCCGCCGGAAAGTGCTGTGAGTGTTATCGACCCTGGCAGGGCTGGATTTATGGAAGTAACAAGTTTGCCCGCCCCAACACTTATAATCGAACCGGCGGTAATATTAATGTCTGTGGTTTTGGCACCACCAACGGCAGAGTTTATAGAAACTCTCGATAGACCGGATGTGATCGCATCAAGAGAAATAGTGCTGGCTGTATTCAGACTGGATTGCACGACAATACTGCCACCATTCTCGATGCTTACGTTAATCGTCCCCCCAGTGGCGCCGGCAACTGAAAGAGAACCCTTCACGCCGTTGATATTATTTGCAACCAGTCCGATGTTAAAAATGCTTGTGCTCTGGCTGTTTGAGTCAAGCGTAATGATACCGCCATTGCCTTTGCCTGCGGCGTCGGCGCTTAGTGTGCCGGTAATCAAAAGATTGCCGGACAATGATGTGTTTACCGCTCCGGTGCTAAGAGAGATACTGGCGCCATTGCCGTTGCCGCTGGCTTTAGCAACAATGCCGGCCGGAGCCACGGTAAGGTTGCCGGCAGATTGAATGTCAACACCACCGGCGCTGCCACCGGTTTTGCCACCGGAAACAATAAACTTGAGCTGTCCGGCTCTGGTACCGACATCAATATTTGTACCGTCTTCGGTTTGATGAAATACAATCAAACCACCTTTCCCACTGCCAACACCGCTCAAATCAAAAGTAAATGGCAGTGTAGTGCTGACTGCTGCCGCAATAATTTTTGGTCCTACGATTTGAAGCACACCATTGCTCACATTCGGATTAGCAGCGCTGGAAGAAATTTGCACTATGGCCGAAGGATCGACTGACAGGGTGCCCTGAGAAAAAATCCTTGGATCGCCAAGGGCGACACTGACATTGCCGCCTATTAAACCTGACGATCCATTAGCAACATCAAACTGCAACTGACCAGAACCTTTGCCAATGCCCAACGATTGGAAAGTGGATAACTCTCGTATCGCCACAGTACCACCGTTACCATTACCGACACCGGTGGCAACAAAATTTAGGCTGCCCGTATCTGATGTCGCAAATGTATTGGCGCTAAGACTGAGCGTGCCACCCTTGCCATTTATACCGAGCGGATTTACGAGAGCGCCATTTCCGGTGGCCAGGGTAATATTGCCCAGCGTCGAAAAAGTAACACTGCCACCATCTCCGCTCGAGCTGTTCGGAGCACCGCCCTGGGCTGAAAAATAAAAATCACCAGAAATTCCCAATTTTGCATTGACTGCGCTGGTTTCGCTGACCGATATAGAGCCGCCGTTACCGCCACTCAAACCATCCGCATTTAAAATGAGAGGACCACTATTAACGTTAACGATGCCCGCCGCACTTAGTGCAATCGCACCGCCATTGACTGCTGAGCCGGTAGCAGTCGATATCAAAAGACCGCCGGCATCGACACTGAGTCGCCCGGTGCTGGCGTTTGTAAAGGAAACGGAGCCGGCCTTTTGACCAGCAGCAGCGCTCGCACCATTGACGGCAGAGAGCTGGATCTGGCCAGCGCCCATGCCAATCGTTTGCGCATTGGCAGTAGAAGTGCCAATGCTGACATTACCGCCGTTGCCGGTACCTATACCGTCAGCATTAATAACCAGTGGGACCGAAGACGACGCACCAGTAATAGTACCAGTCACGATGACAATTGAACCGCCATTGCCGTTAATGGTACTAGCACTAAAACCGACATTTAAGGCTGCTGGATCGACGGTCAGATCAGCGCCGCCGAAAGAAACTTTGAGCGATCCGCCGGTGACACCGCTACCCGACCCGCCGCCCTGTGCAGAGAGAGCAATTTGACCACTGCTCAGTCCAAGACCAACACTGCTACTACCGTTTACTTGCACTGAGGTGATGGCAATACTGCCGCCGGAACCGTCGCTACTGTCTGCGTTGACTGAAAAATTAGTCGTAGTCGGATTTGTCCAAGAGAAATTAGACGCAGCCGTCAATGCGACGGAACCACCCAAAGTGGCACTACCGACTTTGATCGCATTATTTTCAAGATTGAGACTACCGGCGCTATTCACCACCAGGCTGGAGGTAATTGCATTAGGCAAGGTCACATCTAGAGCTGAGAAACTGTTGGTCTCTTGAATGTTGAATTTTGTAGCGGAAGCAACTCCGCTGGCATTAACACTGACGATGAACGGAGCCGTAGCATTTACATAGTAGCTCGGAGCGCTGCCGGCAACGGAGCTTAAATTGATAGTCTGAGCGTTTGTGAGTAAGGGAATGGCGGACTGGCCCAGACCAGCACCACCGGCCGTGACTGTTAAAGCCGGCGTAGCAATCAGCAAACTCGAATTGTATATTTGCGAAGGAACTTGCGCCTGCTGATATATCGCTCCCGTAGATGCGAGGGTTACCGAGGCCGTACCAACAATGGTGCCGGCGAGAACAAGATTCGAGGGGGAGTCGACCGCGACTGAGGCACCGATGACATCGCCAAGACCCTGCACCGAGCCAGCTCCGGCGACGATTGTGATGTTGGCAGCACCGCTTGTAAGGGGCACATTCCCGCCGGTTAAAAAGATGGATTGCGGAGAAAGACCGCCGCCGCCCTGATGCTGACCGAGCAAGCCTCCCGATGCAAATCGCGTCAAATTACCAAGTTGCCCGCCAACAGTAGGAGAAGCGGTGCCGCCAAATAGTATAGGTCCATAGCCATTGCCACCAGCTGCTGCCGTACCGGCAAAAGATTTGCCATCGCTCCCGCCTGCCGCCCCTCCGGTGTAACCGCCGCCGCCACCCGACAGACCAATTTGAGCGCCGCCGCCACCAAAATAACCAGCTCCGCCAGCAGCACCTTGAGTAGTGGATGCGGCTCCGCCGCCGCCACCTCCATAGCTTCCGCCGCCACCGCCAACGCCGCCAACGTCAGGACCTTCCCC
>JAGXAB010000014.1 GCA_018971775.1 Cyanobacteria bacterium REEB67 | reverse complement strand
GAACAGATTTTAGGAAAAGGTCAACTGGTGGAAGTGATCGGTCAGAGTTTCGATAAGACGCTCTATGGAGTCGACTGCCAGGTCGTACCACTACCGCATCCTTCGGGAGCTTCGACCTGGTTTAAAAAGGAGCCAGGCATTACCTTGCTGCAGGAGGGCCTGAACGAAATTGCTAAACATCCATCCTGGCGAGCCATTGTTACGGCCAGTGGCGGTGGATGCTGACTTTGCGCACTAAAATCTGTCTTGCCGCAGTCATGATATTAAGTTTTTGGGTTGGCGGCATGCATTCCATTTCGGCCCTGCGCGATGCGGATACCTGCTGGCTCTTAGCCCTGGGTAAGATAATTGCCCAGACTGGATTGCCGACCACTGAACCCTTCTCATACACTTATTATCTGATGACCCAGACGGGCATAGCTCATCCATTCATTTTGCATCAGTGGCTGGCCGAGCTGATTTTTTATAAGATATTTCAGCTGGCCGGTTTGGGCGGATTGGGACTGCTTGTAGCACTGCTCACGTCACTGTCCCTGGTGGCTGTACCAGCTCTTGCCCATTACAAAGAAAAGGTCAGTATTCCCATGGCCATGCTGATCGGCACGTTCGCTCAGCTGGGTTGCGCTTTTCGCTCCTATGCCCGGCCGGAAATATTTACATATCTCCTCTTTGCCCTGAGCCTCTATCTCATCGAAAGCATGACGAAAAGTGCCCGGCGTCGCGCCTGTGCAAGCTACTGCTACATAGCCATCTACGCCGCTATCACCGCTACCTGGGCCAATCTTCACTCATCTTTCATACTGGCCGTCTGCCTTTCCTTTTTGCCCCTGATTGCCGCTCTAGCTAACAACTTCTTCACCGCAGCCCAGGCAAAGGCGCCGGAAGCAGAAAAAAACAGCAGCGCTAAAACTTTACTGCCCCTCGTCCTGCTGCCGGTGACAACAATCCTGGCCACCCTCGTCAACCCGGCCGGCATCAATCTCTGGACCTATCTTCCCTATCTCTACTTCATGAAAGTTGCTATTACCGAGGCACGTACCTTAAACCTGGATGACTTGCATCTGCGCGGCTTTGTACCTTATTTCGTGCTCTTTCCAATCTACATTATTACACTGATCAGATACTTGAGAAAATTTGCCGGACAAAAAGATGCAAGTTTTTTCCTGCATTGTCTTGGAGCGATACTAGCTCTGACACTGGCCTGCAATAAAATCAGGTTGATTATCTATATATTGATCATAATCGCTTATGAATTACCGCTCCTTCTGACCAGGCTGAGTAAACAGGCGGGTGACCAGGCCGAAGTCGCCAGCAGCACCACGAAACAAGTCTGGTTTAAGAGTCCTTTTTTAGTTTTACTGGCACCGCTTACTTGCCTGATCGGCAGCTTTTACGTAACCGCTTTTGTCCACCAGTCCAGATTGCCAGAGCCCAGTCCTAGCTTCGATCCGCCATACGATGCCATCGTCTATCTCAGGGACCACCGACCAACAGGTCCTGTTTTCAATGACCACCGTTTTGGCGACATGATGATCTGGTATCTAAAGCCACCGGTGCCAGTATTCATCGACACGCGCATCGATATGTACGGAGATCAATTTTGTTTGCGTTACGCAGCAATGTGCAATTGTCAAAACAACTGGCGACAGGATCTTGACGAATTTGGCATCAATTATGTCTTCTTACCTCCAAACACGCCTCTGGTCCAAACTCTAGCGAAAGACCCGGGCTGGTCGACGATATTTGCCGACAAAACCGCTGTAATTTTACAGAGACGATAGGCTTTCGCTTATTGACCCTCGACTGCTCTGTCCTCTCCGCTTTAAATGCATTGCTAACAAAAGAGAAAAAGGCAGGGAGAGTATCTCCTTGCCTTCTTCCCCGAATCACAACTAGCTTTACACTCAGCCCTTCACACAAACAAGCGGACGCAATTTGTGCACTATATCGACAAGATCGGCCTGAGCTCTCATTACAGCGTCGAGAGATTTGTAAGCAGCTGGAGATTCGTCAAGAATGCCCTCATCTTTGCGGCATTCTACGTGAGCCGTATCTGAGGCGTGGCGCTCCATCGAGATGTTCTTTCTGGCAGCGGTACGAGACATTGCCCGCCCGGCACCATGAGAGCAACTATTGAAGCTCTCCGGATTGCCCTTACCACGCACGATGTAGGATCCCGCTCCCATCGAACCGGGAATAATTCCCCAGTCTCCAGCAGCGGCTCTCACCGCACCTTTTCTAGTCACCCAGACAGTATCACCGAAGTGATCTTCGCGGGCTACATAGTTATGGTGACAGTTGATCACTTCCACTTCCGATTCGAAAGCCGGCAAAGTTCTCAACTGCTTAAGGGCGTGCTGCACTTGACCCATCATGATCTGTCTATTCAAAAAAGCGTAGTCCTGCGCCCACTGAACGGCAAACAGATAGTCGTCAAAATGCTGAGCACCCTCACTGAGATAAGCGAGATCACGGTCCGGCAACTGGATGTTATTTCTGCACATCTCCTTGCGAGCGAGCTCGATGAAGTGTGTACCGACACGGTTGCCTATCCCTCTGCTGCCGGAGTGCAACATCAACCAGACACGATCGCTGTCATCGAGTAAAATCTCAATGAAGTGGTTGCCACCACCTAGAGTGCCGAGCTGATTAATGTGCTTGGCATGAGGTTCTCTCAATGCCGGATGCGCCGCCTCGATCAGATCCCAGCGATCTTTTAGCGAAGCCCAGGAAGTGTTTACCGGCTCACAGGCTGGATCGCCTTGCTCATGACCGTTTCTAAAATAGCCGGTACCTACAGGTACAGCTCTTTCGATGGCAGTCCGCAGAGCTTTGAGATCGTCGGGCAGATCAACTGCGCGCAAAGTCGTGGCAACGGCAATCATGCCGCAGCCTAGATCCACTCCGACAGCGGCGGGCACAATTGCTCTGTGCGTGGGTATGACACTACCAATGGTGGAGCCCCGACCAAGATGAGCGTCGGGCATCACCGCTATGTGCTTGTGGATAAAAGGCAGCGAAGCCAGATTGAGCAACTGTTTATGGGCCTCTGGCTCGAGCGGGACACCTTTGACCCAGGCTTTGATCGGCTTACAATCTCTGGCTGTGATCAACTCGTAAGTCATCGCGTCATAGTCGGCTTCTTCAAGAATATTTTGGGGCTCGATCAGCTCGCGCTTGAAGACGAACTCTTTCAAGTCGTTATTGTCAATGCGTCCTTCTTTAATGTCCATAAATTGCTATTTCATCCTGCGTCTAGAGGTGGTTTAAAGGTGCTGTGTCTGTGCGATTTTCGCCAGAATTTCTTCGTATGCAGGCTTGCGCCCGGGGGCTTGCGGTGCGTACTGCCTGGTGGCGACAAAAATGTAAAAGCAAAAGTCTCAGAGGCGAAAAGTGAATAGCCTGGGAGTGACATAAAAACTCCTCCTTGTATAAGGTGTGTCGTTCTAAACTGATTGAAGCAAATCCGCTACAAACTATGGCAAGGCCAAACAGGCTGAACACTTAGTGCATGCAATTTGCAAAAATCAAAAGGGCGAGAGAAAAAGGGCGGACTCAGCGGCTTTTAAGCACTTCCGGTCGGCCCATGCTATAGCCCGGGCACCCGGGGCACCGCGCTGACTTATTCATGGTGGCTATGTTAAACAACATCGCTCCGCCTTTTCCGGGGATACGCCCCAAACTTCTCTATCGTTTCAGCATAAAGGTAGGACAACGAGCCTGTCAAGTTCGAATCGAAAGATTGCTGACGGCGATCTTGCCGCCATGGCGCTTATGTCACGAAGGTGTCAAAAAAGGCCGCGATAATAGCTCTCGAAACACCTTACTATTTCTTTCAAATAAAAGCAGGGTCTCATGAGCGGCAATTTCAACATTCAGATGAGCAATGACTTTCCTCAGGCCGAAAAAGGAATGGCCAATTTTGAGCTTGGCCTCTTCAATACAGTCATGAATGGGAATATGAATTTGTTTAAGCAGGCGTGGGCCGGCTGGCCAGCCGATGATACTGCGCCACAAGCCAATCGCAGCGATCAGGCATCGCAAGATATGCTCGACGCCGGATTGAAAGTCGCCTTCGGCGACTTGTGGAAAAAATAGCGGGCGTCAATGCAGATAGTTCTGCAGTTCGGCCCTCAATTCACCGTCGCCCCGGCGCGCCACCAGGGCGATCAACGCCTTGCGAGCAGAGCTTTCCTGGCTTTGAGCAAGAGCCCAAGCGGCATGCTCGACCAACATATCTTCTTGATCCGACTGAGTAAATTCGACCAGCGATTGAACGATGCGATCTGATTCTCGGTGAGCATTTGCCAGATGATTACCCAGCACGACCAGAGCGTTGCGCAAGAGTCCACGTCGCTTGGGTCTACGCACCGGCGATTTCTCGAAGCGTCCGCGAAATTCGAGCTCGTCCTTGATCGTCATAATATCGAGCAGATCGAGATGATGACCAACCCCGGCTTGCGGTAAGAATTCGGCCCAAGGCGTAGAGACAGGCTTACTATTGTACGGACAGACTTCCTGGCAGATATCACAGCCGTAAACCCAATCCCCCAATTTGGATCGCAAACCGGGGGCGATACCACCTTTGTTTTCAATAGTCAAAAAAGAAATGCACAAATGGGAATCAATAAGCGCACCATCTTTGATGGCATCTGTCGGACAGGCATTGCCGCAGCGGAAGCATTTACCGCAGGTACCGACATAGGGCAGATCGGGCTCGAGCTCAACGTCCACGAAAAGCTCGGCGATAAAATTATATGAGCCAGACAGCTGCGGACCTAAAATCAGACTGTTCTTACCGACAAAGCCGAGGCCGTGCCTGGCGGCCAGCGACTGTTCATAGAGGGCGACATCATCGGTAAAAGGTTTGCAGTTCAACTTGATCTGACAGTTTTTTTCGATCGCCTGGGCAAATTCGCGCATCTTACGCCGAATCGTCGGATGATAGTCGAGACCGACGGCATAGCGTGCTACTTTACCGGCGACGGCCGGAGTCGGTGTATCGGGTTCGCTGTAATAGGAGACTGAGGCGATAATTACCGAACGACTGCCTGGAAAAGTCCGTTCCGGCTCCACCCTCTGGCGAGGATCGCGTTTGAGATAATCCATGGATGCGGCAAAGCCCTGATCGACCCAGCTTTGATAAATGAGGCCGCCTTCGACAAGGGGCGCAAGACCGCCAATGACGACATGATGGAAGCCATGCTCGTGTCCCAGCTCGACGATTGTCTCTTTAAGATTAGCCAATATAGCTCCAGACTGGAATCATCTGAGTAGTATAACTCTCAAGTTAAGCTGAATCTGTCGAACGCTGGCCTTAGCAGCCGGCAAGCGTTAAAATTGCTGCTATGAAAATTGAAAAAGAATTGACCATCGAAGATTTCGAATATGACCTGCCCGAAGGGCTGATCGCCCAGGAGCCGGCGAGCAAAAAAGATCATTCTCGCCTGCTCGTCGTCGACAGAGCAATGGGCCGCCTTATCCACAAACATTTTTACGATCTTCCCAACATTTTGCAAAGCGGAGACGTGCTCGTTGTAAACGACACCAAAGTACTGCCCTCAAGGCTGATTTGCCGCAGGCATTCGGGCGGTACGATCAAACTCCTGCTGCTCAAGCCACTTACAACAAATACCGCACACTGGGAAGCACTGGTGACGCCGATCAAACGTCTAAAAGTTGACGAAGTAGTCGATGTAGTCGTCGGCGACTCGGAGACTGCTTCGGGCTATAAGATTCGCATCGCCGATTTTACCCTTGGCCCAGACGGCTTCAAAAGAGTGATAGTCGATCTTGGCGCTAAAGAAAATGTCTACAATCTGCTGTCTCAGGTAGGCTTCGCTCCGCTACCTCCATATATCCACCGAGACTATCGCCAGGAAGAGGAAAGCGGTCATCGTAAAGAAGATCTCCTGCAATATCAAACAGTTTTTGCGGCGGCACCGGGGGCGGTGGCAGCCCCAACCGCTGGCTTGCATTTCACGGAAAAAGTCCTTTCCGATTTGCAGGCAAGAAATGTCGAAGTGGTGAAAGTGACTCTGCACGTCGGCGCCGGCACTTTCAAACCGATCGAAGACAGCCTGGAAAATCACACAATCGAAGCGGAAGAATACACTGTTTCACCAGAAACGGCAGAAGCGATCAATAAGGCCAAAGCCGAAGGTCGCCGCGTCATCGCCGTGGGCACGACCAGCCTGCGCACGCTTGAGAGCGCCGGAGCGAGCGGTAAAATGATCGCCGCCAAAGACGCCAGCACCAATCTCTATATAAAGGTCGGCCACAAATTTCAAATCGCCGATGCCATGCTGACAAACTTCCACTTGAGCCGCTCGAGCCTGCTGGTCCTCGTCGCCGCCTTTGCCGGACACAAGACAATTATGGATGCCTACAAAGAGGCCATAGCCGAGAAATATCGCTTCTACAGCTATGGCGACGCTATGCTTATCCTTTAGCTTGAACTAGCTCTACGGCGGATCTAAGGCTGCAATACCTGCTCGAACATGATCTTCATGAAGGCATCGACCGGCACAGCGGTCTTGGTGGTCTTAGCACGAAGAATGGCTCCATGCCAACCGCTCTGGAAAAACTCGGCGAGCTCGACATTGTCTTGAGTCTTATCGACAAGACCGTCCTGTTGCGCTTCTTTGATGCACTGGGCAAAACGATTGCGCCAGCGGGTCAAAACTTCTTCGAGGCGCGCGCGCAAAACTTCACTTTGATCCGACATCTCCTGGCTGAGATTGCCAACCAGGCAGCCTTTGCTACAGTTATTTTGAATGAGGTTACGACGGCCTTCTTCGCAATAGGCCTTTAATCTGTCGAGAGGTTTGAGTGTTTTGTCTTCGAGATAGACGCGCAGAGTCTCGCTATAGGTCTTGTCGAAATGATCGATGATTTGCAGGGCAAAATCTTCTTTACTGTCGAAGTAGTAATAGAAAGAGCCTTTGGGCACGCCGGTGGAATCGAGTACTTCTTGAATGCCGGTATTGCTGTAGCCCTTGTCGCGCATGATTCGACAGCCGGCCTCCAAAAGTGCGGTTTTGGTGACTTCCTTTGTACCCGACTGCTTAGCCATGCTCAACTCCCCAGACTGTCGACGCCCTGAAACTTTTTTGAATTTTTCTGAACTTGTTTGAACTTGTTTGAATTTTTCGAATTTCCTGAACTTCCAGTCTACACGACCGAAAACCCTTATAAGGATATATTAGACGACTAGTCTAGGAGCGTCAATGGCAGCGCTGGAAAGACTTCTCACGGATTTCAAAAGACTTGACGAGCTTAATTAACAGGGTAGTTGACAAAACTAGACGACCGGTCTAATAATAGTCATATCCAATTCGTCCCGGAGAAATGCCATGTTTGCAGCGCTTTTAGGAATGTCACTGGTAGGCCTGGTCCTCTACGACATTTACCAGACAATCGTTATCCCTCGCTTCAAACCCTCCACTTTCCGCCTCGCCCCCTTCATCGTCGGCCGCCTGCTCTGGCCCGGTTTCAAAAAAGTAGCAGTCGGCCAGAGCTGCCCACTCAAGGACGTCATGCTCGGCAGCTTTGCCACCTTTGGTTTCGTCACCCTTTTCATCATCTGGATGGCACTGCTGGTCGCCGGTTTCGGTCTGATTTTTTGGGGACAGGGCACTTACGTCACACCGGCAATCACTGATTACTGGACGGCTCTCTATGTGGCCGGCTCAGCCATTCTCACCCTTGGCTCAGGCGATGCCGTCGCCGTTACCGGTCCGGCCCGCTTTACGGCCATGGCCTCGGCCTTCACCGGCATAGTCTTCATGGCAATCGCCGTCTCCTTTATTTTCACTATGCAAAATGCTGTACAGAAACGCGAAATCACCGTTAACACACTGGACAGTCGGCTCGGCAGCTCTACCACCGGGCTTGGTCTGCTGCTCCGTTACAGAGAGCTCGGCTTGCAGGGCAAGCTCGGTCAGTCCTTCAATCAATGGGAGCTCTGGGTAGCGGAATTACTCGAGAGCCACCGCGCCTTTCCCCTCCTCTCTTATTTTCGCTCAGCAAAATCCTGTGTTTCGTGGGTCACCATACTCGGTGCCTTGCTGGACGCCAGCGCCCTGACTATGGCCTCAGTAAGCGGAGAAGCAACAGGCGAAGCGCGCCTCTTCTTCGAACTGGCCGCCAAAACCGTCCAATCGCTCGCATCATTCCTCAATCTGGAAGTAGAGGAAGAAACCATGGTCAGCCAGGAAGAATACAATGAAATGCTCAATATCCTGGCCACAGCCGGTTATCACACCCGCGGCGTAAAAGACTCCTATCTCCATTTTTCGAGCTTGAGACTGCAATACGCCAGTCACGTGAAAGCACTTTCCAGCCATCTGGTCAGTATGGCCCCGAGCTTGCTGGGCGATCTCACGGCCAGCGGCGAGGACGCTAAGGGTAAAGAAGTCAGCCCTCAAATCGGCAGCAAAATCACTCAGCTGAGAAATGCTCGCAACGCCAGCAGACATTTACGTCTGGTGCGCTAAATCGAACAATGGCGAGCCCTTGCTTCGGTCAAGAAAGCATTACTTCCGCTGGTTCTGCATGACCGGAGTTTCCAAGTCGATGATCGTATCAGGATCAAAGTGATGCTTGAACAGGGGCCGAAACTGATGTTTCAATGACGAATATGGGTCAGAAAAGTAATGCGAGGATTTTTCAGCGCAAGTTTCCTCTCGTACCTGCGACATTACTTCAGCCGAGGTGGGCGATGGGCGCTGCTCCTGCGAGAGATGGAGATAGCCGTCCCCGCCAGGAGTAACGGTCCGAGATTGAGTACTACGGGAATCGATGACGACCCCATTTTTGGCATCGGCCGAAAGTAAGAGTCGATTATCGTCGGTCAGGCCAAAGCGGGCAGGACTGCCCTGTTCGCTAAATTCTTCATTTAACTCTTTAACCATATCGTGAAGCATTTTAGGATTACCCTGAAGCTCCTTCATCACATGTTGCAATGCCAGTGGGTTAGCATCAAGGGCACCATCTCTAAATTCCTTCAGAATGGCCTGCACATTTGCCGGGATGAGCTGATTAACACGGCCCTCCATTTCAGCACGCACCGCTTCCACCCGCTCGGCGGAGACTGGCATCGGGACAGACTTTTCAAACGACAAAGGTTCTTCTTTCAGAAGCTCAGAGAGTCGCTGAATTGAAATGTGCCTCTCACCGGGACCGGAAATACCATGACCGTCGAGACCGACCTCTCCCCAGGCCGGCGATTTTTCGCTAAATTGAGAGCGACTTTTGGGTCCGGTAATAGACTCCAGCTCAAGCGCTAATGGTGACGGCATCTGATATCGGTCTAGATTGTTATTTGGTTGGTCGCCTACAGCAACGGCCTGTAGCGATAAGTCATTGCTCGAAAGTTCGTGTCCAGCCATATGCACCTCAAAAGAAAATATAGACCGTAATCAAATTTGCAGCATGACATTGAGGGTGTCGGAAAAATCGATCGCAAAATTACTCGGCGATTACATCACTTTAGTGGCCAGACCGGACATTTATTTGACATTGCGGTTGCAATTATTTTGGGGTAGTTGACTCGGCCAAGTCGACCGGTCTAATATATCGCATGTCAGGATAGAGCCAGGCGCTATCCGCAGGGGGCACGATGATTTCATTGACGGTAAGCAGCAAAAGCGAATACTTGCGTCGGCAGCATTTTTCGCCTTTAAGTATCTCGACCGCTCTTTCCTTTGCCGTTTTGTATGCCTCTTTTTTGCTCTGCACGTTTTTGGCTTGGGCCGTCGCTTTCGCAGAACCGGCCTACGCTCTAAAAACAATCTGGTCAATCGACAAGGAACGTTCATCGATTGAGTTCAAAGTAAAAAACATGATGGTAAAGACAGTATGTGGACAGTTCACCAATTTTTTTGGCACGGTCGACTATGACGGCGTCAATCTTGACCGGGCCAATGTAGCAGCCGAGATCCAGATTGCCAGCATCGATACAAAAGATGCCAGAAGAGACAAACACCTCAAGACCAGAGATTTTTTCGACGTCGCCGTTTTTCCGTCGATCAGTTATCAATCCAATAAAATCGTCGAAGACTCCAGAGGTGCTTTTAAGATATTCGGCAACCTTTCCATGCATGGTGTGAGCCGCAATGTCATGCTCCAGGCCACTCCTCTCAAAGCGGTGGCAGAAAAAGCCAGCGATATCAATAGTATCACAGGTGATGCCTACGCCCAGGTCAGCAATTTATCCCAGGGCGGTGCCACAAGTACTTCCCGACGGCTGTCGACAACGGCCACTGCCAGGCTCGATCGCAAAGACTTCGGCATCTCGATGGGACCGATGGATAGAGGCGGCACACTGGTCGGCGACCAGGTCAAAATAATTCTGGACATTCAGCTCGTACAAGTGACGGCCTCGACCAATCCCAAACCGCATCGCAGCATTCAGGACCGTTATCTGACTGTTATCTTGCCGCGTTAGCTTGGTTGCATCTCCCGATGCACGAGGCAACTTTTATGTCATTCGAACACAGCGCCCATCGCACTGAGTCTCAATCTTTGTCAGGACAGGAGAGGCCAGGACCGGAGCGGCCCAGTCAAGCAGTTCAAGACGAAGCGGCAAAAATCATCGCCCGCATGGACGGCTCGGGTGACTTTCAAAAACATATATTCGGCGATCCTCAATATGACACGACTCGAGCGCTGCAAGTACGCGAGCTGCTGATCAAAGACAGCCAGTCGCTTTCGCCCAAAGACATGCGCGATCTGATGCTGACGGTGATGAACAACGAAGACCACAAAAAAGGCTATGACCTGGAAATATACGGACATTCGACGCGAGAGATCCGAGAAAAAACCGAGCACATCGATCAAGAGCGCCAAAACCTCGGCATGCTCATGGCTAACTGCAGCAAGGAAGAGCGCCTGGCGGCCTTCGCCGAATTCAATAAAAAGCACGACCAGGAATTGACCGATTATAAAAAGGAGCTTGTCCTGACGATGACGCACCACTCCACGCCAGGAGAATATGGCGAGAAAGGAAGAACTCCCGGCGATCCTATCCAGGTAGCCGCCTATCGCAGCGTCAATGGCCTGCCGGACTTCAAGATTGTCGACAACAGCCAGAAATAGCTCTAGCCCTCGGGAGCGAAGGCAAAACCATCACCGCCGCGCATCTGCACAAATTCGCAGGCCAGGTCAGATCTGGCGATGAGCTCGCGGGCATCTTCACCGTGGCCGGGGAAATATGTAATGCCGAAACTGAGCGTAATCGGCAGGGTATGCCAGTTGTGCTTGAGCTCGACTGAACTGTTGAAGAGTAGCCTGGTGCGCTCGGCCATGATCGCTGCACCTTTGCCAGGAGTCTCCGGCAGGACGAGAATATAGCGGTCATCGGCAAGACGGCCGACCAGATCGATATCACTGCGCGTCACACCAAGCAAAAATTCGATAACGGTGAAGACAACCTTATCGGCGGCAAGCTCGCCGTACTCCGGCTCGATCCGGTCGAAACCGTCGATGCCGACCATAATCAGGGCGGTTGGCCTGTTGTAGCGCTTGGAACGCTTCAATTCGTGGACCAGCTTGCGCACAAGATAGCGCAGGTTGTAGCAACCCTCAAGACCGTCGTAGAAGGCAATCGCTTCGATATCGCCCTCGCTAAACTCCGGCTCACCACCGGGTTTGACATGGGCAAAGACATCGCCCTGCTCGCGGACGCCTGGCGCTCCGGCCCTGTTTAAAGCGGCCATCTTGGTCTCGGTAAAGACCTGGTTGCGCACGTTGGAGACGGCCCGGTGAAAAGCGCCATCTCGGATGAAAGTTCTGTCTGGGGCCTTATCTTGCGGCATAAACACTTCTGGTAAAAATGGGTAGTCGGCGAAAACTGATCGGTGACAAAGTAGGAACTGGGCTAACTGGGCGCACTGGACTCCGACTTTAAAATACCCAGATTTGCGGCATTCTAAATCAGACCGATAAATGTTCGGGTGAAATCAAATAGAGACGCACCATATTCAGTGCTTCTTGAGCTGTACGCCAGCGAATTTCATTGCGGCCAAGACGCTTGCCCAGCCTCAATGTGCGAGCGAAATAGAGCGGTTCGCCCGTCTTCTGACCAACACTCAAGCCAAGGTAGACCAGGCCGACCGGTTTCTCCTCACTGCCGCCGTCCGGACCGGCTATGCCAGTGACGCTCAGACCGATATCGCAGCCGGAAACAGCGCGAATGCCCTCAGCCATTGCTTTTGCGCACTCGGGGCTGACGGCGCCATGGGCGGCCAGCAATTCAGCGCTCACACCGAGCAGCTTTTGCTTGGCCTCGGCGCTGTAGGTGACGGCATTAAGCATTATATAGCGAGAGCTGCCCGGTATGCCGGTCAGACGCTCGCTGATCAGGCCGCCGGTGCAGGATTCGGCCAGGGCAATGGTCAGCCTCTGTGCGCTCAAAAGCTCACCAACAACCGATTCTAGAGTATCGCCGTCATGGCCGTAACAGGTCACACCACTGCCGGCCTTGATTTCATCAATCACCGGTTGGGCCAGAGCCTGGGCCTCCACGACGCTGTTTGCTTTGGCAGCCACTCTCAGCCGGCATTCCCAGTTGCCCGCGTAAGGCGCCACTGAAGGATTGGCCAGATCGAGCAGATGGGCGAATTTTTCAGCCAGAGCCGATTCGCCGATGCCGTAATGTTTGAGCTCGGTCGACCAGATCGTGCCGCCGGCATAAGTCTTTTCCAGATAACCGCGGGCGGTTTCCTCCCACATGCCTTTGAGCTCTCGGGGCACACCAGGGAATGTAAGAATGGTTTTGACCGGCCACTGCCCACTTTGATCCGCTTCGATGCCGATCAGGGCGAGCTCTTCCGGACCAAGGCGCCAGATCATGCCCGGTGCCGTACCGACCGGATTGGGCAGGATGTCGGCACCGCGGGGTCGCAGAGCCTGCTTTGCATTAGTCTTTGGCATTTTGATATTGCGAGCGGCAAAAAGACTCTCGATAAAAGCCAGTACCTGCTGGTCGGTCTCAAGAGGAGCATTGAAGACCTGGGCGAGACACTCGGTGGTCAGGTCGTCGGCGGTAGGCCCGAGGCCGCCCGAAGTAATCAAGATATCGGAGCGCCGCAAGGCGGTAACAATGCAATCAAGTATGCGACCGACATTGTCACCGACAGTGACTCGATAAAAACAGTTCAGGCCCAGCAAAGCGAGCTGCTGGGCCAGGTATTGCGAATTGGTGTCGAGGACATCGCCCAGAAGAAGCTCGGTGCCAATGCAAAGAACCTCGGCTTTAGCCACCCTACACCCCGATTGTCGACAGAGGATTAAAAAGGACTAGAATAACTAGAAAAATCTAGTGATGACCGCCCGCAGCGACCGGGGCCTCGACTTTATTGACGTCGTAGCAAAAGCAAGCCCAGACGCCGATGGCCAAAACCGAGCTGGCAAAACAGGCAAAGAAAAAGATCAGCCATTTTTGTGAGGGGTCTTGATGAGTCTCTGAGCTCATAACTTTGTAATCTCCTTGGGACCGGGCGTTTTCATTAGTATAAGCACTTGGCTGCTCCGACTAAATAAGAAACGTCAAAAGGCGCGCGCTTTTCGTAAAAAATCCAACAAAAAATTCAAATCCAGAGTGCCGGCTGCAGGGGTCGCAGCCTCCACCATTACTACTTTGCGGCCAATCGCCATACAACCAATCATACCTTTGTATGAAGCGTCTTTGTCATCTTTCAGTAAGACGGTCTCGTAATGAAATTTGTGACCGGCAATGTCCGCCTGCCCCTTATCGACGATGGAGACGAAGCGAGCTGTAATGAGCGGCATAAGCAGCGGCTTCTCGTAAAGATTGTCTATTTCTTCGACAGCGTCCGGATCCGAGCTCAGACTGAAGTAGCGCGCCACGACAAATTGCAGCTTTGGGGATTTTTCGTCGAAGGCGATGGCATCGGTTTCGGACAACGGCAGGCGACCGCCCATGACCGGATGATAGACGGTTTGCCCGGGGCCAATCAGGTTGTCAGGGAAATCGCCTATGCGCTTGAGAGCCGCCTGCATATAATCTGGCTTGACAGCATTGAGCATCGCGGTGCGCGTCCAGGAAATGCCATAAACACCGCCCACGCCCAGAGCGACAATGAACAGACCGGCCAGAGCGGCCAGAACGGTCATCCAGGCCGGGATTTTTACATTGCTGTTCGGCGCGCTCATCTAGCTTTTGCTTTGCTTGGCCGCTTGCATGCGCATGGTGAATGATTTGAAGGTGTTGACAAGCAAGAGGGCAATGGTCATCGGTCCGACACCACCCGGCACCGGAGTAATGAGCGAGGCCTTGGCCGAGGCCTTGTCAAATTCGACGTCACCTTTCAAGGATGAGGTGCCGTCGGCATTTTCGACGCGCGTCGTACCAACGTCGATGACGACTGCGCCGTCTTTTACCCAATCACCCTTGACCATCTCCGGCTGACCGCAAGCGGCGACAAGGACATCGGCCTGGCGGCAGACTTCGGGAAGATGCGCTGTCTTGCTGTGGCAAATCGTCACAGTGGCATCCTTGGCCAGAAGCATCAGAGCCACCGGCTTGCCGACCAGATGCGAGCGGCCGAGCACAACTACATTTTTGCCTTTAACCGGCACTTTGTAGTGCTCGAGCAAGCGCATGATGCCCATCGGTGTGCAGGGGAAAAGGCCTTCATCACCACGGGCGAGGCGACCGAGATTGATGGCGGTCAGGCCATCGACATCTTTATCCGAGTCGATGAGCGAGAGTATTTCCTGGGTGGGCAGATGCTTGGGCAGGGGCAACTGAATCAAGATGCCGTCCACGAGCGGATCGGCGTTGAGCTTGTGGACGATGTCGATGACGGTTTGCTCGTCGACGTCTTTTTCGTATTGCAAAAGAAAACTTTCGATGCCGACATTTTTACAGGCCGTCACTTTATTTTTAACATAGGTATGCGAAGCCGGATTGTCGCCGATCAAGACCACGGCCAGACCGGGCTTGCGTCCGTATTTTTCGGTGGCGGCAAGCACTTCTTTCTGAAGGTCTTCACGCACTTCTTTTGCTACCAGCTTGCCGTCAATAATTTTTTTAGAAAGTACTGCTTGTTCCACGATTTTTCCCTGCAAAAGCTCCAGGCTAATTTAGCAGAAATGCTGATAGCAATTGCTTAAGTCGACGCAAGCGACAGTTTTTTCAGCCGCGCCCCGGCCGCTGAGCAGCTCTACTTTTGGCTTGCCCGGCTCGTTTTGACTTACCACCCTGCCGATTGTTATAAATGGCAAGCCACCTTCAAGAAAATCAATCGAAGGCTCCGGCCCATTGCCAGCCCCATTATCAGTCTCATCCGCCGATGTACCGAGACAGGCGACAAGCTCATAATCCTCGCCGCCATAGAGAGCAAGTTGTAGCGGATCACAAGCAAAAGCGGCCGCCTCGCTGCGCACAGCAGCGGCAATCGGGATCAGGTCCTGGTTGATTTGCATCGAAACATGACTCGCTTCGCAGATTTGATAAAGGGCGTCGGCAAGGCCATCGCTGGCGTCCATCAAGGCGGCCCGATTACCGCAAATCTCGACCAGGGCAAAAGCTTCGGCAAAGCGAGGCTGCGGACGCAGATGCGCCTGGACCAGCGCTTTGCGCGCCGGCGAAAAGGCAGGCCGGCGGCCTTGATCGCCCAGGGCCTGCAATATTTTTAGACCGAGGGCGCTCGCTCCAAATGTACCGCTGACGATTACGCTGTCGCCAGGGCGGGCGCCGGAACGCAGCAAGGCACCGGAAGCAGGCGCTTCGCCGATGACTGTGATGGAAATGACCAGACTATCGCCCCCGGTCAAGTCGCCGCCGACTATTTCCGCGCCATAGGTCCTGGCACAACGGCTGAAACCTTGATAGAAACTTTGCAAATCGGCCTCGGCGACATAAGCGGGAAGTGCCAGAGAAATAGTCAGATGACGAGGCCGACCGGCCATGGCGGCAATATCGCTCAAATTTACGGCACAGCTTTTCCAGCCCAGACTTTCGAAGTCTCTGTAGGCCAGACTGAAATGCCGGCCTTCGACCAGCATGTCTGAACTGACCACAGTGGCGGCGGCGCAAGCGGGCAGCACGGCACAATCGTCGCCGATTTTGGCACTGCCGGTCCAATCCTTGATTTTCTTAATAAGTTGGCGTTCGCCGGTCATAATCCAAATCTTTGCATCCAGGTGATACAATCTGCCAATATAGGCTTAGTAGTGAAGGGCATGAAATGAACGCAGTCGCGCATATTTTAAGCGGTGTACTCCAGTTGTTCAGCATGGCATTATTCATCTGGTGCTTGTTGAGCTGGTTTCCCAACATCAATCGCCGCGAACCTCCAGTTTCGTACCTGGACAATATCATCCGTCCAATTATGGCACCGATCCAAAAAGTGATCCCGCCGATCGGCAATATCGATATTTCGCCGATTGTGGTAATGCTTTTAGTTGGTTTCCTCAACAAGATGCTGAGTTCTCTGTTCTAGATTTTCAGATCTTGCCAGGACCAAACATTCGCACCCGAGTCGATTCCAGTTTAACTATAGAAAGCTCCAAACGACATGCTCTCTCGGCGTTCCTTCCTTTTCGCTTCTCTCGGTGGTCTGGTCACAGCCGGCGAACTGGCCAATCCTTTTATCCAGCCGCTTGCCGCCGATGCAAAAAAAACACCGCGCACACCGCTCCTGGTCGGTCCGCATAGCCTCTCACGCGAAGATTGGGCACCGGCGATCATGCCGGATCATGTCGGCATCATCGGAAAAGGCTATCTCTGCTTCACAGACGACTTCGGCCGGCTGGCCGTCGTCGACCTGCATCATACGGCCGGAGAGAAGAGCTCGCTCAAAATCATCGGTGAACTGAACGGTATAGCCACCAAAGTGATCGACTTTTCTTTTGGCCTGCAAACCGCTTACGGTCTAGTTTATAAGGAAAACGAAAATCAGGAACCGGTCGTGCACCTGGTGACGATTTCGCTGACATCGCCGGCCACTCCGACCATCGTCAACCAGACAGTAATCAATCGTTTCACCGAAGGCACCGCCATCTGTGCCGGCAACGACATGATTTGCATCTCAGGCATCTCCTCTTCGGGAGAGCACATTGCCTCCATATACAGTGCTCCTAAAAGAAGCAGCGGCAGCGAACCGACCTACTTAGCCAGCCTGACTGTGCAAAATCCGGTGCGTCGCGTCGACCTGCAGGAAAGACAACTGGTCATCCTCTCCTCCTCTAATGGCGGCAATTCGCAAGTCGATCTGGTCGATCTCAGCAATCCCACCTCGCCCACCATCCGCAACAGTGTCACCATCAATGGTGACTGTCGCGTCATGGCGCGCTACAAAGACACACTCATTGTCGCCGGCAGCGATTCGACCGGTGGTCACTCCTGCCAGGTGCGCGCCATCGCTTTGAAAAACAGCGGACAGGGTGCCGGCGCTCTCAGCCTGGGCAGTCTCACTTCGGTTTTTTCAGCAGCCGCTTCTCCCAAAGGCGATCAGTTTATGCTGCTCGGCGAAGCGAACGGCGAGCGCACAGTCGTTCTGCTTGGCTGCGATCGCAGCCGCACTCTGATCAAGCAACAGGAGTTGAAGCTGCCGAGCAGCAAGGGCGAAGGCGCAAGCAAAGGCACAGTGGTGATGAAAGAAGGCACCGCGTATGTAGCCGCCGGTTGGTCTGGCGTGACCATGCTCAGTCGCGGCAAAGAAGGCCTGGCCCTGGGCCAGACATACAGCATTCCTCGCCTTTCAGCGGCCGGGGTAGCAAGTTGGGGCGATCTTGTCGTCCTTGCCGGTGCTCAACTACAGCTCTACAGCATCGCCAAGCCGGAGCGTCCATCGCTGATCAACTGGGCAGATCCGGACGCCGCCATCAAATCAATCGTGGGAGCCGGTTCGTTTGTGCTCTGCCTCTCGCGAGAAGAATTGGCCCTGCGCAAAATGGACAAGCTGCGCGAAACGGCCGCGACTCTCAAGATACAAGCGTCTCACGTTTGCTTTGATAATTCGACAAAAACGGCATTTGCCTTGAAGTCCCAGGAAAAAACAACGCGGGTAACGCGCATCAAAGTCTATTCAAACAGTATGAGTGCCGACGCCCCCTTTGAAGTACCCGGTATTTTCAATCATTGCCAGGCTTACAACGGTATGCTCCTCCTCTCCGGTTTGAATGATGTCGCCCTCTATCGCACCGGCCCATCGGCGGCGGCAAATCCAACAATATCAACGGCCGGCTCGGCAGCAAGTGCTTCTATGACAGCCGGCTCTACAGGCGTGCCGAATACCGCCGCCCTACCAAGCTCGAATAAGAGCGACGCCAGGCCCGCCACCGCCGGTGGTGCAAAGGCCGCAGATAACGGCAAGTCTAATGGCAGCAAAGCAGCCTCGGCAAATGAAGCGGTCAAGAAGATTGTTCTTTCGCCGACGCCTGAATTAATCGGCTCTCACCATTTCGACAATCTCGCCGTTCGCGATGTAGCAATCGGTGACGACGTAATTATCGCTACGACAGTCGACCAGAATTCGCAGGGCTTTTTTGTCGTCATGTCCCGCGAAGATAAGGACCTGCGTGTCTTAGGGTCAATTAATCTACCCAGCGATGGCGTTGCACTGGCCGTTTCAGGCAGCAAAGCGGTTGCGGTTGGTCGTAATTTAGAGGGTAAAGACGTAGCATCTATATGCTCATTCGCCAACAAAATCAATCCGCAGGTCTTAACGACTCTGGCTGTGATTGAAGGTGTCTCCTCGGTAACAATTAAAGATCAGATGGCAGTCCTGGCCGGCCGCGGGTTGGAAATCCTCACCCTGAGCTAACCTGATCACCATACATAAATCCATATGATAGGAAGCAGAGACTTTGAAAATTAAGCCTCCCGGCCTGACAGGCCAGATTTTTATCGGCCTCCTTGTCGGTATCGTCATCGGCGCTTACTTTCCGGCAGTGGGAGCGGCAATGGGTCCAGGCGCTGACATTTTCTTGCGCCTGATTAAAACAATCATCGGTCCGCTCGTTTTTGCCACCCTCGTGGTTGGTATCGCCGACGGTCACGGCAACAATGTCGGCCGGCTCTCAGCAAAATGTTTTATCTATTTTGAAGCAATCACCACCCTCGCTCTGATTGTCGGCCTCGTCCTCGTCAACGTCCTGCAACCGGGAGCGGGAGTCAACCTGAGCGGTGTAAATACCGAAGCAGCCAAGGATCTGGTCAGCAAAACACCGCAGGCCGCCGACTTTGTCACACACATATTTCCAACCAGCATTTTCGACGCCATGGCTCGGGGCGACGTTTTGCAAATCGTCGTCTTCACGATCATCTTCGCCCTCGGTGTGCGCGCCGCCAAAGCAACTCAGATTGTCACTCTTTGCCAGTCATTGTCCGAAGTACTTTTCAAATATACCGGCTTCATCATGAAGATCGCCCCCCTGGCTGTAGCTTGCGCTATGGCTAAGACAGTGGGCGAACAGGGCACCGACGTCCTCTTTTCACTGGGCAAACTGGTCGGCACACTTTATCTGGCCCTGGTCATATTTATCGTCTGTGTACTCGGTCCGGTCGCTTATTTCACCCGCGTGCCGATCCGCAAGTTTCTCATGGCCGTAAAAGAACCTTTCTGGCTGGCTTTCTCCACGACGAGCTCGGTAGCGGCTCTGCCGAAGGCCCTGCAAGCCATGGAAGACATCGGCGTGCCCAAGCCCGTGGTTGGCTTCGTTCTGCCACTAGGCTATACCTTCAATCTGGACGGCACCACTCTTTATCTCTCCGTCGCGGCCCTGTTTGTCGCCCAGGCCGCCGGCGTGCACATGCCAATCGGCCAGCAGATATTGATGCTGCTCACCTTGATGCTGACCAGCAAGGGCGTTGCCGCCGTACCGAGGGCCTCCCTGGTTATCCTGGCCGGCACCCTGGCCTCCTTCAACCTGCCCCTGTCGGGTGTGGCCCTTATTCTGGGCGTGGACACTCTGATGGACATGGCCCGCACCTCAGTTAACGTTTTTGGCAATTGTCTGGCTTCTGTAGTGCTTGCCCGCTGGGAAGGCGTATTCGACGATACGGCCGGTACGGCAAAAAGGCCGGAGACTGCGGCCGATACGGCCATCGGCGCAGGACTCGATGATCAATCGGCTCAAGCATTAATACAAGACAAAGATTTGGCTGAACTTGCCCTCGTAGACTAGTTTCAATTTAGAAAGTGGGTAAATTCAATGTGTGGACTTGGACCAGACAAATGAGGTTTATCTATGACCGCTGAGACACTTACCCGTCGTCGCTTTCCCCGGATGTCGTCCAATGCCTTCGAGCACCCGGCCGACCGCGCCGCCCTCGACGCCCTGCGCAAAGTGCCGGTCCTCGATAAAGTCGTGCATAAACTGGTCGAATTTGGCTGGGAGCGCTACATGCGCATTCAGTTGATGGGTCAGGCCATCCACGTCGGTCCCAAGCAGTGCAAAAACATCTATAAACTGGTGCGTGAAGCGGCCGATATCCTCGATATTCATGAGCCGGACGTCTTCATTACAAACAATCCGATGGTCAATGCCTACACTTTCGGCGTCGACCGTCCGTTCATCGTTCTGCACTCCTCGCTCGTCGATCTCTTCACCGAAGAAGAATTGCTGGCGATCATCGGCCACGAAATGGGTCATATCAAGGCCGGTCACGTGCTCTACCGCACGCTTGCCATGCTGATCATTCTAGTAACGCACCAGTTCGTACCGATTCAGGGACTGGCCAATCTCGCCCTGCGAGTCGCTCTCTTCGACTGGTATCGAAAATCAGAATTGACCGCCGACCGCGCCGAGCTCCTCGTCTCGCAAAATGTCACCACCTCTGTGCATGTGCATATGAAGCTGGCATGCGGCTCCAAAGCCCTGGCCGAACAAATCGATCCGGAAGAGTTTTTGCGTCAAGCCGAGAGCTACCAGGACATCGATTATTCAAGCTTGAATAAGTTCTACAAATTGCTTTTCGAAACTTTCCTGACGCACCCTCTTTCGGTCTATCGCGCCAAAGAAATCAAAGACTGGTCACAGACCAAGCAATACAAAGAAATCATGGCCGGGCGCTACCCAACCAAAGAGCAAGAGTCCGGCCTGCGTGCCTGTCCTCATTGCCAATCGCAGATTGCGCCATCCTTCTTCTTCTGTCCGGATTGCGGTAAAAACGCCCGCATCTAGCGATCAAATCCATCCAGTTCATTCAATTCTTTGGCTACGATCTGGCGGACCTGTTTTTTGACAGCGTCCGCTTGCTCGTCCATATCATTGTCTTCGAGCACCTGCGCTGCTTTTTGTAGCTTACCGGCATCTTTGAGCTCGTCACCACGGACGGTCAAATCGGGTTTCGATTCGCGGTCCGGTGCTTTTTGACTGGCTTTCATAAAAAAACTACCTCTCTAGGCGCGCAAACATCCGTACTTCGGCGCAAACTTTGACTGTTTATCTGGCTGGTAAGACGGGATGGCCCCGATTCGGTTCCTGATTCGTTTTCTGACTCGTTTTTGATCTCGCTTCTGCTTGGTAAACTGAGCGCATTGGCGATGCGTGCTAGGCGGAGACTTCTCTATGCAAAAGATTTTCCAGTATTTCAGTGGTCGCAGGGCGACAGCAACACCGCTTGCTCTCCTTGCCGTTGCACTAGTGGCGGTCCATCCGCTAGAAGCAAAAAAGACGGATTGTCCGGTCGGAGTCAACGTCAATAGCTTTCAAAATTTCAGCGCCGACGAGCAAGATGCCATAGTCCGCCAACTGAAAACCAATAAAGTGCGCTTTGTCCGCACCAGTCTGCGCCCGGATCAAAAAAACATGAACCTGGCGAAAAAGCTGCAAGATGAAGGCATCGGTCTCGTTCTTGTACCGGGGCTGAAATGCAAAGATGGAACCAGGGAACGTCCCGCCAATGCCCAGTATCATACGCGAGCGGCCATGCCTCTCAGCGCCGTAGATCCGGCGCAATCGCGGGCAAATTTCCAGGATATTTTCGACAAGCTAGATGCTGCCGGCGTTGTACTTACGGCAATAGAACTTGGCAATGAACTCAACTGGGCTGATTTCAACGGCGACTTTCCGGTGCCTGGACAGGGCAAAGCTTTCAATCTCAGCGATCTCTCACACGATCCGGAAGCAAAACGAGTGGCGCAGGGCCTTTTGCAATATCTGAAAACTCTTAAAACACTGAAAGAAGTACGCGACAATTCTCAATTGAATAAAAATACTCCCCTGATTACGGCCGGTATGGCGGCCTGCAGCGGTGGCATCTGGCAGGCTAAATCAAAAATCGACGGTGTATCAATACCAGCCACTTACAGCTTTCTCCGGGCACGCGGCCTCGATGATTTAGTGGACGGCTATGGTGTGCATGTTTATCCAGGCGTCGTCAAAGAGGGCGACAAAACAGCGCTGAACGAGCGCAACCAGAAGCTGGACGAATCGATATTCCCGCCGGGAAAAGACAAACCATTCTGGTTGACCGAATGGGGATTTCCCAGCACCGCCCAGAATGCTGCCGATGATAAAACGCGGGCGCGTTCGGTAGTCGAGATGCGCGAATACTTCCGTCACCTCCACAAACAAGGGCGCCTGGGCGGCATCTTCTGGTATGTCTGGAACGAGCCGGATCGTTGTTCAATTTATCGAAACGACAGCTTGATGGAAGCCGGTCGTCATGCAGTGGCGCCGCTCTAGAAAAGGCGTCTAAAAAATCATTTCCGGTTCATTGAGCAGCTCGAGCAGATCGTCATTGAAGGCTGACATCGACTCATATCCAGCATCTTCATAGAGCAGGCCGTCTTCGCCGATGCTCATTTTCAACGACTTGAAGAGGACATTTTCCAGCTTTTCAGTGGTGCGTACGCCAAATTGATGCGGACGCTTGATACTGAGCAGCGGCAGGACAAACATATTAGCGAGAGAGAGCTCGAGATCGACCAGAGCCCTGAGACCAGCGCTCAAAATGCAATCGCCATCGACCGCTCTCGTATCATCGAAAGGGTGATAGTCGGTCAGGGCATCCCAGAGACAGATACCCAGGGCGCCAATATCATCGACATCGAGCCAGGGATAATACTGAGGCGTCGTCGTGCGCACTTCGGCCTCGAGAGCGCCGCCACAGCGCATGCTGCCAAAATCACCGAGCTCACGGAAATAGACACCACTGGCGGTGAAAACAATATTTTCCGGCTTCAGATTGCCGTGATACTGAAAGACCGGATCGCGACCGAGAAGATCCAGGGCCGCTGCGATCTGGCTGAACATCGACACTATGGCGAAGGCCGAGTCGCGGCCGGCACCATAGACGAGCAGTTCACGTAGAGTATCACCACTCGGACAAGCAGTACGATAATAATCGAGCCTTTCGAACGAATCTTCTTCGAGTAGACGCGGCAGAGAGAAGGCAATTTCGCCGGCAAAATCAGTATCGGCCATAGCATCGAGTGAGGTAACCAGACTCTTCAACCTGGTCGTTTCGGCATGCAAAAAACTATTTAGCTCTGGGCGAACTTCGCGCACGATATCGCCGTCGATGGCAAACAAGCGCGTGGCAAATTTCACCTGTCCGGAATCGATGCGATAGCAATCGTCAGCCTTGGCAATTTTTATCCAGGCCTGTCCACTCCCGGGGTCGAACGAACTGGCTCCGGGCGAGGCATGGAAAAGATACCAGTAGAGCCCTTCTTCGACCAGATAATCAATGGTGTACGAGCCCAATGTTTTGCCCAACCAGAAAGTCCACATACGGTCAGACTCCACAGGCGGTGCCGAAGCACCACGCCTGGCCAGCTCATTCTGGACAGCGACAAATTCTTCCTCCATCTCGAGGGGCAATGGCAGACCAGCGACAGCGAAGTCCATTAAAGACGAGTCAAGTACACGCTTGCGCGCCTGCAAGTCCTCGGTGGTTTGTTCGAGCATGGACATCGCTTACTCAGCGTACCTCGGGCAGATCGGGGGGAGCTGGCGGTATGGCGGCCCGCACCTGTGCGGCTTTTTCGACACTACCTGCTTTTGTATAAAGGGAGGATAGAGAGCTCATGCGCTCGCGCACCGTGCGCTCAAATTCTTGTTTCTGCAGATCACTCAGCCGCCCTTCGGCCAGGGCACTGCGTCCGGCTGTCAAAGAATTATCGAGGGCGGTGGCCGCCTCGCCGTAGTGACCGGCCCTTTGATGAATGGCCGAAATCTGATCGTACGTGGAGGCACTTTCGCCGCTACTCTCACCAAATGTCGCTCTGTTGATCTTCAATGCAGCCCGGGCAGCCTCGAGCGCTCGCCCGCTATTGCCAAGAAACATTTCACTGCGAGCGATGCTACCGAGTACCGGAGCCAGGGTCGGATGCTCCGGTCCGCGCGCTCGGACAATGGCTTCGATAGCCTTGTTAAAGTGCGAAACAGCCTCTTCATGTTCGCCGCTACGCGCTATATTGGAACCGACGTTGACGTCGTTTTTCGCCCGGCTCAATAGAGTATTGGCCGCCTCCGGGGACAGGGATCGGTCTTGCTTGAAGGCGGAGAGGAAATCACTGCTTCCGGCGGCTTCGCTCATCTGCATATCCTTTAAACTGACACCGGCACCGACGTCGGCAGCGGCCGCCGATTTGCCTCTGACAGCAGCCAGCTCCGAAGAAAGTCCTGGTTGAATCATGCCTATCGATGAAAGTGCCGTTCCAAGAACAGCGCCACGTGCCATTGCATCAAAAGATTTTCCCATACCAGCCGACCTTCCGTGATCGAATAATTCCTTACTTTGCAAATGGACAAGACCGAACGCGCCACCACCAGCTATACCGGTTCCAGCACGAGCAAGTGCGCCGCTAGTCATTTCATATCGGCTTAAGGCTTCTCCTGCTTTCGAGCCGACCACGCCCATCGCCAGGAAGGAAAGTCCGCCTTCTGCTCCTTGTTTCAACCGACTCCAGGCAAGGCTTCCACCATCGGCGCCCGAAGGCGATATTGCTGGAGATGTTGCTAGATTGGACGGCTTGAAGAGACCTTCGTAAGCGACTCCGGTCGCGGTCAATCTGGTCAGGGATAATTTCTCGGCGGACATGGTCCAGGCCTTAGCACTCGCTCCTTCGACGACCGAAGCCTCGAGCGGGGCAGTCAGAGCCGCCACACCCTTATGAGTGAGCAGTACCATAGGTAGAGTTACAGCCAGACTACCGGCTTCTTGCATAAACCAGCGGGGCGAGAAAGTCGTCGCATCGCCTTGATTTTCCAGAGTCGCTTTAGACAAATGCGCACCGGCGGCATTGCTTATTTCAGCGACCGCATTGTAAATGCTCTTACCCTGATTAGAAGCGGCTGTAGTCAGCTCTCCAAGCAAGGACAGCGGCGGAGCCGCAGCAGGCGAGTCAACGCGCTCGGGCGGTTTTGGATCAAATTCCGCTGCATGCATATTCATGGACCTTTCCTTTTTGCATCATCGAAACGAATCGAATTTAAAATCGCCCTGGCTTTGTCCATATGGGCATCATATTTGGCAATCGGGGCGTAATAATGCAATTCGTCGACGATCGTGCCACTCTCATTGCCGCATAAGAAGACACCGAGATTTTTCAAGTCGGAGGCGGTCCAGACCCCTTCTACAGTCAGCACCGTCCGTCCGCCCAAGCTGACAGTCCGCACGTAATCCGGTTTGAAAAAATCTTCCTCTGACATATGTCTTAGAACGACGATCACAGTCTCTATTTCATCGGCGCTCAAATCATGAGGCGCTGCATTCAAGACGGCCAGAAAATCTTCCGCAATAGCCCGGGAAACCTCCTTACCGCGGTAATAAAGTGAAAAGGTCACATCACTATCTTCTTTCAAAGTGTAAGGCTGCGAAACCTGGCCGGCCTGGCTGCTGCGCTCGAGCGGCATCGCCTGCCATTCGGAAGGAACGGTCATGCTGCAAATGCTGCCTAAATTAAAAACGCTGGTCATACTCACCTTTCAGACAATACCATTTTAAAACCAACTCTTGATCCAGCCCAGGAAGCCTCTGGACTTGCCATCCGCGCCGTCTTTTTGCTTCAGCAAACGCAAAGGTTTCTCACGTTTGGGAGTATCACCCATAGCATCAAACATAATCTGAGCGCTCATGCCTTTTTCCAGATGATCCGCGGCACTGCCCCATTGATTGGTAAAGTGCACCATTTCGGTCTTCGCCCCGGTTTTAGGATCGATAGATTCGCTAATATCCTGTACGTTGACGACGTGCCAGCCATCAAAGACGCCCTCGCTGTTGAAAGTGGGCGCATGGTTGAATGGCGGCTTGCTGGAATTGACGAGTAAAACAGCCGGCAGATTTTTAGAGGCTTTGAGCTCCTTGAGCTTCTGCACAAACTGCTCAGGCGAGTCTACCGAGAGCTCGCTATAGCCGGCCTTGTGGTTGCGGGCAATGACATAAGAAGAGTCCTGCGTATTGGCTACTTCATTGCCAATCTCGCGCAACTTATCACTGCCCAATCCAGGAGATGTGACAACCTCGCCGCGGCTGTTCTTCAATTCGATTTGCTTACCATTTATCGCAACGAAAACACGCTCGCCTTCTTTGGTCGGGCCGACGGGAATCTTCTCATAGTGAAGATCACCGGGACGCGTTTTAGCGATGATCGCCTTACCGTCAGCATCGTAGAAACGCTGTCCGTAAGCGTTAGGCTGTACCTCATCGAGCAGCTTGCCGTTACCGTCATAGACTTTTTGCAGGCTGGCAGGCTTATCGATGACAGCCGTAGCTCGGCCCTCTTTGTCATACAAGATGCGATCGGGGGTCAGCTTGGCTATTGGTTGTTTGTTCTCGTCGAAATACTGCACTCCCGCTTCGTAGCTGGGCGGAATGTCGCCGTTTGCATCGCGAAGTGCAGTCACATGCTCATGGTTGGCAACCCCAAGTGGTCGGCCCTGACTGTCGAAGCGCATCTCATAATCAGCCGAAGTCAGACGACGGCCGCTGGCATCGATGACTTCAGTAGCACTCTTCCAGTATTGATTGATCATCGCTGTTTCAATCAGCTGGCTGGCATAGTCACGAGAACCGTCCTGCTTCAGCGTCCCACCATCCGGCACGACGTCGAGAGCCTGGCGACGCATTCCATCGCGCGCCTCGGCATCCGGTCGCAACTCTCCGGCAATATTGCGTAGATCTACTTCCTGACCGCCGCTGAAACGATAATGACCTGTTTGAGCGATATCCGCTACCAACTGAGCGTTTTTATCCGGATTACGCCAGTAATTGCGGTGTTCGATCGTGGTCACATTGCATGTATTGTTGTTGCCCTGATCGACTGTCCAGGGATGAGCAGAATGATCGAGCACCTGCTCGGCGAGATTGACCCGATCGGCCATCGGCAAAACCGCACCGGGCGTATCGGCAAGCAGTCGATTGATTTGCTTATAAAGCAGCGCCTTTTGATTTTCACTCAAATCACGCTCTGGACTGCCAGCTTGATGCTCAAATTCATTGAGAAGGTTTTCCATGCGCGCCAGCCGCTTCGGATTGTCCCGCAAAGCGTTGGTCAAATTGTCGTGAACAAAAGCTTTCTCATGAGCGTAGTTGGCTTCCAGATATTCTATGCGACCGCTGGGCTTGAGAAGATCATGCGAGCCATCCGGATTGTAGCGTTCGACACGGTAAGATCCTTTTTCGCCAAGGCGCACTGTGCCGTCGGCATCGACCAGAGCATTGACATTGTAGATGCTATCTTTAGAGAGGACCGTGCCATCGGCGGCGGTGCGCACCGTATCCCAACCAATATTGTCGGCGGAACCATGGCGAGAGAGAACTGTCGTTTCGCCATTATTTTTATCGACGGTGGTGATTTCCGAAACTTTGCCTTCAGGATCATACGTAAACTTGCGGCTTGCTACCGTGCCATCGGTTTCGAGGAGACGATTCTGGCCGTCATACTTACGGAAAGCAAGCTGTTCAAAGTCACTTACCTGGAGACTGCCGTCCTCGGCACTGCGAAAGGCGGAAATCTTGCCGTCCGGCGATTTGAAACTTTCGCCCGGATGGATGTCCTCCGGCTTCACACCGGCAATATCTAGCTTGGCAGGTGCAAACTCAGCAAAGGACGACGGCTGATTTGTGCGACTGTCCAGGCGGCCGGAAGCGTAGAAATTGCCCGGTAAGGAGTCGTCGGTGCGGTGATCGCGACGGAGCAGATCGACCATCTTGGCGCGCATTTCCCTGGCGAAATCAAAATCGGCTTTTTGCTGAGCCGTCATATTGAGCATTGGATCATCACCGGGACGCAAGGGTCCAAGGGCTGGATAGACGAGATCGGTGTTGTAGTATGGGATAGGCTGGTCTGGATTTTTGCCTTTACTGCGCAACCAGCCCTCAAAATCGCTCTTGAGCTTGGAACCATCGTAATTTGTCAGACCCTCGCGACCGGCCAGGTTGGCATCGGCAATTTTGCGCGCCTCAGGAGAAAGTACTTTGTAAGCGTCGTTATAGCTTTGATCGATGGATTTTATTGAATCGAATATGCGGGCATCACGAAAGCCAGTGCCAGGCCCACGTATTGCTACGATTTTACTAGCACCGCCGGTGGTTGCGTAGTTATCGATCGCATCGCCGTCGATTAAAGTCTGGGCGATTTTTTGACGGGAGAGAGCTTCGGCCTGTTCGGCTTTACTCATCTGGCGGAAGTTAGGATCAAATTTCGGATCATAAGGGACAGACCACTTATCGATGCCGGCGTAACTGAGTAGCTTACGCTGATCATCGGAAAGTACCACTTGCATATGTCCGTCAGCGCCAATTTCACGGGGCGCGTTGTTGATATCCGCCATGAAAGAAAGGCGCGGTTTTTGATCGGCACCAACTTGAGTCATGTTTTTAAGAGTTTTACGCAAGCGTTCATATTCGCCTGTATCGATTTCGCCGGCTCTAAATTTGCGACTCAATTCACCGCTGATCGACATATGATAAAGCTGACCCATCAGCTCTGGGGGAGCGATCTGGTGAGCTTTAATCGCCTCGACTATGCGGTCTACCCGCTCGGGGGCAAGCCCCTGACGGAGCAGCTGCTGCTGTGCGGCCAGAGCCCCATCAAGATGGTGAGTGAAAAAATTGGCTGAGGCGCCGTCGGGAGGGGGGAAGGCAAATTTGACCGAATCGGAATACATCGACGCCAGAACACTATCTTGAAGTTCCTCGCCGCTCAACTTCTTAGCCCGGCCCACTTCCAGAACCTTGGCCATTTCGCCCTGGGTATGTATCCAGTTTACTTCCGGATCCGGATGCATACGATCGCCGACGCGATAGCCGGCGAAATGCTCACGAACAAAGGCGAGATTGCGAACGATATTGTCTTTTTGGGCATCGTTCAAAGTCGGGTCATTAATCAGGCTGTCATAGGCGGAGGTCGGCTTGCCATCAGCACCAATTGCCTTGACGTCTTTGAGCTCGGCTTCGACCTGCCTCAGTGCACCGGCTTCATTGTGAGAGACGCTGTATCCAAATTTTTCTCGAGTGTAGTCGACTTTCTTGCCATTTTGATCGAGCAGCCGGCCATCGGCACCGGGAGTAAGTCCTTCCCGAGCATAGCCGTCCGGCACAATCTCGCGGTAGGGCTGCCCACTGAGCGGATCAAAATTGAGGATCCGACCATCAGTGTCGTTGGAAAAGGACAGACCGACGATCTCGCCGGAAACAATGCCATCCCTGCTGACGCGAAACGTAGCGGGAGTCCAATCTTTTTCAGTCCCATCGGCAGATATAATGTTGTATATCTGCGACTCACGGCCATCCGTCAGCTTTTCAGCATGATAGGTGGTCCCATCAGGAGTGGTGTAACGAGTGACTATGCCGTCTTTACCATACTCCAGCCGGGCCACTCTGCCGTCGGGATAGGTAATATCGGCCGGTTTGCCGCTGACCGGGTCGATGTAAGACGATGAGCCGTCCGGTCGGTAAACCTGATCACGCAAACCATCGGCTTTGAGGATGATGTTACCGGCCTCATCCTTGCTGACCGAGCCTTCAATTTTGCGAGGGACAGCGTCGCTGCCGTCTTTAAAGTTCCAGGTCTTACCGCCGTCTTCGCTGGTAATACTGCGACCATTTTTATATTGCACGCCCTCGAAGTTGCCCTCGGGAGTGTAGCCATATTCGGCGACCTGACCGCTGCGAGTGTTGACGGCAAGCAATTTGCCGTCTTTGCCATACGAAATCGTATTGCCGGATTCTTTCTGCTGCAGGTCGCGAACGCCGTCTGGATAATGAGTTTCAATATCGCCGTTGGCATGTTGGACCTGGATGTCGCCATTGGCTTTTACTTTTACTTCGCCATCGAGCGCGGCTCCTTGCGGGTGCTCGGGGCTGGTCAAGCGCCACTTACCATCGGCGCTGCTTTCGTACTTGGTACCATTGTGCATGTCGATCTTAGCGACCTGGCCTTCCATCGGGCCGCTTTCATGGTAAGTGACATCGGTGCGATTGGCTCCATGGATCTCGGCCACTCGTCCACTCTTATCGAGGACGGTGTGTTCGCCGACCGGCAGGACAGTGTCGCCGACATGGAGATGCTCGGCCAGATCAGCCGCGCCCGATGGCCGCAGATGCGATCCAACCGCTTCCCGGGCCGCGGCAAAACCCTTGCCGACAGCCTTGAAACCGAGCGAGGCGCCGCCACCCATGACAGCACCACTGGTAGCTCCCATCAGAGTCTGCTCACCGATTGATGTAAGATTTTCTCCCACACTCTGACTGCTGTCCCACTCGGAAGTGGCCCGCACAGCGCCGGATGTACCGCCGCCGATGGCACCGGCGCCGGAGTTGAGAGCGACTTCGCGGACAGTGTTGCGTAGCGCACTGGTCGACTCGCTGGCGACGGCTTGATTGAGATTTTTGGTCAGCATCTCTTTGACGGCTGTTACGTCTTCCGGAGAGGCGGCATATTTTTCGGCCATGGCCTGGATCGATTTTTCATCGACTTCTTTGGCACCATGAGCGAGGGCCGTCGTGACAGTACCTTTTAGCTCATTACCAAGTCCGGCCTCGACGCCCTCCTTGAGCAGCTGTTTGCCGCCCGCCTTGGCCACTGCAGCCGCTTCGGCAATGGTCAGCTCGCCGGCGGCAATACCGGCCTTACCACCGATTTGCAAGACCTTGGCGATTTCACCAGGGCCCAGCACCATGGTCGCTGCATCGACACCGCCTGTAACAGCATCAACACCAATCTTGCTGCTGTCGTAATCGTCGCCCATGATCGCCGCTTTCGTACCGACCTTCAGGGCAGCGCCACCAAGTGTAGTGGTGGCAATCAATCCGAGACTGACACCACCTGTGACGGCAGCCAGACCAACACCGGCAACTATGACCGTACCATCGACGACGGCATCGGCGGCGGCACCTTTGGATTTGCGATAAAGATCGACTGCCTGGGTCAGGTCGGTCGACATCTTCTCGCTCTGAGCGACCGGCATTTCTTTGTAGTCGCGCGCATAACCGGACATGGCGGCAGCGTATTTGTTGAGATCATCGCGGCTCATATCCGAGGTGCCGTCCCAGGCATTGCGGACAAAGGCGCGACCAATGCCGTCGTTACTGCGATATTCCTCATCGCGAGCGCTATTGAAAGCGGCTCTGGCGCTATCAGGCAAATCGCGGAAATTGCGCTCGGCTTCGGTGCGGTCCTGCCCGCTTAGTTTGTCATCCAGGTCTGAAACCAGATTGGATTTGTATTTTGTTTCGTAATCACGAATGAGCTGAGCGCGTTCTTCCGGCTTGAGCGATTCACCCATTTCCTTGATCGCGTCTTTGTCGCCGCTCATGCCGAGCACGGCGGCCCGCATACGATCTTCGGGCTTAATCTGACCGTCTTGAGAAGCAATGGTGCCGGCAAGAGCAGCCTGTTGATCGGTCAAAAATGGCAGCATCTTCTTCGGATCGGCGGCGAGAGCCTTTTTATCTTCAGGAGATGCACCGGCGATAGACTCATAAAGTCCCTTGGTGTCGTTACTAAACCAGCCGTCGTAAAGCTTGGCTCGAGTCTGAAAAGGTATGCTGCCGTCCTTGAGCAGCGGTGCTACATACTTGTCGTAATCGCCGCCAAAGTTATGTCGCCCGAGGCTCTCGAAGCCTCTTGCCAGTTCTTTATCTTCCGGTGTCTGCGGATTTTTGAGACGCTCGCGCAAAGTCGGATCTTGCTTGAAGGCGGTCTCTATTTCGGAAAGCATCGCCGGCGTTTCTTTGGAGCCATTCAGGTGCAGCGCCATCTTGGAGACAATGTCTTCAGAGGGAGGCAGACCCTTACCGATCCGATCGAGCTCACGCATGGCGACAAGACCTTCAGCCGAATCGCTCATGCCGTTTGCGATCTGCTCGTCGAGCTGCTTTTTAAAAGCCGGTTCTTCGCGATAACGCTGCTGCTCAGCGGGCGACATGTGCTCGACGGCGGCAAGCATGCCGGCTCGATCATTGCTCCAGAAGCCGGTCTTATCGGCAATCTGCTGCTCGGTCGAACGTTGTTCGCTCTGGGACTGTTCGAAGGTATCATGCGAAAGTTTACGATCGAGAGTGGCCTCGGCACGCTTCAGATCATCGCCGCTGTAATTGAGAGCCAGAGCAGCATCGACCTGCTTGCGATATTCGGGATTGTGCTTGAGATGGTCGAAGTCCTGAGCGTTCATGCCCTCTATATCAGAGAGCGCCTTATCCACTTTGTCTGTGGTAAAACCGCCGTGCTGGGCGAGCTTGGTCACCAGAGTCTCGCCCTTGTTGGCGATCATATCTTCCCAGCGTGCCACTTTGGCCTGGTCGCCTGCTGATTGCAGTCCATCATGGATGGCGCGATATTTATCGTAATCGGCTTTTTGCTCAGGATTGAGCTTGTTGTAACCGTCGGTATTGAATGTGGTGACAACACTTTCGCCGGCTGCTTCAGTCTGATACTCCTGAAAAGTCGACGCGGCCGCTTTGCCGCGGGCATACTGATCGCGCTCGGCTTGCGTCATATTGTTTATGGAATTATCAATGGCTGCGCCGTTCGAGCTGAAGACGCCGACGTTATCAGTGATTTTAGTAGCCGTATCAAGCTGCCCGGCATTGACATATTCGCGCGCTTTCTCGACATCCTTATCAGAGAAGATACCGCCAAAGGCGCCTTTCATTTTGGCTTCGCCATCGCTGGCCATAAACTGCTTACGCGCTTCCGGCGAAGCATCGCGGAAGGCCTCCTGGAACATGTCCAGACTTTTGGCTTTGACGGCAAGATCGGCTAAATCCTCAGTGTCTTTGGCACTGCGATGGTCAGCACCGTGGCTGTAGATGCCTATTGCCGCCTTTGTCTCAGCTGACATTTTTGTATCGCTATTGACGTCGGAGTCGAAGCTATGTCCATAGCGGCCCTGATAATCCGATTTGAAATCGGCAATCTGAGCGGAATTCATTGTGGCCAGCGTGTCGCGAATATCCTTTTCGCAATTAGCCCTGGAGCGTCCGCCCCATTCATGCATTTCTTCAAGGGCAGTATGGACACGGCCGGCATCATCAGCCTTATCCTTGCGGTGGAAAAGATCGACGGCTTTGTCGCGCTCGGTACCGGACAGTCTATCTTTGATGATCTCTTCTAGACTGCGACCGCCGTGCTCCTTGCCATGGGCCTGATCAAAAGCGCTAGCGATTGCCTTCACTTCCTCCGGCGATTTATCGCCCAGGACTTGCATGATTTTATGACTGTCGGTGATCGGTCCGGTGTACGCCATCATGCCATCGCCAAAAGCAGGCGGTGGCGTCGGATTGTCATCACCCAGTGCCTTTTGCAAAGCGTCGACGCTTGTCTGGATGGCGGCGGCTTTTTGTTCGGCGGTGGCGGCCGGGACAGCCGGCGTTTGATCATGCGGCGCCTGCGGCTGAGTCTGGTCTTGTGCAGCTGGCGGTGCAACAGCTGGCTGGTCTTTTCCAGCCGGTGGAGCTGCGGCTGGCTGGTCTTTTGCAGCTGGTGGCTGCGGCTGGTCTTTACCGACCGGAGGCGTTACAGCTGGCTGGTCTTTTGCAGCCGGCGGAGATACAGCGGGCTGGTCTTTTGCAGCTGGTAGATGCGGCTGGTCTATTGCGGCCGGAGGAGTTACCGCTGGCTGATCTTTTGCAGACGGAGGAGTTACAGCTGGATGATCTTTGCCGGCCTGTGGAGCGGCGGCATGACGCCCATCGCTGTGGGCATGAGCGACATGCGCGGGCAGGTGCAGGAGTTGCCCTTCGCCAATCTTGTTTGCGTCAGGGATGTGATTGGCTTTGGCGATTTCTTTGACTTGATTGTAAATCTCATGGACGGACGCGCCGGGCGGCAATTGGCGACGGGCGATATCGCTCAGGGTGTCGCCTTTTTGAACGGGATAATTTTGAGCGGAGCCATCGCGCTTGAGCGAATGGTCGACTACCTCAACCGCGGGTAGAGGCGCAGTATGGTGATCGGCCTGGTTGCGAGCGCTGCGCTGCTGCTCGAGTGCGTCGCTGCCGTGCGTATCGGCGTGAAGCTTGGAAGGGTCGGCCTTATCGGCATGGCCGCCGTGTTTTTCCGCGGCATCCGCCCTGGCCGAAGTGTCGTCTTTGGTGGGCGCAGGTTTATGCAGCTCCGAGACCATTTAATTACCCGGGGAAAGGGCTAATCGCGCCATAAATAAGACAACCTAGTAAGTTATACCCATATATACGGATAAGGGCATTTCTTGACATCCGAGTTTAGGCTAAAACAGAGCTGCCCGACCAGTGCAAAACACCAGCCGAGCGCGCGATTCTATGATTATTTATCTAGCCGGCCTGGCCGGGCTAATTGACCGAGTCCTGAGGCTCGACATCGACCGGATCCGTTTCATGCTTGGAGCCTTTCAAAGACTCCCCGCAGGCCGGGCAGAAAGGTTTCTCACGGCTGGCCGGTGCATTGCAACTCGGGCAGTGATAATCAGGGGATGTCTTAAATCCTGCCTTTGCTTCCGATTTTTGCGATGGGGTGGCATCGGGATCGTTTTTAACCCTAATCTGATCAATTTCAGCCTGCAAAACCGAAATCTCATGACTGAGTGCCGTCACTTCACTGCAACGCTCGTCGATTATTTCATCCGAAACTTCTTTGTTATTGTGATGCTTGTCGTAGATCAGACGGCCGATTTCCATAAACTTCGCGTTTTTCTTGCGCTCCAGCTCGTTGACCTGGTTTTGCAGGCTAAAGCCCTGCATCATCTCCTGCGAGCGCGACTGCACCTTGCTCACTTCTTTTGCTACCGAATTCAAGACATTATCGATAATGCTCACTTTTAGCTCTCCTGACTGGTGAAGCGTCTTTGGCCCTGCTTACTGGACTGGGAAAATTATCTCTCTGCTTTCATTTATACCTTCCCCGGGGCAAAATAACCGGACTATACAAAGTCCTAATAGTTGAGCAAAAATGCCGTCTTTAAAGACAGATAGAAAATGAGGCTCGCCCTTGAATATTAAACTATGGGAGTTGGTTTGATTGCCTGCGCCGTGGCGACGCGCACACAGTTGCGACCGCCCTCTTTGGCGCTGTAGAGAGCTTCGTCGGCCTTGAGGAAAAGCGTCTCTGCCGAATCTGCATGCAAGGGGAAGCTGGCCACGCCAAGGCTAGCGGAAATGGCACCGTGTCCTTCCAGAGTGACCTCGTTAATCAGACGGCGCAATCGCTCGGCCAGTTGTTCGGCCATGTCGATTTCGGTATTCGGCAAGAGCAGACAAAATTCCTCGCCGCCATATCGGGCCGGGAAATCAATGCTGCGGGACGATTGACGCAGCACTGAGCCGATCGATTTGATTGCCTCGTCACCGGCTGTATGACCGTACTTATCATTGATTTTCTTCAGAAAATCCAGATCGACTACCACCAGGGAAAGTGGCTGATCATAACGCTTGGCACGCTCAAATTCTTTTTGTAGACTCTCATTGAAAGCCCGACGGTTGGCCACTCCGGTCAAACCATCGGTGACGGCTTGCCGCTCGCGTTCCTGATGCAATTCAGCATTTTCAATCGCCACAGAAAGGTTATCGGCAAGCGATCCAATTAACGATATATCGTCAATGCTCCAGTCGCGGGCCGCGTTCAAATCTTGCAGAAAAAGCGCTCCCAGTACGCGAGTACGCATGACGAGAGGCACGATCAAACCACTGGTGATCTGCATTTGTTTGAGAAAATCGCGGTTATAAATACAGCGCTCATCATACTCGGGGTTTTCGATGCTCTCCGGGCTTTCCTTGCTGAGCGCCTGACGCACAAACTCCTGTCCCTCATCAGTGAGGAATAGATGCTTGACCGAGCTGACGCCGGTCTGAATAAATTCAAATACTTCAGGCACATTGCCCATCTCGTCGGCGCGAAAAAGTACAGCCCGACTGACGCTAAACTGATTGCCCAACTTTTCGACAGTCATATCCAGTACTTCCTGGATGTGCACCGAGCTGCGCACGGCATTGGAAATCCAGTAGACAAGGCGCTCGCGCTCGAGCTGTTTCATGCGAATCGAATCGCGGGCCGTAATGTCATGGATGAGCTTGCGTGTCTGCTCTTCCATACTCGAAGTCTTGTCTTCGATTTCTTCGTACTGACCGCGCAGCCGCTCATTCTCGCGCTGCAATTCGCTGATTTCAAAAGAGCGAGATAAAGCCAGTGCCAGCGGATAACCAGCGATTGTGGCGGCGGCATTTTCGACGTCGAGATCGCGCCCACTTAGCAGAGCGATCGCTTTCAGTTCTTCTTCAACATCATCATCTTCGTCCTGGTCGGCATCGCTGCCGCCATCCGCTTGCATCATCATACGGACGACGATGATATCGCCTAAATGTTTCAACACCGATCGCTGCACGCTCAAATCCAAATCATCAGGCAGTTCGTCGACAAAAATGCGCGCCTTGCGATTGATCGTCCCTTTGTCATCACTGAAGAGCGAAGGGTCGAAAGCCCTGGCAAAAGATTCGGCCAGCGTCTTAAAATCTTTGTTTTTATCGGCTGCGATCAACCGATCCGAAATCGACTCGAGATCGGTGTCCCACATAAAAATAGCAGCGGCGTCTGCCTGGAGCAATTTTTTTAAAATATCGCAGGACAGCTCCATCACCTCTTCCAGCTCAGTGGCCGAAAGGAGGTCGATAATATCTTGATGGTCGGTCGGGTTAATAGCAGTCATATCTGCTAAAGATGTTCCCAAATTACACAACCTCAATCGTTCAAAGCCGTTGTCAGGCAGCTGTTAGTCAGCTATTCCCGCTCTTTTTTGCTGCAGACAGGCGGCTTTGGGCCTGGAAACGCCGGGCTGGAGATTGAAGTAATTTTTGATGCCCGTGGCGAGGCTGCGCGCCTCCTGTTCCTGATACTTTGGTTGCGGCATTGTCTCGGCATCGCGAGGATTCATCACGTTGCGCGCTTCCACCAGCACTCCGATAGCGTTGACACCCCTTAAACCGACCAGTTTGCCGTTCTGGGTAGTCGTGTCGTTGTTGATGCAAGACTCGGTGCCGTGGCGCGGGCGCACTTCAGTGGCGGCAGCTTGCATGCTGCGAGCCAGAGTGATCGACTGGTCACGCCGGGTGGCATCGACAAAAACGCACTGGCCGCCTTTTGCCGAAGCATCTTCGTCATGGTGCAGGCTGACATAGATCGAGTCGTCGCAGTGGGCGGCTAGATCATCATTGACAGTCTTGTTGCGACGGGCAAGATCTTCAGCCTTAGAAACAGGCGCCGGCGGGTGGGCTGGATCCCAGGTGGGCACGACACGCAGACCGGCATCGCGCAAATCATTCATCAACTTAGTGCCGACCTGCTCGTTCATCTGGCATTCGGTGTAGCCAGGGCCGATAAATCCCTGGTCGAGCTTACTGCGATCGGTCAGGTTCGGATTGCCGCTAGTGCAATGACCCATGTCCAGATAAACGGTGCCGTACAGCTGATGGCCGTTAGCGGGGGCCGGCCGCGAGGCCGGGTGCGAGGCGCCCTGTTGGTAATCGCGAGCCTCAAAAGCGGGAGCCGGGCGGCTACTGTTGAGATTGGTGAAAACTCCGTCGTCCAGATTATTAGCTCGATCGTTAGTAAAATTTTCGGCCATGATCGCTCCGGGGGAGGGGCATTTTTCAGCCATAATAGGGAGCAGCTGTGAATTTCTCGTGACATAATAGCCAGTGAGAAAAGTCTGTTCATCTCAGCCAACAGGGCAAAAGTCAGTTTATCTCCCGCCGGAGCGCAAAATGTCACCATATTTCAATAATCAACCGGACAAAAAGAGTCGCATTATCGGTGCCCTTTGTTATATGAGCTCGGGCATAATCGGGTTGATTTATTTGCTCGTGGACGGCAAAGGCTCGGATAACCAATTTTTCCGCTACCACTTTTATCAAGCGATGCTGCTAGGCATCTTTGCTGTCCTAATTAGTTGGACTGAGCAAGGTTTAGGCATGTTCATCGGCGGTCTCTTCGGCCTGACCGGCAGTGCCGGCGCTGGTGTCGGCTCCAGCGTCCTCATGGGCATCGACCTGCTCGGCAAGCTCGCCGCCGTCGTCATCCTCGTCGCCGATGTCTACGGATTGATCCAATGCCTGCGCGGCAAATATGCCGACATGCCCATGATCAGCCGCTTAGTGCGCGGCAACCTGCGCTAAAAACTGGATCTAAGCAAGCGGCGAAATCGCGCCGGCGGGCAAGGCTCGTTTGAGCAAAATCATCAAGCCTTCCGGGTCATCGGTAACGATCCCGTCAACGCCCATTTTCAGCGCCGAAAGCCACTGCACACGGTTATTGAGTGTCCAGGTATTGACCTTCATACCAGCCTGGTGAGCAGCGTCCACGACATCGGCGCGTAGCGAACCAAAACAGGGATGATAATAAGTCGTCTGCAAAACGGCGCCGTAGGAAGCCAGATCGACAAAGACAGCATCGGCCAGCAAAGCCAATTTCACGCTTGCCGTCGCACCTACGGCCGGCAGTAAGCGGGCCAGACGACCAATCACCTGGTGGTCGAAAGAACTGACGATGACCTCAGCTTGCGGGTAATTCGCCAGATAGCCGCCGAGTAAATCCAATAATTCAACCTCAATGTCATCGTAAGCGATTGGAGCATTCTTGATTTCGATATTGAGGGCGCAACGACCGGCAACGAGTGCCAGCACCTCAGTAAGCGCAGGCACCTTTTCTCCAGCGAAATCGCGATCAAACCAAAGGCCCGCGCTCAACCTTTTGATTTCATCAAGCGTCGCGTCGGCGACAAGTCCGCCACCATTAGTGGTGCGTCCCAGATCTTCATCGTGGATGACGACCAGCTCACCGGAAGCACAACGCTGCACATTGAGCTCGATGCCATCGACACCGAGCTCTAGACAATTGCTGAAGGCGGCCAGAGTGTTTTCCGGTGCCCACTCCCTCCCACCCCGATGGGCAAAAACAAGCGGCGAACGGATTGATCGGATCACAAATCAAGCACTCTCTGCGGATGCAAAAGCCCCATGTTGACAGTAACAACGAGCTGCGTAGGCGAGCGCACGAGAATCTTTTCGAGGGGAGCTTCGATACCGTGCTCCGAACCAAAAAGTCCGACGATGTTTTTCAAAACCAGACAGTCTTTCTCAAAAGCAATCTCGAAGCGTGTCTTTTCCTTTTGCTTGATTATGTAGGTCCCCCATCGCTCGGCGGTGGGATGCTCATTGTGGATGCTGATCACATTGGACTTGCGGGTGACCTCATGGACGTGAGAGGTGAGGGCGCGGATCAGGGCCGGCACCTCCTCCATCGAGCCAAAGGTCTGCAAAAGCACCCGGGTGACGAGATAACCGTGCAGCGAGGCGCCCTCGGGGCGAGCCTGCAAAAATTTAATAACCCCCGAGAAAGGGTCCGACGCACTCTTGACTATGCGACGCGCAACATCGACCAGCTCTGCCTCGCAGGCCTCCAGCGTTTCCTTAATCTGGGCGTTCATGCCCATGCGTTCGCAACAGTCACAACCGTTTGCAGAATGGTCCATGGAATGCCTCACTGTGAGAATTGAATAGGACGTAATGTTCTTCTTCCCCTATTGGACCGATAATTATCACCAGCTTTGATTTTTCAGCTATATAAAGGAAACGAAGTGTCTAAGACCCAAGCCCAGACAGCAATTGTCATCCCGGCCCGTTATGCCTCGACAAGGTTTCCAGGCAAACCCCTGGTGAAAATCGGCGGCGTTTCGATGATCGAGCGCACCTATCAGCAGGCCATGAAGGCAAAACTGGCGCAAATCGTCCTGGTCGCCACCGATGACGAGCGCATCGCCGAGGCCGTCCGCGCCTTTGGCGGTCAGGTAATCATGACCGGCTCCGACCACCCCTCAGGTACTGACCGCCTGGCCGAAGTAGCCAGACTGCGCCCCGAAGTGGACATCATCGTCAACGTCCAGGGCGACGAACCATTAATCGATCCCCAGGCCATCGACCGGGTAATTGAGCCCCTGCTATCTATAGGCGGTCAGGTGGAGATGTCCACCCTGGCCTATCCCTTAAAAAAGGCGGAAGAAATCGAAAGCCCCCAGGTCGTCAAAGTGGTCGTGGGAGAAGACGGCTTTGCCCTCTATTTCAGCCGTTTGCCCATCCCGTACCACCGTGATCAGGTGGAGGCGACAAATACAGTCGAAGGTCAGCGCATCACACCCAGGGACATCAGCACGAGCAACTATCTCGGTCACGCCGGACTATACGTCTATAAGCGCGAAACACTGCTCAAAATCGCCACCCTTCCTCCTGGCAAGCTGGAAAATCGGGAAAAACTCGAACAGCTGCGCGCTCTTGAAAACGGCATAAAAATCAAAGTGGTTGTGGTCGATGGCGCCAAACGCACGCCGGCAGTGGATATCCCCGAAGATGTGGCGATTGTGGAATCATTCCTGGCTGAGTTGTCGTCAGTGTCGTAAGTGAAAGTGCAAGCGCCGCGCATCCAGGTTAAAATCACCATGTCCTTCGAGGTCTATCCAGTTGAAATTTAAAGCGACCATCGCCGCCAGCCTGACTCTGGCGAGCTGCATTTTAAATTGCACCACCTACTCCAACGGTCAGGGGCAAGCGGCGGCGCGCGGCGATACGAGATCGCTCCGATATGCACCGGCAGCCAATCCCAGCAACTTCCAGAATGACACGATGGACCCGAAGAATGTCCCGGATTTTCCCGCCGACATGCGCGCTCCCCAACGCATCAATGCCGCGCCGGAGACCGGAGCCGCAACAGGTAATGCCGCCGCCGCACCGGTCCCGGGCGCCGGTGCTGGCGATGACTCCGGTACCAGCACCGCCCTGAAAGCCGATCTGGCCTCGACAACGCTGCCGGTCGAAACAAGGCTGCGCCTCGTGCTCGAAACACCGGTAGACGCCAAAACCAGCCAACCGGGCAATATTTTTGAAGCCCACGTCAAAGATGACCTTTTCATCGGCAGCACATTGCTTTTGCCCCGCGGTAGTCTAGTACGCGGTCGGGTATTTGAAGTAAGCAAACCGCGTCTGCTAAGTCGCGCCGCCAAGATCGGCCTCAAACTCGAGCAAATTGTCACTCCCACCGGCGAAGTCATCCCCCTCGATGCCGCCCTGGAATTTCAAAAAGGTCTGACCAACCAGAAAGGTCAGTTTGACCCGGGCACAAACTTCGGCACCAGAGTCGAAGGCAACGTCAAGTCGGTCACCGGTATGAACTCGACCGGTGGAGCCCGTAGTGCTCTAATTGCTGCCAACGTCGCTACTTTGGGCGCCCCCGCTATCGCCACCGCCATTGGTGGCTCGGCCATAGCCATATTCCGCTCCGGCGACAACGTCAACCTGGCTGTCGGCCAGGAAATCGAAGTACAGCTGACCAACGACCTCGGCGTCCAGATCAACTAACGGGGACAAGCGAAACGCGGTCGCCCGAGCTCAAGATCTTAGCGTCGGGCCAGGTCCGGTCGCCCGCACCGGCTTTTTGCGGAGCTGATTGCGGACGAGATAGAGATTAGACTCGAAGGCTTTGTTGGCCGGCTCGAGATTGAGCGCTTTGACAAATTCTTCCTCGGCTTCTTCCAGATAGTTGCGCTTCTGATAGATCACGCCCAGATTATTGTGCACCCAGGCATTTGATGGCTTGATCTTCATGCAGATGCGCAGCTGTGTAAGCGCCTCGTTGAGACGCTCTTGCTTGATGTAGAGATTGGCCAGATTGTAATGACCGGACAGAGAATAAAAATTGAGATCGATGGCCTGCTTATATTCTTTTTCGGCCTTGGCGTACTCACCAGCCTTTGTATAGAGCGCGCCCAGATTGATATGCGCCTCGAGATAATCAGGCTTCACATCGACGAGATATTTGTACTGATCCATCGCTTCTTGATCGCGACCGGCCGTCTGCAAAATCAAGGCACCTTGATAATGCGCTTCCCAGTACTGTGGCTTGAGGCGTAACGCTTCGTTGATTTCGGTCAGGGCAGGCTTGTATTGACGTTGCTTGAAGTAAGCACGAGCCTTGAGCAAATGCGGCTCGGGATCGTTGTCTTCAGGCTTGCCGGCCGGTGCCAGCATGTCGTGCAATTGCTTGGCCTTGCGCTTGCGGTCGAGCTCGTCTTGATACTCGCTGTCCTCGATCTCAGTGCCTTCATCGTTATAGTATTTTTTCGGCGCCATCTTCGGATGACTGATCGAATGCTCGTAATCTTCTATTGTCTGGTCTTCAGCAGCTTTGCTGCGCACAGACGGTTTCTTTTTCGATGGCACGGAAGCTGATGCTGTTTCAACTTCTTCATCATCGGATGCTGCGGCGGGCTTGTGCGCAGGCGCTGCCTTACGCTTAGGCGGAGGAGCAGCCGCTTCTTCTTCAACCTCTTCCATCTCTCCGGCTTTGGGTGCTGCTTTACGCTTCGGAGGCGGAGCGACAGCCGCTTCCTCTTCGGACCCTTCCATTTCTTCGACCTTCGGTGCCGGTTTGCGCCGGGGCGGCGGGGCTACCGCTTCTTCTTCGGTCGCTTCCATTTCTTCAGTCTTTGCTGCCGGTTTAGGAGCCGGAGCGGCGGTGTGCTTAGACGGCACAACAGCTTCTTGCTCGACATCTGCATTCATCTCATCTTCATTGGCCGGAGCTTTTGCCGCAGGGGCAGCTTGTACTTTTGCTGGAGCGGCAGCGGTCTCTTCAGCTTCCGCTTCAGGCTCGGCCGGCCTGGTGACAGCTTTAACGGCGGGAGCGGCTTTGACAGATTCGGCGGGCTCGACTTCCGCTGGTGCGGCGGAGACCGGCGCAGCGGCAGGGGCTTCTGGTACGGGAGCGGCAGGTGAAGGTGCAGCTTCCGCCGCTAGCGCAGCGGAGACTGGAGCGGCGACAGGCGCTTCCGGCGCGGCAGTGGCAGTAGGAGGTGCAGCCTCCGCAGCCGGAGCGGCAGAAACGGGCGCGGCGGAAGCTTCCGGTGAAGAAGCGGCAGCGCTTTCATCGGCAACGCCTTTCAAACTGCCTTTACCCGGCAAAGGCGCGCCGACTTCTTTAGGCTCAGAGGCCTCGGCCGGCACTGGCAAATTTGGATCAGCGGCAGACATGGCCGCATTTTGTTCGGCAGCGGCAGCTCCGGGGATGGGAGCTTCCTGAACAGGAGCAGTGGCGGGCGCAGTTTGGGCAGCAGCCGGTGCATCAGGCACGGGAGAAGTCTCCCGAGCAGCGGCAGGTGCTTGCCCGGCTTTTACCGGGGCGCTATCGGCACCACCAAAAGGATGTGCGACTTTGTTTTTAAGTTTGCCCAAACCCAGAGAGTAAGCATCGGCGGGACCGCCGACAAACAGAGCCGGCGCGCAGGCGCAAACGGCGCTGAGACCAAAGCTGCAAGCCAATGTAAAGGTTTGGATTTTTTGTTGTTTAAACATCGAAGCAATCTACCGAGTGAAGATGACGAGTATCGGACATGGCTGAGGACGGGGAACAGAGCGGAGCCGGCGCAAAAACCTAATATAATAGCGACCTTTGAGTGCGGCCACCGTAAAATTGCTCACATCCTCAGCCTAACCGGCGTTTATGCACTATAGTTTTCATTATGCGACTCGATAAAAAACACGATTTCCCCGGCAAACTTCTGGTAGTAGAGGGTGTCGATGGCTCGGGAAAATCCACTCAGCTAGACCTTTTGCGCAATCACCTCGTGGCAAAGGGAAAAAGTGTCATTTTTACAGAGTGGAATTCATCGAAGTTAATCTCTAAAACAATTAAGCAGGCGAAGCGCGCCAATTCTTTAATTCCGGCAACATTTAGCCTGCTGCACGCCGCCGATTTTGCCGATCGCCTGGAAAATATCATCATTCCGGCACTCAAAGCCGGTCTGATTGTCCTCGCCGACCGCTACTGTTATACGGCCTTTGCTCGCGACGTGGCTCGCGGCGTAGATAAAGAGTGGGTGCGCAATCTTTATGGTTTCGCCATTCAACCTGATGGCGCCTTTTACTTCCAGGTGCCGGTCGAAGTCTCACTCTCGCGCATCGCAGCCAGCCGCGCTCCGGGATTTTATGAAGCGGGGATGGACCTTGGCCTCTCGAGCGACCCGCATGAATCTTTCCAACTTTTCCAGTCGCGCATCATCAGTGAATACGACAAAATGGTCGACGAATTTGGCCTGCACATCATGCCGGCGACCAAGCCAATACATGAGCAGCAATTGATTTTCCGCCAGATCGCCGGCGAGGTAATTGGCGTATGAGCCCTAACTTTCCTTCTGCGGCAAGCACGCAGAAACACCACCACTATCCGGGCAAACTGATTGTCCTCGAAGGCACGGACGGTGTTGGCCGCTCCACCCACAGCGAGCTCCTGCAAAACTGGCTGGCCGTCGAAGGTCACGGCGTCACGCTTACCCAGTGGAAATCATCCCAGCTAATCTCGAAAGTGATCGATAAAGCCAAAGACAAGAACGCTCTCAACACGATTACTTTCTCATTGCTCTATGCAACCGACCTGGCCGAACGTTTGAATAATGTGATCATCCCGGCTCTTCAAGCCGGCCTGATCGTCATCGCCGATCGCTACTATTACACGGCCTTTGCCCGCGACGTAGTGCGCGGAGCAGACCCGACCTGGGTGCGTAAACTCTACGGCTTTGCCGTCGAGCCCGATTTGATCTTCTATTTGCAAATGCCACTTGAGCCTCTGCTGCGCCGGATAATCACCACCCGCGGTGGCCTCGACTTTTACGAATCAGGACGCGACATCGGCATGTCCACTGACTTATACCAATCTTTTAAACTCTATCAGTCGCAGATTGCCTACGAATATGAACGCATGGCCGAAGAATATGACTTTCATATGATCAGTGCCAGCGATCCAATCGATCAAGTGCAAAAGGCACTGCGCAAAGAAATCACCAAGCTGCTGAAAAACTCACACGGGCTTGCCGTTGCGGGCCTCGAGTAGGATCGTCACCGGACCGCTGTTGATCAGCTCTACTTCCATGTGGGCGCCAAACTTGCCGGTTTCCACAGAAAGACCGCGCTTTTTTAACTCTTCGACGAAGTATAAATAGAGGCGCTCGCCTTCGGCCGGCTTCGCCGCCTGGGTAAATCCTGGACGGCGCCCCTTTTTGCAATCGGCCAGCAAGGTAAATTGCGAAACGACGATCGCTTTTGCGCCCGCTTCCATTACGGACAGATTCAGCTTGCCCTCAGGGTCATCGAAAATGCGCAGCTCAGCGGCTTTTTGCGCGAGATACTGGGCGTCGGCCTCGCTGTCGCCTTCTTCTACACCAAGGAGGATGAGCAGGCCGCAGGCTTTGCCCGGTGCGCCGGCCTCTTCGGGCGTATCTGCCTTAAAAGAAGCGATGACCTGGCCATCGACGGTGACGCTGGCTCGTGAAGCGCGTTGTAACACTGCCTTCATAGTTGACTTAGTGGTCCTGTTAGGGTTTAGACGGCTTGCAAAGAGATAGTCTGTCGATATTTGTCTGGTTTGGGAGTCAAATGAGACCAGCTTTCTAGACGACCGGCCGAATTATGTTACCATTTCAAATACGTTGACCCAGCAACGTTTGATCTATCGCGGGGTGGAGCAGCCTGGTAGCTCGTTGGGCTCATAACCCAAAGGTCGTAGGTTCAAATCCTACCCCCGCAACCATCTAAAAATGTCTTTGAACAGCTCTTCTTAAGCGGGGGGCTGTTTTGCTTTTTGGGGTGGCTTGGCGCGAGTGCCTTACCCAGACGAAAAAAACGAGAATTTGCATTCACCTGCATTTCGGTAGAGTTAGCGTTGTTTCCCGCTGTTTCTCCTCAATTGATAGGCAATGAGAAAAATTCGCACTTCAGCATGAGTGCGCAACATGTCCCACCACCCCTTATACTAGTGATGTTCCCGAAGCAGCAGGACAGTAGCATATGGCCAACCTATCCGAGCGCATCACGATAAACTCTGAGCAGTGTGGCGGCAGACCATGCATTCGTGGCATGCGAATACGGGTAATTGACATACTGGATCTCTACGCGGCAGGACTTACAGCGCAAGAGATCTTGGCTGAAATGCCCGACCTGGAAATGGACGATCTTAAAGCAGCCTTGACCTACGCCGCGAGGCGACTTGATCATCCAATCGTCGCAGCATGATCATCTAGCTTGACGCCCAACAATCTCCTGCCCTTGCTCCATGGATAAAGTCTAAGTTCAATGTGGAGACTCATGCGCTTCGAGACATTGGCCTACGCGACGCTACAGATGCAAAAATATTCGAAGCGGCCCGGCTAGCCAATGCCGCGGTAATGACCAAAGACAGTGACTTCGTCCAGCGCCATTATCACAAAGGGGCACCACCGCAAATAATCTGGCTGACCTGCGGAAACACTTCAAACGAAGTTTTGCAAAGTCTGCTGACAGCTGTTCTACCTCAAGCTTTGGTTTTGCTGGAAGCCGGGGAAGGTCTTGTCGAAATTAGCGCTGTTTAGCGCAAACTTGCATTAGTTACACGACGGCTACAGCTTGGAGCAAACAGAACATCGCAATGAACAAATCGTTCTCACTAGTGCTTTCAATATTTTTTGTCATTACTCCCTTGAGTTGTGCCGGAGAGAATAAGCATGTTTCTGCGCCATCTCCTTCACCACAACTCAACAACAATTTGCATAAGCATTGCAATAAGCTCGCTATTTATTCGTTTCATTTACGCTCGTCGTTTCAGCGACTCCCGCTAAGGTACCGGCCTTTATGTCTAAACCCTCTTTCAAAAACTTTGAAAGCTGATATGCGAGAATACTAAATTCTCCATGATAAGAGCAAAAGGAAGGACTGAAATGAAATTTGGACTGTCGGCACTGATCGCAGTCAGTTGTCTTATCTACTTCATGCCATCCGCTCTCTGCCAGTCGGTGAGCAGGCACTACATCTCCAATGGTTTCAAGCCAGTAATCGCTTCCGATGAATCTGGTAACCTGCATGTCGCCTTCGAAGCATACGGCTTGGGCAAAAACCTAACCGACATTTATTACACAAGCAGCACCGACCTGGGCGCCCATTGGTCCAAGCCTTACAATCTTTCCGAAACACCGGGTGTTTCAAAACATGCCGCCATTGGCGTAGAAAAAAGCGGAGCTATAGATATAGTCTGGGCCGACAGCAATGAAGAAGGCACAGTGCCGGATATCTTTTTCTCTCGTTATTCCAGCGGTACTCACACCTGGAGCGCGCCAATAAGTATTTCAAACACGCCGGGAGTATCGAGCGAGCCCGCCCTGGCAATAGGTCCGGACGATTCCATCAATGTCGTCTGGAGCGAAAGGGATGTATTAAAAACCGGCAAGGAGATTTTTTATATCGGCTCCACCGATGGTGGCAAGACCTGGTCGCCGCTGCAGTCGATCGGCAATACCATCGGCTCGTCATCGGCACCCGCAATCTCCGCCTCCCCGGATGGACTGCTTTATACAGCCTGGTCAGATACGAATTCCGACGAAACCTATTCCGATATTTTTTACTGCCAGTGCCAGCACGGCATCTGGACCAAAGCCGTAAACATCGGAAAGCCGGCCGGCCCCTCGGCGCAGCCCAGTATTGCCAGCAGCAAAGGCAAGGTCTTTTTGACATGGTCGGACAATTCTAAGAAGAAAGCACCAGCCGAAATTCGGTTGGCTGTGGGCGGAGCCGGCGGCAAATTTGATACTGTAACAAATGCCTCCGGTACCACTGGCATTGCTATCCAACCATGCCTTGCTGCCCGTGGAGATGACCTCACCCTGGTCTGGACTGAAACGAAGAGCGACAGCTACCAGCGCGGCATAAGAGGAATTGCCTCTTCTGACAACGGCAGCACTTTTTCTAAAGGCTTTGATATATCGGCTTTCCAGAGCGACTGTAAAAATCCCGATTCAACCGTTCAGGCAGGCAATTTATATACTGTCTGGGAAGAGGTAAGCGGCAAGCATGAGTGCTCGCTCAATATTGGTCTGATTAACCTGAGCCAGCTGAAGAAAGGACAAGTCCTGCCGGTGGACCCGAAGCACTTTGAAGGAGGCCGCGGTGGTGGCAAGCATTAGCGGAGCCACTCCCCGTTAATCAGTTTTGGGTAAAATCCCCACTCCTACCAGATTAGTTCTGAAGATGCAACCAGATTAGAGCCTTTAAATATTTTGACTGCTTGCCAGCTTGGTTATTGACCCTTATACTTGACATATCGCAAAACAAATTGTCGGGACAGCAAGATCGCACAGGCGATTCGCTTGCAACCTGAACAAATTATCCGCCCCCCACCAATACTGGAGGACGACAGATGACGTTCATTAAGAGTAAATTCAACCGAGGTAACGAAATTCTTTTCGTATCGCTCATGGTTCTGCTATTAGCGCCCCATCACTACAAACTCCCTGGGCTAGGGATTCTATGGTTTTCTCTGATAACCGCTGCAGTTATCGATTGTAAGAAGAACACAAAGCGCGTCAGACGCATCACCAAACACGTCGCATCCTGCAGCTGCGTGAAGGCTAGAGAGACAATTTCGCACATACACCTGCCCAAAATGCTGCAGATCAATTGCACCATATGCGGTGCAGAAGCTATATAGTTCAATTCGCCCCGGTCAAATCCAGTCATTAAAATACATGGCCTATGCATGATACCTTTGCCGGTGTCATGCATTGTTTTTATATGTCCTCAAAGATTCAGCAATTTGCCGATTTCTTTCTCATGGCTCGAAATCTCAGAATCGAAGGAATCGATGTGTTTTAGAATTTTCGTCTCAACGGCCCGGTCGTAGCTCAGGTACGGATTGGATCGTACAACTTGCGGCATATCGGCCTGGTTGCTCGTAGAAATGTTCTTACCGTATGCATCTGCTGGTACCGCTTGAAGGTTCATCAAGCCCAGCGCCGAAGGGTTAATTGAGGGCGCGTAAGGCGGAGGCGGGGGGACAAAATAATTTCTGCCTCTGCGTGAATGATTTTGCGCAGTTTTCGCCACAAAAGACTGAGTGCTCAGGACGAACTTCTCCACGATAGCGTTATCTGCATTCGCTGTTACAGCTTGAGCGTTCGCTATGCCCAGCTCACAGGGGACCATTGAAGGTGTGTACGGCGGAGGCGGGGGAACAAAATAATTTCTGGCTTTTGGGGAAACATTTTGCGAAGTTTTCGCCTCAACAGACTGAGTGCTCAGGGCGAAACATCCATTGAAAACGACGGCCAGGGATATGAGGGCTGCCAGGTTTGTGCTCAAATGAAAGTCCCCCGAAGTCGACGCTTTTGATGAGAAAGCGTCCCAGCCTGATGGATCGTACCACCGCTCACCATTTATCAAACATCTGCGGATCATCGCCAACCGCCCCCTAGTGCTCGATAGAGCTCAACTCTGGACCCGACCAGGTTCATTTTCACTTCAACCAGTTCTCTTTCTGCATTCAGTTTCTCTTCCTGGACGAGCAGCACTTCTACGTAAGTCGCCTTAGCGTACTTAAACAGCATGTTTGCCGTGCCGATTGACTCCTCAAGCAATACGACTTCTCGTTTTTTTCGATCAAAAGCCTGCTGCATATTTCTTATATTTGACACCTGATTAAGAACGTCAGTATAGGCTTTTAGCAACGTCTGCTCATAAGTCAAAACCGTTTGGGTTTGGTAAGCATCAGCTATCTGTATTCGTGCAAGGATTGCCTTTCGGTTGATCAATGGCATCGTAAAGTTACCCATCGCATTGTAGAGCAACGACGATGGGGTTTTAAAAAACAATGCTGGGCTAAACCCGGAAAAGCCAGTACCTGCCTGAATCGTCAGGTTGGGGTATAGCTGAGCCTTTACACTTTTCAAATCGAGCTTTGCCGCCTTAATCGCCGCTTCAGCCTGACGGATATCGGCTCTATTTTCCAAAAGCTGAGTAGGTACACCCGTCTGCAATTCATGCACAGGCAAAGTCATGAACTGGTCAGAATGTCTGGCTATCGGCCTTTCATCATAAATACCGGTGAGAAACTTCAGACGATTCTCTTTTTCAACAATGCTTTGACTGGTTTGAAAGCGCTGGCTTTTAGTCTTGTTTAGCTGGGCTTCAAATCGATTGACCCCTAACTGGTTCGCTTTGGCATAACGCTTCAGGGTCTGCATCTTAAGGAATGCCGCTTCCTGGATGCCAATGTTTGCATCCAGTATCTTCAAAGATGTATCCAGAGCCATTAATTCATAATAGTTGCGTGCTATTTCAGTAACGAGCCTGGAAATGAGAAAATTACGGACCTCGTATTCTGCCACCATACGCAGCCTGGCTGCCTCTTTGGCATTTCGCAATCTTCTCCAGATATCCACTTCCCAGCTCAGCGATGGACCCAGATTCAGGTTAAAATCCGGATATCTATAAAAACTTCTCTGAGTAATTTTGTCCAACACACCTTCAGTGGTGTTTTCGGATGGATGAATGTAACTTGCGCCAAATCCCAAGCCAACTTTAGGCAAATACTCGCCTTGCTTTTCTTTCACTTCACTAGCAGCAATTTCAATATCCTGGATAGTGATATTGAACTCCTGGTTGTTTGCCAGGGCTGTTTCAATCAAAAAGACAAGATCAGAATCAGAAAAAAATTGCCGCCAACTAATGGCAGCCGCACTGTCACTTTCAACAGAGCCCTTTAGCACCGGAGTGTCATAAGTCTTTGGTACGTTGAATATCGCCTTTTTTTCCGACAGACTAAATGGATGAAAAAAAGATCTTGCAAAAACAGGCGCTTGAAGGTCTCCCATAAAAGCTATGAGCGTCAAAAGGCTAACAATTTTTTTTCTGTCCATTCCGCTCATGGCTGACTGACTAATCCTCAGGTTTCATTTTTTTGATCAGTAATTCAAGTCGTCCTTTTAGCTGTCTTTGTTTTTTCCAACGGTTCCTCTGGGCGATGTAGGATTGCTCGGATTGGTTGGAGAAGTTGGTGGTGTTGGAGAAATTGTCGATGTTGGTGAAATCGCTGACGTAGACGTGGTCGGTGATGTCGGTGTAGTCGATGATGTCGGTGCAGTTGATGATGTCGGTGCAGTTGATGAAGTTGGTGCTGTCGGTGACGTTGACGGTGACGTTGGTGAAGTCGGTGACGTTGGTGTCGGTGACTCTGGTGAAGTCGGTGCTGTTGGCGCTGTCGGTGACGTTGACGGTGACGTTGGTGAAGTCGGCGACGTTGGTGTCGGTGACTCTGGGGAAGTCGGCGCTGTCGGTGAATAATCCTCAGGCTTGATTTTTTTCAACAGTGATTTAAGATGTCCTTTTATAATTTCCCGTTGTTCCGAACGCCTCTTTTTGGTGTTCACAAACGAGTCCGTCAGACTGGTACGGCTCGTATCTTTCAACAGGTTCTTGCCATCAACCAGGCTGGCAAAAAGAAAGTAGAGCCCCGGAATAACCAACACGCCAATGACGGTGCCCGTAATCATCCCACCCATGGCAGATGAACCGAGGGTTTTGTTCCCCACGGCCCCGGCGCCGTGCGACAACACTAGGGGGATAAGCCCTGCGACAAAGGCAAAAGATGTCATCAGAATAGGTCGAAACCGCATCCTGGCGCCTTCCAGGGCAGCGTCTCGCAACGATAAGCCCTCATTGCGCTTCTGAACCGCAAACTCGACGATTAACACAGCATTTTTACCCAATAGACCAAGCAGGGTAATAACAGCAATTTGTGCATATACATCGTTGGCCAGGCCCATCAGGTAAAGCATTGAGAAGGAGCCAAAAATACCGACGGGCAAGGAAAAGAGTACGGCAAAAGGCAATGCAAAGCTTTCGTACTGAGCCGCCAAAACTAAATAGACAAAAAGCACAACAATCAACGAAATAATGACAAACTCATTCCCTCGTTTCGCTTCGTCGTAGGCTAGGTCTTCCCAGGCAATGTCGAATTCGCGGCCAAGGGTGTCTTTAGCGACCTCGCGGATAGCCTTAATGGCGTCGCCTGACGTATATCCTTTTGCCGGAAATCCACGGATGGCAGCAGAGTTGTACATGTTATAGCGCGTAATTTCATTGGCCCCTTTTGTTTTTTCCAGGGACATAAACGAAGAGTAGGGCACCATGTCCCCTTGCTCATTTTTGACAAACTGAGTCTTCAAATCGTTCAGATTTCTTCGAAATTCAGGAGACGCCTGGGTAAAGACTTTAAAAAACCGGCCAAATTTTACAAAACCCTGCTCATAAGAGCCACTATTCATAACGTCCAGGTTTCTCATAGCCGTACCGATGGTGACACCCTTCTGCATGGCCATCTGGTTATCGATTTTGATTTCATATTGCGGGTAGGACGCATTGTAGAAGGTAAACAAACCCGAAATCTCTTTGCGTTTTCCAAGGTTTTTCATAAAGTCCTGAGTGGCTACCTGGAGATCCTGATAGCGAAGGTCGCCGGTTTTATCTAGTAATCGCAGCGAAAATCCGCCGGACGAGCCAAAGCCAGGAATAGCCGGCGGTTCAAAAAATTCGACTCTACCTCCCAAACCAGGAGTGTGTTTCTCTAATTCCTCAATAATTTCATGGACGTTTTCTTTGCGTTCTTCCCAGTTTTTCAGGTTGATAAGACAAGTCCCAGCATTGGAGCCTCGGCCTTCCGTCATGATTTCATAGCCTGCCATCGACGTTACGGACTCGACTCCTTCGATGCCTTTAGTTATTTTTTGCAGCTGGCCCATCACTTTGTTTGTGTATTCCAGCGAAGATCCTGGTGGGGTTTGAACAATAGCGTAGATGGTGCCCTGGTCTTCATTGGGGACAAAACCGGAAGAGACTTTTTGGCTCACATAAACAATGCCGCCAGCAAATAACAGGACAATCCCCAGGCTAATTATTCTGTTGGTGACGCTACGATTTAGTAGCCACATGTAGACACGTGTGAGTTTTTCGAAGACGAAATTGAACGCACCAATAAACCATTGAAATACGTTGAAAGAGCGCTTGTGATTGTGACCGGCATGGTTTTTAAGAAACATGGCGCATAAAACAGGCGTTAGCGTTAACGCCACCAACGCCGAAATCACAATGGCGCTCGACATCGTAATCGAAAACTGCCGGTAAAATACACCGACTGGGCCGGGAATAAATGCTATGGGCACAAACACCGAAATCATCACCGCGGTGATGGCCAGAATAGCGCTTCCCAGCTCGCCCATGGCTTTTTGCGTCGCCGCATAAGGCGATAGCGACGGGTCTTTCTCCATATTGCTGTGGACGGCTTCAACCACCACAATGGCATCATCCACCACAATACCGATGGCCAGTACCAAGGCAAATAAGGTAATCAGGTTAATTGACATACCAAACAGCGAGAGCACAAAAAAGGGCCCTACTAACGAAATAGGTACGGCAATGACAGGAATGACGGTGGAACGCCAGTCTCCCAGAAACACGAAGACGACAAGGGTGACCAGAATAAAGGCATCTCGAATAGTGTCGATGACCTGCTCAATCGAGGCGTCTAAAAACTTGGAGACATCGTAGCTGTACTGGACGTGTATACCGTCTGGAAACGCCTTGGAGAGTTCGCTGATTTTGTCTTTGACCTTTTTAATAACTTCCCTGGCATTGCTATCGGACGTCTGTTTCAGCACAATAGACGCAGAGGACTTTCCGTCCAAATTAGTGTAAATGTCATAAAACTCACTGCCCAGCTCCACTGTGGCAATATCTTTAAGCTTGACCATTTCACCAAAGCCGGAGCTTTTGATAATGATATTTTCGTACTGCTCCGGGTCGGTATAACGGCCGACATAATTGAGCACATATTCAGTAGCCTGGGCATTTTTCCCCGAGCTGATGCCGAGACGGCCAGGACGGGCAATGAGACTCTGATTTTTAACGGCCTCGACCACTTCTTCAGAAGAGATACTGTAGGCTCGCATGCGATCAGGTTTGAGCCACAGCCTCATGGCATACGTTCTGCTGCCCAATAGGCTCGCATTAGCAACCCCTGGAATTCGTTGAATTTCCGGAATTAGCTTGGTATAGGCGTAATTGAATAAATATTTCTCATTGAAATTTTCGGAATCAGAATATAAATTGACATACATCAGCATGGAGGACTGCAGGGGTCTAATGATCACTCCTTCTCGCTGAACGAGATCAGGCAATGAGGTCATCACCTGGTCCACACGGGTTTTGACGCTAACCACCGCCTGGTTGGAGTCGGTACCTGGTTCGAATACCAGACGGACGGTGGCCTCACCGGCACTGGTGGCATCAGATGCCATGTAGCGCATGCCCGGCACGCCATTGATGGCTGCCTCTAGCGGTACCAGTGTCGACTTGGTAAGAACATCGGCACTGGCACCGGGGTAGGCTATAAAGATATTGACGACGGTTGGCGCAATTTGGGGGAACTGTGCAATAGGCAGCTGCACTATGGACAGGCAGCCAAGGAAAACGATTAATACCGAGATAACAATCCCAAGTACAGGCCGTTTAAGGATGTTACGAAACATAGCTGGCCGAACCTAACCTACTCTGCATAAAGTTTTAAATTCTCAATGGCGGTTTTCGGATCAATCAGCTTGTAACTGATTTTGTCGCCCTTATCTAGTTTGTTCTGCCGCTCAAGCAGGAACATCTCGTCAGGTTTTATGCCGGAAGCGACAATGTAAACGCTTGGTTCCTCACGGGCCACTTTAATCTCACGTTCGTGAATCACCCCGCTTTTGTCGACAACAAAAATAAAGCGTTTATCTAAAATTTCAAACGTGGACTTCTGGGGCACAATGACCGCCTGATCGACCTTCTTGGGCCAGAGTATTGTGCCTGTCTGGCCGTAACGCAGTAGGAGGTGTGGGTTGCTAAAGCTCGCTCGAAAGGCAATATTGCCTGAGGTACTATTAAAGTCTGACTGAACAACATCTATTGTTCCGGGTTCAGGATAAATTTCCTTATTGGCGAGTTCCAGCTGGACGTTCTGAGAACCCCCCTTTCGCTTGTGTTCCATGTAGTCAAGGTACACAGCCTCGGGCACGTTGAAATAAACCCAAATACGATGCATATCGCTCAGGGTCGTCAGCAGTTGGTTTTCTTCCAACAGGCTGCCCAGCCTGATATCACCAAAGCGGCCGATCAGCCCATCAAACGGGGCTCGAATTTCAGTAAAGCCTAAATGCGTTTTGGCTAGCTCCAGCTCGGCTTGGACTTTATTCAGCTTGGCGGCAGACATGGCGGCTTCCGTAGCGGAAATAATATCCTTGTCAACAAGAGCCTGGTTGTTCTGCAGCTCAATTTTGGAAAGCTCAACCTCTGCTTCTGACTTTTGAACATCAGCTTGGTAGACACTGGGCTTTATTTGAAAAAGCAATTGTCCCTGATGAACAGACTGTCCTTCGTCTACCAGAACATTTTGCAGATAGCCCTTCTCTAATGAACGAATTTCAATATGCTGAATGGCTCTGATCTGGCAGACAAACTCATCATTAAGCGTTAGGTCCTTGAGAAGGGGTTTACTGACCTCGTAAGTCGTATGCGATCCTTCTTCATCATTGAGCGCCAGGTCTTTGACCTGGCGAGTGGTATGCGTTGCCGCTTTGCCGTCAGGTAGTGCCTGACAGCCTGATATGGGCAGTACGAGCAGTAAGGCGCTGCAACACAGTGCCAACGTTTTAAACAGTTTCATCATCCATTGTTTGGTACTTTCACAATAACTGTCAGCTTACAGCAAGATTGTGACGGTAAAGTGTTCGTCTGCCTTGTGTCCTGGTCGAAAAATAGTTTTGAAAATGATTTGATTTTAGTATTCTCTGCAAATGGTCCACAGCGGACGCCTCAGCCAGTTTCTTTGGCGTCAAGTCTTATTCTAATGCCTTTTGAAAAACGCGCAAAACTTCGTTACTCTTCCCACACCGTTTCTCGAAGGTCTGTGCGTCAGTCGCAGCTTACGCTGCAACCCTGCGCTCAGGGGCAGCTCAGTCGGGCTGGCGCGCTTCAGTGGCCACGCGCTTGCCTTTGGAGCTGGCTTTACCGCTCGCCAGCATGGCATCGGTCAGGGCAAATTTTACCAGCGGTTCACGGGAATACGGCTTGAAAAACACCAGCTTGTGGCGGATTTTGACGTTGTACACGCTGAACATGACGTTGCTGTTGAGGTGACTGCTGGGCTTGATTTTGCTGGACAACATGCCCGTATCGCCAGGGGGAGAGGGGAAGAACAGGTGGCCCAGCTCGTCCTCCAGGCCGATATCAAACGTGGAGAAGGTATTTTCGGTTTGATTGAGAATGTCCAGCGTCAGAGTCATATCCGTCATTTCGCCGAACGGGTGGCGATTAATGCGCACGCCCGCCACCTTAACCTCCAGACCAGGGATGCTGAAATCTTCCGCCGTCTCATCGGGCGTGGTCATGGAGGGCAGCTTCAGCGGCTCGCTGAGTATGACGCGCATTTCAGCGCCGGGCTGAAGCATGACGCTTTTACCCTTCATCAGCATGGCGATTGTCAGCCCGGCAGCCCCACCAATGGCCGCTCCACCCGCCAGGGTGGTACCGTGGCTGGCCGCCGCCCCCGCCAGACCGCCATATTGCAGCGCCATCAGTGTGCCCACCACGCCACCAATGGCGGTATAGCCCGCCGCGCGCCCGGCGACTTTGGCAGCGGCCTTGCCCTTGGAGTCCCGCGTGGTGCTGTTGCCCTCAATCGGGACTTCACGACCGTCAGGCGTGATTAGATAATCAAAGCGCATGTTGATGTAGCCATCGCGACCAGCGCGCTTCGGCCCTTCCAGTGTGTTCAGCACCCCGTGCACCCGAGTGCCCCTGGGTATCACCACCCGGCCATCCACCAGCACGTCTTTGATGATTTTGCCGAAGAACTGATCGCCTTCCACGGTCTCACCGGCTTCAATCTCAGTCGAGAGAACCAGATCCAACGTCGTGCCGGGGGCCACCACACGCACATCCCCCGTGTCGACGGTCGGGCTTTGCGGACGGTTGCACTCGGTCTGGATAACGGTGCTGCGAAGCACCGGGGACTCGCCGCCTTCGGTCGGGGTGTCGGCGGAAAAAACGGCCAGCGGGGCGCTGGCGCTCAGGCTCAGGACCAGAACACAAACGCACAAGGAACGGATGACGGGCTGCCATCCCCTTTGAACGGAAGCCTGGCGTTCAATCGCCAGGCGCTCCGTTGGGGTGACGTACACCTTCAACGGTCGCTTCCGGTCACGGGTCTCAAAGGTTTCTTCCATGGGTCTCCAAGGCGTCGAGCACGAAGAGCGAGCAAGCCGGCGTCCGTAATGAAGGAACTGAAGCGTCAATTAGACATCCGGACATCTAACACCAGGATTAATAATGCATCAACTATTTCAACCGCGCAAGCAAGTGCTGCTTAAGGCGGAATATGCATAGCTTTACATGTTTTGCATAGTAACGGTTTAGCAGTTGGGCGGAGACTGCAATGAAAAACAAAGGCTGGGTACGGTAAGGGTGGCCTTTCTAGCGGACCTGGAGAACAGTGTGGTCGCTCGCGCTTACGACTAACAGCAAAGTCGAAAACCTCGAAGAGTTCGACAAGCTGGCGGCAGAATGTAGCGCTTTTGCCATGTATTCAATCCCATGCATGGCATTTCCGCTACATTTCCGATTAATTCCGATGATTTCCCAAAATGTAGCGCTTTCACCATGTATAATCCTTCTTACATGTACTTTCCGCTACATTTCAAGCAAATGACCATCTACATCGGCACTACCACTTCAGACAAATCGGCGATACGCTCTGCGGCAGCGCGCGGAGTGCTCCGTCGAATCGCCCGTGATGTCTATACCGATGACCTTGAGACCGAGCCTGAGCAATTAATCCGGGAGAATCTCCTCGCCATCATCGGCAAACTACAGCCAGACTGGCACCTGTCACACAGTACAGCGGCAACACAAGCACCGATTAACGGGCGTGTCTTCCTTTCCGGGTTCAGTCATAAGTATGTGCCTTTGATGCTGCCCGGCATCAAGATTGTACGAATGCCAGATCTCAAATACCCGGAAGTTGAGCATCTGGAAGCACCCACGATGGTCGCCCCCAAACTTTCTTCCGCCCCTGAACCGGTGCGCATAAATATATCTAGCCCATTGCAGACAGTATTTGAATGCCTTACAACAGCCAAGCAGTATCCTGAAAAACTGCTTCCCGAGCACAAAGTCGTCGAGTTGATTGGAAACCTGAGTGCAATGGACCGCGAGCGCGCAGGCGCTTTCGCCGTTCGCAACGACCTGAAATCCGAGCAATGGAAATATTTGCAGCTCAGCAATGATCAATCTGTTGGCGCAGGCATAGAAATCGCAAAGAGCAATAACTTTGCCGTCTACTTTTATGGATGGGAAATCGGCAGCCTGACGGCACTTCAAAGCAATGAATTCAAATTTGAGTACTCTCCGAGCTGGAAAGTCGCTTTGTGCAATGAGTTGCCATTGAACAAAACATACGAAGGCCGAAGAATGCCCGCGTTCTTCGAGAACCTGCTGCCCGAGGGATGGACGGAGAGCCAGCTTCAGGCAACCTTTAAGATTGCAAAAGAGGATACAGTCGCATTGCTTGCGACGACACAGAAATACTTATCAAATTTAACGCTTAGAACAAGTGATTTTGACGACCAAGATCTTGTGTTCGACACCCTGGACAATCCACTATCGCAACTTGCGTCACCCGAAACAGTCGTGATGAAGGTCCGGGGCGATTTCGAAAAGGACGGTAGTTTGCAGGAACTCTTCCGCAATTTGGGAAAGAAAGGTCCAATGCGGATTTCTGGCATCCAACCTAAGCTTCCCATTAGTCTTGAAGGAGATACAGGAAAAGAGCCGGTCTTGAAGATCGGAACGTTCAAGAATTCCTGCTCTTACATCCTCAAATACCAATCGGCTCTTTTTCCCAACTTAGTGGAAAACGAGTGGGCGACTATGGAATTGGCACGTCGCGCCGGATTACCTACTGCTCCATTTAAACAAGTAGAGTTTCGGGGAAAGTCACTGTTCCCCGGACGAGCGCTTCTCATCGAGAGATATGATATTCCTGTCAAACACCAGTTGGACGATCTGAATTCCTCCCTGCGGCTAGCTTTGCAACAGGATGCCGCTTCTCTCCTCAAGTTGTATCGACAAGACAAATACGATACGTCGGCAGAGCGTGTAACAGATGCACTGAAGGAAGCGGGTTTAGGGCCCGATCAACTGGCTATTTATTTGAAGCATCTCTTGTTCTCTTGGATGGTTGGTAACGGAGACCTACACGCAAAAAATGTTTCCATTAAATTGTGGCTGCTTGCCGGGCAGTTGGGAGGAGTGCCGATACCAAATACGGTTGCATACTCGCCTCTCTATGATTTAGTTAACACACGTATTCACCTTCCGGGAGACCGTTTTGCCTTTCCAATAAACGGCAAGAATGACAAGCTTAAGATAAAGGACTTTGCGGCTATCGCCAGTCGCTGGGGGCTCGAAAAATCAGAAGTAACTGAGCTTGCGCGAATACTTGCAGGCAGCATCAAAAGACAATTGCCGGAAGTTCTTGAACTGTCCGGGCTGCCTCTGGAGCAGCAGACTAAGTATTCATCTATTGTCGAATCGAATCTTGCTTCGATGCAGTTGTAACGAAGAAGCCGTTACCGTAATTTTTTAAACTTATTAGGCAAACACTTCATACCATTACAACACGGTATTTACCCAGAGGTCGTCCGACCGAAAAACAATGTAAATGTGATCGTCAGTATCGCGCTTCATGCCGAATATACGACCTCGCAGTAGGCTGTTGTTCAAGACATGGGTGCAACGTGATTAGAAAATTTCTTCCAGATTTCTAGCTTTCGATCTCGCAGCCAAATAGCCAGATCAAATTTTTGCGATAGTGCATCTAATGCTCCTTCAGCTGTCTGAAATTGCCGATCAATATTTTGCTTTAGCTGGTTGCGATCAATTTGCATGGCGTCGAGAATTTCTATACCACCACATTCTCCCATCTGAGCAGGCGCCTGAATCTCTGCGCCGAGCTCTAGCAACGCGAAGAGGAGGTGCGCAGTACCAACGCTGCCGTGTCCGCGGAGCTGGGCTTGCGCGCAAGCCATTTCAATAAGCTTCTGAGCTCGTCCACTATATGCAATACCAAAGTCAATGACATGAATGCGAGTTTGCTCCCTCTCAAGTTCCAGCATTGCCCTGGTGCGAGGACTGAAAGCCTTTTCTTGAAGATGGCATAGGGACCAATCCCACCGCGTAGCTCTAAGTAAATTTCGGCACGCTTGAAGTGTCTAATTTTGATTTATGCAGTCCTCGTCCTGCTCTTCGACGGCTACCTTCACCCCCTGACGATTATGGTGCCACTGCCTCTGGCTTCAGGCGGCGCTTTGATCGGACTGGTTGTTTCGGGTGAATCGCTTGGCTTCTATGCTCTCATCGGTATAGTCATGCTCATGGGTCTGGTGACGAAAAATTCCATCTTACTCGTCGAACATTGCCCGACTGCAATGAAAGCTTGTGCGGCAATCCGGAACAGACTCTTGCGATGAAGCGAGCCTCCGCTGAAGCACTAAAACACATGATCTTCGAAGACGCCGCTTTTAAATAGCTAACTGAACTGTATGTAGACCGTTTCAATTTCAGCAATCACAGCCCGCAAATCAGCAACAAGTTTTTCGACCTGCGGTCCGTGCTCGCATAGTCCTTCCAGCATGCCGCCTTTACCGCGCACTTCGACTATCTGCAAGGCATTGCCGCTGGTGTGCGCGTGCAAACCAATTGAGCCGGCACCGTCGGTCATGACGACGCGACCTTCTTCTCTTGTTTCCAACATCCGGGCAAAAAGAGCGGCGTGCCTGGCACTGAGAATTGTCACCGATTGATCGATCGATGTCTCGCGGCGCACCATCATCGTCAACTTGGCGCTCTTGCGATCACGCTCGACGACAAATTTGCAATCGGAGGCGGACTGGATAAGCGGCTGAAAACTCTGAATGGTCACCGATATTTTCTCCGAGGTTTACACCGAGATTATCGCACAAGCAGAACTGCTTCGACACGGGTCGTGCTAACCTCTCTCTATGCAAAAGAAGAAGACAACCATACCTTTATTCCTCGCAATCCTGGCAATGGCTGGCTATAACGCCTTCCGGCCAGAGCAAACTTTCTGGTTCAAGGCCACCAGCACCGGCAATGATTGCTTCGAAAACGGTCAAATGGAAAATGCCGACATCCAGCTGACCGGAGCACTGCATGACGTCCAGGCACATGATCCGAAAAGCTCTAAGCTAGTCACCAGCCTGATCAATGAAGGCTTTCTGAAAACAGTCGAGAAGCAGAGTGCTCAAGCGCAGGACTTTTTTACTCAGGCCAGTAAAATTATCGAAGCGGAAGGAAGCGACTCCAGCCGCAAAACCGACCAAGCAGCACATCTGACCAGTCTCGCCGATGCCTATAGCCTCAGCGACCAATACGATTTGGCCCGCCCTATTTATCTTAGAGCCCTGGATTTGGCCACAAAGATAAATGGCGCCGACTCAGCGCAAGTGGCCAGCACCGCCAATAATCTGGCGGATATGTATTGCCGACGAAAAAATTACACGGAGGCTGAGGCGCTATACAAACAATCGCTGGCCATTAGAAGGCGTCAATCCGACTCCATCCCCGCCGAGTACTGCATTAGTACCATGGAGGGACTGGCGGCGTGTCTTGGCAAACAAGAAAAATACGATGAAGCAGAGGGGATACTGCAAGATGCAATCGCCCTCAACTCCAAAGGTAAGGCGGTAAATTTGACCAGACTGGCTAGTGAGTATCGCAGTTTAGCTAAAGTATTTGAGGCCAGGAAGAACTTTTCACAGGCCGAAATTGCTTACAAATCGGCGCTGAAAGTCCTGCAACTAATAGCTGCCTCGGCGGACGAAAAAGTAGCTCTCGATCCGGATACACCGCCGGCTATACCTCTATACAAGCAATCGACCGCGACTTGCGATCGATTGCTGGCGCCGGTCTGTCCAACGGCCAAAGAGATGCAGGCTGGTGCCGACCGCTGTCTGGCCTCAAAAGATCAAAGTAAATAGCAGCACTATTTTTGATCCAGGGCACGATCGCCGGTCGGGAAGAAAGCCGGTGCTTCTACTTTACCCGGATCGAGGTGAAGGTCGGGAGCGACAGAGCCGTCTGGATAGGCGTCGATGGAAGGACCAAAATCGAGGGTGTGACCGGCTACATTCATACCGACACCAGCAGCGATACCAGTGTCTTGCGGACCAAGATTTACTCGGCCCCCACCTCTTGCTCCGACTGTTTTGAGGATGTCGGCGTTGCCGCCACCATAAGCGTTTAAACCGTTGGGACCTAGAGACACGCCAGCATCACCCTGTCCGTTGACGAGCAGAGCACGACCGCGCAGATCACCATCAAAACCAATGTCGCGACCAAGCCTGGCCCCGACGTCGGCATCGCCGCCGACCAGGTTGAAGACATTCAAACCAGCGCCGGCCTCTCCATGAAAACCATTGCGATTGACGCCGACGCCGGCGCCGACACGAGCGTGCAGAGGAGAGTGTCCAATCGGCATGAATTCGCCATCAACCCGATTTTCCAGACCGACCTGTACTTCAGCGCGGGCCAGGCCAATATTCACACCGGCATCGATCGAACCATGACTGTTGACGCCGAGCTTTAAAATACCCAGATTGAGGCCGTAGAACTTTGCTGGCGGCTGGTTATAGGCGGCATTGTAAGCGGGTGTGTCAGGTGCGGGCGGAGCAAAGGGACTATCAGGTGAGTAGCCTGGCTGCGCCACCACTACCGGTGCATCAGCCATAGAGGGCGCCGTGGCAGAAGCGGAAGCGGAGGCGGCGTCGACGTTCCTCAACTGATTTTCCGGGGCCGATGAAGGCGGCGCAGTTTCGCTCAAATATTCCTGGCTCAGCGGAGCCGGATCGCCGGCACTCGCAGGTTGTGCCGTTTCCGCCTGGATGTCGGCCTGGACTTGATTGCGGCGCTCAAGGTCGCGGGCATCAGCCTGCGCCTTTTCATCGGCATCGATTTCATTCATGGCCTTTTTCCAGGCTCTGGGATCTTCTTTTAAAAGACGTTGTTTTTCTGCGAGGGCATGGTCCCAATCTTTCGGATCGCTGCTTTTCCAGCTTTCCCAGGCGAGCTTCGCGCTGGCGATATCAGCCTGCACATCGACATGACCGTGCTGGTGATTATGGTCGTGGGCCTGCGCTGCAGCAGCCTGGGTATCACTATTGGGAACGCAATTGTCCATTGGAAATCTCCATAATTCAATCAGGGAACCAACACAAACTGGGAGCCGGGTGCGACGGCATCACAGTCGATAAATCTTTTTCTTTAGGGGGAAAGTCGATGGATTCAATATGACAGGCGAGTGTGGCAACTGCGTGACACTTTCTCGTCATAGCTTAATTTGGCCAGATTAACGGAAGGGTGCAAATTCGAGCGAATCTTTCTCCGCCCCTTTAGCATGCTTCAAATCGGCGGCGGCGAGGTCATCTTTCCCCAGTTTTGTATAGCAGCGAGCGCGCAATTTATAGTAGGTGGGAGTATCGCTGGAAAAGACCAATCGCTCCAAATTTGCTGGCTTCTTTTTGACATTTCTGAGAGCGAGAGTGAGGTCGTCGATGGCAGCCTGAGTTTGACCCAACTGAAACTCCGCCTCGGCACGGATTGCCAGTGCCTCATCCGAATGCACCGGTCCGCCGTAGCCCATAGCGTTAACATCAGCGATCGCTTCTTTGTATTTGTGCAGAGCCACATAACAAATTGCCCTCTCTTTAAGCGTCAGATGCTTGGCCGTCGGCACCTCATAGGCGAGACTACTGGTCAGAGTTTTGACTCCATCGGCAAAAGCCCGCAACTTTATTTGAGCTCGGCCGGCATGACGCAAAGGGCTGCCTTTAGCCGCATCCGGCGCGAACTGTGCCGCCTTCAAATAGTCGCTCAGGGCGGCGCGGTAATCATCGAGCTGCATTTCGAATTCGCCACGCTTGAAATAAGCATCAGAATCAGTAGGTTGCAATTCGAGAGCACGCTTGAAATCAGCAAAGGCCTTATCTTCAAAATTGGCCTTGCCGAAAAACTCCGCCCGGTCGACGAAGCCCTTTGAATCTCGTGGATGCAGCACAATGGCGCGGTCCAGGATACGCAGTTGCGCAGTCGAACGCTCGCCAAGATCGTCAAACTCGGAAGCCGCTGCCATACGGCCCCAGAGCGATGCCGACAAGACGGAGAGCACAGAAACCGCGGAGCGAAACAGGGCGGCGTTTCCCCCGCGAAAAAGACGTGGTTGGCGCTCAATCACTGACATTTTTCCCTTTCCGACCATTTCCCCTAATTTTCCGCGCTGTCTGCTTCTTCAATGGCCACAATTAGCTCGTTCAGTTTGACAATGGCCTTATCGGCGTCATCACGAGCTGAAAGCAAATCTTCTTTCTTCTCCGGCCACTTTTCAAGCTTTTCGACCAGCTCAACACAGTCATCGATCCGGTTCTGGGCCTGCTCCAGGCGATGGACGACCCTGGCGACCGACTTACAAATCTTTTTGGCCTTGTTCATGCTGTAACCTCTCGGGTCACACAGTTTAGGTCAATTAGCGCCTCATAGGCAAGCCCGCAAGACTTAAGGTCGACGGACAACAGGGGTCGCAGCCTACTCAAAGACCCAATAAGCCTGCATTAATAGACGATTTGAAGCATATTGGTTGCAGCAAATGACACTAGATATGCCACCAAAGCGAAAAAGACTTCTTCGATTAAAAGACAAGGTAAGGCAGAAACTTTTTCCAGAATATACGTCTATATAAAGTGTAGAAAACGGAAAGGTAACAAATTGAAATATCAGGTGCGGGCCTTAGTTAGACGGCATCTTTCAATCAGACAGCTGAAACCAATTCTTCAAATTCCAAAATCAACTTTCTAAATTCCTACCCGGGCAGCCTGATTCCTGGATAGGGGAGGCTAAAATCATGGGTATCAAAAACATCAAAGCAATGGCTCTTTCTGCAGCGCTTACTGCAGCTTCAGTGGCCTGTATAGCGGCTTCGCCGGCCATGGCAAACAACAACAACAACAACAGATATCTTAACCAATTAGCGATGCAGATGTATCTGCAAAACCAATCGGCGGCATACAATCCGTACTTGTATAACAACTACAACAACCCATATAGCAACTACGGTGCTTACGGCGCCTACGGTTACAACGGCCAGACCCCCTGGTCAGCAGGTGCCATGCCTTATGGTTATGTCAACGGCGGCTACAACGCCTACAACAATCGCTATTGTGGTCCGCGCGCCTGCTATCACCACGAATGGTGGCGTTAAATAATTCAGTTGCAAAATATGCCAGCTGATAAATCAAGTAAAACCGTCGCTCAGTTCACGTCACCAACCGAAATGGTGAGCGGGTTGCGCCGTAACTGAGCGCCGGTAATCTTCGGATAGGCCTGACGATTTTCTATCGCTCCGCGTGGATCCCGCAATACAAAAGTACCGCCGTCCGCACCAGGCGTGTAAGAGATAACGGTATAGGCATGGTGTGCGTCAAGGCCTAATTCCCGGGCCAGGCCATCAGACGTACCAACCGTAACCAGCTTGCCCCCAGTTAAACCGTCGATGGCGCTCTTCGCCACAAGGTCGTTGATTTCCACGGGGTCGCCGCTAGGAATCTTCAGATTGGCATTCTCATAGCAACTAGTCGTGTGATAGGCGAGAGCATTTTCTCCCGTTAGAAGCTTCATGGTGGGCATCTCCATTCCTGCAGCCGTAGCATCCTGCGCTGTGCCGTCAAATTGCGGACGCTTGAGCACATCGACGCTATAGCGACTAAAAGCCTTTTCCATAACAGGCGCCCAGATGCCGTCTTTGCTACCCTGGGAATAAATAGCCAGCTCGGTGTCGGTGGGTGCGGCAACTGTCACCGGATGTGCCGCATCGCCCTTGAAGGTGACCGTAAAAGTACCGTCCTGATTGTCTTTGATACTGTCACGGATGATTTCAGGTTTATTGCCGGCGACCGAGGCAAGCACGGACTCGAAATAGCAATTGCCCACCGAGCCCTGCACGACATCATCCATTTTAATGCTGGCGAGCGGATTGGCCCTGTCGGCAAAAAGCTCGCGACTGCTCGCCTCCTTGAGGCCTTTTCCGGCCTGCTCCAGGCTAAACTTCATACGGTTGTAGTCGCTGTCGGCGCGACGCTCATCGGCGTAGATGTGCCGGACGTCAAGGTAAGCCAGACCAGCGGGAGCGTCGGCCAGAGCCTGTCCCAGGGCCGGTACTTCCGAGGCGATGGGAGCGAAGCGAACACTTTGAGCCAGTTCGGAGCGACTCAGCTTGCCGTCATGATTGAGATCGACACGATTGAAGAGATCCAGCTCCGTCAATTTGGCAAATTCATCCAGGACTTTAGTATCGTCTTTCAATGGCGGACGCAATCCATCAATGTCTCGGACATTAAATGAGTGGCTGCAAGTAATTTCAGATGCAGCCGCCGGAGCGGGATTGGCCTGGGCCACTCTTTTGTGATCACTGGGGTGATGACTGCGGCCGCCACCGCCTGATTCGGCGCCGGCGCCCTGGTCACTACTGGAGCCACCTCCCGAAGCACCGCCGCCGCCGCCGCCGCCGCCGCCAGAGGAAGACATCGCACAGCCCTCCGTCGTTTGATACATGCGATAGATTGTGGCGGCAACAAGTGCATCCTGGCCTTTCAGGTCAGGATTGCCGACCATTTTGACCAGGTCCAGACCGTTATATGTCCCTCCTTCGTCCTTTGGCACGGGCGCAAGCAATTTTTGAGCAGCCTGTTTAAAGTCGCCGAGGTCGAGGCCTGGCAGATAAGAAGATGCTGTATTTGCACTCTGACCATCAGGCTGATATGAGGTTTTATCAGCAAGCAAAGCATGGGCGTCCAGATCTGTCGCAGGCTTATGCCTATCTCCGAGATCCACGGCATTATCATTAGATACGTGAGTACTGACTTGATCCATGGTAAAAACCTGCATCGGAGGCGACGAATTGACTGAATTTGTTAACTGGTAAGCGATTCGAGAGCTGTTTCTCGCACCGAGCATAAGTCCTTTCAACGACTGTGTTGTGACGAAACTGTTAAATGCAAAAAAAAGCCGACCGAATTAATCGGCCGGCTTGCCGGGCTGGATGTTGTGCCGGCCTGGCTGAGAGGGGCGGCGTCTATCTTTTCACACCAAAACTCTGCATCAAATTGGCATAAGCGGGTAGATGCTTGGAAAGCAGAGCACCGAGACCCTCGATATCATTACGCCAGTCACGGTGCAATTCGCAGGCGACGCTGAACCAGTTCATCAGCTGGGCGCCGTTGGCAGTCATGCGGCTCCAGGCGGCGTCGCGTACGGTGGTATTGAAAGTGCCCGAGGCATCGGTGACGACAAAAACCTCAAAACCCTCCTCCATCGCCGACAAAGCCGGAAAGGCGACACAGACGTCGGTGACTACACCGGCGATGATCAATTGTTTACGGCCTGTCCTTTTGACGGCGTCGACAAAATCGCTATTATCCCAGGCGTTGATCTGCCCGGGCCTGGCGATGAAGGGAGCGTCGGGGAACATCGCCTTCAGTTCGGGCACGATCGGCCCATTCGGTCCCTGATCAAAACTAGTCGTCAAAATCGTGGGCAGATTGAAAAATCTGGCCACGTCAGCGAGGGCAAGGACATTGTTTTTAAATTCATCGGGCGAAAAATCGCGCACGAGCGAAAGCAAGCCGGCCTGGTGATCGACCAGCAATACAGCAGCGTCGTCCTTTGATAGTTTGTTGTACTTGGGCACAAGAATCTCCTTCGTAAACTGATTTGTCTCGGCAAAAATATCTTCGCATCGTGTATCTCCCGCCTTTTTATCTCGAAATTATTTATCTCGACGACGAGCATCTCGATCGAAGATGCCCGTTGGCAAACACCTCGATCTGGCTGTTGGTTCCAATTGTGGCAAAGCGAGCGGTTACGGTCAAGCCGGGGAAGAGGGTTGTACTCTAATCAGAACTTGCACCACATACGACACCACTACGCTTAAGAGAACGAAGCTCTAAAGGTGCGTACCGGCAAAAGTGCAGGGCTGACAAACCCGAAGCGTGCCGCACGAACCAGGCAAAACCGCTATAATCCAGAGAAGTAACTAACAAAGCAAGTAAGTAAGTAAGTAGGTAATCCAGGCATTGCAAATTTGAAAACAATACTGAGGCATGACGGATGAACCAAGCTGCTCAAGAGAACCCAGACCTCTCCCTCTGCGCCGACGAACCGATTCACATCCCCGGCTCGATCCAGTCACACGGTGTGCTCCTGGCCGTAGATGAAGGCGAAATGCGCATCCTTCAGGCCAGCGACAATACGGCTGCGGTTCTCGGCATTGCCTGCGAAGAGCTTCTTGGCCAGGCGCTGGATTCTCTACTCGGCGACCTGCAAGTCGCCGACCTGCAAATGGCGCTGAGCAAACAATCACCCGAAAACCTCAATCCATTGCACTGGAAATTGTCCTGCCGGCCGAGGGCGGTCGATTTCGATGCCGCCCTGCACCGCAGCGACGGCCTGCTCATAATCGAGCTCGAGCGCTCCGAGACGGAGCTGGCGATCAACGCCATGGAGTTTTTCCGGGTCTCCTATCAGGCCATATCCGAAACCCTGAAATGCCACACTAGCGCCGAGCTTTTCCAGCGCATGGCGGCGTTGACGCACAAATTGATAGGCTTCGACCGGGTGATGATCTATAGCTTCGAACCAGACTGGAGCGGTAAGGTACTTGCCGAAGCCTGTGGAGACCACATGGAGTCTTACCTCGGTTTGCACTTTCCGGCGACCGACATCCCCGCTCAGGCACGCGTTCTCTATGAAAAAAATCGGCTGCGCTTGCTGGTCGATGTGGACAGCAGTCCGGCTATGCTCAAGCGGCTTGATCAAGGCAATGACGATCAAACCCGCGCCCAGCCCCTCGACCTTTCCAAAGCTATTTTGCGCAGCATGTCGCCTGTTCATGCCGAGTATTTGCGCAATATGAAGGTGGCAGCCTCGATGTCGATATCACTGCTTGGCGAAAACGGAGAATTACGCGGCCTGATCGCCTGTCACCACAGCACTCCTCGCCATGTCAATTATCAACAAAGAACGACCTGCGATTTTCTCGCCCGGTTAGGCTCGCTCAAACTAACCGAGCTGGAAGCCGCCGCGACAAATGAATATCAGGAAATTTTGCAGGAAAAAGTTGATCACCTTCTGCACGAAATTGCCCAGGCGCAAGATCTTCCCGCCGCTCTAATCGCAGCTGGCGACCATTTGCTCGGTGTCTGCGAAGCGAGCGGAGGGGCCATTATAGAGAGAGAGCATTCACTGAGCTGCGGCATCACCCCTACAGCCGCCGAACTAGGCGAACTTTTCACTTATCTAAAAACGCAAAGCGACCTGACCATCGCCGCTACTGATTGCTTGAGCGAGAGAGTTGCCGACGCGCAAAGCTACAAGGCACAAGCGAGCGGCTTGCTCGCCGTGAAGATCTCCGAAAATGGTGAGCGCTGGCTGGCCTGGTTCCGCCAGGAACGTCCACGAGAGATTACCTGGGCTGGCTCGCCGCAGTATAGCGCGAGCCTGGATGAAGACAAAAGGATCCATCCACGTGCTTCTTTTGAGGCCTGGAGACAACAGGTCGACGGCCACTCGCGCCCGTGGCTGCCGGCCGAAATCAACAGCGTCCTGGAATTGCGCACCCGACTGTTGGAGCGTTCTTTGACGATCGCTGAACGCGATAAGAGAGAACAGTTACAAAAGCAGATGGACGAATTGAAGCGCCTTAACTTTGACCTCGCGGTTTATTCAGAGGAATTGAGCGCGGCAACCAGGGCCGCCCTCGATGCCTCCGAAAGCAAATCGGAGATGGTGGCGATCGTCAGTCACGATTTACGCGCTCCCCTGACAAGCATTCATGGCGCCCTCTCGCTTCTCGCGAGCGGACAACTAACGCTGGAAGAAAGGCAAGAACTGACGCGAACGGCCTTTTCGAGCAGCACTTATTTGCTCAAATTGATCAAAGATTTGCTCAATCTGGACACAATAGAATCGAAGGCAGTCACCGCGACTATAACCGACACCCGCATCCAGGAGCTTTTCGACCAATGCCGCGAATTGCTCAAACCGCTTGCAGATCAAGCGAAAATCGAACTGCGCGTTTTACCGACCGACAAAGTCGTCGCTCTGGACAGCGATAAGATGCTGCAGGTATTGCTCAATCTTGTTTCCAATGCCATAAAATTCTCGTCGCCGGGCAGCTATGTAGAATTTTCAGCCAGTGACTATCAAGAATCGGATGGCGGCCGGAGTTTGCAAATATCAATCAGAGACCAGGGGCGCGGCGTGCCTGCTGAGTTCTTCAATACAATTTTTCGACGCTTCGGCCAGGTGACGGCCAGCGATCGCACGGAAAAAGGCGGCAACGGCCTCGGTCTTGCCATCTGTAAAGCACTGGTGGAGCAACAGGGCGGCAGGATTGGGCTGGACAGCGTCGAGGGCCAGGGCAGCACCTTCTGGGTTCGCTTGCCGGTCAGCCACTAAGGCTCATTTTATATGCTAATCTCTACCCTTGTCACATACACGCCAGTGGATGTCCTCCGTGCGCCTGCCCGGCGCCGATAAGCCAACCGGCCGGAATAGAAGGAACCTTTCGATGCAAAGAGCCACTTTAAAAATAGCCGTCGCCCTCTCTTGCGCGCTTGTCGGCGGCGCACCGATAGCGCGGTTGAACGGAGCGGACGCGCTCTCCCAGGCGGCGCCCAGCAAAAGTGCAGCGACCACGACTTTGACCGAAAAAGAACCAAAAATCCCCAAGTTTTCCGTCGACTACATGGATAAATCGGTCAAGCCCGCCAATGATTTTTATCACTATGCCAGCGGCACCTGGGTCAAAAACAATCCTGTCCCGGCCGACAAATCACGCTGGGGAAGCTTCGCCGAATTGGCCGAGCGCAACAACTATCTGATCCATGGCATTCTCGAAGAAGCGCGCAGCCAGAGCACCGGCAAAGAAGCAGCAGGCAAAGCCAATACACCGAAAATCCAGATTGGTAATTTCTTCGCCTCGGCAATGAACACCGAATTGCTGGAGAAAAAACGTTTCGAGCCGATTAAAAGCGAACTGGCCCAGGTCGAAAGCATCAAGAATAACGATGATCTTTTTAAGGTCCTGGCCGATTTTCACAAAAAAGGTATTGGTAGCGTATTCGATACCAGTGTCGACCCCGATGCCAAGGACAGTGACATTTACGCTTTTCAGCTCGGCCAGGGCGGCTTGAGCCTGCCCGACCGCGATTATTATTTGACCGAGTCATTCGCCACCCAGCGCACCGCTTATCTGGCGCACCTGAAAAAAATGTTTACCCTGCTCGGAGACAGTGAAGCCAACGCGGCGAAGAATGCGGCGACCGTTATGGAAGTCGAAACAGCCCTGGCTAAAGCCAGTCGCTCACGGGTCGACCTGCGCGATCCGATCAAAAACTACAATAAAGTGACAATCAGCAAGCTGGTTGAAAGTGGACCGTCCATCCCCTGGAAACTCTATTTAAATGATCGCGGCATCGCCGAGATTCCCTATGCCGTCGTCGGCCAGCCGGAATTTTTCGAAGCAATGAACAAGCTCGTCAAAGAGCGCCCTCTTGCGGATTGGAAGACCTATCTGCGCTGGCAAGTACTGCACAACGCAGCGCCCTTCCTGCATGAAGAAGTGGAGAACGAAAATTTCTACTTCTTCGGCAAGACTCTCAGCGGTCAGGAGCAGCAGGAACCGCGCTGGAAGCGCTCGGCCAAGATCATCGACCGCACCATCGGTGAGGCGCTCGGCCAACTCTATGTCGAAAAATATTTCCCACCCTCGGCTAAAGCGCGCATGCAGGAACTGGTCGCAAACCTCAAGGAGGTTTTTGCCGACCATTTGCAAAAACTGGACTGGATGGGCGATGAGACGCGCAAAAAGGCGATGCTTAAATTCGATCGCTTCGTCACTAAAATCGGCTGTCCAGATAAATTTCGCGATTACAGCTCGGTCGTGATTGATAGCGACGACTACTTTGGTAATGTAGAGCGAGCCGAAGTTTTCGAAATCAATCGCAAAACGGTGCGCGTCGGCAAACCGGTCGATAAGAGCGAGTGGGAGATGACACCACCGACAGTGAATGCCTATTTCAACCCCCTGATGAATGAAATCGTTTTCCCCGCCGGCATTCTTCAACCGCCCTTCTTCGATCTGAGCATGGACGATCCCGTCAATTACGGCGCCATCGGCGCGGTCATCGGCCACGAGATTACCCACGGTTACGACGACCAGGGCCGCCACTTCGACGCCCACGGCAATCTCGCCGAATGGTGGACCGATAAGGATGCAGCCGAATTCGATAAGCGTGCCCAGAAAGTCATCGACGAATACGATGCTTTCGAAGCTCTCCCCGGCCTGCATGTCAACGGCAAACTTACCCTTGGCGAAAACATCGCCGATCTAGGCGGTGTGAGCATCGCTTACGACGCCATGCAACGCGCCCTCAAAAAAGATCCGGCCAAACGCAAAAACGTCGAAGGCTTCACCCCCGAGCAAAGATTTTTCCTATCCTTCTCGCAACTCTGGCGCATCAATATCAGAGACGCCGAAGCCAAACGACTGATTACAGTCGACCCTCACTCACCGGGCAAATTCCGCGCTTATGGCCCGCTAATAAACTTCGAGGAATTTTTCACAGCCTTCGATATCAAAGCCGATACACCGATGTGGCGAGCTCCGGATAAACGCGCCAAGATCTGGTAAGCACCATTTGCCGTCAAAATAAACAGAAAGAGAAATCACATGAAAAATCAGTTGCTTGTCACCGCCATCGGTGAAGACCGTCCCGGCATCGTCGCCAGATTGACCGAAATCGTCGTCCGCCACGGCGCCAATCTCGAAGCCAGCCGCATGACTCTACTCGGCGGTGAATTCGCCGCGATCAGCCTTGTCACAGTGCCGCCGGAAAAGGTCGAAGAACTGGAATTTTCCCTCAATGAACTGACCAGAGAAGGACTGACAATCGTCTGCAAGAAAACGACAGCACAGCCGACCGAACGATTCGCCGGGTACGCCTTCTACAGTATTTCGCTGACGGGCGCCGATCATGAAGGCATCGTTCACAAAATTTCATCGCATCTGCGCGATCTCAATATCAATTTTCAGAGCCTCGACACCGATATCGTCAATGCACCGGTAACCGGCACACCGCTGTTTACAATGCACGCCGAAATCGCCGTACCGGCCAATATCAGCTTCGACACCCTGAGCAAAGACCTGGCTCGTCTGGCCGATCAAGAAGCGGTAGAAATCGATCTGCTCAGCTCGAGCTTTATCGAAGGGGAGATGATCCGCCTTTAGCTCGGCAGCTCGAATCAGTCAGCAAAAAAACAAACTATTTTGCTTTACTGGCGGCAATGACCTGCTCGATTATCTCTTCACTGAGCGGATCTTCTTCCGCTGTCGGGAAGCCCTGCCAGCGCACGACGCTATCGGCTGAAATGAGGAGTACATGCGGGATGCCGTTTATACCGATGCGGTCGCTCATCGTATTTTCAGGATCGATGCCAATTTGATAAGAAATCGGCTGCTTTTTCATGAATGCACGGACGGTGGCGGCCGACTCATCGGTGATGCCTACGACGACGAGGTCGTCGGCATATTTTTTTTGATATTCATTGAGCTCAGCAATAAGTTCGCGACAGGGCGGACACCAGGTAGCCCAGAAATCGATCAGAACCACCTTGCCCTTGATGGCGGGGGCTTTGCCGCTCAACCACTCTTTGACGACCAGATCCGGAGCGCCCTGGCCTCGTAAATCGCGAGCGGCGTAGAGTTTTTTATTGGTGACATAGGGAGGATAAGCCTGCCTGGCCAGGGCCGAGAGAGGCGGAAGCGCCATGGGCACGAGGAGAGCGAGCGCAATCGCCAGAGCCGTTAAAACCGACGGAGTGAAAGGCGAAGTTATTAACACTCTATTGCGAGACTGGGTATTCATTGGCGCTCCGCCTGTGTTAGTGAGCCCAAGATAACAGAACTGAAAATTGCGGTCAATTTGCGTCTGTCCAAAAATGACGGCGGCTGTATAAATACGATCATCCTCCCTGGGCCAGCAGTCAGGCGCTCTACTCGATGCGAGTCAATACCGGAGCTTCCAGTCCAAGGCGCGCTCTGGTGATCGCCACTTCCTGCAGAGGCGATTCGCCGAAGAAACGCTTAAATTCACGACTGAATTGCGAGACGCTCTCATAGCCGACTCTTTCGGCGGCGTCACCAGCTCCGATGCCTTCCTGCACCATAAACATTTTCGCTTTATGCAAACGAATCGTTTTCAAATATTGCAAAGGCGATGTCGCAGTCACGGCTTTAAAATTGTGATGAAAGGCGGAGGCACTCATGCCCAGGTCTTCGGCAAGCTCGGTGATATCCAGAGCCTGATTGTATTGAATGTGCATGCGCTGCACGGCTCGCTGAATCTGTCCGATCCGTCCGTTCAAAGCGATCAGGGCAAGCAAGGCACCACCCTGCTCGCCGCAAAGTACGAGATAGGTGATTTCGCGCATGATTTGCGGTCCAAGGATTTCGGCCTCTACCGGCGACTGCATGCATTCGAGCAAACGCAAGACCGCGCCTGACATGCGCTCATCGAGCGGTGTAGCAAAAATACCGAGCGCACCGCTGTCGGCGCTGCTCTGGCGCGGATTCATTTTCATCAGTAGCTCCCCGAGCACCGACACGTCCACTTTAATCGAAACGCCCAACATCGGTCCTTCCGCACTTACTTCGGTTTCACATTCGAAGGGCATAGGCACAGACAGAACAAGATAGTTATTCTGATCATAGATATAGGTCTGACCGCCCAGATAGCCACGCTTACGCCCTCGCGCCACGACCACGATGCTCGGCTCGTAGAGCACCGGCACCCGGGCAGTCGAGCTGTCGGCGCGCATCAATTTAACGCCTTCGAGCACCGAGCCGCGCACGCCCGGTCCCGGTGAAGAACGCTCGAGCAAATCGACGATGCGCCGACGGTTTGCTTCCAGTTTATCCAGCTCCTGCCCAGATACGGACAATTCCTGTTGACTGCGCTTTTGCATCGATCGACCTTTAAATAATCGGGTTAATAATCGGGTTAATAATCGGGGCGAAAAAATTCTCACTAATGATTTGCCTGATACTTTTTAGTAAAGCATATGCACCGGTCGCTTCGGACAAAAATATTACAGCCTGCAGGATTAGGCAAAAAGAACGGAGGATTTGGCATTGAGACTGCGGGCAAAATCATGTTTGCTATAGGAAGGACGAGAAAAAACAGCGAGGTGCATCATGGCCAGAGAGAAAAAAGTTTGGTTTATCACCGGGGTGTCTCGCGGTCTGGGAAAATCTCTGGCCGAAGCAGCACTGGCTAATGACGATATAGTGATTGGCACAAGCCGCAGCGGCGAAGCCGAGATCATTCACAGCACCGGCACACTGCATCTACTGCCTCTCGACGTCAGCCTGCGCGAGCAGGTACGCGAGGCCGTCTCCCGCGCCCAGACCTTACACGGTCGCCTCGATGTCATCGTCAACAATGCCGGTTATGGTCTACTTGGTGCAATCGAAACAACATCTACAGCAGAGGCCTACGACCAGCTCGACACAAACTTTATGGGGACGATGTTCGTCATCCAGCACGCCCTGCCCTTTCTACGCGCCCAGGGCCATGGTCACATCATCAACCTTTCATCGATTGCGGGTCTTGCACCGGTCGGTGGCTATGGCCTTTACGCCGCCTCCAAATTTGCCGTGGAAGGGCTTTCGGTCAGCCTCGCCCATGAAGTGAGACACTTTGGCATCAACGTTACTGTTGTCGAGCCCGGGGCATTCCGCACCGATTTCCTGAGCGAAAATTCGATCCGTCATACGGCCAAAAATATTTCCGCCTACGCCGACTCGAGTGGCGAGACGATCAATCGCCTGCGCCAGTACGACGGCAAACAAATTGGCGATCCGGATCTGGCAGCCAGAGCGATAATTGAAGTGGTGGAAAGTCCTGAGCCGCCACTACATCTGGTGCTGGGCTCGGATGCCTTCGAGCGTGCCACCAAGATGCTTACCGAATTTAGCGCCGAGCTCTCTCGCTGGCAAGCAGTCTCGCTCAGCACCGACTATCAAATGACAGCGGCAAAATAAAATCCAATCGATTTAAAGGAGAGCGCCGAGTTCAGGGCCGAGCGATGTCCGGCTTGGGCACTTCGGCGGTAGTTTTCACACTCTTATTGTAGAGTTCTTCAGCCAGCACCTGACTTTTTTTGAGACGGCCTTTGACTTTACCGCGGATAAATTGATTGACCAAAAATCGCGGAATAGGCAGGCCGGGATCGACGTTGGAGGTCAGCTTCAGCCTGGTCGTGCTCTTATCGATGGCGGTGAGGATCCAGGAGCCGGAGAAGCCTTTGATCATCTTCGCTTCGATCAAATCATAAGAGAGCACTTCGTTTGGCTTGGCTTTGACGCGCAAGGTCGCCTTCACTTCGCCATAAAATGGGATCTTATAAAACGACTGCTCGACGACGGCTTCGTCATCTTTAGTCGATTTGACTTGAGCCTGAAACTGGTCGGCGCTGGTTATAGCCTTCCAGACCACATCGGCGGGAGCTTTCACCGACATGGTTTCGCTGATGTCGTTATTATTGGCGCGCACGGATGGAGCCAGGTAGAAGAAACCGGCCAGCAAAAGGAATGCGAGGGCAATAACCGAGCGGATGGCTGATGGGTAATACATGTTGCCGTTTGATCAGTACTCGTAAATCATAGCCGATCTTGTCAGGTGCGCAATGGTCCTCCTCCCACAAGGGCTGCAGTGTGAAGCAGGTCGATGTTAAGTCTGATTTAAAAACCTGCCGACCGGGCGAAGCCAGCTCCGGAATAAAGTGGCAGGTCAATTATTGCGCCACCGAATATGGTGCAGGCGACAAGTTTTACTTAACTGCCGATAGTTGCGCGTCTGGCCCTTTCTTGTTAGCTTTAAGATAGTTGGCCAGTTAAGACGACAGGATAAAACTCTGCAAGCTTTGTCTGAACACTCCCGCTTCCCCCGGCGGTCAATTGGCGACATTTTTCCAGGCGGTGCAAAGCTGTTGGCTGGCCTTGCCCTGACCGCAAATTTACTGCACATACCTTCGAGCCCAGCTGCTCCAGCCGCGCACTCGACTGCGCCAGCGCTCGAAAAAACGCTCGTGCTGCGTCAGTACTCTCTTCTGAACGGCAAGACCACTCTAAAACTGACCAGGCAAGCAGTGCGCCTCGAGATACCATTTCGCCGCGTGTCGCTTATCCTTTGCGCTCCGGACTGGGATGTCCTCTTTCTAAACGATCAAAGCAAAATCTACTGCCACTGTCCGGCCGCCACCTGGCGCACTCCAATCGCGTCGGGCGCTGCTCTTTTCCGCCCGGGCGACCCGTGCAATCTCAAGACGGTTGGCTCGGAAAGCGCAGAACTTAAGGGTTTAACCTGTAAGAAATACATCTTGCAATTACCGGCCGCAGCCAATGAGAAAGGATTGCACACCTGGCAGAGGCTTACCGTCAACAGCGGGGAGCTATATGTATTCGAGGGCAAGAAATATCTGCCCCGCGTCTGTACTGTCATCTCCCGTACCCTGGGTACACTCCCGGCCAGCGGCATTCCGCTCAGCCTGACCGTAACCAATAACAACGGCAGCCACTCCGAAGAAGTAAAACTGGAAGAGCAGAACGAAGTACCATTCAAAGCCTCCGACTTTCAAGTGCCAAAAAATTACCAGCAGGTAACCGGCCCGAACGAAGTCGTCCACAGCGATGCTATGAACGAGGGTCTATCCGAGCTCCTGCACTGACTGAGGCCGATTTGTCACGGCCAAAACAGAGCCAGCAGCAAGGGCTAAATCTTTGCTCTAGCCCTTGCTGCTCTTGGAGAGAAGCTCGTCGCCGACAATCTGGCGCCAGTCGGAGCGGTTGATATTACCGCCGCAAACGACTACAGCAACGCGCTCACGCGGTTTGAAACTAATGTATTTGCCCGAGATGGCGGCAATAGCGGCGGCAGCCGCCCCCTCGATTAGCATGCCTTCATGTTCGAGGAAGTCGAAAACGGCCTTGCGAATGTCGTGTTCTTCGACAGCCACCCATTCGTCCACAACCTCCTGCACCAGCGGGAAGGTGATTGTATCGGGATCGATGTTGCCGGCGATGCCGTCGGCTATCGTTTCATGCTGCACGACCGGCACGACCCGGCCAGACTGAACGGCGGTTTTGAGAGTCGGGGAGGCATCGGCGACGACTCCGACGATGCGCACCTTCGGATTGATCACCTTGGCCACCAGGCCGATGCCAGAAATCAGGCCGCCGCCGCCGGCGGCAACGATCAAAGTGGATAGTTTAGGGACGATTTCGTACATTTCCAGGCCGACCGTGCCCTGACCGGCAATCACTTCGCGATTGTTATAGGGCGAGACATAAAGCCCTTTCTTCTCTTGAGCCATGCGCATAGCATATTGCTCGGTCTGCTCCAGATCTTCGCCGTGCTCGAGCAAGTGGACGCTATAGCGCTCCAGCTTTTGTTTCTTGGCCGGCGAGACATTCTTGGGCAGACAGATGACCGCCTCGCGATCGGTAATGCGGGCTGCTTCGGCCACACCCAGTCCATGATTGCCGGCGGAGGCGGTGAAGACTTTGCCGTAGCCGCGCTCTTTGGCGAAGGTAAGAGCGTTTAGCGCGCCCCGATATTTAAAGGAACCTGTCACCTGAAGGTTTTCAAGCTTCATCCAGACTTCGGCCTGAGAAAGGTCCGACATCCAGTGACTGATGCGCAAAGGCGTCGGGGCGATGTGGCCGGTGATGCGCTTCCTGGCCACCAGGACGTCGCTGATACTCAGTCTTTCTTCTGCCACGATAAACCCCTTCATATATAGAACGTTGATATAGAACGCTGAAATGGCTGCGAACGCCCGGACAAGGAGCCGGCGACAAGAGAATTATAGACAATATAAAAGCGGCCCGCGGCGTCCAACCGGACATCGAGGCAGAAGCAAGCAGCTTGATAAATGGAGCGGGTAGAGGGAATCGAACCCTCGTGTGCAGCTTGGAAGGCTGCCGTTCTACCATTGAACTACACCCGCGTGTCACTCAACATTATCACAAAATCCGGCCAAAAAGTATTGTTTATTGCTCAAAAACAGCAAAGTTCTGGCCTCCAGAGCCTGTTTCAGCATGATCACAAAACGAAAAAGTGCTTTCTGATCCGACAATTTCTCTCCTGACAGGGGTAAACCCCCATGGCAACAGAGGCCTGAAACCCCGAAAACGTTACACGCAATCTAAAGTTTTTCTGAACAAGCGAAAAAACGCTCTCATTAATTTGTTATGTAAGCCTTTTGGTGATAACTTTTATATCGATGAAGAAATCGTTCCGGGCGTGAGAGTGCTGTCGGATCCGCTTTTTGCATCTTTCGGCTCGAAAAAAGCTCTATCAAAGTCGGTGACCCAATGGCAACTTTCATCCAACAACTTGCTTCGATGTCCCAGCAACTGGCGCTGGTAACCGATCCCAAGAATACGATTTCTTTTTCACCAGCCAAAGAGCTGCCGAAACGCCTTGTGCCACCACATATAGAGGCACTGAAGGCATATCAACCGGGCCGTCCGCCTGACCAGCTCAAAAAAGAGCTCGGCATCGAACGTTTTATCAACATGGCCTCCAACGAAAATCCGCTTGGTCCTCCGCAGAGTGCCATCGACGCCATGCAAAATTGCCTGACCGAGATCAGCCGCTATCCTGACTTGTGCGGCACCAAGCTGCGCACCGCCCTGTCGGACCGTTACGCCACCAAGATCGACAATGTCGCCATCGGCTCAGGCTCTGAGAGCACCATGGCCAACATCGTCCGCGCCTTCTTGCACGGGGACGACGAAGTTTTGACGTCGCAAGGTACTTTTATCGGTCTTTACGTCTTGGTCAACGCGCAGGGCATCAAGCTGACCACCGTGCCGCTCAAAAATTATCGCTTTGATCTCGATGCCATCGCTGACGCGGTCGGTCCCAAGACCAAGATGATCTATCTGTGCAATCCCAACAACCCGACCGGTACCATCTTCACCCGTCTCGAGTTTGAAAACTTCATTCGCAAAGTGCCGGATCATGTGCTCGTCATCCTCGACGAAGCTTATTACGAATTTGCTGCCATCAACCCCGACTATCCGGATTCGATGCGCTACCGCCTCGATAATGTCCTCACCCTGCGCACCTTCGCTAAAGCCTACGGCATGGCCGGTATACGTCTCGGTTACGGCCTCGGTCACGAATATCTGATCGACTTCGTCAATCGCATCAAGTTGCCCTTCGAGCCCAATATTCTGGCGCAAGAAGCTGGTCTGGCAGCCCTGGGAGATGACGAATTTCTGGAGCGCACCCTGGAAAATAACGAAGAAGGCATGGCCTATCTCACCTATGAATTTGACAAGCTCGGCCTGCATCGCATTCCCAGCCACGCCAACTTCATCATGCTCGAGATGGACCACGCTGAAAAAGTAGCGAAAGTGCACGAAGGACTGCTGCGCCATGGCATAGCGATCCGACCGCTCGCCGCCTTCGGACTACCGACCTGCCTGCGCATCACCGTAGGATTGCCGGAAGAAAACGAAATGTTGGTCAAGGCTCTGCACAACATTCTCTAAAAGCATTAAAGTGGAGTCCTACTCCACTTTTTTTTGCCAAGAAAATCAGATGACCTTTCCACCAGTTCTCTTCGCCAGAAGTCCTCGCCCATTGCGAACTGCTCTGGCGGCAATTTTTGCCACTCTCGCCGTAGCCTTGATCACTTTTTTGATTAGCTGGACGCGACTGGACATGGTCGTGGCCAATATCCCCATGCTCTATCTGCTGGTTGTCCTGCTCGCTGCTCTCACCTTCGGGCGCTTTGCGGCAGTACTCGTTTCGGTAGAGTCCTTCCTGGCCTTCGACTACTATTTCGTCCAGCCCACACATCAATTTACAGTAAGCGACCCGTCCGAATGGGTAGTGCTCTGCATGTTTCTCCTCACCGCCACAATCGTCAGTCAACTGACCGTACTGCTAGTCGACCGCATCGAAGAAAGGGAACAGAGCCGCAAGGAAACGGAAGCTCTAGCCCAGGCATCCTATGCCGTCACATCACAACTCGATTTGATTAAAGCCCTGGACAGTGTGCTCATCCAGCTCAGCAAAGTAATCGGTCTGAGCAGTGCCGCTTTTATCATTATCCAGGATGACGGCCGTTTGAATGTCAGCCGTACTTTCGGAGAGGAAACCGCCGACACCACCCAGAGCTCGCCATCAAATATGGTGCCCACAGCAGCGACGACAATCGATAACAACGCACCGGACCCGGTGGCGTTTGTGATTACAGAAAAAAAAGCGGTCGGCATGAGCCAGGACGATCACTTCCACCGAGCAATCAGAGCCGGAGCCATTTACCAGCCAGTGATCGTGGAAGAGAGGGTACTCGGTGTCTTGCATCTGGAAACGGGAGCGGCCTTCCTCAGCGATGGAGAAAAGCGCGTCATCGTTTCTCTCTCCAATTTGGCCGGCATGATCGTCCAGCGCGATCGCCTGATGAAAATAGAAGCACAAACGGAGGCGATCGTGAAAACGGAGCGGCTGAAATCAGCGCTACTGTCGATGGTATCACACGATTTTAGAAGTCCGCTCACCTCGATCAAAACGAGTGTCAACAGTCTGCTCTCAACCGGTCAGCCCGTTTCTGGAGAAGTGCAAAGGCGATTGCTCAGCGCCGTCGACCATGAAACCGACAGACTCAACCATCTGATCGACAATATCCTCGACCTCTCCTGCCTGGAAGCTGGGGTCCTCTCACTCAAGCTTGAACAGACACCTCTTGCCGAGCTTGTCGAAGCGGCTCTCAATCTCCTGAACGAGGAAGAAAACGCGCGCATCGAGGTCAAACTCGAAGCAGAGAGCGACGAGGTCAATGTAGACTGCGTCTTGATGGCTCAGGTTTTGCGCAACCTACTCGAAAATGCCCTGAAATATTCTCCCGTCGACGCAAAAGTAGAACTCGAAACTTTTGCTGAAGAGAATAGATTTTATATTGAAATAAAGGATCGCGGCCGCGGATTGCCCAAAAGTGAGGAGGCGTTGGTCTTTACCCCATTTTTTCGCGCCAGCGAAGTAAAAGAAACATCGATACCAGGAATGGGACTGGGACTGGCTTTATCAAAAGGCCTGGTGGAAGCACACCAGGGAACTCTATCAGCGTACAATCGAGAAGCGGGTGGTGCAGTTTTTAGAATTACGCTACCCTTATCCTCAGGTAACGAGAAAGACGATGAAAGTTTTAATCATTGATGACGAACCGCAAATAATCTGGGCGCTGGAAACAGGCTTGGAGCGCAACGACTACCAGGTCCTCAAAGCATCCTCGGGCAAAGAGGGGCTGGAGCTGGCGGCCACCCATGCTCCCGATATCATTATCCTGGACCTGGCCATGCCCGGTCTGACCGGCTTCGAGGTCTGCAAACAGATCAGAAGCTGGACCAATACACCGATCATCATTTTGTCGGTGCGCAAAAGCGAGGAAGATAAAATCCAGGCCCTCGATCTCGGCGCCGATGATTTCCTCGTCAAGCCTTTCGGCTTGCCCGAACTCCTGGCCCGCATGCGGGCGGTGCTGCGCCGCAGTCCATCCACGGCCGAGCCGCAAGAATCGGTCTTTCAGCTCGACGATATGCGCATCGATTTTGTCAAAAGATTGGTCACAATCGATGGCAAAGAAGTGCATCTGACGCCAAAAGAATATGACTTGCTGCGTTTTATGTCGATGAATGTCGATCGCGTTTTGACCCACCGCCAGCTCCTCACAGAAGTCTGGGGCCCGGAATACGCTCACGATACGCACACCTTGCGCGTCCATGTCGCCAACTTACGCACCAAGGTCGAAAAAAGACCAGAACGTCCACGCTTCATCCAGACCGAAACCCGTATCGGCTATCGTTTCCGCGGCGAGAAGCGTGAAGAAACTCTGGTCGCCTCTAAAAATTTGACACAATCTTGATTGTATCTTGCTAAACCATTGACCCTGTCCGCAAGCCCAAAGCGGTAACCTGATCCTAGGGTTATTCCCGTTACTGAGTAAAATCAGGAAGCAGACAAAATGGATTTACTTCTAGCCGCGTCGATGGTCGCAACCTTTGTTGTGGCCGGGCTCTACACGCACTATTGCGACAGGCTATAGAGACAATTATGCAAGTCGAATATTTACTCGGTGCCACCATCGCCGGCGGCCTGACAGCTTATCTATTTTTTTCGCTCCTCTATCCCGAAAAATTTTGAGGTAGAAAAAGAAAAAAATGACTATCTACGGCTGGTTACTTTTCCTCCTCTTCAGCATCCTCCTTCTACTAACTGTAAAGCCGCTCGGTATCTATATGGCGACCGTGATGGAAGGCGCTGTCGAGGGCCACTCCGAAAATAAAGGAGCGGTCCTAGCTATCGTCGCAACTTTGACGCGGCCCCTGGGCGCCTGCGAAAATCTACTCTATAAAATCTGTCGTGTCGACGCTCAGGCCGAAATGCGCTGCATCGATTACAGTCTAGCCCTGCTCACTTTTTCGCTGGCCAGCGCTCTTCTTAGCTTCGCGGTCCTGCGTTTGCAAGCATATCTGCCGCTCAATCCCCTGGCCTTGATGACGAACAAGGCACCGGCCTGGGCGACCACGCTCAGTCCGGACCTGGCCTACAACACCGCCATATCCTTTGTCACCAACACCAACTGGCAAGCCTATGCTGGTGAAAGCACCTGCACATATTTCAGCCAGATGGTCGCCCTGGCCATGCAAAACTGGGCATCGGCCGCCGTCGGTATTTGTGTGGCAACTGTATTTATACGCGGATTTTCGCGCAGTGAAGCGGCAGGTATCGGCAATTTCTGGCGCGACCTGACTCGCAGTACTCTCTATATTTTGTTACCCCTGAGCTTAGTTTCGGCAGTCTTCCTCGTTTCCCAGGGCGTGGTCCAGAACTTCGATGCTTACACTACCGCCACCACCCTCGAAGGAGCAGAGCAAATCATCGCCCAGGGCCCGGTCGCCTCGCAAGAAGCAATCAAAATGCTCGGCACCAATGGCGGTGGCTTTTTTAACGCCAACAGCGCTCACCCTTTCGAAAATCCGAACGCACTCACCAATTTGGTCGAGATGCTTTCGATCTTCATCATCCCGGCCGCCCTCACTTATAGCTTCGGCTATCTCGTCAAGGATGTACGCCAGGGTTTTGCTTTGCTCAGCGTCATGTTCATCATCTTCGCCACAGGCTTTGCCACGGTCTATCACTTCGAAAGTCAGGGCAATCCGATTATCCATGCCGCCGGCATCAATGACGCCACCAGTGTCCTCGCCGACCTTGGCGGCAACATGGAGGGCAAAGAGGTCCGTTTCGGACTGGCCGCCTCCAGTCTTTTTGCCGTAATCACTACCGATGCCAGTTGCGGCGCCGTCAATTGCATGCACGATTCATTGACGCCCCTTGCCGGTATGATCACCTTGCTCAACATCCAGCTCGGAGAAATCATCTTCGGAGGAGTGGGTGCCGGGCTATACGGCATGCTCGTCTTCGCCGTCTTGACCGTCTTCATCGCCGGCTTGATGGTTGGCCGTTCGCCTGAATATCTGGGCAAAAAAATCGAGAAGAAAGAAGTGAAGATGGCCATCCTTTATGTGCTTACGGCGGCCTTCGCCATTCTCATGTTCACCGCCCTGGCCGTGGCTCTTCATTTACCGAGCGGCGACTTTTTAAATAGCGCCGGCGACCCGGCCAACAATGTCGCCAACAATGGGCCGCATGGACTGAGCGAAATGCTCTACGCCTATTCCTCGGCAACCGGCAATAATGGCTCGGCCTTCGCCGGCCTGAACGCCAACAGCCCCTTCTGGAATGTCAGCCTGGGAGTGGCCATGCTCTTCGGTCGCTTCTTCATGATCGTGCCTGTACTGGCCCTCGCCGCCTCCCTGGCCAAACGCAAATACGTGCCGCCGACGAGCGGATCGTTTCCGACCAATGGCCCGATCTTTATCGTGCTGCTCACCAGCGTCATCGTCATTGTCGGCGCTCTGACATTTTTCCCGGCCCTCACCCTCGGCCCGATCGCCGAACATTTCCTGATGCATTCAGGCAGACTTTTTTAGGTAGCGAAAATGGATAATGCCACGATGGATATAGTGCCGCACCGCAAAAAGCGGCCCCTCGTTGACGCCGAGGTAACCAAACGCGCTTTTGTCGATGCCCTGATCAAGCTCAATCCCAAAACCCTGGCCAAAAATCCGGTCATGTTCGTGGTCGGCGTCGGCTCCCTTTTTACCACCGCGCTTTTTGTGCGTGACCTGATCGCCGGCAGCCACAACCTACTCTTCGAAGGACAGATCACCGTCTGGCTCTGGTTCACTGTTTTATTCGCCAATTTCGCCGAAGCGCTGGCCGAAGGTAGAGGCAAGGCCCAGGCCGATTCTCTCCGCAAAAATCGGCAGGAAACTATGGCCAAACGCGAAAATGCCTCCGGTGTCCTGGAAAATATAGCCGCCACCCAGCTGCGCAAAGGCGACATTGTCAAAGTCATGGCCGGAGAGGTAATTCCCGGTGACGGCGACGTTATAGAAGGGGTGGCGACCGTCGATGAAAGCGCCATCACCGGCGAATCCGCTCCGGTCATTCGCGAATCGGGGGGGGACCGGTCCGCTGTCACCGGCGGTACCAAAGTACTGTCCGACTGGTTGCGTATCAAGATATCGGTCGATCCCGGACATACTTTTCTCGATCGGATGATCGCTCTGGTGGAAGGCGCCTCCAGACAAAAGACACCAAACGAAATCGCCCTCAATACACTATTGTCCGGCTTGACCCTGGTCTTTGTCTTCGCCGTGGTCAGCCTCCTGCCATTCGCCCTCTATAGCGTCAAGCAAGCTGGTGCAGGCACCGCCCCCGATATGTTCTCTCTTGTCTCATTGCTCGTCTGCTTGATCCCGACTACGATCGGCGCTCTGCTCTCGGCCATCGGCATCGCCGGTATGGACCGTGTATTGCAGCATAATGTGCTGGCCATGAGCGGCAAGGCCATTGAAGCAGCCGGCGATGTCGACACACTATTGCTCGACAAGACCGGAACGATAACACTGGGCAACAGACAGGCCGTGGAATTCATCCCGGCGCCCGGTATCAAAGACGAGGAATTTCTGGACGCCGTGCAACTTTCTTCTCTGGCCGACGAAACACCGGAGGGCAGGTCAATAGTCGCCCTGGCCAAAGAAAAAGGTCTGCGCGAGCGCAGCCTGACAGCCAAGGAAGCGCGTTTCATCTCATTCAGCGCCCAGACGCGCATGAGCGGCGTCGATATCGGTCACAGAAGAATCAGGAAAGGTGCATCGGAAGCAGTCTTCCGCTTCGTCAAAGAGTTGGGTATGGCCATCCCCGATGAAGTCGAGCGCCAGATTACCCGCATCGCCCAGGCCGGTGGCACACCACTGGCAGTGGCGGATGATAGCCGCGGCCTGCTCGGCGTCATCCATCTCAAAGACGTCGTCAAAGGCGGTATGAAAGAGCGCTTCGAACAACTGCGGGCGATGGGTATCCGCACCATTATGATCACCGGCGACAATCCTCTTACCGCCGCCGCTATCGCCACCGAAGCCGGTGTCGATGACTTCCTGGCCGAAGCGACACCGGAAGCTAAAATGCAATTGATTTTGAAAGAGCAGAGCAGCGGCAGGCTAGTAGCGATGACCGGCGACGGCACAAACGATGCTCCCGCCCTCGCCGCCGCCGACGTCGGACTGGCAATGAACACCGGTACCCAGGCCGCCAAGGAAGCGGGCAATATGATCGATCTCGACAGCAATCCGACCAAATTGATTGAAGTGGTGCAAATAGGCAAACAATTGCTGATGACTCGCGGCGCCCTCACCACTTTTTCCATTGCCAACGATGTCGCCAAATATTTCGCCATCCTGCCCGCCATCTTCGGCGCGCTCTACATGCAAAGCTCTGCCCACGGGCCTCTCTGGAATCTCAATTTGATGGGGCTGCACTCCCCGCAATCAGCCATTCTCGCCGCCGTTATCTTCAACGCCGTGATCATTATCGCCCTGATCCCGCTCGCTCTGCGAGGCGTCTCCTATCGACCGATGAGCGCCGCCCAGCTTTTGCGACGCAATCTAATCGTCTACGGATTTTTCGGTGTAATCCTGCCCTTCCCGGGTATCTATGCCATCGACAACTTGATTTGTTTCCTCCAACTGGCTCCAGGGTCCTGAAAATGTTCAAGCATATTTATCCGGCAGTCGCCGCCACTTTACTCTTTGCCCTGCTGACCGGAATCGTCTTTCCTTTGACGATTACAGCCATCGCCTCGGTTTGCTTTCCCTTCCAGGCGCATGGATCGCTGATCACCTCCAGTGGTGCCAATGCCGACAGTAAAGTAATTGGCTCGGCCTTGATCGGTCAATCATTTAGCAGTCCGCGTTACTTCCACGGCCGCCCCTCAGCTGCCGGTAGCGGCTACAACGCCGTGCTCTCCGGTGGGACCAATCTCGGACCGACCTCGGATAAGTTAATCAACGGCAGCAAAGATTTCAGCGGCATCAAAACACTGGCCCGTCTCTACCGCCAGGAAAACAATTTGAGCGAGACAACCCTGCTGCCGGTCGACGCGGTAACGCGCTCCGGCTCAGGCCTCGATAGCGATATCTCTCCGGAAAATGCTCAACTGCAGGCCGCCCGCGTCGCCACCGCCCGCAAAATAAATCCGGCCACAATCGACGCTTTACTGGCTGCAAAAACCGAGCAAAAATTGCTGGGTTTTCTGGGCGAGCGCCGCATCAATGTGCTCAAACTCAATCTTGCTCTGGACAAAATCAGCTCAGAAAATAGCGAAAAAGAAAAAGCGACGCTCGTGCACAAATAGCCGACAAATCCTCAAAAAGCGTGACGATCATGAACGGCAAAAGACTCGACCCTGAGGCCATCCTGGCCAGGGTAAAGAAAGAAGAGACCCTGGCCAGCCGTGGTCGCCTCAAGATTTTTTTAGGGGCTGCCGCCGGTGTGGGCAAGACTTTCAGCATGCTCAGCTCGGCTCAAAAACTGGCCGCCGAAGGGGTGGATGTAGTGGCCGGGATAGTCGTCACGCACGAACGCGCCGACACGATGAGCATGCTCGAGGGCCTGGAAATATTACCCCAGCAAAAGATCACGTATAAAGATCGCGTCTATGAAGAATTTGATCTCGACGCCGCCCTGGCCAGACATCCGAAAGTGATCCTCGTCGATGAGCTAGCCCACACCAATATCGAAGGGGCGCGCCACACTAAACGCTATCAAGATGTAGAAGAACTTTTGAAGAGCGGCATCGATGTCTATACGACGATCAACATTCAGCATCTGGAAAGCGCCAACGACATCGTCGCGCACATCACCGGCGTACGCGTCAAAGAAACTGTACCGGATTCGATCCTGGAATCGTCCTACGAAGTCGAGCTAGTCGATTTACCCCCGGATGAGCTTTTACAACGCATCAAAGAGGGCAAAGTCTACAGCGGCGAAAAAGGCAGAGCGGCCCTGGACGGATTTTTCCAGAAAGGCAATCTGATTGCTCTACGCGAACTGGCCCTCCGAGCCACGGCCGATCGCGTCGAAGCGCAGATGCACGAATATCGCAGCGATCAGGATGTAGCCAATGTCTGGCCGGCCGCCGATAAAGTGCTGGTCTGCGTCAGCCCCAGTCCGCTTTCGGCCAGACTCCTGCGCGCCGCTAAAAGATTATCGACGGCACTCCACGCCGAATGGCTTGCCGTCAGCGTCGAGACGCCGGCAACGCAGCGCTTACCGGAAGAGGCGCGTCATCTGGTCTATCGCCACCTGCAACTGGCCGAACAGCTCGGGGCCAAGGCAGTAACCTTGAGTGGTCAGAAAGTAGCCGAGGAAATTGTCGCCTACGCAAGGCTTTATAACGTGACCAAAATCGTAATCGGCAAGCCAAATACCACGCGCCTTCAAGATCTGCTCAATACGCTGCGGCAAACATCGATAGTCGATGACATTATCCGATTTTCAGGCGACATCGATGTCTACGTAATCACCGGTCAGGATAGCGCCACAGATAGCGCCCCTCTTAAGCGCAGCGAAACGCGCTTCCAGATTCAACCTTTTATCAAAGCCTTCGCCATTGTGGTCGCGGCTACAATATTTGCCGGAGTCTTCCTTGGACGCCTGGCCCAGGTCAACATCGCCATGCTCTACCAACTGGCCATAGTCGTGATCGCCCTGCGCTATGGCCGTCTGCCCTCAATCATGGCTTCCATCCTCAGTGTCCTTTTTTTCGACTTTTTCTTCGTGCCGCCCTTCCATTCATTTGCCGTGTCTGATTATCAGTATTTCATCACCCTGCTCGTCATGCTGACGACGGCTCTGACACTTTCGACACTGACATTTCGCATCAAATATCAAGCCGAAACCGCCAGGAGGCGGGAGCGCCAGACCGCCGCCATCTATGCCATGACCCGCGATCTCGCTTCGGCTGTGTCAAAAGAGGAAGTATTGAGCACGGGCATCAAGCATGTCTGCGAAATTTTCGGCGGAAAAGCAGCCGTCTTTACCCTCGGCCGCAACAAAGAGCTCTTCTGGGAACGCCATCTGCAACCCGGTTACGAAATTAACTCGGCCGAATTTGGCGTGGCCCAGTGGGTTTTGAATATGCAGCAAGTAGCAGGCGTCGGCACCTCGACATTGCCGGGGGCGCGAGCTATTTATTTCCCGCTCACCGGCGCTAAAGACCCGGTCGGTGTGCTCGGGCTGCTGCCAAGAGGGCCTACTAAAAGCACTACTTTCGCCTTCGACGTCGAAGAGCGACATCTACTCGAAACCTTCGTCCGCCAGATTGCCCTCGCCCTCGAGCGGGCCAATCTTTCACAGGAGCTTGCCGAGGCGACCGCTAGCGATAGAGAGGGCGCCTTCGATGAGAATAATCTATCCAAGACCAGCGACGACCCTCCGTTGACAAAAAATTGATATCCTAAAGGCGCGATTTTTCGCAACACCCATCGATCTCGCCAGGTCTTACGATGACGTCCCGCCGCCATAGAGGCACTGCCAATCCCAGCACGGCCAGAGGCTCCGCTTCTCTGAGCATGGTCCTTCTGCTACTGATACTTCCCCTGCTTGCGCCGCCCGCGCTGGAGATCGGCGCGGCATACGCCCAGGAACCGGTATCGAACAGCGTTTCCGTACCGACCCAGATTTTGAAGACCGGTATCAATTTATCATCAAGCACACTCTCGCCGAATAGTCTCCAGGTCGCTCAAATTACCGGTTTAATGCCGGTTCTGAACAAACTCCAAAAGCTTCGAGAGCAAGTCAACGCCAGCCGCGATGCCAGTCCCACTCTCGCCACCCTGGCGATGCGACAGGACTACTACGAGGCACAACTTCTGGCCAGGCAAGGGATCGAACAAGCCAATCTGGAAATCGACTACGTGCTCGCCGAGATTAACGCCGAGCGCAATCTCTACGCCGAGATCCTGAGCTCTTTGATCGCCAAACGCGATCGCGCCGTTGCTCACTCGAACGCCGCCAGTTTTTATACAAACGGCGTGCTCTGGGCGGTGGGCGAAGCCTTCGACATCCCTACATATAGATCGCCCCGCCTTTCGATTCCATCGGGCACGGTCAGCATCCTCGCCGGTATAGTGCCTTCCTTTTTCTCGCTTTATGCCATGCGCCAGTACAACGGCAAAAAACTGGACTCGGAAGAAGAACCCAATATGCTCGCTAAATTATTCGACTATCCGATCAATCCCGAAGTCGACTACCCGCCTTCTATTATGGGATTCTTGAACACTGTGCCGCCCGAGAGCGGCGTGAAAAAGACACGCAAGGATCAATTGATCGACCGCTGGTTAACCGACCAGAACATTCCCAGTTTCACGGATCGCAAAAATAAAGCAGTGTTAGACGGCATTACAGGCACGATCAGTCATCGCAAAGCATTATCGATCGACGTCCTGACGGCAAGGCAGGATATGCTCCAGCAACTGGCCGGCGAAGTGATGAAAATGAAACGCATGCTCCTCGAACTTTCACTGGCCGCAAACGGCGACAAGACTATCTAAAATAGTTTTGCGTTCTATAATCGGTTTAAAGACAGGTGAAACCCGATTGGCTGGAATAAAACTAGTACCATTTTTTATCGCCGCGCTAGCCGCTTTGAGCGCCGATCTTTCTTTTGCCCAGAGCGCAGCGGCCGCAAAGAGTGCCACCGAAACGCTCAAATTTCACGGCCGGATTTCGATCGGTCGCCTCTACGAAATGAATCCGGCTCAAGATCCAATCGCAACGTCAGACCCACGCGGTAAATTTTTGGGGGCCGCCTGCGGAGAAGTGCAGATCCCGGTCGGAACAAAGGTTTTCCTCGACCTCGATCCAGTCGCGGTCGAAAATCCGGACTGCCTCGAGGACATTCCCAACAAACTATACGGACTGCGCGCTCGTTATACCGACGCAACGGACGCCGTCCTCTTGCGAATTTGCAAACTGAGCGAGCTCCGACGTCTCGACATGGTCGAATGCGAAGTCACCGATAGTGGTGCCATGGCCATCGAAAAATTGAAAAAACTGGAACGCTTCGCTCTTGCTACGGCAAACGTCAACGGCGCCTATTTCAAAGTCCTGCCCACTCTTCCCAATCTGCGCTGCCTGGGCGTCAGCAACAATAAACTGACGGCGGAAAATGTGGCGACCCTTAGCCTGGCAACCAGCCTGGAGACGATTAATCTGACCGGCAGCCACATTACCGACCAAGGCTTGAAACATCTAGCCACCTTGAAAAATCTACGTGGTCTCGATTTGAATTCCAATCCGGAGGTAACGATCGCCGGCTTGTTGCCTCTCAAAGCCTGTAAAAAGCTCGAATATCTAAATTTTCGCCATACGGCTCTGCGCGCCAATGACCTGCTTCGGCTCAAAGGTCTGCCCTTGAAACGCGTTGAAATGAACGAGACAGTCTTGAGTGGGCCAATCGAAACCGCTGTCCGGAATGCTTTTCCTATTTGCAATCTTGAACTGGGTAAAAGAGTGCCATCAGACGAAAATAAAATGCTCTTCGCTCCGATGTCACGCTGATTTTCATTCGTCGTCGGCAAAAAGCTGATCGATTCGCCGTGAGTAATTGTTGAGGAAATCCTTGGTGACTGCGTAATGCTCGGTCTTCTCATAACTGGTTTCCCAGAGACCGTCATTATCGAACATGATAATTTTGGCCGAGGGATAAGCAAGCAGAATAGGCGAATGCGTGGCAATGATAAATTGCGAACCATTCCGGACAAGATCGTGCATGCGCACCAGAGCTGCCATTTGCCTGGCGGGAGAGAGAGCGGCTTCCGGCTCATCGAGCAGATAAAGACCATAACCGCGAAACTTGTTGCTGAGAGCTGCCATAAATGACTCGCCGTGCGACTGACGATGCAGTGATTTGCCTCCGTAACCCTGCAGATAACCGACTTCATCCATATAAGTGGCGACGTTATAAAAACTCTCGGCCCGAAGGAAATAGCCATCTTTGGGATGTTCGTAGCTTTTTTTCGCTTTCAGAAAATTATGCAAGCCGGAGCCGCCACCGGCATCTTCAAGCTGGACGTTTTTCGTACCACCCTGGGCACCGAAACCCATGAGTAGCGCTATCGCTTCGAGGACCGTCGATTTGCCGGAGCCATTCTCGCCGACAAAAAAAGTGACGTCTTCGTGAAACTCTATATTATCGAGGGCGGCTATGGCCGGTATGGAAAACGGATAGACGTCGCTGTCCACTTCTTCCCGGAAATGAATCGAGCGAATATAAGGCTTGGCGTTTCTCATCAGTGCTCCCCCTGCCAACTTTCGCCGCTCACGCCGTGGAAACAGTCCAGATTTCGACTGTAGATTTCACCTATAGCTTTGCCCGATTCGGGTACATAGTGAACAGCTCCTTATTTATCAGTCAATCAACCGCACTAATCCCGGGGTAGGGAAGTTGCTCGACGAGAAATCTTTGCAAACACATAGCAGGCCGGCTTTTGAGAGTACGGCCGTGCCCCTGGAGCGCCACAGCGCCAGAGAGGGTGCCAGGCAATTTTGCCTGCCCGAAGAGGATCTGAGCGGCCGAAGCCCGACAGGGGCGGTGGTCGAGAGCGGAGCGAACAAAGTCAATGAAAGCGCACTGGCTTACCAGCCGGCAACTGGCCCAAAATGGTCGGAGCAGGCTTCGACCAGACAAAATCTTCCCCAACCGGACTTACACAGCGATCGTCCGGCGCCTGCCTACTGCGACGATATACCCGCCACAAAATGGCACACCCTGGCCATTCGCCTGGCCATCGTCAGCGTCGCCGTCGGCTCTAGCTTTCCATACTTCCTGGTACATCTGCTCGGTGGACATTTCAACGATTTGTTTTGCGGGCCGAGCCTGGACGTCTACATGCACACCAGCGCCCATGCCTCGGCGATTGGCCTGCTTCTCACTGTCTGCGGCTATGCCGGCCTCTTGCGCTCTTTTGCCAATGTCAAAGCGAGCCGAACCGTAATCGTCGTGCGTGGCCTTTTTGTCGCGGCGCTTCTACTGTATAGCGTCCACTTTTACGGAGCAGCTGGCGTCGTCATAGCGACAGCCTGCTGCTTGAGCTGGCTCGGTCTGATGCGCCTCGGACGCGGCGTACGCCAGGCACTGCCCGAGAGCTTCCGGCACAAGCGCACGGTGGCGGCTATCGGCTTCGCCAGCTTGCCCGTAGCACTGATTACTCTGGCCGGCATCTATACAGCCTGCACGACTCACCATCCACCCGGATATGTCAGCCATTACACGGACATTGTCGCTGGGGATCTGCCACTAATCATGGGCTTCATGGCTCTAGTCCTGGCACTACCCGCTTATGCCGTGGCCAGATGCGCCCGTACCAGCGCCGTCAAACCACTGATCGCGTTGACCCTGCTTGTACACAGCCCGCTGCTGATCGGCCTGACACTACAGACGGTGCTGATGACCGGGGCCGGCGTCGCCTGGCAGAGCATCTTCGGCATGATTGCAGCGCTGCTCTGCGCAACACTCAGTTTGAGCGCCGGAGCTATTCTTGCCGCGGTGACAAACCGCAGGCAGCATCTCGCCCTGACCTTCAATAACAACGCCAGACCTTATTTTTAAGATCAGCCCTGGTTTTTTTTCAAATCGCGGCGGTGCAAATAGCTCTCGATTTGATATTCTTGGATGCGCGGCCGCAGGCCGAGATAAGTGCTCAAGACCATCAAAACGCAAAAGGCGATGGAACCGCCCACCAGGCCATCGAGGGCATGACGCGCGTTCTTGACCGAACGCGACAGTGCTTCTTGATTAATTTGCAAAGTACGCACCATGGCATCGTCGAAACGGTTAAACGCTTCGTGGGTACCATGCGGGTCATAGCCGAGGCCGATTGAGATAGCATCGTCCCGCTTCCCGGCGAGAATAAAATTGAGCTCTTGGTTGCTCGTCTCGCGAAAATTCAAGAAGGTGGTCAGACAATCGAGAGCGGCCATGCGCTCGCCTTCAAAGCGAATGTTACCGAGCTCGTCGGCCAGGGCACCACCGAAACCGGAAACGCTGACTTTCTGACCATTTTCGGCTTGCTTGAGGGCGGCGGCCAGTACCGTTTGCCCACTTTGCCCAGCGGGCAAAACGGCGATGCGGTCCAGATTAGCCTGGAAAAATTTCTTTTGATTGCCGACATCTTCGCCATCCAGCAAGCAGCGACTGAGGGTAGCGTCAGCCAGATAGGCCGCGGCACGGGCATCGAGCAGAGCAAGTACACTGTTGTAAGCATCTTCTTTGGCGACCACCAGACCATGACTGCTTTCACCAAGAGTGCTGGTCAGATGGCGCAGGAAAATGGCCAGAAAAAGCATCGTAAATATGAGAGGCATATTGAGCCGACGCTTGAAGCGCACACTGATGAAAATATTGATGTAGAGCAAAAGTCCGATCAGCACCATTCCCAGTACCAGAACCAGACCGCGAGAAAGAGCCGAAGCCGATTTTTCACGGCCATAGGTTTCTTCGAGCACATCGGAATTGGCTTTATTCAAATCGTCGGCAGCGGTCAAAATCTTATCACCCACCGTCGCAAGGGCCTGGCGATAAGCGCCTAGAGCATCAACGTCCTTGCCACCCTCATGCAGATCGCGAGCGCGCTGCGCCTGCATCTCAAAAGCGCCGAGGGCAATCTGAATGTTTTCGATTGGCTCTTGTTCGACATGGCCGTAGGTAATATTTTGAGCGGCAACAACCAGTTCTCGACAAACATTTTGGCGACTCTTTTCGAAGTCGTCGACAAGCTCGCCGTAAGCACGCTGTCCCGGTGCTGTCATCAGCTGATCGGTGAGGGCTTCGTCCATAGCGGCGACGGCAATCTTGATCTGATGCGCCGAAATCACAGATGGAGCAGCATCGGAGCCGACCGTGTCGAGGGCGTGCATATGCTGCTTGACGGTGACCACGGTAGCGATGCAAAAACATAAAAAACCAAGCGTTGCCAGACCGAACAGCAGCCAGAGGCGAATCGGCGTCACATCTCTGAGGGCCGCACGCACAAGGCTGCGCAGTGGACTGAGCTTCTTACGCTCGGGATTTGGCCCGGCGGCGGGACCAGCCGCCTGCCCCGACTGGGCGGGTACGGGAGTAGAGACCTGATCATTTTTTTCGGCGGCGTTAGTCGCGGCCTGATCATCGGAAGCATTCACTTTCGCCACCCTCCTAAAACCATGTCCGCTGCCTGACTCGATTAGCTTCGTCGATGAGCGCCACCCGGTCTTCATAGGCGGGGGCAAAGTGAGCGCAATTGCGCAGAGCCTTTTCACAAGCATGGCGCAAATTATGTTCGGTGAGCGGGATACCGATCAAAGTCACGGTTTCATCAGGTTCCATCTGTCTTGTTTCAAGCTGTCTGATCGCTGTAAAAAGCAGGTCGGCCTGCAGGCGCCAGGAGACGAAATCGTCCGGCACCATTGATTCGAATTTTGCCGCCGCTGTCAGCAAGTCGGCTTTGCAAGCCGGTGTTTCACCATCGAGGATCAGCTTCATCGAGGCTGTCACCGCCAGTCGCTTAGCGGTGCTCGACTGATCGTCAGCCGGGAGAGCGGCTTGCTTTTCGCCGCCGCCGCCGCCGCCATATGGATAAAGAGATTGCTTACCTTCCGGGCCAAGACCGCAAAGCTGGCAGATGCCGTCTTTGAGAATCCCTTCGCAATGTTCCAATCTACACTTCATCGCCTTACCCCGGAATCTCCATTCAGTATTTTAGTCATTACTTATTGCACTTCTTGTAGTTTCTGCTGGTCGTGCACCAAATTTTCGCCTGCGGCTCAGCCGACATGAACGATCGGTCGGCGGTGCTCGCTCAACTCCTCCGAGCGCAAAATTTCTCGGGTCACCATAGCCGTCTCGCCCTCGCCGAGGAAAATATATTTGAGCGTATAGGCAATCGGATGGCCGTCAGTCCAGGCAAAATAGACATGGGGAGTCTGGCCGGTGCGGTCGCGCAAATTGAGCAGGATGGCGGCGATGGCATTTGGCACCGCCGGCGATGAACAGCGTAAAACCTTGTAACCGTCTTGCTCGACACCGCGGACAACGAGCAGGTCATGCGAAAACTCGGAAGAATCGGTGAGCGCAACTTCCAGGATGATGAAGTCACCTTCCGCTTCCTGAATGCTGTGGATACGGCGCGAGCGCTCCACTTTTTGACGAAAGTCGTACATACCGCTGCGATGCGGCAGGATGCGGATTTCCCCCCAGTGATGATGGAGAGCATAGTCGATAAATTCCTGCGCCTTTTCGTCGAAGTGGACGGCATCGACGCGCAGCTCGGTCGAACGGATCGCCCGCGAAAGCACCGAAGCGATCAAAATGGCCGTAATGAAAAAGAGGGCGATGTGCACACCTTCCGGCCGTTCGGACATATTGGCGAAGGCCGTATATACAAAGACGAAACTGACCAGACTGAAGAAAATACGCAGGGCCGTCGATTTTTTCCAGACGCTTATAGTAGCGGCGATCGCCGCCGAGGTTATGAGGACGAGCACGCCCGTGGCATAAGCCGCCGCCTGGGCGTCGACATCGGCTTTGAACATGATCGTCACACCGAATGCCACCGAGGTAAAGAAAACGACAAGCGGACGGATCGCCGACGACCAGGAGGGGGCCATACCATAACGCGGCAAATATTTAGGCACGAGACTGAGCAGACCGGCGATAGCCGAAGCTCCGGCGAACCACAGAATCAATATGGTGCTGACATCATATATGGTGCCAAAGACCGGACCGATATTACTATGGGCCAGATAAGCCAGAGCCCTGCCATTGGCCGGACCGCCCTCCTGAAAATAAGAAGCCGGGATGAGCAAGGTAGTGACGATACTGGAAATAACGAGAAAGACGCTCATAATGGCAGCGGCACAGATCAAGAGCTTACGGGCATTTTTGATGCGCCCCTCGGGATGGGCGGCAGTGTCGGTGGGAAATCCCTTAACGAGAGGCATGACGGCCACTCCGGTCTCAAAACCGGAAAGGCCGAGGGCAAGCTTGGGAAAGAGCAACATGCCCACCCCAAACATGGTCGGCAAGGATTGATATTCGCGAAATATCTGCGTATGCCAGCTTGTCCAGAGTTCGGGATGATGCGCCAGATGGACCATGCCGTCAACGAGTATGGCGGCCGAGAGTGCCAGATAGACGATGACGATAAAAAAGGAAAGGCCGATCGCCTCGCGAAAGCCCTTGAGAAAAAGGCCCCCGAGCAAAGCGAGCAAGACGAGAGTGACCGGTACGCGCTGCCCGCGCAAAGCTTCGGCCAGAATGGGATTTTCGACGATATGAGCGGTAGCGTCGGCGGCCGAGAGTGTAATCGTGATGATAAAAGCAGTAGCGGCAAAGCCGAGTAAAAGCAGCACCAGTACCTTGCCCTGCCAGCCGGGCAACATACGCTCGAGCATAGCCACGCTGCCCTGCCCGTTTGGACTTTCGCGAGCGACGATGCAATAGACCGGCAAGGCACCGGCCAGGGTGACGACGACGAGGATTAAAGTAGCAATCGGCGAGAGGACGCCGGCGGCGAGGAAGGCGATGCCCGGCTGATAGCCAAGGGTGGAGAAATAATCCACACCGGTCAAACACATGACGCGATACCAGGCATCCTGATGATGTACCTCATTATCATCCGGCCTGGAGCCGGCGAAAAACCAGCTCTTAAAACCAGACTCTGGTGTCACCGCTTCAGTTTGTATTTGAGGCTTTGTCTCTTGCATTTCTATCTGACTGGCGCGCCGAATCTTTCAAGCATCAGTTGCCAGCTTTTGCCCCCGGCTCGACTTGATCGAGCATAAGCTGCGCTTCCGCCGCGACCTGCTTGTCCTGCACAGCCAGACCAAGAAGTGTGCGCGCTTCGGCACTCTGCTTGTCCTCGGCGAGCAGACATTTAGCCAGGCCGAGATTGGCCGCGCCAAATTCGGGCGCCATCTTGATCACTTTGCGATAGTTGGCGGCGGCACCTTTATGGTCGCCGTTTTTGCGCATCGCTTCAGCCAGCTTGAAGAGATGGAAGCTACTGAATTCACTGCCGGTCACGGCTTTGCGATAGTGTTCGACCGCCTCTTTATTGTCGCCAAAATGTTCGTAGACCTGCCCGGTCATCATCTGCACGGTGAGAACACCGGGATAATGCTTTTCCAGATCGCCAAGTATGGCAAGCGCCCCTTTTTTATCGCCGCCACAGGCTTTGCGCCAGGCTTTCAAGCAACCGTTGGAAACTGCTTCCATCGTCGCCATATCGCCTTCACCGGCATTGGCGGTGGCACTGCCGCTGGGGCTATTGGCGCTTTCCTGGGCCGGTTTCGTTCCAGCCAATCCATCTTTGACCATGGACTGGGAGCTGGTCTGGACTTTGCTCAGGTGTGCGTCGCCCGTCTCGACGCGACCGGAGCACGCGCTCAGAAGCAGGGGCGAGACAAGCAAAAAGACGGCAAAACTAATGCCGTCTCTAGGGAAGCAAGGTGGCATGGCCATATCCTTGCATGACTCTTGGCTCTTTGACTTTGGAAATGGAAAGATCACGACTGAGATTGGCCTCCGGAAGTGGCGCCGGACCTGCGTCTTCGGTGGCATCACCGGCGGCCATTTTGTCTAGCGCCTGCATGTCTTTTACCTTGGACTGAAGATAACGCACGCGGTTGTTGATTTTTGGCAGATATTTTTCGGGTACGGCATTGAGATAGATGATTTCGACCAGCACTTTCGAGGCCAGATAATACTCGGCGCGCTTTTCGTAGAGCTCGGACAGAGCTACACGCAGAAGCAGATCTTTGGACCTTTCGTCCTTAAGGTGATTGAGGCGCGAAATGGCCTCATCGAGCGGACCTTTATCGGAAGTACAGACAGACAACTGGTGATAGGCATGATAGAAGGTCGGGTCCAGTTCGGTGGCGGCCAGATATTCGCGGGCCGCTTCCTTCGGACGCAGCGCTCGCTTGAGGGCCTCGGCATAGTCGTAGCGCAGCTTGGCATCTGAAGGTTCGGCGTCGGCCTGGGCTTTTAGCTCGGTCAATTCGGCTACGGTCGGTCGAGGCGGAGGGGCTTCAAAGCCGCTCGGATGGGCAGGGGCCCGGGTAGCGGTAGCCTGGGCAGAGGAGGGCGCAGCGACGTTGAGCGCCAGAGTAAGCGCAAAGACTTGCGCACAGGCTAAAGTGACAAGAGCTGGTAAAGCTTTATTCAGAATCGACATAACCAGATATAGGACCTCTCTTCTGTCAATCGGATTTTAGCAACTAACAGTCTCAACAACCAGCTCAAACAGCCGTTTTACGTATCAATAAAGTGGCAAAACTTTGGCCGGGATCGAGTTCAGCCTTTTCGAGGACGTGGCCATCGGCCTGCACACTCTCACTGACGCTCTCGAAAGGTTCGCCCTTATCGAGCAGGACTTCAAGCAGGTCACCACCTTCAAGTTTATCCAACCTGAGTTTGGTCTTAACAAAATTCATCGGGCAGGCCACGCCGCGCAGATCCAGTTGATGCATGCACACAGGGTAGCGAATATGGCCGGATTTTACGTGAAGGAAAAACAGTTTTTCGGCAGGCAGCCCAGGGGATCGGGACAGGCAGCCTCGGAACCGTATTTACGCCACTCTTTATAGAAGCACTGCCTAGACTGTACATAAGGCCCGAGCGAGGCCAGCAGCTCAGCCGGCCCTTTGCCATTGTCCTCAGACAGACAGAAGAGGCAGAGCAAATAGTCGTCGACGCCAAGGGCCAAATTGAGGACCTGTTGACGCATACAGAGGTTTTTACCGCACCGCAAACACTGCCTGGCCAGACCTTCGATCAAGATCAAGCCCCGGGCATCATCTGGGTTTGCCATTTCGTCAGTCATCGGCCGTCGCCCTTCCTACAACGTTTTTGCGCTCGAACGCTCGTTAACTCAGTCATTTTGCTCGTTCTTTCTTTTACCTTTCAGCCAAAGATAAATTCTGGCAGGTATCGGTGGGGGACTTACGAAGGCAAAGGTCCCTTTATACCTTATCAAAATTAAATCCATACACTAGTGTGGGGACGGTAGATATCGCGTCCCCCGGCGGCGCTACCCAAATATCAGGAAAAGGCGGCACCTTGTCAGCAACGGAACTATCCTCAAACTCAGATACCGTCAGCAATGCAGCTGTCGGCGGCGATTTACAAAATAAAATGCATGACGGCCTCTTCCTGGCCGCTCACAGTCATCCAACCGACAATCTCGCTCAGCTCAATCAAACAGCGGCAAAGATGACCGCCGCGCCGCAGGAGCAAAAGCTGATCGGCCGCTTAGACCATCTCAATATCGATGCCAAAAGCGTCAAGCAGGGCAGCAGCGAATTCGTCTCTAGCCTCTCGGCCGGCGTGGTCGGCACGGTCGCCCTCTCGGTGGGCGCCGCCTATATGACCCATAACGTCCGCGCTCTGACCATACCGCTAGCGCTTGCCGCCGGCGCCGTGACGAAATATGGAGTGAAGGACGCCGCCGAGCATCTCTTGCTCGACAAAAAAGACCGCACCCTCTCGAGCAAAGATCTGCTCTGGGGCAGCGTCGACGCTATGGCAGGTATTGGTGCCAGTGCGGCCGAAAGCGCCGTAGCAAAAAAGATCATGACCAATGTCGGTCGCAATGTCCTGGGCGGCGACGTGGCGGCAACGACCGCTTTTGACGCCGGCAAAATGATCTCCAAAGAATCACTTTTCTGGGGCGGACAATCGAATGTTGCCCGCGGTCTGGTTGGCGGCGTCACGGGCGCTGGTATCTGGAGCACCCCCCATCGACTCGCCGAAAACTGGCAGGAGATAAAAGCTCATCCGAGATCAGGACTGTTCACAACCGGCACAGAAGTAGCTGGTGACATTGCCCTTGGTGGCGCCATCGGCGGTGCACTCGGACTGGGCGGCACCCTTGTCGCCCGCCATCAAGAAATCGCTGGCAAAGCAAAAGCCTCTCTCTTTCCCGATAAAAACGTCTTCAAGCTCAACACCTATCACGTCAACGATTTCCACAGCAACACAGAACAGTTACCGCGCCTGAAAACTCTTCTGGACGCACAGATGCATCTTTCTGAAATGCGCGGTGTACCGGCGCGTTTCGTCATACCGGGCGACATCGAATCGGGTCGGGTCAATTTTGCCTACACCAGGGGCGGTGAAGTAGAAAATCGCGCCTTGATCGAAATGGGCGCCAAAGAAATCGTCCCGGGCAACCATCCTTATGACGCGCCCGGCGGCCGCGCCGATGTGCCGCGCTATCCGGCCATGATGGAGCCGATTTTGCAAGATCACCCTGAAGTGTCGCTGATCAGCGCCAACCTCGACGTCTCGGCCTATCCGCAATACAGCCGTATTCTCAAGCCTTACGCCTTACGCGATATCGACACGCCCTGGGGTAAGACAAAAATGGGCACAGTCGGACTGACCACCGATGAAGGCGCCCTTGGCCAGATCAAATGGCAAGATCCTCTCCCCACAGCGATGGCCGCCATAGAAAAAATGAAGGCGGAAGGGGCGACAGTTTTCCAGATCCACTCCCACCTCGGCCTCGGCGAGGACATTAAGCTGGCCCAGGGATTGATCAAAAACAACGTTAAAGTTTCGGGCATCATCGGCGCCCATTCGCACGACGCCCTACCGACGCCTTACTGGGTGGAGGGCAAAATACCTATTGTGCAAGCCGGACATTCT
>JAGXAB010000067.1 GCA_018971775.1 Cyanobacteria bacterium REEB67 | reverse complement strand
CAAAAACGCGAACGGCCCTGTTAAGGGCGGCAAGTAGCGGCGAGCACGAGCAGACTTTCACAGTCCCGAAATAGCGCATATAAGCGGCAGTAGGAACACCCAATCGCGTTTCGGTACCGAATATGCCACCAAATGCGACACCATAAAACAGTGTTTTTTCTCGCAAAAGCCAGACCTCTTTTTGGCCCAAAACTTACAAAAAAAAGCGCTCATTTCACGTCTAATAAAACGCTCCCCCTACTAAAAGAATGGCTGCCCTGGCGGACCGCCAAAAGCTGTGACCATTTTGGACATGTCTATCTTGTGTTCAAACTGGTCATACCCAATATACATAACTTATTTGCCATACGTAAGTTGAGAATTATGCGAGTATTTACTGCCATAGTGATGATCGAAGGTTGAACGACACGCGCGCTGCCAAGAGCCGCAGATCCTCACGACTGAACGCATACGAGATTACATTGTCTACGACAGAACCTAAAAATCTAATACTGCGCCACCTGCCTTCGACAGTCAGGAATAAAATTTTGTCGTCTGCAGAAGCTGTTCATCTGGATATGCGAGAACCAGTGATTGAAGCGTTCCAACCGGTCGAACATGTGGATTTTCCAGATAGCGGCGTCATATCGCTATTGATGCCGATGGAAGGCGGGAAACTCGTAGAGTTGGCCAGCGTCGGCAAAGAAGGCTTGATTGGCTTGCCTGTCCTGCTAGGCGTGGCTACGGTCGGCGAGCTCGCCTTTTGCCAGGTGCCGTCAATGTGCTGGCGAATACCAGCAGCACGCTTCAAAGAGCTGCTCAAAGAACATATAGAACTATCTAAGCTCTGCAACCGCTATATCATGATGCTATTTGAGCAAATCGCCATCAATACGGGCTGCAATCGCACCCATTCGACCGAACAAAGACTGGCCCGCTGGCTGCTCTTAACGCACGATCGCTGCGACAGAGAGCAGATGATTTTGACTCAAGAATTTCTAGCTAACATGCTCGGAGTTTCACGCACCGGAGTCAATGCCGTTGCCGGGAAATTCGCCGAACAAGGGCTGATCAAATATGTGCGCGGCAAAGTGGATATCCTAGACCGCCCGACCCTCGAACAACAATGTTGCAGTTGCTATACCAGGATGTGCGAAGCGACCGACAAGGTTTTCGGACATTAAAAGACAGCGATCCATTTGTGCGCAATTTAACATACTAAAGTAGATGGCCATTAGCGGTTCTGGCCGACATCGCCAGTTGCAAATTTTACCGGCCTTGCCAGCCTAATGCTCCTTGCCCCTTGCCCCTTGACTGAGAGGAGGAGGAGGAGGAGGAGGAGGAGGAGCTCGCTGGTCGCTGATTGAAATATTTTTGAACAGGGCCGGCAAAAATTTTGGAACAAATTGCCCTTATTGTCATTCGATTGGGTTAGAAAGCTACAGACAAATTTTGAATGGTTAGAACAGTTGACCGTTGCCGACGAGGAGAACCACATGTCATTCGCGCCAGATTATGATGATTTATACGCTTGCCTTGGTAGAGTTATTATTCAACGTCGCAAGAAGATAGACATGACTCAAACCGAGCTGGCCACCAAGTCAGGAGTGGACCGTTCTTTTATCAGCGATCTGGAGCGAGGCAAGAGACATCCGAGCTTTGGCACAGTAAATAAAATCGCCACCGGACTAAATATGCGTTATTCGCGACTGGTCAAACAGTGCGAGATCTACTTGCAAGAGGCCAAAGAGAGCGGTGCTGCCAACTTGCAGAACATGACTAATATGTCGCCAACATCTGAAGAGATCGCCTGATTAATGCCACTAACATTGAAGTGGAGCGCATCCTGTTCAGGGTCGATTGTCCAATAAACCTCTTCCATGGTGCTAGCGATGAAGATAGCGGCGGCTCAGAAACTCATCCCGATTACATTTTTGCTGGCCAGCACAGGCTCAGTCGGAATCTGTCTGCCCGGTGCGACGGCTGACAGCAAGGTGGTGCCTGCGGAAGTTGCAGCCAAAGACAATCAATCAAAAAATAATCAGCAAGCCAAAACCACCGCCGCCGCAGTCAATCAAATCCCCGGTGTGAAGGTCGCGCCCAACGAGCTTGAACCGCCTCAGCTTCCACCGATTAAAGGCTTTCACCCGATTAAAAAACTGCTGCGTCCGGTCGAAGAGCTTGGCGCGATGAGCGTCCAGATCGAACAACAACTAATGAAAATGGAAGGTCCGGTCGCCGCGCTTCATCCGCCTATGATTAATCTGGAAAAACATATGACCAGCGTCAATGCCACAATGGAGCATATGCAAGGCCAGGTGGACGGCGTCACATCCCAAATGTCAGGCGTGCGAGAAGATCTTGCCGGCATGCGCAAAGACGTTAATGATTTGAAGAAACCAATCCTGACGATTCAAAAGCCACTTGTCGGTGTTGCTCAGCCGCTGGAAAAGTTACAGGTCAGATTGCGCTGGGTACTCTACGCCATCATCGCCGCAACGCTCGCCGTTACCTTCGGCACGCCAATCGCGGCGATGTATATCTATCGGCACAAAGAGAAGCTACTAAAAACGAAACAGGCATCTCCGGCTTCGGACGATAAGACTTTAGTGGCCACCGGCGGCAAATAATAGAACGGCCTCTCAGCCTTCTGCGCCTGAATCAGAGATGGGCGAAATTTTTCACTACATTTGCCAGGGATTCACTGCTGCAGTTTTTATGGAGAAAGCCGTTCATACCCGCAGCCATACAGCGCGATTCAAGCTCGACATCAACATCGCTGGTGAGGGCAACGATAGGCACGGCAAAAGATGAACCACTTTCAGCTTCGCGAATCTTGCGCGTGCATTCGATGCCGTCCATTTCCGGCATGTGATAATCCATAAGAATTAGGGCATACGTGTTTGATTTGAGCAGGCTCAGCGCCGCAGCAGCACCATCGGCCTGATCGCAATGGAAGCCGAGCTCTTCGACCTGCGCCACCGTGCCCATACGGCTCAGGGCCGTGTCGTCCACGACCAGAACAGTTTTGTCCACAATATTTTCACTTTCAACCACCATCACACCCACCTGGACTTACTATGAATAGCACGATTTTTGCTAACCATGGAGCAAGCTCAAGCTTGACTTTTTCCAATATGCCCAAAATGTTTTCCTGACAAGACGCCAGCGTTTCAAAAAGATACAGAAACCAACACTTCGCTCTTAACGAATACTCTCGAGAACGGCTGAATTAGGCAAATCCGAGTCAAAGTTTGCGCTGAGCATTCAAGGCCACCGGCACACAACATTTGGCCTCAATCGTACCGTCCGGATATTGTTTGTTGGTGAGCTTTACCGCTCCGCACAAATATTCATTGCGTTGACCAACAGCAATCGTGTTTCCACGCCCCTTGTGACCGAGTGGTCGTACTGCTTTTTCAGGACTGATGCCCTTGAGGCCTGCATTGCAGATCGGGCAGCAATCTTCTACTTCCGTTTGAACTCGCATCTCTGACATAACATCTTAATCTCCGACCACTCTGGAGAACGACCGCCCGGACGCAGCAATAGTTCCCCAAAGGCTCAAATTAGCAAATAATCAGACTACTGAGCAGAAGAATAAGCTGAAGAATAAGAAGAGCAAGAAGAAGAGGCAAAGGGAACTTTGAGGACCTGGTCTTGTCGTTTCCAGAGCCATACACCCGGGGCCAAGGACAAATACCTCATGAGAAATTTACCAGCTCAATCATCCTACCTGGCTCCCGCCCTTGTTTTGAGCATCCTTGCAGCCACTGCTGCCGCGGCGCAGACTGCGGAGAGCGGCTCATTGCCAACCAACGATCACAAAACCGACAGCGGAGCGATCGCGCGCGCCAACGCCAATCAACTACCCGCCAGTGGTGCGCCCGGTCGGATCGACTCTCCGCCTATACATGGATGGCATCCCATTAAACGAGCTCTGCAACCAATTGAAAGTCTCGAGAGGAATGGCGTCCACCTCGAACAGGAAATCGGCAAGATGGAAGCGCCAATCAAAGACTTACACCCTCCGATGATCCGTCTGCAAGACAAAGCCAGCGGTGTGAGCGATACGATGGGCAAAATGCAAACTCAGATGGGCAGCGTCGGCAAGCAGATGGATGGGGTGCGCTCCGACCTGGGGAAATTGAAAAAAGACATTGCCGACATTAAAGGTCCTATAGTTTCTGTGCGCGAACCCCTGGAAAACATCCAGGGACCGCTCGATGGCGTTCTCCGACAGCTGCATACAATCTTCCTGGCGATCATCGCAGCCGGTTTTTGCATCGTCGTCGGCATGCCGATTTTTGCTGTAGTCGTCTATCGCTTCAGAGACAAACTCTTCCCCGCCGACGTCGCGCAGGCGGCAGAAAAAGACGTAGAAAATTGGCACACAGTGTAGTCCGCGTCGAAGTTTGCTTCATGGACATAAGCTAATTAAAAAATTAAGGGGAAGGTTGCAGCCTGACGCTATTCGGCTTGAGCATACAGTTAACAGGAGAAATAGCGAAAATCCTGATCCAATCCGATTGCCTTCTGAGAGCAAAACTGTGATCAAAAAGTTCCAGCATTTTTTCGCCGGATTGGTAAACTGTCGCCCGCCGACAACATCTGCGCAGAATACAATTGAGCATGTAAAGCGAATCGCTGGAACTATTTTGCGACATCCCGGTCGTAGCCAGTGTTGTCTCTTTAAAAGTGAATTAGCGATGTCAACTCCAATCATTTTAGTGGTGGAAGATAGGCAAGCTGAACAATATGTACTTCAGCACCTTCTCAAAAAATTCAAATATGACGTACAGGTTATGTCTTCTGCGGAACCGGCAATCGACGCGGTTCGCCTTGGATCTTTTTCAGCGATTTTGATGGACATCACACTGCCCGGGATGAATGGGATCGAATGCTCGAAACAAATTCGCACCCTCGAAGAAGAGAAAGGCAAACACACACCGATTATCGCCGTTACCGCAAAATCGGCGGAGACAGACCGGGCCGCCTGCCTGGATGCCGGTATGGATGACTACTTAATTAAACCCTTTACGCCGGAACAGTTGCGACTCGTTCTGGCCAGATTTATTCAGGAATCGCCCCAGCTCAATTGAATCCGGTCGAGCGAAAAGCCTGGCGCTAAAGAATATGGGAACTCCATGCAGGCGCTTTGCTGGACCACAATTTTAAATGGTCTTCTGGCACCACCGCTACTGGCCTTGATCATGTTTATCTCAAGCAACGATAAGGTAATGGGAGACAGGCGTAATACCCGCCCGCTAAATATCCTCGGCTGATTGACTACAGCCGCCATGACCGTGGGAGGGTTCTTCTGCTCCGGAGCATGTTCACGACTGACCACTGAACATTTCAGACGGCCGTCCCCAATGCACCTAAAATATCTTATTGATGACGACCATAACCAGCAAAACAGCCAGGGCGAGCATGAATAAAATCGGCACGACGACGGCGACGACGCCGGCTACACCTTTGTGAAGTCGCAGATTTTTCATCGACACGGCTATTTAACCTCAACGATCAAAATTACTAAGCTCTAGTAAGTGAACGATATTGTATAAAATAGTTCCAAGACAAGGCAATAGCAAGCCTATCGGCCATTTCACACAAGTAAACAGTGAAACAGCTGAAACAGTCGACATTTGAAGGCTGGCCAACGCCTTAGCTAAAAAGTCGCAGGCCGGTACTTACTCCGTCATACGGATTGGTAGGATGGCACCATCTGAATCATAACGCAGCGGCTCTATGCAAACGCTCCGCGTCGGCGGCATATGGCCGAGTCTATTAGCTCCATTCCAGCGATGGTAGACGACATAGCATTTATGATTTTTAGGGTTTTCAAAAAAGGCATGATGTCCAGGTCCGGCGTGAATACTATCACTGACTAGAATCTTCCCCTTATAGGTCCAGGGACCAAGCGGTGAAGGCGCAGTCGAATAGGCGACGCAGTAATCGTCTTTGTCCCAGTGGCCGTGACTGTATGAGAGATAGTAGAGACCATTGTGAAAATGCATGAAAGCGCCTTCGGTAAATTCCGCAGGATTCGGAACACTTACTTCTTGTTTGATCGAAATCAAATCATCGTTGAGTTCATAGACGTGCAGCCTGCTAGCGGCACTACCGCCGCAGTAGAGATAGACACGCTGCGACTCGGGATCACGAAAGACCATGGCGTCGATTGCCTCAAAGGCATCATCTCCGGTGATTAGCGGCTTACCGCTGTCGACGAACAATCCAGAGGGCGAGCGTGACGATGCAACACCAATACGGCTGGGTGTAGGATTTTGCGGTCCAACCGAATAGTAGATATAGTACCTACCGCCTTTGCCTTTATCGTAGAAAACGCCCGGCGCCCACAAAGAATGAAGTTTGGCCCGATCATCTTTGATCCAATGAATATCCTTCATGGCCAAAACCGGCCCGTGCTTTTTCCAGAGGTCGAGATTGGTTGACGAATAGGAGTACAAAGTATCGTCGACGATCCGCCCGGAGTTAGTGCAAAATACCCAGTATTTGCCGTCCACAAAAGCGATATCGGGATCGGCCCCTTCAAACAAGGGATTGGTAGCCCAGGCACCACTGGCCGGACTGACCAGCGCCGACGCAACAACAAGCGCCTTTACAACAGCCCAATGCAAACGAAACTTAGACAGCAGCATCACCCCACCTCGGCACCACAGATGGTGCCATTTATTTACGGCCAGGCGATTTATTCGCCGTCAAACTGGTCGAGCCATTTCAAGATAGGCTTCAAACCGACCGTACGAATTTTATAATAGTGATGGCGACCTTCGGTGCGGCTCGTGACGAGTTTAACCTCGCGAAGGATGTGCAATTCCTGCGATATACGACTGTGCTTCAGGTCCAGCTGTTCGCTGATTGCCTTGACCGACAACTCACCCTTTTGCAGGCACTGAAAAATGCTCACCCGCAGAGGGCTGGAAAGAGCAAAAAATAAGGACAGTTCACGTTCGGTTGCTTTAGGCACAGGATTCCAGCGCATGTTTTAAAGAGGTACCACTCAGAGCTAATTATGTCACGTTTTTCCGGTGCCGGATCATTTCCAGGCGCTCCGCTAAGGGACGTAAAGACAGTCCGTTCACCGCCGGACAGATAATCCCAAAATCGCACTCACAGCCACTTTTCAAAAAGCTATAAACAGTAGAAAAACATCCTATAGTATCGCCTATGATACTAATATCCAGCCCCGAAACGTTGTCAACATAAAGTCATTCCGTTCGAGCCTACAAGCCAAAATCTAACGCTCACCAGTAGAAAACAAAAACTATCCAGGCCAAATATGGGGTATCCTGTCTATGTCCACCGATAGACATATAATGATGGGCTCAGAGTACCTCCAGGTACCGCCAAGTACTATCAATTAGCTGACACGCATACGACTGCGCCGCTCAGCTGATCCGATTTATCTCAGAAAGCAGGAAACTGTCATGCTCGAGTCAAAATTTTCTAATTTGTTCAAAGGCAGAAGTACCATGCACCAGATGGTCAATGCCCGCGACTGGAAAAATTCGACAGTCGGAGCGCTCGAGTCCTGGCCGGAACCTTTACGAACGAGCGTCAGCATCTGCCTGGAATCGCGCTTCCCCATCTGGATCGCCTGGGGGCGTGAAGACATGACAATGTTTTACAACGATGCCTATGTGGAAATCCTTGCGACCGACAAACATCCACAATATTTTGGTCGGTCGGCCAGGGACTGCTGGGCCGAAATATGGGATGTCATCGGACCACTTCTCGAGTCGGTTTTCGAAACCGGAGAGGCGACATTGGCGATTCAGCAATTTCTTTTGATAAGTCGCAGCGGCTTTGCCGAAGAAACCTATTTTACGTACTCGTACAGCCCGATTAAAAGCGATAGCGGCGAAGTACTGGGCATGTTCTGCGCCTGCCACGAAGATACGGCAGAAGTGCTGACCAATAGGCGCTCCGCCAACCTGAGGGCGCTTAGCGGCACACCAAAAACAGTCGATGAAGCGGCCGCTTTTTGCGCATCTATTTTTAAAAAGAATCCAAGCGACATCCCCCTGGCAATGATTTTCCGCGGTGCGGCCAATCCCTTCGAAGGCAAAATGGTAGCGTCGACGAGTCGTCCTTCGCTGAAGCTCAAGAACGAAATCGGAACATCGGATACCATCGGCCAAAAAGCTCTGCACAGTCTCGCTGAAATAGCCGCTCTGGGCAGACCCTGTCAGATTGACGATGTCGAATTTATCGAAGCCTTCCTCGAACACCAGCCAAATCGTCCGGCTTCTTTCATGCAAACTTATGTCGTGCCGGTGAGCAATAATCTCGGCCAGGTGGAAACGATTGTCGTCTTTGCCCTCACACCCTACCTGCATTTCGACGATCGTTACCGCGGCTATCTCGATCTCGCCGCCGTTCACTCCCACAATCTGCTCGCCACGGCAGCGGCATTTGAAGTAGAGCGACATAAAAGCGATACTCTGGCAAACCTGGCTATCTTGAAAGACGAGCGGGCCAGCGAGCTGGAAGTAAAAGCGCAGCAAAGCGCTACGGAAGCGCTCAAAGCAAACGAAGAATTGCGCACGCTGGCCAGACTCGTTTCCGAACAGGTACAGGAACCGGCCGTGATCATCGCCAGTTATTTAAAACTGCTCTCGGTGCGCTTCAAGGGACGTCTCGACGATGATGCGGATGAGTTTATCGAAAAATGCACGATGGCCAGCCGCACGGTCAATCGCATGGTCGATGATCTCTGGCACTACGTGCGCGTCGACAGCCCCGACACTTACTATGCCGAAGTCGATGTCACGGAAAGAATAAGTCGTGTCCTGCGCTCGCTGGACGGCACCATCAATATAAATCAGGCCCGCGTATCGCACCCGAGCGAGCTGCCTGCGATCGTCTGCAATGCAGATCAAATCGAGCATCTTTTTACCAACCTGACGCACAACGCCATCAAATACAAACAACCGGATCTGGCTCCGGCTATAGCGATCACCTGTGAAGAGCGCGACGGCGACTATTTATTTTGCGTGGCAGATAATGGCATCGGCATCGATCCGATGCACAGTAAAGACATCTTCAAGCCTTTTGTCCGGCTGGAAGGCCGGCCCGATGATACAGGCACGGGCATGGGTCTGGCGGTGGCGCGCAAAATCGTTAGCGCTCACGGTGGCGAGATCTGGGTGGACTCGCGGCTTGACGAAGGCTCACGCTTCTACTTCACGATCGCAAAACATCTCAATTAAAAACTTGATACAAGGTTGATAAAAGATTGATGGCAGACAGAGCCTTTTTTAATACGCTCTATCTGTCGCATCAATCGCCACAGGTATCAGATTTTGATGTCAGCCTTATACCGCTCCGCTTCAGCACTGAGCCTTGCCCTGACCGTTTCACTAACGATTTCCCCGGCTCGGGGCCAGGAGCCGGCGGCCAATTCGGTCGCTCTGCCAACGCAGATTCTCAAGAGCGGCATCAACTTAAGCAGTTCTAACATTTCGCCAAACAGCGCTCAATTAGCCGAACAAACCGGGCTGATGCCGGTCCTGGCGAAACTCAATGCGATCCGACCGGAAATAGCCGCTCTGAAAAGTGCCGAGCCCACACTCGATAGCCTGCTCAAAAGACAGGAGTACTGCGAGCTCCAGGAAAAAGCGCAACAAATAGTCGGTCAGACCAATCTGGAAATCGACTACGTACTCGCCGAGATTAATGCCGAGCGCAATCTATACGGCGAAATCCTGACAGCGATGACCAGCAGGAGAGACAAGCTGGTAGCCCGCTCGAACGCCGCCAGCTTTTATACAAACGGTGTGCTCTGGGCCGTCGGTGAAGCCTTCGACATTCCTACATACAGAGCGCCGCGTCTTTCCATTCCCTCCGGTACAGTCAGCATCCTGGCCGGTGTCGTGCCGTCTTTTTTCTCACTCTGGGCGATGCATCAATATAACGGCCAAAAAAAGGAATCCGAGAACGAGCCCAATATGCTGGCCAAATTGTTCAATTATCCGGTCAACAACGAAGTCGACTATCCGGCTTCGGTAATAACCTTTCTCAATTCTGTGCCGCCGGACGGAGTCAGTAAAAAGACTCGCAAAGAGCAGCTGATCGATCGCTGGCTTAGCGACCAGAACATTCCTTCTTTTACCGACCGCAATAACCGCAAAATACTGGACTGCATCACCGCCTCGGTCAGTCACGAAAAAGGTCTGAGCATCGAAACTCTCGCAGCGCGTCAGGATATGCTGCAGCAGTTGTCCAGCGAAGTAATGAAGATGAAGCGCCTTTTGCTGGAGCTGAGCATGGCCGGCCATGGTGAAAAAACAATTTAGTGCTTTTCGTCAACGAGACTGAATTGCTCTTTGCTGAAAGGCTTATTGAAATTAACCAGACTGTTGTTCAAAGCATAAAAGGGCGACTCGATCAGCCCTGTCACAATGGCACAGGGCGCATAGAGGAAGGCGGCGGGAATTTTTTTGCGCGGTTCGGAATGTCTGCCGGCGGTACTGTCGATGCCGTAGTTTTCACCGGCAATCGGCCGGCGCACTGCACAAACAGGAATGCCGACAATGATACCGGCGGCGGCACCGAAGATACGCGAGGGCAAGGAAGCATTGCTTGCCGACGAACCGGCTGAGGGCAAGGAAGCGGCCGGCGGAGCAGCCGGAGGAACAACCGGAGGAGCAGCCGGCGATGGCTCGACATAATCATGCGGCACACGTTCGGGCGGGTCAAGAGCAGTCAGGCTGAATTGCTCCTTGCTAAATGGTTTTTCCGCCATCCAGGCATCGCGAAAAGAATAGACGGGAGCCTCGCACAGTGAAATAAATCCAGCGGGAATGATGCCGACAAGAGTGGCTGGCACCAGCAATAATTTACTTTCTTTATCGGTGAAGCTACCGGCAATCGTGTGGGCCTGCTCGCGCAATTCCTGAGGAAATTTGCGCACCATGCATACTGACGTGCCGACAACGGTACCAAAAAGGAAACCGGCAGCGTTTGCAGGCGCAGCCGAAAGTCGCCTGGCGAGCGGCTGGGGCGCGGCAGATAGTTTTGACGGTGCGGCCGAGGCGTCGGGCGAGCCGGCCTGCGCCGGGGTAGATGCCCGAGAAGCAGCGTCAACCGGGGCCCCCAGAGCAGGTTTAAGCGAGGGCATGGCATCCGGCGTCAGCTCAGGTTCGGCGCCGTAAGCCATCTGACCGGCCAGGGAAATAGCCAGCAGAGCCAGCAACATTGATATCGGCAATTTTGTCATCGGAGTAAATGTCCCTTTTTGCAAGACGCCACCTAAAAACGCTGAATGATGTCGCAGGCAAAAGTAGTTTGACCTAGTTTTTTACCGTTGTCGTAGGGAGTGACCTGATTGCGCAGAGAGCGCTCGATGCGAAACTCCGGTCGTATGCACAAGGTGTCGGAAAAACGGTGCGTCCAGCCGATTGTGCCGCTCATATATTCGGTCGGATAGCCCGTGCGCCAGCCGCGTCGGTCCGAAAGGAAGTCGAGGGGCCGCAAGCAGATATAGTCTTTATCCGAGACTTTGAAAAGAGTGTAATTTACCATACCGATCGCATGCGAATAGCCTGGCAAGTATGCACCCGGGCCGCCGCCGCCGCCATACGGACGGAGCGGGCCGTTGTTGACGGTACCGCCGACGAGGGCATTGCGTGACCAGAGGTAATAGACCTCGGTGACTGTATGACAGCGTTTATTGAAGACGTGCGTCCAGTTGAAGTTGACCTGCTGCAGGTTGTCCTTGCCTTTTTGACCGGGCATCGGATTGCGGAATGGCAAGCCATTCAGATCGTTGATACCAGCATAAATAGAATCTTTATTGCCCTTGCCCGTCCAGCGCACCAGAAACTGTGCCGTCGGTACGGTCGAATTTGTCCAGGGAGCAGTATCGGCGCCGCCGTGAAAACCGAGCATGACATTCCAGTACTTATTCAGTTGCAGCCAATTTTGAATACCGGTCTGGGTGTAGGTGTCGACTGTAAACATAATCGAGTGGGTAAATAGATAGTTGTCCGGAGCAAGTTGAGCTTCGATGTCGGGACAGGAAACATAGCGACCGACGCGAACGAGCAAACCGTCAAAAAGGCGACGTTCGCCGATCTTGGGCACATAGAGCTCGCCATAACATTCGACCGGGTCCCAGCCGGTGAGATAGTTATTTTTGAGCAGTTGATTGCTCACCCATCCCTTGGACAAAGTGAAGCGATAGTCCTCACCATACAAGCTGGTGAAGCGGAAGCCCCAATCGACGTGCTTCTGCTGGACAGTATCGGGTACACGTTCGAAACGCATGACGATCTGATCCCAGTGCAATTGACGAGCAGCGACAATATAAGACATCGGATAATTAGAATGTCTGGATGTACCGTAGTTATAGCCGGGGTTGAGCCAGCCATAGGCGCGAATGCGATACTTGGCCATAATCGGGCAGGTTTTCCAGAGCATCTTTTCGAGCGGATAAACGGCGCCATTATTGTCATTGACGCCCATCGGGGCCTGACCATTCGTGCCGATAAATTCGGTGCTGGGGAAGACCGGGTCCAGTGGCGCCGGCGGCGCACGCCTGAAAAGCGGGGCGGTCACCGGCGGATTGTAACCGGGCATGCTGAAGTTGCGCTGCAAAGTCTCGGCGGCGCTCCTCATCACCACTCCAATAACGGACGGCTTTTTACCGAGTGCCCCGGGAGAAAGTGATGTAGGAGCCGACACGGCCTGGGCAGGCTCGCCGCGAAGAGCCGGCGCAGAGAGAGAAGCGCTCGAATCGGAAAATTGCGAAGCTTCAGAAGAACCAAGAGAAATGCCACCGGCCTGTCCGACCACAGGCGCACCCGCTGGTGTAGCGGACTTGCCGCCGGCGGTATTTCCAACGCCTTCCAAGACGTCAGAAGGATGGCTTGAAGGCAAAGGCGATGCTTGCAAAATTGCGCACGTCGATGCACTGGTTTTGACAGCCAGCGAAGAGTCACCCAGAGCAATGGTCGGATGTAATTGCAAGATTTGTGCCGGCTCGCTGTTTGCAGCCTGAGCAAAGACGGCAGGGGCTGTCGTGCAGAGAGCAACGAAGGATAGATAGATGCAAAACAACGTGCGCAAAGACATGGAGACCTCGACACCTTTTTTAAAATTATTGGGTTATCGGAGGATACTACTGCAAAGACTCACAAGAACCTATCAGATTCGTGTGCAAGTCCATTAAGGTTCCATCAAGATTTCGATTGCGGCCAATCACGGCCGGCCCGGTAGCTTGACATCGCCGTTTCTTGCACCTCAGTAGAATGCTTGGCGAAGAGATCAAGCAGTGTTTCCTTCTCCCGCGACTCAGCAGCATCGATAGCAAGAAGCAATCTGTAGGCAATACCGACTTGCTTCCGAAATTCTTGCGTACTCGGACGTTTCAGTCCGGGAAATTCCGAGCAAGAACGACAAACTCGCCCCCGACTGGGACTATTGATTACATCGCGGTCGAGCACTCTCTGGCAGACATCGCAGCGCTTGCCACCGAGGGCGACCGCACCGGGCTCGAACAGTGATGGCAAAAAAGGTTCATCGAGATCTCGTAATTCGCCGCCGCTACGCTCTTCGCCAATTGCGTGATCTTCGCCTCTACCCCAGGCGGTATTGACCGGCCGTCGCTCTTCTTGCCTGGCAAACTTTTGCAAGACCCGCGTCAGAGATATTTTTCTGCCGCTCTTTGTAGAGAGCATCAAAGGATCGTTTTGAATTTTCAGCCAATCGACAAAAGACAAGAAAGTATTTTGATAGGAAGCTGAATGCGGCGACCCGGATGAAGACTGTGCAGCAAACCACATAGCAAGCGCGGCGTTAATTGTCCGGTCACGCTCGGCTCCTTCGGAGAGCGCGAGCAACTTCTCCAGCTTTTCATCGACGAAAAAGCTAATTTGTTTTTTCGAGTTTTTCGCCACGATAAAAACTCCTGACTGATTGACCGGCAACTCCAGCATACAGGGGCTGGAGCCGGTGCGAATCAATCTTGATGGTAACTTGATCCGCGCCTGCAGGCTGCTTGCCTAAACTGGAAACATATAAATAGGTCGACAGCAACTGCTCACGGATGTCTCAAGAAATCATCAACAAGACAAATAACAATCCTGAAAAAAATTGCTCTGAAAATCCAGACCAGCATATTTTTCAAAAGAATCTGCCCTGGCGTCTGGCTCGCCGGCTCATCTACGGAGAACCGCTGGAGACAAAAGAGCAAAACGTCAACCGTCTGCGCAAACTTCTGGCATTGCCGATTTTTTGCTCCGATGCCATTTCATCGGTAGCCTACGGTCCTCAACAAATATTACTGGCTCTAACCATGGCCGGACTCTGGATGCCGGGACTGGCCGTCGCCTACAGTCAGGAAGTGACACTGATTTCCGCCTGCATCATCATCGTCCTTGTCCTGGTTGCCCTATCCTATTCGCAGACAATTTTTGGTTATCCGAGCGGCGGCGGCTCCTATATCGTCACCAAGGACAATCTCGGCAACCGCCTCGGCTTACTGGCTGCGGCCGCGCTCTTGATCGACTATGTGCTTTGCGTTTCGGTCTCGATTGCCTCCGGCCTGCAAAATCTAAAAGATGTGCCTGTACTTGCCGCCTGCCATATTGGCGAACACATGGTGGCTTATGCCGTTGGCGCCATCCTGATCATGACCTGGCTCAATTTGCGCGGACTGAAAGAACCGGGTGTGCTTTTCGCCCTGCCGGTCTATCTTTTTATCGGCATGTGCTATCTGATGATTTTGATTGGTCTACTGGGCCCATTTATTGGTTGGCAATTGCACAGAGAATATGCCAACCAGGCCGTGCCTCAAAACCTTCAGACAAATGCCACGATGGCCGCTTTTTCTCTGGCCATCTTTTTGCGTGCCTTCGCCACCGGTTGCTCGGCATTGACCGGTGTCGAGTGTGTCAGCAATGGCATCCCTGCTTTCAAAGATCCGCAATCAAAAAATGCGGCGATCACGCTGGCCTGGATGGCTTTTATACTGGGCACTATTTTCATCGGCATCGCCTGGCTCTCGGTCAATCTGCACATTGTTTACTGGGAAAGCGGCGGCAGTAGTGCGGCGGCGGTTATCGATCAAATTTCCGGCACGGTCTTCGGTAAGAGCGGCTTCGGCAGCATCTTATACAATCTCACTCAATTTTCGACGGCTTTGATTCTTCTGGTGGCGGCGCAAACCAGCTTCGCCGATTTTCCCAGAGTCACGTCCATACTGGCTCGCGACGGCTATATGCCAAGGCAATTAAGCAATCTCGGAGACAGGCTGGCTTTCGACAATGGCGTGGTGGCACTCGGATTTTTCTCCATCCTTTTCATCATTGCCAAAAAAGGCAGCGTCGATCTGCTCATTCCATTTTTTACGATCGGAGTTTTTCAAGCCTTCACGCTTTCACAATTCGGCATGGTCAAACACTGGTTTAAGGAAAAAGGCAAAAACTGGCGTACCAAAGCCATTCTCAACGGCCTGGGGGGCTGGCTACACTGATTGTTTTCATCGACATCATCAGTGAAAAATTGCTGGACGGTGCCTGGTTTATTATCGTTTTAATTGCCATCCTCATGTTTATCTTCAGCAAGATCGAAAGGCACTACCGCGATCTTGCCAGGGCGCTAGTCTTCGATAAAAATCCACAAAACCTGGCACCGATCAAAAACCACGTACTGGTGCTCGTCCAGGGAGTGCATGCCGGTACAGTCAATTCGGTGCGATACGCAGAATCGCTCAGCCTGAACTGCCAGGCCGTCTATATAGAAATTGAGCCGGAAAAAACGCCGGCGTTTAGAAAACAATGGCTCGATATTTTTCCCCAGGTCGAGCTGGTCGTCCTGCCCTCGCCCTATCGCTCCCTCCTGCAACCACTGCTTGCCTTTATCAACGAAATAGAAAGAGAACATCCCGATGAGATGGTAACCGTAATCATCGGTGAATTTGCCTCGGATAAATGGTGGCATACACTTCTCCATGGCAACACCGGATTGCTCTTGAAAGTGGCTTTATTGTCAAGACCAGAGGTGGTTGTCTCGAATGTGCGATACAGTGTAGCGGCGAAACATTCTTGAGAGCTGAGAGTAAATCACTTGAAAAAGGCGCCCCGCCTGCCGGCAATTATGATTTTCGTATTCGCCGGCGCCCTTCTGCGGGTGCCCGCCGAGGCATTGGAAAAAAGCGATGATATAGACACCAATCGCCCGAGCTTCATGTTGTCACCGCTGGTGGTGCCGCGCGCCAGCGTCCAATTAGAAAACGGCGCTCTCTATCAGCACTTCCAACATGGTTTGAATTATTTCGACCTGACCGAGACTCAAGTCAGGGTAGGGCTGACAAAAAAGACAGAGTTTCAAATGTACGTGCCCAACTGTTCAATCACCCACCAGGAGCACACGCCGCTGACGCGCAGCGGCGTTTCGGATCTGGGCGAGGTCGGCATCAAAAGGCAGTTCGGGCCGATCAAAAACGCCCAGGTGGCAGTGACCGCCTCGCTCAATCTTCCGACCGGCAGTACTACCATCTCTGGTCCGGGCGTACAACCGGTCTTCCGGGCGCCCTGGACCTACCCCCTCAATAAAAACTATGCAGTCGGAGGCATGCAGTCGATTCTCGTGCTCAATTCCGGTCACGACGTCCAGTACCAACCGGATTTTCTCGTCAGCCGCTCGATCGGTGCCCGCGCCTCGGCCTTCGCCGAATATGTCGGCTTTTTTACCCAGGGCTCCCAAGCTCAACAGATCGCCCACTTCGGGGCCGTCTACAAACCGGCCAGGCATCATCAAGTCGACATGCACTTTGGCTTTGGTCTGGACAAGGCGGCGCCAGCAGCATTTATTGGCTGCGGTTACAGCTTCCGCTTCGATCGCTTTCCCCGCTTTTAATTTAACCTATAATAGCCAGGGTCATTTACTCAGCTGGCTCAGGCCAGCTCACTGCGGAAATTTCATGCTCGCCACGCAAGTCTCATTCAATCCCCTTACCAGCACCGATCCCATCTTTCTCAACGACCCTTATCCGGTTTTGCAAAAGATGCGCGCCGAAACGCCGGTCTGCTGGTCGAAGAAAAATAAATACTGGTTGATTTCAAGACATGCCGAAGTGTCGGCGATCTTGCGCGATACCACCTTCGAGAAGCAAATCCAGACCTGGAAGCACGCGCCTAATCCGCTCATTGTCAGCATCTTGCCGCATATAAAATCGATTTCGGGCGTTTCCAACAACTGGTTGCTCAATCTCAATCCACCCAATCACGGCCGGGTACGCTCACTCTTAAACAAAGCCTTTACCGGCCAGGTCGTGCGCGATTTGCGTCCGACAATAGAAGCGTTGAGCGACGATCTGATCGCAAAGATAGCGGCCCGATCGGCTGAGACAAACAATGCCCCTTTTGACCTGATCGAAGATTTTGCCATTCCCCTGCCGATGGCAGTGATCGGTCACATGCTCGGCATTCCACCGGCCCAAGAAGGCCAGCTCAAAGACTGGTCGACGAAACTGGCGGCTGTAGCCGGTCGCCATACCGATTTAAAAGTCCTGATTGCCGCCGGTAAAGCAGTCGAGGCGCTGACCGCCTATCTGCGACCGGCCATTGAAGAAAGGCGCCGCGCGCCGAAAGACGACCTGCTCTCCACCCTCGTGCAAGCCGAGATGGACGGTGATCGACTGAAAACAGAAGAGCTTGTCGGTAATTGCATCTTATTGCTTATTGCCGGTCACGAGACGACCACCAATTTGATCGGCAATGCTCTCTATTCACTGGTGCGCAATGCCGAGCAAATGGCTATTTTGTCCGCCCATTTGAGACAGGAAGAGCAGGGCTCAAGCACGCCTTCACCGCTAATGACTAGCACTATAGCCGAAGTCTTGCGCTATGAAAGTCCGGCCCAGACCGCTCCGCGCCTGGCGACTGTAGAGGTCGAAATGGCCGGTCAGACGGTCCGACCGGGCGATATGTGCTGGCTCTTGCTCGGCAGCGCCAATCGCGATGAGCAGGTCTTTGCCGACGCCGCACGCTTCGATATCAACCGCGCCCCGAGCAATCAGATGCTCTCGTTCGGCGCCGGCATCCACCGCTGCATCGGCGCGTCGCTGGCCGAAGTCGAGCTGGAAATAGCCCTGAGCAAGCTCTTTGCCTGGCGCGAAGCTTTCGCCTTAGGCGGCAGCAATAGTAATGGCCATGTCGACTTCCGTGTACCGTTTACTTTACGCGGTCCCCAGGCACTCTGGCTGCAATAACGACGAGCATACGGTCGACATTCAAACGCGCCATCAATTTGACAAGATTTTGCCAGGCAAAATCATCCCAGCCCCCCCCATTTGGGTGATGCCTGCCGGTGCGGTTAAATGAAACTATAGAGAAGCGTCCCGGCATACGACCCGGCAGGCCCTATACCGGGACGCCTCTTAACTGTAGTGAACGCATGAAAATACCCTTGTCTTTAGCAATTTCATCGGCTGCCTGGATAATTTCGGTCGGATTCGGATTTCAACTTTTGCTCGACTATGGCTCGAAACCCGGCCCCCAGGCAGCGGTCGCGCCTACCTGGCCGCAAGGATCTACACTGGACAAGGAAACCACCGCACCGACTCTGCTTGTTTTTCTACATCCAAAATGTCCTTGCAGCAATGCCACATTGAGTGAGCTCGCCTATGTCGTGGCCAGACACCCGGAGCTCCGGACAAGGCTCATTTTTATCAAACCGACAGGCGCGGCGAAAGGCTGGGAAGACACGGCCCTGTGGCGCAGAGCTCTGGCTCTGCCCGGAGCTACCGTGGTCGTAGACGGCCAGGGTCGTGAGGCAAATGCCTTTGCCGCCCGGACCTCCGGCCAGTGCTTCCTCTATGACAGACTCGGTCATTTGCAATTTGCCGGGGGCATCACCGGCTCACGTGGCCACGAAGGCGACAATCAAGGGCTCTGCCGGCTGGAAGCGGCTCTAGATCAGAAACAGAGCATAGGCATCCTTTCTCCCACCTTTGGTTGCCCGCTGAACAGCAAGCCACCAGCGATGCAGGCAAAAATAAAATGCTTAAACTGACCGCCGACACAAACATGGAGGCACTATTGCAAAGCCGCAGCCAGACTTTGTTCGATCAGCAGAGACTGGCCGCTTACAAAAGAACGGATCGCCTCTTCCTCTGGCTTTTCCTGGCCCAGTGGCTGGTCGGCATTATCGCCGCCAGCATCACATCACCGAGAAGCTGGGCCGGAGCGGAAAGCGAGATCCACATCCACGTCTGGACTTCTTTGTTCCTCGGTGCAGCGATCATCGCTCAGCCAATCTATTTAATTTACAAAAGACCCGGTGAGACAATTACCAGGCACAGTGTCGCCATCGCCCAGATGCTTTATTCGGCTCTTCTCATCCATTTGACCGGCGGCCGCATCGAAACGCACTTTCATATATTCGGCTCCCTCGCTTTTCTCAGCTTTTACCGCGACTGGCGCGTCCTGATCTCGGCATCACTGGTGGTGGTAGTCGATCACATCGTCCGTGGACTCTATTTCCCCATGTCAATTTATGGCGTCACCACAGTCGAGCCCTGGCGCTGGGTCGAGCACGCCTGGTGGGTAGTTTTTGAGGACATCTTTTTGATCAACTGCTGCAAAGCAAACGTCAGCGAGATGGAAGCGACAGCGAAAAGACAGGCCGAAGTAGAAATCACCAGAGACAATGTCGAAGCCCTGGTCAGAGAGCGCACCCGGGAGCTAGAAGCGAGCAAGAAGCAACTGGCCGGTCAACTGGTCGAGAATACTCAACTGGCCAATGTCGTGCAATGGGCCGGCGATGCCATTATCGGCCACAATCTAGACGGCACGATCACGAGCTGGAACAACGGGGCCAAAAATCTTTTCGGCTATACAGCCGAGGAAATGCGCGGCAAAAATATTGCCCTGCTCATGCCCGAAAATAGCGAAGAAAAATCAGCAGAGAGCCACAATTTTGGCGGTGCAGGCCACAACCAGCAGCCCGTGGAGACGACGCGCTGCAAAAAAGGCGGCGCGCTTTGCGAAGTGTCCCTGACCAGATCACCGATCTACAACAGCGAGCGAGAAATTATCGGCATCTGCGAAGTCTTCCACAATATCAGCGAACGCAAAGAAGCGGAACGGCGCGTCAGTGAATTTTATTCTACGGTCTCCCATGAACTGCGCACGCCGCTCACATCAGTGCGTGGGGCTCTCAGCCTCCTGGAAAATGAAATCGTCGAGCCGGGCTCTGAAGAAGGCGGTGAACTGATCAGAGTCGCTCGCGACAGCACCGACCGGCTGATCCGCTTGATTAACGACATCCTCGATCTGAAAAAGATCGAAGCCGGCAAGCTCGACCTTGCGCTCAAGCCCCTCAGTGCAGGCGGCCTCGTCGGCGAGTGCATCAAATCGCTGACGGGCATGACCGAAATGGCCCAGGTGAAAATCGATGCCAGGTTGCACTTCAGCGGCCTATTGCTCGCCGATCACGATAAAGCGACACAGATTTTGACCAATCTGATCTCCAACGCCGTTAAATTTTCCGCTCCTGATACGACTGTCACGGTCAAGACTGAAGCCAGTGAAAATGGCATGGTGCGCATCAGTGTCGAAGATCACGGCCCTGGCATCAGTGAAGGGGACCAGGCAAAACTATTCGGCAAATTCCAGCAACTGGACGGCTCGGACTCCAGACCAAAAGGCGGCACAGGTCTCGGTCTGGCAATCAGCAAAGCCCTGGTTGAAAGTCACGGCGGTAGGATCGGCCTCGATAGCCGCCTTGGCGAGGGCAGCACTTTCTGGTTCGAGCTGCCCATGCTTCAGGGCGTCGCCACGACCGCCCTGGTATCTGACGTCCCTGGAGCAGCTCCAGCAGCTGCTGCCGCCTCATCAGCACTATCTGCATCTTCAGGCCGGAGGCGCATCCTCCTCGTCGAAGACGACGTCAATCTCGCTCAAGTCCTGCGACTGCATTTCGACCGCACGGATTTCACTACGATGTGGGCCGCAACATTTAAAGACGCAGAGTGCCTCCTGGCCCAACACCCTTTTGACGCCGTAGTCCTCGATCTGGCCTTGCCCGATGGCAACGGCCTGGATCTGCTCGAAAAAATCAAAGCCGATCCCAGTAAAACGGACCTGCCCGTAATAGTAATCACCGGTCAAAATATCGAGCGAAATTCAGTGGCCGAGGGTGCGGCGGCCGATTGGCTGCCCAAGCCATTTAACACAAGCAAACTCGTCCAGATAATCGACAAGCTCACCGCCACCGAATCGGTGCGCGCCGTCATGGTCGCCGACTGCGACACAGGCATGCGTAAAGTCGTCGGCGGTGAGCTCAAGGCCCGCGGTTTGCAGTGCGTGGAAGATCTCGAGCAACTGCGCGAACTGAGACAGTTGTCCGAAAGTGGCGGAGCTCAACTGCCGGTCGTCATCTATCTCACCCGCGCCCTGGACAAAAAAGACGGCAGCGCCAGGGCCAGGCCCGACAAAAAGGTCGGCAACCTAGACAACACCCACCGTCCCGATCTGCTCGACGCCGTGGCCGAGCTCATGTACGTCATCTGGAAATAAGAGCCGTTAGCGGCCGGGGCGTCGCGGGTATATGAAGGTCGGCACAGTCGGCATCAAACTGGTTTGCGGCGTAAAAATGGACCAAAACCCAAAGACCGGACCGCTCGTCCCAGAACCGGACTTACAGGCGGCGCAGGGTCAATCATCGGCGATCAAAAAAGGCGATTTTGCCGCAGGCGATCTCATCTGCGATTCTTACCAAGTAATCGACTTTCTTGGCGCAGGCGCGATGGGCAATGTCTACCGCGTCAAGCACAATGTGATGCAGACAGAATATGCGCTCAAAACATTGAGTGGCGATAAAATCACCCAGGTCGCCTGGCTACGCTTCCAGAACGAAGCGAAGTCTATCGCCAAACTCGATCATCCAAACATCGTCTCGATCTACAACATGGACCTTCATGGTGGCTACCTGCCCTTCTACGTTATGGATCTCCTCGACGGCCCGAGTCTGTTTGATGTAATTTATGCCTCCGGCCCCCTCGACTTGCAGACCAGTCTCGAATTTTTCATCGAAATTGCTCTGGCCCTGGGCTATGCACACAAAAAAGGGATCGTACACCGCGATGTAAAACCAGCCAATATCGTCGTTCTGGCGCATCCTGAAGCACACTGTCGTCTTAAAATCGTCGACTTCGGCATCGCCAAATTAACTGAAATCGACGCCAACGTGCAACAGCTGACAAATGCCGGTGAGGTCTGCGGCAGTCCGTATTATATGAGTCCTGAGCAAACCGCCGCCGCCAAGCTCGATGCGCGCTCGGACATCTACTCGCTCGGTTGCAGTCTCTATGAGGTGCTCACCGGACGCCCTCCTTTCAAAGGGCGCAGCGCGGTGGACACGATGACCATGCACCAGACCGATACGCCGATGACGCTTGAAAAAGCCTCCGGTGGCAAAAAGTTTCCCGAGATGCTCGAGTCAATTATGCAAGCAGTCCTGGCAAAATCCCCGATGGACCGCTACCAAAGTATGGAATTATTTGCCGACGATCTAGCCGCCGTTAAAAACGGCGAGCAGCGTCCGGTCAGCCCATTTAAAAAATATGTTGCTGAGCCGCCCAGGCCGGCCCAGAGCAAAGCAGCAGCACCGCCCCCCAACCAGCAGCTGACCGGCCGCCTCTTTGTGGACGACGATCTTCCGGTCGGTCGCAGAAACGACAATAACGGAGACGACGGCGAGGATGCACCGGCGCAGGCAGGCAAGCAAAAACAAATCCTACTTGCAGTGATCGCCACAGCGCTGCTGGTAATCGGCGCAGTCGGCGGCATTGCCGTCTGGCAATTTCAACCGAAAAAGCCGGCAGCGACAAGCGTTACGACAGCAGCAACGGCCACGGCTGCATCGGCGGCAAAAGCAACAGGAAATGCCCCGGATGCGAGCACGGCGCCGGCGAGCCCGAGCACCGAAATCGTTTCTGCTAATGCTTTCGGAGCAGTTGAGAACGATGAAGCTATGGCCAATCCCTGGCAACATTTTGCCGATGAAATATTGAATATTTCACCTGATCTGCAAAAACCCAGGACCTCGATAAACGACCGGGCCAAGTATTCCAAAATAATCACAATCCAGGGACGACGTTGTCGCTCCTTTGATTTCCCAACCGACTTCGCCATCGGCAAGTTTTCGACCCTGGCTCATCCGGTGATGACTTTAGCGATCGGAGATAAGACTGTACTGGAGCAGGACAAAGTCTCGTTTGCACCAAATCCGGTGCTGATCAAATACCCTCAGTATTTTTCTCGTTTCAAACCCGGCGATCTGGATAGCCTGACATTAGCCGGCAGTGAAGCTTCCGATCAACTGTTGAAAGCGGCGACGGCCATACCGAAAATACCAAAACTCACCCTTTTTGCCTGTTCGAAAATAACACCGCATTGTCTGGCCACCATCGATGCCATGCCTGGTCTGCAAGGCATACAGATCACGGCCAGCGGTCCGCCGCTTCGCGACTTATTAAAATTGAAGCGTTTACGAAGTCTGGAAGAAATCGGCTACAGCGGCAATCCGGAAACGGATTTACTTGTGCCCGCGCTCAAAAATGACAGCGCCTTGAAGACTCTAGACTTGAGCTTTTCCAAACTGAACAAGGAGAGTCTGGATATAATCACGAAGCTCCCCAACCTCACCTCTCTTTCACTAAACCGCGTGCCGTTATCGGAAAGCAATTTAGAAAAAATAGCCGAAATGCCCAATATCGAGTCCCTTGCCCTGCAGGACTACCCGATTACAAATCACAGCATTCTGGTCCTGCAACGCATGCAAAAACTACGCAGCATTTTTGTATCGTCTAAAAGTCTGGGGCAGCTCTCGCAGGAGCGCTTCCAAAAATTGCTGCCTCGCGTGCGGGTAGTCTTTGGCGACAGCGCCATAGGTGAATAGGCCGGCCCAACATTCCAGACATGGTTAACTGCCTGATTATCAACAGCATGTCGAGCGGAAAATGACTAGTCAAAAAAGATCACTATGGTGCGGCATCAAAGCGCTGCACATAGCTATTACTTTCATCGGCAAAGCAAGTCCAGACGGCGTGTGTCTTTGGATCCACCGTCAGCGTATGCGTACCCTTGTGGCAGGGTAACGCCGCCACAACCTTCAACTTCCCGGCAGTCGTGCTTACGACCGCAAGCGTCGAGGCGGTCTTGCCTCCACAAGCACAATAAAGGCGCTCATATTGAGGATCAAAGGCAATCTGATCAACGCGCTCGGGTATCGCCACGTGAGCGACAACCTTGCCGGACTCCAGATCCATAGCCACCAAAATGCCGTTGCCACCAGCGGAATAGAGCCTCTTATGCTTTGCATCGAGCGCTAAACCATGCGGTTTTTCCGCTGGTAGGGTGGACCAGGAGAAGACGATTTTATTGGTTTTGACATCGATCACTTCCACAGTGTTTGATGATTTGATGTTTTGATAAATGCGATGGGTTGAGTGTCCATACACCAGATACTCCGGTGCTGCAGGCACTTTAACGGTAGCAGTGCAGGCTTTTGCCTTCGGGTCTAAAACCCATACATTATTACCGTCATCCTCGTCTGCGTAAACGCGACGGTTTTCAGAGCAGTAAGCCATAGCATCAATCTCCCCGGCGACAGCAATTTCACCCTCGATTTTTAAAGAGCCGGCGTTGACAATCACAACTTTATGCTCTTTGGCATCACCTATGTAGTAAAACTCTTCCGCTATAGCTATGCCCTGGCACTCGCCCACCGCCAACTCGGATAAAAGGATGTCTTTGTCGAGGTCGAGTAAGGTCAACCGGCCAGTACCTTTATGCGCTGCCAGCATCCGCCGCCGCCCATTGTCGACAGCCATCCAGTCAAAGGAGCCGGCTCCTCCCGGTATGGTGATCGCCGCAGCCTCCTTCAGCCATGTCTTTTCAGGATGCGTGTCGGCGGCGCTGCCTGACGGCATCCCAGCCAGAAGCGCAAGCGAAATAGCTAATATCGATTTTGTTTGCATCAGTCAATCACCCATCGCCCTTAAGCCACAATCACACACACACCAAACATATAACTATACATGAGGAACAAAAGCAATTTTTCCGGATCTTACTAACTAAGGCAATCTTTAGTATGTCTCTCCCAAAGAAAAACCGGGTTAGCTAAAGGCAAGCAAAAATTTTATCAAGCCGCCAAAAGAGCGGCTCTTTGTTACGCATGTAGTTATAGGTGAATCTAATGGCCAATCCTTATAAGTCCAACAAAACTTTGAACAGCTCCAGAAAGAGAGCATTTAGTCTTGCCCTTGGACTGGCGTGCTCGCTCCCGATCACGCCCTCTATGGCCATGGCCTTTCAGCCTCATCTACCGCAAGCACCAGCATTTCTGACGACTGTGCACCAGAGTCTTTCTGGCACCACCCACAGTGCCCAATCTATTCAGCCCGTCAATACGCTCGTCAATCACAGTCAGACCCTGCACCACGCCGTCAATCTTCTATTTCACACCGGCTCAGCGCCATCACACGGCCTGGCAATGAGAGACAGCAGCGGAGCAAATCTCAACCTTGCTTCATCGCAGTTAAATTTCCTGGCGGGCAACCTGGCAAATTTCAGCAGCCTGACTATCGATGTCGGCGGTTACCAAAAAGTGGTGGCTCTCAATACCAGACTTACCGCAGGCGAGGTCGTTGCGGCTGAGCAGGTTTTAACAACCGGCCTACAGAGTATTAAATTAGGAGCAAATGGCGTCGCTACCGGCGGCGCCATTGCTCTGAACAGCAACCTGCTTACAGCCCTGGATAATTCGATGGGCGGGAAGATTTCATCGCTCACCATCTCACGCGGAGTACAGCTGGTCGATAGCCTGAGCACGTTGAGTCTATCAGGCGGTTTCACAAACTACGGCTCTATATTGATGGCCGCCGGTAGCGGCGGTCAGACAGATACGATCTCAGCGGGCACCATTCACAATGCCGCCGGCGCCGCCATCGGCTCCTATACCGGCGGTCTAAGTAACTTATTTGCGGCCGATTCAATTCTGAGCGCTCTAACATCCCTGACCAATAACGGCACTATCAGCAGTGCCGGTAATTTGACACTGAACGCGCCCGTAATCTACAACGCGGTCTGGTACGGCACAGCCCCATCTATTATTGCAATGCAAGGGATCAATCTAACTACACAAAATCTGACCAACTCCGGGCTGATTATTGCTCATGGTGGCAATATCAATCTGAGCAGCTCGGCCGCTCTAAATGTCGTCGGCGCAGGCGGCACCATGCAGGCCAACAGCGGCAACATCAATTTAAGTAGTCACAACGGCGATATAAATATAGCCGGCGGCAATCTCCTCTCGCAGCAATTAAACTTCCAGGCCGGCACTGGCGATGTCAACGCTGATGTCGGCCAGGTGACTGGGCTGGTAAGCACGACGGCCAACGCCGTGCAAATAATTGCCAATACGCAAAACCTGCAGCTCGGGACGACAGAGGCCACGTCAGATCCTCTATTTGCCAGCACCGGCGATTTGACGGTCACGGCCGCCAATGTCGCCCACGGTATTGATGAAAGCCTCATAGCCGGCAAAAATATAATCAGCAGTGGCGGCTCGCTCGATACTTCATCCAGCCTGGTCTCAGGCGGCAAGCTCAGCCTTGTCGCCGGGGCCGCCTTCACTGGCACTCAAGCTACTGGTGTGACTGTCACGAAAGGCAGTATCACAGGGGGCATCATCGACCTGACCGGTAATAATGGCGGCACCGCCCCGGTCACAGCTATAACTACAGCCAGCAGCGCCGCCGGTCAAGCGGGCGGTAATATCCAGATGGTGGCCTACAAAGGCAACGTCATTGGCTCCGGTACTGTAGTAACACCTTCGGGGATAACAATTGACAGCTCGTCAACTTCGGGGACAGCCGGTAATGTGACGATCATCGCCGGCGGCACTGTCGCCCCAGCGATCACGATAGGGGCAATAAACAGCAGCAGTGGCTCCGGCAAGTCCGGCAGTATCAGCCTGACCAATGCACAACCTCTCGGCACCGTCAGCTTTAAAAGTAGTGGCACACCAAGCGGCTCGTTTACGGCCGGGCCCCTGACGCTTGCCGGCGGAGGCATCACTACAAGCGCTATCACCACTGGCGGTGGCAACATCGCAGCCTCCAGTCTTGGCAATGTCACCCTCGGTCAGGGCGGGGCAGCGATAAATACTGACGGCATCACTGCGGGGGGCTCGGCTGGCAATATAACAGTGAGCGCAAACTCGATCACGGTAGCGGGAGGCATCTCAGCAGCCGGTAAGGCCGGCGCGGCAGGCATTGTCGGCCTGCCCGGCAAGGTCGGGAGCGCAGGCGGAGCCGGCGGCAAAGGCGGTAATATCAACCTTACCGCGGCAAGCGGTGGAGTGACAACTGCTGCGGCGGCGATAACGTCGCAAGGCGGGGTAGGAGGAGTCGGCGGCGGCGGCGGCACGGCGACGATCGCAGGAGCTGCCGGCGGGCTCGGCGGCAAAAGCGGCAACGGCGGAAATAGCGGTACGATAAGCATTTCAGCCAGCACAAATGGCGCAATAAATTTAAATGGTGACTTGAAATCAACCGGCGGTGACGCCGGGGCCAACGCCGGAGCAGGCGGAGCGGGAGCGGCCGGAACAGCTAACGGCGGGGCCGGCGGAGCAGGAGGAGCCGGCGGACTGGGCGGCAATTCTAATATCATCTCAATTAGCGCCGCCACCGGCACGATCACCCTTGGCGGTATCAATATCTTCGCCAACGGCGGCCAGGGCGGCCTGGGAGCTAACGGTGGAGGGGGAGGCGCTGGCGCCGGCAGCAGGGGCAATGGCGGGGCGGGTGGCGCAGGTGGAGCTGGCGGTGGCGCAGGAGCGGCTGGCATAATCTCTATCCCGACGGCCAATAAGTCTTTTAGCGGTACTGTTATATCAACCCTCAGTCCGACGCTTGAGGCAAGCAGCAATGCTGCCGGAGGCGGAGGCAAAGGCGGCGACGGAGGCAACGGCTTCAGCGGCGGCAATGGCGGCGCAGCCGGTATCGGTGCTAATGTCGGCAAGGCCGGCGCTGTATCGATCAGCACGAAAAACGGCGTGGTTAATCTAGATGGCACTATCTCTGTCAACGGCGATCTCTCAGGATCCGGGGCCGGCGCAGGCGGCCAGGGCGGACATGGCGGTATCGCCAGCGGTACTACTGGCACAGGCGGAGCTGGTGGGGCCGGAGCGAAGGGCGGTAACGCCAGTGCTGGCGGGACGATCACAATAAATGCCGGCACCGGTCAAATCACGACCGGCGCACTCACGGCAGACGCCAGTGATAGCGGCGGCGGCGGCATCGGCGGAGCCGGTGACACAGCTAGCGCTCTATCCGGAGGCAAGGGCGGAAACGGTGGCAATGGCGGAGTCGGCGCCGCAGGTGGTGTAATCACCCTGGCCGGCGACGGCAAGCAAATCCAAAGCTTCAGTGCAGATGGCTCAATCAAGACGGGCAGTGGTGGCACGGGCGGTGCCGGTGGTGTCGGCGTCGGCAAGGGCCTCTCTGGTGCTGGTGGTAGCGGAGGAAATGCCGGTGCGGCAGGCGCGGGCGGCAAGTTTACCTATACCCAAAATGTCAGCGGCTTGCAATCCTTAAATATTGTCAGCGCCAGTCAAGTAAACGGCACGACAAATACCGGTGTCGGCGGATCCGGCGTCAGCGCCGGCACAGGCCTTAACGGAGCGGGCGGCAATGGCGGCCTGGGCTCACGTGGCGCCAGCGGCGGCAATATTACGATCAATTCGGTACAAGGATTTACAACCAACACTCTCGCCGCAGTCGGCAGCGCCGTAAACAATGCTATAGCAGCTGATGGCGGCACGGGCAATCAAGGCCCAGGCGGCAGAGGTGGCGTGGCCAGCTCATCGGGTAACGGCGGCATCGTCAACCTGACTGCTAAAGCCAGCGGCACGATATCAGTACAGGGCATAGATGCCAGCGGCGGCATCGATAAGGGCATCGGTGGTTTGGGCGCTGCAGCCGGCGCCCCGACCAACGCCGCCGGAGGCGCAGGCGGCAACAGTGGCAGCACCGGCCACGGTGGCACTATAACAGTCACCGCCACAAACGCCGGGGGGATTTTTAATGCTAACGGCGGATCGATCCTGGTCAATGGCGGTCTTCTATCAGGCGGATCGGGGGTTGGCGGTGCCGGGGGCGGCGGCGGCACAGCCGGAGGCGCAGGTGGTGCCGGAGGCAGCAACGGGGCCACGGGAGCCGGAGGGATCATAAAAGTCAGTGCGGGAAATAAAATTAGCGGTGCCGCAGCAACATACCAGGCCGATGGAGGTCAAAATTCGGCGATCACTGGCGGCGGTACCGGTGGAACCGGCGGCGAGCCGACCACCGGCAAAAGCGGAGCCGGCGGCAAAGGTGGTAACGGCGGGGCGGGTGGCCAAGGCGGCACGTTGACCTTCACGGTAGGCGGCGTCGGTACACTCAATAGTTTGTCCGCTTCCGGTGGCAGTGCCACCCTCGGTGGCGCCGGGGGGGCCGGTGGCGCCAGCTTCGGCGCTACTTCTGCGTCCGCCGCTGGCAATGGCGGAGCAGGCGGGGCTGGAGGAGCAAGCGGTCATGGTGGCACGATCACAGTCACGGCTGGAAACACCACAGTGCAGGGCAATACAAATATAAATGCGGCCAGCGTAGCGGGTGGCTCTGCCCCTGGTACCGGAGGCGCGGGGGGCGCCGGCGGTGCTGTTAGCAATATAGGCCTTACTGCCGGCAATGGCGGTAGTGGCGGAGCAGGCGGTGCCGGCGGCGGCACTGGATATGGCGGCACTATAACAGTAAAAAGTAACGGCAACCTGACGGCCAATGGTGCTGTCGCTAATGCCGGAGATGGTGGCTCCGCAACAGGCGGGGCCGGCGGGGCAGGCGGGGCCGCCGGTACAAAAGGCAGCGGGGGTATCGGTGGTGCAGGCGGTATCGGTGGCACGACCGGTTACGGCGGCACGATTACGCTGACCTCGACTGCATCTAATGGCGCAGTTGTAGCCGACAATCCGTCGGCCGATGGTGGCAACACCGCCGGAACGGGTGGTAAGGGCGGAGCAGGCGGAGCGATCGGCAGCGGGGGCAGTGGTGGTAAGGCCGGCATCGGCGGCGCTGGCGGGAAGACAGGAGTTGGCGGAAACGTGAATATAGCAACAGGCGGTAGCATTACAAGCGTATCGCCAACGGTCAACGGTGGTAATACGGCCGGCATCGGCGGAGCCGGGGGTGCCGGAGGCAGTTCCGATACCGGCAGAGGCACCGCTGGTGGTATCGGTGGCAGTGGCGGCACGACCGGTGTTGGCGGCAAGATCACCCTAACATCAACAGTCGCAGGCGGTGCCATCTCGGTGGCCTCGCCATCAGCTGACGGCGGCAATACATCGGGCACGGGAGGAGCGGGCGGCGCCGGCGGCCCGATCGGCACGTCTGGTACTGGTGGCAATGGCGGCGTCGGCGGCGTCGGCGGTAAGACAGGCAACGGCGGTAGCCTGATAATCAAAGCGGTCGGGACGATCACAAGCGCTAGTCCGTCCGTAAATGGCGGCAATACAGCCGGTACGGGAGGGGCAGGCGGAGCCGGCGGTGCTGTCGCGACGGCCGGGAACGGCGGCGTCGGCGGTAACGGTGGTGTCGGCGGTATGACGGGTAATGGCGGCATCCTCTCGCTTACCTCGACTGCAACCTCGGGGACGATTACGACAACATCGCCAACGACCGATGGTGGCAACACAGGCGGTACGGGCGGCGCAGGTGGCGCCGGTGGTGCCAGCGGCACGACAGGCAACGGTGGTGCTGCCGGCTCAGGTGGTGCCGGTGGCACTACGGGCAACGGTGGCACGCTCACAATGACAGTGCCCGGAACGATCAATGTCACGACTCCAGCTGCGGACGGTGGTAACACCGGCGGCACCGGTGGCGGCGGCGGTGGTGGTGGTGCCGGTAGCGCTACGGGCACAGGCGGGGCAGGCGGAGACGGTGGTGTCGGCGGCTCAACGGGCAACGGCGGCAAAGTTGCTTTTAGTAAGCCTGCAGCCGCTGGTTCGGGATCGGCCGTTGGTGGTGCCACTCCGGGATCTGGCGGCGGTCTCGGCGCTGGTGGTGCTGGAGGCAGCACGGGAGCGCCTGGAATTGTAGGAGCTAGCGGCCAGGCCGGAGCGGCTGGTAAGGTATCGCCATGATCTCCACGGCACTTGAAGCAGCCTGATTATCGTCAATCAGGCTGCCATTTCCCCCAGGCAGAGGTGGGTGTATGCTCAATAAAATCGTTGTCATAGCGTGCCGCGTAAGCGGCGCACAAATTGCTCTTCCGATAATCTTTCCCCGGAAATAAGCTCACCGATCAGTCCGTTAAGGGCCCTGGTCATTTCCATGGACATTTTGCCACGGGAGCAGACGATGATTGTTTTCGTGCCGGTTAGCTTATCAGTGATTCTTTTGAGATTACTTTCGGCAAGCTGCGAGCCGTCAAATTTGACAATGACGCCGCTGGTTGCGCTCACTCTTTCCATGCCGGTCATAGACTGTTCATCACTACAATCAACCAGTGCAAATTCCTGAGGATCGAATAGGTTTGGGAGAGCATCCCAGTACGCTTGTGAATTTTCGCAGACAACTAATCGCTGGCAGTTGTTACTGAGCATTTCTTTAATTTGGCTGGCCAGCTGTCCAAGCTCAAACGGCTTGAAAAGCCAGTTTATAGCTAGCGATGAATTCAGCGCAGTTTCGTTGGAACGAGATGCGGTAGTCATTAGAACAGGTATCTCATTGTCTTGATATTTGCCTTTTATGTGTTCTATGAGGCTCAGGCCTGTGCCATCGGGAAGGAACATATCGACGATACAGGCATGCGGCTTGAGCGTTTTGAGAGTTTCAATCGCTGCGGCGACCGTGCTCACGGAGTGAACCTGGAAACCTTCAGTACCGAGATGAAACTTGATCAGTTTAGAGAGTCGCTTATCGTCTTCAACGAGCAATAATATCTTCGCAGTTTCTTGTGCGGACGCCAGCGTCTGAACTTCCTCTACTTCTTCGAGTTCAAACCAGAACGTGCTCCCTTTGCCGATCTCGCTATTAACACCGATTTTGCCTTTATGCTGTTCGATCAATGCCTTAGCGATTGATAGTCCTAAGCCAGTACCCTGCCTATGCACTCCATCTTCAGAAGCGATCTGCTGAAACTTCGTAAAAAGTTTCAGTTGATTGCTTTCGCTTATGCCTGGCCCCCGGTCAGTCACAGAGAAACGCACGACACCGCCGGGCCGACTTTCGGTCGAAATTAGAACGCTTTCGTTGGCGGGTGAAAACTTCATGGCATTTGAGATTAGATTGATAAGCACTTGAATGATCCGCTCTTTATCAGCCTTTACAAATGCCGCGCTAGCACAAACCTCAATCGCCACGCGATCATCGACTCGATAACTGATCAGGCTCTTCGCGGCCAAATCAGCGAGTTCCTGGACTGCCACAGTGCTCAAATTTAACTCGACTTGACTGCTTTCAATCTTACTCAATTCCAGGAGATCGTTTATCAGTGCAGTCAGCCTTTCCGTGCTAAACATAGCTATTTCTAAAAATTCTTTGGCTTGTACGTTCTCAGGCGGATAGAACCCATGGATTAATCTCAGCGATCCTAAGATTGAAGTGAGCGGTGCCCTGAGCTCGTGAGCTAGGACGGAGTGAAAGTCCTTTATTCTCTGTTGAGCAACTTTTACGGCTGAGACGTCACGCTGAAAGGCGATGAAGTTTACTATTTTGCCCTCGGCATTTTTAACCGGAGAAATTTTCCATTCCAGCCAAAAGGCCTCGCCATCCTTTCGGTAATTGATTGTTTCACCGTGAAAAGCTCTGCCATTTTCCAGGTCACTCCTGAGGCGATCTAAAACATTTCTATCGGTCAGCGGACCTTGATGTATACGTGGATTTTTCCCCAATATCTCAGCTTCGGACCAGCCCATCAGCTTTTGATAGCCTTGATTGGCATAGACGAAGCGCGGTCCAGGAGCATCTAATTCGGCGTCTGTGATGCAGATCGACTCCCAGGCTTGTTCGGCGGCTTCGGCCAATAGTGCACGGCGTTTATCCAAGGGGAAGGCTTCGGATTTTCGACTCAATACAAAGCCATAGCAATCTTCCTCTCCGGCCCAAATCTGGGCTAGCAGACAACCGGAATCCGGAAGCTTAAGCTCAACGGTGAGCGCCCCGGCATTAGCCAAGCGCCAGTCGCCAAAAAGCGGCGAGCGAAGCTCTTCGTACAATAATCCTAAATTGGCCTGGAGATCGAGGCGCGGGTCAAGTACGGTGGCCGTTGTATTTAACTCAAGAACGGTCAAGTCCTTATCCGTTCTTAAAATTCCAAAGGGCGCTTGATTGAGTGAAAAAACATCTTCCATAGACTCCCTCCAGTTTTGAGGTAGGCATTCCGGATTTGCTTCCATCGTGCTAAAGCTTGAATCGTTTATAGACGCGTTAGACTTGCTGTATCTATTCCCTTATCTTCGACGTATAACACATTCCGCACATATGTCAAAGCCTTTACATAGCAAGGTCTGGAGTACTAACCCGTCTCAAACGCAAACCAAAAAGCGGCCTATTCTCCTTCAGAGTTTTCCGCTCTGGCATTCAAGAAAAAGTCAATTTGAAGAATAACCTTTAGCTACGCTGCGTTTAAATAAGTGCCCGCATGCATCGAATTGCAGTGCATCAAAATCGATCCTCCAGCATTAGCAGGGACTACTAAATGAAGATTTCAAAGCAACGTCTGAGTGTCCTGGTCTTGGCGCTTATGGCCTTGCCTCTAGGTAACGCAGCTAACGCTTTGCCCGAAGCACAACCAATTCTTATCGAACTATTCACATCAGAAGGATGTTCCAGCTGCCCGGCAGCAGATAGCTACCTTTCTGAACTGAGAAAAAGCAACTGTAACGTCATTTTGTTGGGCGAGCATGTAGATTATTGGAACAACCTGGGCTGGAAAGACCCTTTCAGCTCATCCATCTGGACCCAACGGCAGAAAAGCTACTGCCAGAAACTTGGCGCCTCCAGTTGTTACACTCCGCAGACCGTCATCAACGGCCAGAGAGAGTGCGTCGGGTCGAATCAGGCGGCGGTTCAAAAAGCAATTTCCGAAACATCTGGCTCCCTCAAAGCAACGGTCGACCTGAGACTACTCAAACAAAAAGCAAACTCGGTAGATATTTCTGTGGCCGTGAAAAACACAAGCAGAGCAAACAATCTGGAAATATTTCTCGTCGAAGACGGTGTGTTGGTAAATGTACCCCGTGGAGAAAATGGCGGTCGGCAGCTTGCTCATGACGGTGTCGTTCGGGCCCATGCAGTAATTAAGTCAATAAAAAGCGGAATAGTATCGTCCGCCAGCTTGCCTCAAAATCCAGCCGCCCCATCTCGCAATTTTCGAGTGGTGGCGTTGCTGGAAGACGAGAACGGCCCAATTGGTGCAGCCCAACAAGCTCTTCCAAATCGATGAGCGCCTTTCAGGAATTTGTGAATCTACATCAGGACAAAATCAGTCGCCACCAGCGGAGCAGGCAAATCCTGTTCATGTAATACGCTCCTGAGCTGTATTTCAATGTCTCGACAAATGCTTGAAAGTGGAACGTCATTGATTCCGTTTTCGAAAGGATTTTCGCTGCTGTCACCAACCTTTTCCATGGTAAAAAATACCCAGGAGATCAAGATCGAAAATGGGATCACAAGCCATAAGTTAGTAGGATCGGCCTTCAATTCGCTGAGGAGAGAAAATGGCAGCAATACAATAAAAATATTGACAAACAAAGAACTAAAGTGAGCATACTGACGGGGAAACGGAAAATTATTCAAACGCTCGGAAGCGCATTGCTGCTGGCTGCAATCCTTTAAGAGATCGTATAGCTTGTCTGCCGATTGATTAGACAAACCTCTGTTTTTCAGCTCAAAGATCGCTTTCATTTGGCTGTCGATAAGCGCAAAGGCAATATTAGAATTTCTCGACACTTGCTCAATTTCAGCAGCGGTTAAAAAGGGCGCAAGCTCTGCGCTCGCATCTATGAATATATCGGTTGGTCCACCTTTGCGCTCAACCAGCCGCACTTGTTGAGAACTGCCGATTTCCTCGTCTTGAAAGGGGTGTTTGTTTCTCAGCATTATCCGAAGCGCGTTTACCCATGCTAGCTGGCGATAAATTAAAACTCGCTTTTCGTCCTGGGAAAATCCGGGAGAAGCTTCGTCCGGAAGGCTCAGGCTTGTCACCATGAGTGCCCACATTCGACACAAATGTTCGATTTCCCCCCAGATTTTTCTCGCTTCCCACAATCTTTCATACGACGCATTATTTTTAAAGCCCACGTAAAATGCAACAGCTGTGCCGATTGTGGCGACCGGCAGAAAGGGAATTGCAATAAAAGTAATTTTCAGGCGAGCGTAAGCGACGTAGACCAGAACACTGAGTAACGCGAAAAAAAATACGGCCTTACGAGAAAAGAACCAAATAACACTGGGATGAACTTCGCGCCGGATATACATCGAAATACCTATATAAAAAGACAACGGCTATGCAGATTTACCATAAATACACTGAACTGCCAATGAACGGTGCCTGAAGTGGACGCCAGATTTAACTTAGCCCTGGCGTAGCAATCGTTCGCTCAGTCGCCATAGGGCTTGTCCCGTCTCTAGTTGAAAATTGAGAATCCACTATTGGTGCGGGTTTGAGTTGAGTGTATCATGCAGCTTGTTTTATTTTGTTGATTTTTCTGGAATTTATTTTTGTCGCTTCTTTCTTTAAAGGTTGTTCTGGAGTTGTTAT
>JAGXAB010000066.1 GCA_018971775.1 Cyanobacteria bacterium REEB67 | reverse complement strand
GACGGCCTTAGAAGTACCGCCCAAGGCGCCCAATGTTTTGCCGTGGAAACCACCAATGGTGCCGACCATATGATGACGGCCGGTGGTGAGCATGGCCATTTTCAAACAAGCTTCGACCGACTCCGTGCCGGAATTTGTGAAGAAAGAATACTGAAGATCGCCGGGGGTGATAAGTGAAACAAGATGGGCTAGATAGGTGCGCAGCGGATCGATCAATTCCTGGGAGTGAATTGCCTGCTTCTCCAACTGCTCGCGCACAGCTTTGACTACACGAGGATGGCGGTGCCCGACGTTATAAACGCCGTAACCGCCCAATACGTCGATAAATTCCTGACCGTTTACATCACGGAAGATAGCCCCGCTATCGTCCCACTCAACCGCCGTGTAATCGGTGCTGACAGACTTACGGTATTGCAAGAATCCAGGATTGACATGATCCGTCCAGTAATTGACCGAATCTTCAATTACCTGCTTCCGCTCCGTAGAGGAAAGCTCTTTCTTCCCAATCAGCTCAAGTACTTCCAGAGATTTAGCACTGGCTGCTTTGAGATTTTGAGCCATTTTTTTCCACTCCATAATAGGGCGCTCCGGATTTGAGGGCAAAAAATCACCATCAGATTCCGGGCATCGACAATTGTACGCCTTCCACGCAATTGCTACTTGAGAACTTGCTTATAAATCGCTGTTATGCGGCCACTGGTTACCGTTTTGCCCATGTCAACTAGAGGAATTTATACATGTGTACGCAACTGATCGAATTTCCCGAAGCAAGCCGGTGGCGCCCCAATCCATCAGCCGTATAGCCGGCGGTCCGGTAAAAATCCTCGGCATTCAAGGAGGAATTTAGATTGAGCCAACTCACACCGGCCGTTCTCGCCTCGTCCTCCAGGACCGCCAACAGGCGCTTACCAATTCCCTGCCTATTGTGGCGGGGATGGACATAACAGGCTCGCAATTCATTCAAGATCGGCACGACCGTGCCAAATCCGACAATAACGTCTTTTTGCACGGCAACCCGAGTGATTTCGTCTTCCTGCCCGGATCTAGCCAAAAATTGCCGGACGCGATCATCGTCCACTGTGGGCGACCATTCGTCCAGCCGATCCTCATCGTAATAATTGACAGGAGCGCCATGAACGGCCGCATAATGGACATCGAGTATGCCCCGGGCGTCAGCTGCGGTCCAGTCTCGTATGATCAGCAAAACACTCTCCAGGCAACGCACAACTCTTATAATACTTCACTTGAAAGAATGGGGATGGTAAGAGCAGGACCTACGAAATCAATGACAACCAGCCCCTCCGGCACCACCAGCGATGGCACAAAAAGGGGAGGCATCGGGCCCCGTTTGCAAAATCGCTGCGGCAAGCTTTTGATACACGTTAATGCGATCGGCTACTTTCGAGTCATGGAGGAAGAGCTGACTGTCGACAAGCAGCGAAATCGAAACACTGGAAGAAGAGCTTCTCCAGGCGGTACTCGGTCCTGGCGCCCGCTTTTTTTGAGCGGTACGTCGCCGAATCGATGTTTTTTGTAGCGGCAGGCCGGGCCAGGAAACCCAAAAAAGCAAATCCTCGAAGCACATAAGCCCGGGACAAGGTCAGAGATTTTCAAAGGTGGAAATGACCGAGATGGAACTTATCGATCAAGGTAGTGCGGCGGTTGTTATCTGCACGAGCCAATTCGAGGCGGAGAATAGAAGATTCGAATTGAGATTTATGCGCGTCTGGGCGCGCGGGGAAGATGGATGGAAGATTGTCGCAGGGTCAATGATCGGGTGAAGCTTTCACTCATGGTCGCTAGAATTTGAACGAATTTTCTAACACGTTTCTACACGATTAATGAGTCAAAACTTTTCAGTTGAAAGATTCGAACCAATTCCGACAACACGATAGACGGCTAATTTCAGGCCAGAGAGAACGCGTTAGATATTTACTCTAATATCTAACGACTGTTCAAGTTTGATTTCGAACGGTTAGAAATTCGAATTAAAATCTAACCAGTCATTCAGCACGGATCGAATCGACTACCAGTTAACGGTTCACCCCACGCTAGAATACCAAACAAATATCTGGCGCCATTACGTGTAGAGCCTCGACCATGATGGAAAGGGACTAGAAGTCTCCACGCAGGCCAAGAATGAAAATGCTGAATAACGCCGTCGTTCGAACTACAGAAATAAAATCTAACTTCTTTCGCAGAAAATTTATTGGCAGAGAAATTGAACTATTTCTCACCGCGAGCGTTTAAAGAATAGAGAGTCTAGCCCTGTCACTAAGCGAGGTTCAGCATGACCTATTCACAAGCAATTCGCGCGCACATAGCCGCGCTGCCACTCGGACGAATCTTTTCGACCCGGGAAATACTCCACCTAGGCACACGAGGTGCAGTCGACACTTGCTTGAGTCGCCTGGTAAAAACATCACAAATCATGCGCGTCGCACGAGGTCATTTCGTCCGCGCCGGTTCTGAGTTACCGACAACGATCAAAGTGGTCCAGACAAAGGCAAGCGCGTTCGGTCGGAGACTGGCCACCCACGCAAAAAGCCTGGCCGAGCATTTCGGACTGATACCACCGGAAGACACTTTGCCACTATTCGGCGTCAGCAGTGGCACTTCATCATTTAAAAGCATGGGTGTGCGAAGCACCTTAAAAAAGGTCTGCGATCGCAAATCGAAATTGAATGATAGCCCCGAAGGCAGAACTGCCCTGGCATTCTGGAATCTCGGCAAAGAAAGATTCACGGCCATAGCCGATGAAGATTTCCGACCGCTACTACCGCAAGAGCCAGTCGAACTTCTCAAAATCGCCTACGCTATGCCGGCCTGGATGACGGATCGCCTGGTTAAAATGACATGGGCCGAACGTTTCAACGATTATCGACCGTAACTAGAGACAAACGAATAAAGCAATTTCGCTTGCATAAATAGCAAGAACGATCGCTATGCCCTTCAAGTCGAGCGCGGCGTTAGGTTCTTTCGGTAGAAGCCACCATCTGAATCTTTTGATTAAGATGGGCATGGTCACATACGTCGTCGCAAGCACACTGCCGACCATGTTGACGAATAGCTCAACAGCAGGATGCAGAGCGGCCAGATGCGGACTCAGGAAGCGTATTTCCAAATTTACAACTGGAAAAATCCCCATTAAAACAAGCATCGCCGTTTTCCAATTCTGCGGCGACCTGCCGGTGGCCTGATCGATGTCTACCCAACCCGGGAAAGACGAAGCGACGGTGTGTATATGAGTATGGCTGACAAATTTCTCGGCCTCTTTCAACAAATCCTGCCGCTCTGAAGAATTGAACCACTGTTCAAGATTGGCCGGAGAATCAAAGCGTAGCAAAGTGGCCCATTGCGACTTGCGACCAGCTGTTGGAGGTTGCAGATAGATGCCGCCGTAACCGGGAAATTTGGCCTGAGCACACTGAATTTTAGCTTCCCAGGCAAAATATTCATCCTCCATACCCGGCCGCACTTCGGTGACGATGGCTGTCGTGGCACAGGCAAGTTCATGGCGAAGATTGTCAACGACACTAATTCCCACAGACTGGCAAATAAGCTCAAAAGCCCCAATCAGATTTTGACAAGATGACGATTGACACCAGCTCTCGGCTAGAGCAGCTGTGGCAAAGCGCTGAATCAATTTCCATTCGCCGGGCACACCGCTCAGACCAGCATCGGCGGGTATTGTCTCGCCGCTCCAGAAGCCGGGCGCTCTGGCTGCAGCCATCATCATCTGGACGACGAGTTCCGAAAGGCGATCCGATTCGCTGTCAATTCGGGGGATGAATCGTGTCAGGACCGCACTGACTTCCGATACCTGGTTTGCTCCGGCCATGAATGACTTCCTTCACTAACAACACACTTACGAGCCTTTATCAAAAGGACGAGCCGGATTTCCAGCTCGTCCTCTCAATTATACAGTCAGCATTTTCAGCTTAGTATTTGATACTTCCGCCGCGCTTGTAAGCGTTGAAAGCATCGAGGGAATTATCTTCGGTGCACTGATAGCATTTTACGCCCAGTCTCGGTCTATCTTCGTAATTCAAAGAAAGCTCAGCATACTGAGGTTCATCGCCAAAATTTACACCTTGAGCAGCCGCATCATATACGGTGGCAGCAAAATAGATTGTGTTGATGTGTGCCCAGCGTGTAGCGGAGTAGCACATCGGGCAGGGTTCAGCCGAGGTGTACAGGTCGCAGTGAGAAGTTTCGCAGGTCTGGGGCAATTTGAGATTCGGATTATCCTTGCGAATATGGCCGAGGTCGAAAACGCCAAGTTCTTTACAGGCCTGCTTGATGCAGGTGGTTTCGCCGTGAGCGGTGGGATCTACCCATTCGGTCACATGATTATGCGAGATCCAGTAACGCATAACACGGTTATTCGAGTCATCGATTTGCACGATAACAGTACTGAAGGGACCACCACCATTCATAACTGATTTGAAAGCTTCATCGCAAGCCAGATGCATCCATTTATTGCCCTTGATTTGAATGCCGTGATATTTCATCGTCGGCTTGATGTTCGAAGTCTGGCAGGGAAGCAGCTTAGCTTTATCAGCAGGCATTTTGGCTTCGATGCAACGACCGTTCCAGGGCTGCAAATAATCAAAGGCATCTTTGATTACGAGAGGTTCCGGAGCGCCGACGTAAGGCTCGTCCGCATCATAGTGGGTAACCTGGTCTGTGGCCGGGTTATATTCATAACCAAACATTTTTTTCTCCACGGCATTTGCCGAACCAACGCTTGTTAGCGCAACGGTCAACAACGCCATTAAGGAGACTTTGAGGCGATCTAGTCTTGACATTTAACACTCCTGTGTATCACTGCGGACAATGATAACCTGTTTGAAACAGTTAATATATACGACAAAAATGCCAAGCAGAATACGAAATAGACCAGTCAATTGGTAGACTTGTAGCTCAAGAGCGACTTTGCTAAACGGGCTTCAGGAGAGCAATAGAATGGAATATAGACATCTCGGCACAAGTCAGGTCAAAGCTTCTGTCATCACATACGGTGCCTGGGCAATTGGCGGCACCATGTGGGGAGGCTCCGATGAATCGGACGCGATCAAGGCCATCCACGCATCCATCGACGCAGGGGTGACCTCCATCGATACTGCTCCTATCTATGGCTATGGGAAGAGCGAAGAACTTGTCGCCCGTGCCATCGCCGGCAAGCGCGATAAAGTGCAGCTCTTCACGAAATTCGGCTTGCGCTGGGACTCGACTGAAGGAGAATACTTTTTCGAACTGCAAGAAGATGGCAAAACGACAAAAATCTATCGCAATGCCAAGAAGAAAAGCATTATCACTGAATGCGAAAATAGCCTCAAGCGCCTCAATACCGACCACATCGATCTTTATCAGTGCCACTGGCGTGACCATAGCACCGAACTCGACGAAACCATGGAAGCTCTGGCACAGCTTCTCAAAGACGGCAAAATTCTCGCCGCCGGCGTCAGTAATTTCAGCGCCGAAGAAATAGCCACGTCAAACAAACTTGTACCGATTGCCTCGGATCAACCGCCTTACAGCATGGTCCTGCGAGATATCGAAAAAGATGTGCTGCCTTACTGCCGCGAAAATAACATCGGTGTAATTGTCTACAGCCCGCTCCAACGTGGCCTGCTTACCGGCAAATTCAAACCGGACCACAAATTTGCCCAGGGCGATCACCGCGCCAGCCAACCGCACTTTCAACCCGAATATATCAAACGTGTCAACGCCTTCCTGGATCAGTTGAAACCAATGGCCGAAAAACATCAAACCACCCTCGGCAATCTGGTCCTCAACTGGACAATCCAACAACCGGGCGTCAGTGCTGCACTCGTTGGCGCACGCGATGCAGCCCAGGCGACCGAAAACGCTAAAGCGGCTCATTTAAAAGTGAGCGCCGAGGACATCGCCGTCGTCGACAAATTGCTGGCTACCTTAGAGCCGGTAGTGGCAAAATAAAACCGGATCGAGCCGAGTCGCCAGAGCCGATAAGAGCCAAATAAACCAATGGAAAAGCGGATCTTCCCAGAAGGTCCGCTTCTACTTTTCTACCTTGCAACAGCCGCCTTGCGCCGGACATTGAAATACTTCGCCTCGGGATGAACGACGATGATTGCCGAGGTACTTTGTTCAGGCACGAGCTGATACTCCTCGCTCAGCTCCACTCCGATGCTGCCAGGATTGAGCAATTCAAAGAGTTGCACCTGGTCCTCCAGATTCGGACAGGCCGGATAACCAAAGCTGTAGCGCGTGCCACGGTAGCCCTGCTGGAAAAATTTGCTGCGATCTGTTGCATCAAATTGGCCAAAATCTAACTCAGCGCGGATGCGCTTGTGCAAGAGTTCAGCGAGAGCTTCAGCCGATTCGACCGCCAGGCCGTGGAAATAGAGATAGTCGGAATATTTGTTTTCGGCAAAGAGCTTCTGTGCATACGTGGTGGCATACTCACCCATCGTCACAATTTGAGCGGGAAAGACGTCATAGCACTCATCGACGCTGGCGTAAAAATCAGAGATGCATAAACCTCTGCCGTGATCTTGCCTGGGGAAATTGAACCGCACCCATTCTTGCGGTTTGAAGTCAGGTTTTATTTGCAGCAATTTTTGATCGAAAGGGTGATAGATAATCAGCTCATTGCCCTGTGATTGACACGGGAAATAACCGTAAGCGGCCCTTGGCTGCAACAAATTTTCACTGATACATTTTTCCTTGAGTTCGGTCAACATCGGCCGGACTTTTTCGTTGAGCATAGCCTCGTACTCGGCGTCGGAGCTATCGCCCTGCCGCACACGAAACTGTCCCTTGATCAGGGCGTTCTCGTTTATGTACTGGAAAACTTCGCGCAAATCAAAATCGACGACGGTTTTTGCACCCCAGAAAGGAGGCTCCGATATAGGTTGGCCTCGGGCAACATCCGAACGCGAAACGAGAGCATTTGCACCACCGCCATTTTTACCGTCGGCAAAATGGCCCTGCCCGCCTTTACCGTCGCCGGCACGAATGTCCTCTTCGCTCGCCGCTTCTGCACCGGCGTCATTTTCCTTATCCTCGTCCTCATCGCCATAGGCGTGTTCGGGCGGAGCTTTACCAAGCATCTTGGCGATCTGCTCTTCGTTCTTGCTGGCGAGCGCTTCCATGATGTGCAGATCGTCGAAAGCATCCTGACCATAGAAGAGAAGACCTTTATAGACGCTCCGACAATCTTCCTCGACGTAACGCCTGGTCAGAGCCGCGCCCCCTAAAATTACCGGTGTTGACAATCCCCGCTGATTGAGGATGTCCAGATTTTCTTTCATGATTACAGTCGATTTGACCAGTAGACCGCTCATACCAATGCAATCAGCATTGTGTTCGACCACGGCGTTGATGATATTGTCAATTGGCTGTTTGATTCCGAGATTGATGACGCGATAGCCATTGTTGGTCAAAATGATATCGACCAGATTTTTACCGATATCGTGAACATCACCTTTTACAGTAGCGAGGATCATTATGCCGCGCGTAGAACCTTCCACTTTTTCCATGAGCGGTTCAAGATACGCTACAGCGGCCTTCATCGTCTCAGCCGACTGCAAAACAAAGGGCAGTTGCATTTTACCCGAGCCGAATAGTTCGCCAACAACGCGCATACCATCGAGTAAAAGAGTATTGATGATTTCGAGGGGCTGGTAACGCTCCAGCGCTATCTTTAGATCAGCTTCCATGCCGACTCGTTCACCATCGATTATTCTCTGCTTGAGCACGTCTTCGATGGAAGCATCGACTTTTTTTACAGCGCTCTTCGACACCTGGCCTTTGCGATCCTTGTAGAGATCGAGCAGGGCAAAAAGCGGGTCATATGTAGCGGTTCTCTCGTCGAAAATCAACTTCCGATGATATTCGCGTTCTTCCTCATCGATTTTGTAGAGGGGCAAAATTTTCTGAGCATTGACAATAGCCATATCCAGGCCGGCTTCCACTGCATAGTGAAGGAAGACACTATTGAGAATGCGACGAATCTTGCTGTCGAAACCAAAGGAGATATTGCTCACACCGAGAATGGTTTTTACACCGGGCAGCTGCTCTTTGATCAGCTTGATCCCTTTGAGAGTTTCGATACCGAGCTTGCGATCGTCTTCATTACCGGTAGAAAGCGTAAAGGTCAGGGCATCGAAGATCAAATCGTAGGGAGCCAGTCCGACTTCCATGGCCAAATCGTAGATACGTTTCGCCACTTCCAATTTTTTCTCGGCAGTCTTAGCCATGCCGCTTTCATCGATGGTCAAGGCAACAGCCGATGCGCCGTAGCGTTTGATCATAGTAGTCTTTGCGAGCATCTTCTCGACACCGTCTTCGAGATTGATCGAATTGACGATTGGTTTGCCGGCGACCAGCTTGAGCGAAGCTTCAATGACCGGATATTCGGTCGAGTCGATCATCATCGGGATTTGCAGCTCGGTATTGAGTCGCTTGATAAAAGCACCCATATCCTGCACTTCATTGCGCCCGACATAAGCAGTACAGACATCGAGTATATGAGCACCTTCGCGCTCTTGCTCCCGAGCCATCGAGACCATGCCGTCCAGATTATCCGACTGCAGAAGATCTTTGAATTTTTTACTGCCGTTGGTATTGGTGCGCTCGCCGACAATCAAGGGAGGCTGGTCGATATCCAGGGCAACCGATGTATAGATGCTCGCCACAGCCGGCTGGTATTGAGCCTGCCTGACTTTGGGAGGGAGATGACCGATCTTCTCGACAACACGAGCGAGGTGCGCAGGCGTTGTACCACAGCATCCACCAACAATATTGACGCCCTGCTCGCGGGCAAAATAATCGAGCGAGGTGGCCAACTCATCGGGAGTGAGCTTATAGACAGTCTGACCATTGACGTTTTCGGGCAGACCGGCGTTGGGCAGGACAGACACCGCCCGCGGTGAGTTATGACAGAGATATTGCACGGCATCGAGCATCTCACGAGGACCAGTAGCGCAATTTATACCAATCACATCGACGGGAAAAGAGAGCAGGGTAGCCAGGGCCGCAGAAACATCCGTGCCGACGAGCATGGTGCCGATTGGGGGAGCTTCCAGCGTGACCTGGGTAATGATCGGCAATTTCCGCCCGATCACTTTAAAATAATCGAGCATAGCGACGACTGCCGCTTTTGCCTGCAAGAGATCCTGCCCGGTTTCAAATTGCAAAACATCGACACCACCGTCGACCAGTCCACGGACTTGCTCGTAATAAGCGTCCTTCATGGCATCGAAAGTAATATGTCCGAGCGAAGGCAATTTGGTTGTCGGTCCGATCGAACCAGAAACAAAGCGTTGCTGGCCGCCGCCCGAATAAGCTGAGGCTACTTCGCGGGCTAAGCGCGCCGCTTTGAAGTTTAGCTCGTAAGCCCTCTCAGCGATGCCAAACTCGGCAAGCACAACAGGTGAGCCACCAAAGGAATCTGTCTCGATGACGTCGCAACCGACTTTCAAAAAAGACTCATGAATTTCGCCAATAACATCCGGCCGGGTGGCAGGCAAGATGTCGGTGCAGTTTTCGCAGCCTTCATAATCATCGAGGCTCAAGTCATACGTGTGGATGGAGCTGCCCATCGCCCCATCGAAAATCAAGACTTTTTCGCTCAATGCTTTTAGAAAATCGGCCATCTATCGAATCACCATAAAGCCGATTCCGCGGGCGATCTTCTGCCCGGCATCGGACTTGCAAAAATCGACGAAAGACTTGGCGCCATTGCCGAAATGATTGGTGTCTTGAGCCGGGTCATAATAGAGATAAAGCGGACGAGTCAAGGGATAATCATTACCGACGCCACCAGTGGCGCCACCAGTAACTTTTTCGGCCGCCGGCGAAGAATCGTTCAAACGGACGGTCACCACCTTGACTTTATCACCGGCCTGTTCGGCCTGCGACATTCCGACAAAGCCAATCGCTTCCTTTTGCTTTTCGACAGCAGCGATCACAGCCTCCGAACTCGGCAAAACCTTGATGTGCGGGCCGAATGGTTTATTGTCGAGGACGTGCTCGCGCAAATATTCGCCCGTGCCACTGTTTGCCTCACGACCGATCACAACAATAGGCTTGTCCTGCCCGGCGGCCGGCAGACTTTTGATCTGCGACCAGCGGTTGACACCGCCGCTAAAGATGCCTTTCAGCTCATCCATGGTCAGATCGATGATCGGATTGTTGGCGCTGACGACTATGGCCACAGCGTCTTTGGCCACCATATTGCGTGACAAATGTACGCGCTTCTCATGTGCCAGAGCGAGTTCGGTTTCAGTCAGATCACGTGAAGCGGCAGCGATATTGATCTTACCGTCGATAAGCTGGGCAATACCGGCCCCGGTGTCGGCCGTCTGCATTTCAACGAGGCAGCCCGGGTGAGCAGCCCCAAAAGCAGCCGACCAGGCCCGCACCATTTGCGCCATGGTATCGGACCCCTGAACAACAATCTTCTGCCCCGTGCCACCTTTGTCCGACGAACAACCGCCCGTCGAAAGGGCGGCCGCAGCAACGAAAAGGGCCAGAGCAAGCGCCGGAAGAGCGATCGGCCAGGACATGATTTTTTCATTCAATAGATTGGCTGGGCGCTTACTGTTCAAGACTTGCTCACTGGACCTGGCGGAATGTCGCTTGCCTATATTGTCGGCCCCCGGAGCGCTAATGACAATCAAAACCAGCCAATGTTTACACAAAAAGAGGACTTCCTGACAAGCAAGAAGTCCTCAATCTTTTTCTCAGCTCTATATCGAGGAGCGAAGGTTATTCTTCGTCGAATTCTTCGAAATCTTCTTCGCCGAACTCTTCGCCTTCAGCCTGAGCACTGGCGGCAAGAAGCAATTCGGTGGTGACTTGGGCGGCGCAATCGGGCGAAACGCCAACTGAAGTCAAGGTCTTTACCCAGTGGACGACTTCGTCCAACAGAGCAGAGTCCATAACGGTAGGAGCGGTCGGCGTAGCGGTTTGAGACATGGCTAATTCCTCTCAGGGTCTATCAGAATCTAACTAAAATATATCCAGAGGCGGCCAAAGTGCTGCACCCGGCGCCACAACTGTATAGATTGCACAATGCTACCAACTTGAAGCGGCATCTGCACTCATCTTTATACTTAATTATGCGCTTAAAAATCTAATCAACCTGGTTCAAAAGTGCGATTTGTAGGCCCGAATCATCGCCTGTGTGCCATAGGAGTCGGGAGCTTCGACGCTCTCATCCGCCACCTGCTTAAAAAGGCTTGCCGAAAGAGCCGTACCGGGCAGATGTGCAGCGCATATATCCGACTCTTTTTCCAGGGAATCAAAAACCAGACGCAAATCCTTGAGCATGTTGCGCAGTGAAAATGCCGGCTTCAGGTCATCCTGCAATATACGCTTGCCAAGGTTGGCCAGCGCCCAGGAACCGCCAGCGCCCGTCTGCAGGACATCGACAACCAGGGCGGGATCGAGCTCGAGATCGCCAGCCAGAGTGAAAGCTTCGCAAACCGAGATCATATTTACTGCGCACAAGACCTGGTTGCAAAGCTTGAGAGCCTGACCGGCGCCGGCCGCCCCGCAATAGCGGATATTTTTGCCCATGCTCTGCAAAAGTGGCAGAACCTGGTTGAAATCATCCTCACGACCGCCCACCATGATCGTCAATGTCGCGTTTTTGGCTCCGACATCGCCCCCGGTCACCGGTGCATCGAGAAAAGAGAGACCGCCGGCCTCTAATTTCGCGGCAATCAGCCGAGCTGTGGCCGGACCAATCGTACTGAAATCGACCACAATTGCCCGACCCTGTGCCGCGGCGAGGCAGGACAGGACCGAATCGGCCTCTCCAGTCAGACGATCGAGGACGTCGTTCTCGTCCCCGAGGCAGGTAAAGACGACGGCCGCTCCTTTAAGACAGGCAGAAAGGTCAGATTCGACGACAGCGCCGGCGGCGGCGAGTTCTTGCAAGACCGGTCGCGATTGACTACGGTTCCAGACTTTCAGGACGTGACCGGCCTTGAGTAAATTGAAGGCCATGGCCGCGCCCATGATACCCATGCCGAGAAAACTGACCGAATTTTTACCGACTCCGACTTTACTGCTTTTTTCTGACACCCTCAACTCCTTGCTGCGGCCTTCCTAAACAAAATGCGTGGCCGGTAGATTTTACGAGCCAACCGGCGGTTCAATAGTAAGGGAGCGAAGATCAAATTTGCCACGAAAGTAAAATCAAATCGGCAAAATAAATCCGGCCCGGAATTTTCGGATCGAGATAACAGAGTCCGGGTATAAGCAAAATGATGTCAACGAAAGCGGTGCGAAATTTGGAAAAACTCTCGGTCAGCCACTCATGTGGAGATTCAGGTCTAAAATGCGCAGACTGCAACGAACAAGTCTGCCCTCGTTGCATGGTGCAGTGCGCCGTCGGCAATCGCTGCAAAAAATGTGCCAGCCGCTTTACCAGCCACATTCTCAAAACATCACCCCAGATTTTAGTACGCCTTTCTCTGGCCATGGCCGCCCTCGGCTTCGCCTATGGATACCTGGCGCCCTGGTTAGCTTATGTCCCATTTGGCATCTATGGTTACGCCATCGATTTTTTCATATTTTTGACCATTGCCAAATTTATGCATCGCATTGCCGCCTTCAAACTTGGCCCCAAAGTCGCTATCACCGCCTTCCTCAGCTTGCTGACCGGACTCATGCTCGGGCCGGCCCGTGCCACACTGCTCAGCGTGAGCGCAATCGGTGCAGCCGGACCAGGCGGCGCCGAGGCTTACGATATGGGCGGTAGTCTGATGCTCCTGGTTCTATTCTTCGGGACCATTCTCTGGCCTTTTTTGCGCCGCAACTAATAAACCTGTATACTCGAAATCGTTTCAGTCGGCGGCATCTACTCTTTGCGCAAAGTCTGTCTTACCTGCAAAAAAGAATACGACGACGACCGTACCGCCTGCCCGGATGACGGCGGCGACTTGATGCCCCTCATGCAAGATCCGATGATCGGCACCGTTATAGCCGATAAATACGAGCTGCTATCGGTACTTGGCGTCGGTGGCATGAGCACCATCTACAAAGCCAAGCACAAATATATGGGTAGGATGGCGGCCGTAAAATTGCTGCACCCATATCTGGTCGCAGACGCATCGATGTTCCAGCGCTTTCAGTACGAAGCAAAAGCAGCTAGCAATCTCAATCATCCCAATGTCGTCGCCATCTATGACTTTGGCATCACGAGCGGTGGCACAGCCTATCTCGTCATGGATTATCTGGAGGGCGAGGATCTTTCGGGCATACTGGAAAGAGAAGCTCTCTTGCCTGAAGCTCAGGCCCTGGAGATTTTCCGCCAGGCAGCGGCCGGTCTGGCGCACGCCCATTCGAAAGGGGTGATTCACCGCGATCTCAAACCGAGCAATTTGTTTCTCTGCCCGGAAGGCGATGGTCGATTCAACGTCAAACTCGTCGACTTTGGCATCGCCAAAATAACCGACGTTGACGGTACCTCGGAGCCGGCTCAAAACCTCACCCGGTCCGGGGAAGTTTTCGGCAGCCCGCTTTACATGAGCCCTGAACAATGCTCGGGTAAACCCCTGGATGTGCGCTCGGATATCTACAGCTTGGGCTGCGTCATGTACGAAGTATTGACCGGGCGCAGACCGCTTGCTGGTGCCACTGCCATTGATACCATGCACAAACATCTTAAAGAGATGCCGCCTCCCTTCAGGGAAATTGCCCCGACGCTACAAGTATCAGAGAAGCTGGAAGCGGCTGTGCGCAAATGCCTGGCGAAAAAACCAGACGACCGCTTCGCCTGCGTCTCCGACTTTTACAAAGAAGTCTACGGGGAAGAGCTACCCCAGAGCGCCTCGGTTGCCGTACGCAACAATAGTCCAAGCGTCAATCTCGATGTGCGGGCCAGCTCCGGTCCTTCCGGAGCAGTGCCCTTGACCGATTTTAGTGTCGCCTCCAACTTGACCGGTGCCAACGGCGCTCGACTGGCGCCGTCCGCCTCCGCCCAGCACAAGCTTTACAAGTGGATCTTACCGGGTAGCGCCACTCTGGCGCTGGGCGCTATTGCCCTTTGTGGTGCGGTTGTTTGGGTGCTCTTTTACTGGGAAGGTCCGGCCAATGATCATGGTCCTTTGATCGATCGCTGGCGCTACACCTACCACCTCGCCCAGGGTGAGCGTCAGCTGGCACAACAGCATTATGAAGAAGCGGCAACACAATACAAAGAAGCCCAGGCGCTAGCCACCAAATTTGGTGACAATTTCGGCCGTCTAATGAATGTCTATCGCTCAGAACTGACCCTCTACCGACAATCGCGTCAATACGACAAGCAAGAGGAAGTGATTGCGGCCATGGCCACAGTCAACAGAAAAAGAGCCTTCCTGGATCTCAATACGGCCATGAAAGAAGTGAACAGTATCGAAGAGATACTGCAAGCAAAGAAAAAAGGCCTCTCTCATCTCAATAAAACAGAGCTGGAACTGCAGCTCTCAGCAGTCATCGGCGGCATCCGCGATATCGCCAGAAGATTGGGCGCGGTCCAGGAATACGACTCGCAAGAAACATTGCTGAACCGCACCATTGCCACATATCGACAACTGGTCGGCGAAGACGATCCCCAACTGGCAGCCCTTGATCTGGATCTGGCCGAATGTCATGTCAACCAGGATGAATTTACTGAAGCGCGACCACTTTTTAAACAATCCCTGGAAATCTATACATTAGCCCACAAAAACGGTCGCAACAACGTCCAGACCCTCGATGTGGCCAAAGCCTGGCTGCGCATCGGTCAATTCGACCGCGACCGCAGCATCTTCAAAGAAGCCGACAAAGAGCTTAAACAGGCTTATGAAATGCTCAGACCTTACGGCCAGAAAAATCCGCCAGCGGAAGAACCGGAACGCGGCTTGAAGCTGCTGATCGAATGTTTGAACGCACTGTCCGACTATAGCGATCAAACCAATAACGCAGCCGACGCTAAGCGATATCGACTGGAAGCGACTGTCGCCAAAAAATTGCGCCAGCAATCTGCTCGGATCGATGACTAGGCGGCACTGGATATGGTGCATCATCCATGAAGCAAGAATTTAAAGCGGCGAAGCCTTCTCCACTTTTGCTCTGGCTGGTGCAGGCGAAACTCAAGCACGACCTGGCCCGCGAAAATACGGTGCAGATCAGTCCAGACGACCTTGAAAAACTGCGTAGATTGCCCTGCGGCAGTGGCGTCATCCTCACGCCAAACCACGCCGATGAAACGGACCCGCGCGTCTGCCTCGATCTGGCCAGACGAAGCAAACGCCGTTTCCTTTTTATGTGTAACCGCGAGGCCTTTGGCGAAATGCACGGCCTGGCCGGTCTGGCGCTCCAGGGCATCGGCTATTTTTCGGTAGAACGGGGCGGTCACGATGTCGCGGCTAAGAATTATTCGACCGCCATCGTCAAGGAAGGCAAGGATGTATTGGTGATTTTTCCGGAAGGAGAAATTTTCTATCTCAACGAATCGCTTCAACCATTTCACAGTGGCGCTGTCGACATCGGTATGCAAGCGATACTGGAAAAGAGAAAGAGCGACCCGCAGTGGACCTCCTATATCTTGCCTATGGCCATCCATTACAAATACAGCGAACCGATCGATAAAATCCTCGAAAAACGCATCGCCTCTATGGAGAAGCGCCTGAAAGAAGCCATTCATGAATACAGCTTGCAAAATCGTCTCTCCACCATCCAGCGAGATTTACTGGCCCGCGAAGAAAAAAATTACAATATCGCCCTCGAAGCCAACATCCAAAATATACAGGCGGGAAATGCGACAGCGCCCTTCTCAGCCGAAGATCTGGCAAAACTGAGCCTGCGCATTGAACATGCCAGACAGACAATTTTGCGGCAAGTCGAAGACAAAAACACGGCCCTCTTTAGCAACCAGGCTCGCACTATCGACCAGGCCTGGCAGATGAGCGCCCATCTGCGAGAAAAACTGGCCCATACGATCGACAAGACCAAAGAAAAGGAATTGAAAGACGAACTGGCCGCTTTGAACGAAGTCGCCCAGCTGGTCAGTTGGCAGCCGCAGTATGTGGGCAGCAATCCGAGCGAAAATCGTATGGCCGAGATGGTGCTCAAACTGGAGCGCGAACTCTACCGCATCAAAAGGCCGAAGCAACTGGCCAAGCGTGATGTCTACGTACGGCTCGCCGAGCCAATCGATCTCGGAGCCTACCTCGACGAATACTTGAGCGAACCACACCAGCTCCGCCACAAAATGGCCGAGATCTTGCGCGACACAATCCAGGCGCTGGTCAACGCCTGACGCCGTTTGATTTTTAGACCGGCTACTTGGATTTGGCTCCGGCCAGGACCGAGACTTTGGCCAAACCGGCTTCGAGATCGGCGAGCAGGTCATCGATGTCTTCGATGCCCACCGACAACCTGACCAGGGCGTCGACGACACCGCGCGCATCACGCTCGGCTTTGGGTATAGACCCATGGGTCATGGAAACAGGATGGCAGACAAGAGATTCGACACCGCCGAGACTTTCAGCCAGGGCAAAAAGTTTGGTGCTGCCTAAGAATTGCCTGGCGCTTTCTTCGCCACCCTTCAAGACAAAGCTGACCATGCCGCCAAAACCGTTCATCTGAGACTTGGCGAGCTCATGCTGGGGATGGCTCTTCAAGCCAGGATACATCACTTTTTCTACGGCCGGATGTTTTTCCAGATACTGGGCAATCTGCATGGCATTTTTTTGATGCGCTTCCATGCGCACGGCTAAAGTCTTGACACCGCGCAAAACCAGGAAACAGTCGAAGGGGCCGGGCACGGCGCCGACGGCATTTTGATGAAATTTCAAAGTCTCATAGAGATCGTCGCGCGAAGTAATCACCGCACCACCGACGACATCACTGTGGCCGCCCAGATATTTGGTCACCGAATGCACGACGATGTCGGCACCCATGGTGAGCGGATTTTGCAGATACGGGCTGGCAAAAGTATTGTCGACCACTGTGATCAATTTGTGCGCTTTGCCGACGGCGGCAATCGCCTTAATGTCGCAAAGGCGCAGGAGGGGGTTGGTTGGTGTTTCCACCCAGACGAGCTTAGTGTTGGGCTGGATGGCGGCTTCGACGTTTTTGGCATCGGAGGCATCGACAAAAGTAAAAGTCAAACCGTAGCGCTTCCATACTTTTTCGAAGAGGCGGTAAGTGCCGCCATAAACGTCGTCACCGCAAATGACATGATCGCCGGCCGAGAGCAGATGCATGATGCAGCCCTCGGCGGCGAGCCCGGAGCCGAAGCAAAGGCCATATTTACCATCTTCCATGGCGGCCAGACATGCTTCGAGGGCGTCCCTGGTCGGATTTTGAGTACGGGCGTACTCAAAACCCTTGTGCTTGTTCAGACCTTCCTGAACATAGGTAGAAGTTTGATAAATAGGCGTGCAGACAGCACCGGTAGTAGGGTCCGGCTCCTGACCCGCATGGATTGCTCTGGTCGAAAATTTCATTGCGCTTGTTTTCCTCGTCATTATATGTACACAATCGGAATCGACAGTATAAGGCCCAGCAGGCGCTTATACTGTCAGGTGAGCCGATTTGTCTTTGGCTAGATTTTCTTTTGCCGCTTTGTCTTTGGCCGTTTTTTCTTTGGCAATGTGTGGCTTCACTTCTTCGCATTCGCCTGCCGTTTCGGCCTGCAAATGAGCGACAATGTCAAACTTGGTCAAAACGCCGCAAGCCTTGCCGTCCTTGGTCAAAATCACCATATTGCAGCCGAGTTTGAACTGACGATAGAGCTTGTCGATTTCACTGTCGACGTCGAGCTGCGGGAAGGGCCGACCCATTACCGAATCGATGCGGGTCGCTTCCGGTTTCTTGCGTTCGTAGACGATTTGCATAGCAACAAGATCATTGATATGGCCGACATTCTGTCCGGATTCAGTGACGACGGGCAGCTGATCGATCTGATAGCGGTTCATCAAATCGATGGCGTCTTTGACTGTGTCATCCGGTTTGATCGTGATCATCACCGGCACTTTGTCATGGGTAACCTTGTGCTCGAGCAAGTCCTTAGCGTAAAAGCTCAGTCCGGGCGAAGGCAGGAAGCCAAATTCGCGCATCCATTCGTCCGAGTAGATCTTGCTGATATAACCGCGACCGCCGTCGGGCAAAATAACGACGACAACATCGTCGGGACCGAGAGTTTCGGCGACGCGCAAGGCAGCGACTGTGGCCGTGCCGCATGATCCGCCGATGAGCAGACCCTCTTCACGGGCCAATCGGCGCGTCATCAAGAAAGACTCTTTGTCCGAGACACGCTCGAAGTGGTCGACAATCTTGAGATCGGCGCTCTTCGGAATGAAGTCTTCGCCTATACCTTCGACTTTATAAGAACCGGGTGTGTCACCGGAATAAATGCTACCTTCCGGATCGGCGCCGACGATTTTAATGGCCGGATTTTTTTCCTTTAGATAGCGGGCAATACCGGATATGGTGCCGCCCGTACCGACACCGGCAACTACACAGGTGACTTTGCCCTCGGTTGCTTCCCAGATTTCTGGACCGGTCGACTCGTAGTGAGCGAGCGGATTGTTCGGGTTGGCAAATTGATTAGGTTGGAAAGCGCCGGGAATCTCCATGGTCAGACGATTGGCCACCGAATAATAACTCTCGGGTGAGCCGGCCGAAACTGTGGAAGGCACGATGACAACTTCAGCGCCATAAGCCTTGAGCAAATTTATTTTTTCCGGGGCAACTTTGTCCGGGCAAACGAGAATACAACGGTAGCCCTTGACTGCGGCAATCTGCGCAAGTCCCGTACCTGTATTACCGGAGGTCGGTTCGATAATCGTGCCGCCCGGCTTTAAAAGTCCTGCTTTTTCAGCTTCTTCAATCATCTTGAGAGCCGGACGATCTTTGATCGAGCCGCCCGGGTTGAAAACCTCGACCTTGGCCAGTACCGTGGGTTTCAGACCTTTCGTCACTTTCTGCAGCTTAACAAGAGGTGTGCGACCTATTGTTTCAAGGATGTTCTCACAGTACTTCACGAGGGCAAGTCCTCCCTTACAATAATATGGAAAATAGCGCAGTCTAATTATACGGCTCCAAATAGATGATGATGGATAACAAATACCTTTTTGGACCGGGCGACTTGTCCGAATTCGACAGCAAAAAAGAGCTCGGCCTCCCCGGCGAGTATCCCTACACACGCGGTATCTACGGCGATATGTACCGTTCCCGGGTGTGGACGATGCGTCAGTACGCCGGATTTGGCGACGCCGAAGAGACTAACAAACGTTTTAGATATCTATTAGCTAATGGACAAACCGGTCTTTCGGTCGCTTTTGACCTGCCCACACAGATGGGCCTAGACTCGGATGATCCGATGGCTCTTGGCGAAGTCGGCCGCACCGGCGTGTCTATAGATACCCTTTATGACATGGAGCGCCTTTTCCAGGGCATTGACCTGGGCAAGGTCTCATCCTCGATGACGATCAACGCCACTTCGGCAATCCTGCTCGCCATGTACCGTGCCGTCGGCGTCAAACAGGGCGTTTCGGCAAAGGTGCTCTCCGGGACGATTCAAAATGACATCCTCAAAGAGTACGAGGCGCGCAATACTTACATCTTTCCGCCCAAGGGATCGATGCGTCTGATTACCGACATCTTCGGCTTCTGCGCCCGCGAGATGCCGAAGTGGAACACTATTTCGATCTCCGGTTATCACATTCGCGAAGCCGGTGCCACGGCTGTTCAAGAGTTGGCCTTCACTTTCGCCAATGCCATCGAATACGTGGAAGCGGCAATTTCCTGCGGACTGGAAGTCGACTCCTTCGCCCCACAGCTCAGCTTCTTCTTCGTCGCCCAGATGAATCTCTTCGAAGAAATCGCCAAGTTTCGCGCTGCCCGCCGTCTCTGGGCCAAGATCATGAAAGACAGATTCAAGGCCCAAAATCCAAAATCGCTCACCCTGCGCTTCCATGTCCAGACGGCAGGCTCCAGCCTGACACTGCAACAGCCCGACAACAATATCGTGCGCACCACCCTCGAGGCTCTGGCAGCCGCTCTGGGTGGCTGCCAGTCCCTGCACACCAATTCCAAAGATGAAGCGATCGCTCTGCCCACCGAAGCCTCGGCGCTGACGGCACTGCGCACGCAGCAAATCCTCGCCTTCGAAACCGGCATCGCCAGCGTCGCCGATCCCCTGGGCGGTTCATATTACATAGAAGACTTGACCAGTCGCACCGAAGCGGCCGTGCTTGAATATCTGGAAAAAATCGCCTCTCTTGGCGGAGCGATCAAAGCGGTGGAAAGCGGCTTCATCCAGAAAGAAATTCAGGATGCCGCCTATCAATACCATCAAGACGTGGAAAATCGCAGCAAACTCGTCGTCGGGGTCAATAGCTTTATCGACGAAGAAGAAGGCGAAGCCATACAAGTGCAGCGCATCGACCCCGAGCTCGAACAAAAACAAGTGGCACGTTTAAAGGAAGTGCGGGCCAGCCGAGACAACGAGCGGGTCGACAAGTGCCTGGCCAGCCTGCTCAGGGCGGCGGCAGGCCAGGACAATCTCATGCCTTACATCTGCGAAGCGGTCGAGGCTTATGCCACAGTCGGCGAAATCAGCGCTACTTTGAAAAAGTCTTTTGGTAAGTTCAGACCCCTGGTAACTCTATAGATGCCTGAATCTCAAGCGGCCAAGAGCGCGGGCAGCCAGGTAAAAGTCTCGGTGATCATAGTCAACTGGAAAACACCGCAACTCCTCGCCAACTGCCTCGATAGCATGACCGGCGACGCTTGCTTCGCCGCCATGGAGACGATAGTAGTCGACAACAATTCGCAAGACGAGTCGGTGTCGATGCTCAAAGAAAAATATCCCCAGGTGCGGCTGATTGAGAACAGCGATAACAAGGGCTTCTCAAAAGCAGTCAATCAAGCCATCCCGCTTTGCAATGGCGAATATATACTGCTGCTCAATCCCGATGCCAAAGTGGTTGGCAATGCCATCTCCACCCTGGCCGCGTTCCTCGATGCTAACGATACGGTCGGAGCGTGCGGGCCAAAAGTATTGAATCCGGACGGCACTTTGCAACTAGCCTGCCGCCGGGCTTTTCCGGATCTCGCCGCCTCTCTCTACCGGATTACCTATCTCAGTCGCCTTTTCCCCAAAAATCCCACCTTCTCGAAATACAATATGACCTACGCCGACCCGGACCAGCTGCTGGAAGTCGACGCTCTATCTGGCTCATGCATGATGATCCGGCGCTCGGTTGTCGATCGCATCGGCCTTCTCGATGAAGACATCTTTATGTTCGGCGAGGACATCGATTGGTGTTGGAGAGTGAAGGAAGCGGGCATGAAGGTAATGTACGTGCCCGAAAGTGTGGTCTACCATATTCACGGCGCATCGTCACGGAAGCGACCGGTGGGAACCACCATAAACCTGCATAAGGGCATGGAGGTCTTTTACCGTAAGCATCTCGCCCGCAAGCACTGGGCACTAACCAATTGCCTGGTGTATGCTGGCATCTGGTCACGCTGTCTGCTATTTATATTGATAAACGTGGCGCGGTCGCGTGGGGGCTGAGGACATTTCAAGAGAGTGAAGTCTCCGGATCACTTTCTAAGTACTCGGGGACAATTTACAGGTATTCAAAAGGCGTCTAGCGGCAAATGGTCCAACAAACTGGTTTGAAAAAAGTTCTCGTTACCGGCGGTAGCGGCATGATTGGCCGGGCGGTGATTTCAGATTTACTGGCCACTAAAAAATGTCTGGTGCGGACGCAGGTGCGCGACCGCCTGGAAGCTCGCAAACGTATCGGCGAAACCATCGATCTGACCATGGTCGAAATGGAAGCGGCCGACTTTACCCGTGTAGGCGATCAGGAAATGCGCGCCCTCACTAAAGATTGCGCTATCGTCGTGCACGCGGCCGGCCTTGTCCACAATGAAGCAGCCTCCTATCAAGAATACGAAGTAATAAATGTGCGCGCGACGCACCAGCTGGCCGAAGCCTGCGTCGCCAATAAAGTGCACACCTTGATCTTTCTCAGTACCTCGGCCGTCTACGGCAAAGGGCCCTTCGTCAATATCGCCGAGAGCGGACCGCTGGCGGCCAAGACACCATATGCGGTATCAAAGTCAACAAGCGAACATTTTCTCAGCTCTCTGGCCGGTAAGATTCCGCGTATCATCGTGCTGCGCCCCTCCATGGTATTTGGAGCGGGTGACCGCGGCAATATGCTCTCTTTGATCAAGCAGATCAAAGAAGAAAAATATGTCCATGTCGGCGGTGGCACCACGGCCAAGAGCCTCATTTGCGCCCCCGACCTGGCCCACGCCATCAGACTCTGCATCGAGCGCTTGCCTGAAGGCTATCATGTCTTTAATATCGCCAATCCCAAATCTGAATCGATGAAAGACCTGGTAGACAATATCGCCCTGTCGATGAATGTCACGAAAAAATTCGCCTCCGTACCCGAAGGTATGCTCAAGTTTGGACTGAAAGCCGCCCAGGCATTTATGCCAGGCAAAGTGGCCGTCACCCCCGAACAAGTCGAAAAGCTGGCCACCGAAACAACCTGCTCCATAGACAAGTTTGTCCAGGCCACCGGCTTTGCTCCCGCCACGCCCTTGCAGACAGCGATAAAAGAAGAAGTCGATTGGGCATCTCGTCACAATCTGCTCTGAAAACTGCAGTCAGGGCAGTCCGGTATAACCGGGGAATGAAAGCGCATTTGCCTGTTTGATGCGATTGATCGGTCCGGCCAGGGATCTTCCAAAAACCAGAGGCGTAGCAATTGCCGGTGCCACAGTCCAGAAGAGATTGGCGGCGAGATAAGCGCCGACCGTGCCCTTGCTTATACCTCGTTCATCGCCGAGCGGCGCGTTGATCGGACGTTTGAGAGCAAGGGCACGCGCTCCGGGCAGACCTTTAGATGACTTGCCTGCCGCCGAAGTAAAACGAATCTCCGAAGCCTCGCCCATGCTGATCACGCTCGCGGCCGCCGAGCGTCCGGCAAAGGGCACGAGAAAGTTTTGCGCCCGGGGCGACTCGACATTGATAATCTCGGTGAAAGGTACCGTCGTCAAACTGCCGTCAGCAGCGCGCACGGTCAGGTCTTTTTCACTGCCTTCGACAATCTGCCCGCTGACGAGCGTGCCATCGGCTCTTTCGACAATCTCAAAGTTGGGTTTCAAGCTCAAATAATTGAGCCAGGGCCCACCGAAAAAATAGATTTGTCCGCGCACGACGCCGCGGTTGCCGGCGGCGGACGCCGTGACGACAACACCGGAGAGAACCATACGCGAATCAAAAAGCCCCTCGGGCACAGCTGCTATTTCAACGGCATTGCTGTCAATGCTGATCACCCCACCGGGAATAGTCAAACGGCCCAGGCGTGCGATCGGCAAGGTCGTGCTCAAAACGGGCGGCGCGTCCTTAGTCTGCGGTGCGAACGTAAGACGGGCGGCAAAGGTCGGTCCCTGCAATGAAAGCAGAGCGACCGCGGCGACTATTGATTTGATTGCATTCTTTCGCGCTTTTATCATTTATTGCAGCGGCCTGCCTATTGCTTGTTCGAGTGAAATAAAAGCCTGCTGGTAAGCCTGTACATCGGCCAGATATTGCAGTTGAATCTGGAAGTTGAGCTGCTGCGCCTGGATGACGGCGGTGATATCGCTGCGCCCAGTCTCGTAACTACGCCGCGAAAGGCGAGCAGTCTCGGTCGAATCGGCAAGCACCTTTTCCTGATAAAGACGAATACGCTCACGGTAGGTAATCAGATCGTTGTAGGCATCGCTGATTTCGGTGTAGACCTGATTTTTTTGCGATTCCATCTGCCATTTGAGCTGCCTGGCCGTCGCCCTGAATTTAGCGATGTCACCTTGTTGAAAATTGGTCGTCGGCAGCTCGGCATTGATCGTAAAAAAGCTGGCCGCCACCTTCGGTCCGGAAGGCTGGTTGCCGCTCACAGACTGGCCGATAATCACCTGCGGCGAAGGTACAATCGAGCTGTAGGCATTTTGCAATTGGGCCTTGTTTACTTTGATCTGCTGACCTAGGGCGGTCAAATCCCAGCGACTCTTGCGAGCCTGCTCCATGAACACTTCCAGATCGGGAATGATCTCTTTGAGCTCGGGCAGGAAATAATTACGTTTGGGATCGCGAGGCCCCAGACTGTCGGCCGATTCGATCGACGGGATGGAAAGGGCCTGCTTGGGTAGCCGGCCGAGCAACAGGTTCAGTCTTTGCTTGGCTTTGACGACGCGCTGCTGAGTCGGCTTCAGATCGAGTTCAGCCTGTTCCTTGGCCAGACGCGCTTTGAGTACGTCAAATTCCGGTACGGCGCCGGCCTGGAAACGCTTATTGGTGACAACGACCGTGCGCTCTGCCAGCTCGACTAGATTTTCGGTAGCAAGAGCAATCTCCTGCGAAACGACGACATCGGTATAGGCCCGACGCACATCAGCACGCAAGGACCAGAGGTCGCGCAAAATTTCGAACTTGGCCTGATCGATCTGACGCCTGGCGACGAGCAAATCAAATGCCACCTCCCACGGTGGCGTCCAGGTGAAGGTAGGCCCGATGCGGCGCACCGCTTCAGCCACCAGGCCTCGGTCGAAAAAGAAAGCCGAGTTACGCTGCACCGTCGCATAGGCCAGATTGGAGCGGGCGATGCCGAGAGTGGCGCGAATGGCGGCTGCACGCGGGCTGCGCAGTAGTGCTTCGTCAAGGGCATCGACAATGCCCAGATATTTATCGGTTTGGCTGACGGTCGACTTCAAAAGCGGCGAATTCGCATCCGCCCCAGAAGAAGAAGAAGAAGAAGAAGAAGAAGAAGAAGACGGCGCTGGGACGGTGCCGCCGCGCAGGGAGACCGGAGCAAGTGGCCGGGTAGCGGAGGCAGCGTCAGTGGACCAGCGTTGAGCTTTAGGACGCGGTCTGATCGTGTCGAGGTGGAGAGGCGAGTCCAGCCCCTGCTCGCTATAAGGGGCAAGGCCCGGATCCGGCACCAGGGGCGATACAGTGGAGCCGGACAGACCGACACCCGGTACCGGACCGACCGGAGGTGAAGAGAAAGGCATCAGAGCCCCTCCCCCGGCTCCGCCATCGGCGAGCAAAATCGGCAATCTAGAGCTATCGAGCCTGGACAGACGATAATCGAGATCTTTTTTCAGATCGCTACTGACTTTGACCAGACACGGACGCGCAGCACAGGCCGGAGCACTGTTGAAAGCCGTACCGACCATGGCCAACACGGTCAGGGTCGCCTGCGCGATCAGGCGAATGCACGATAAGACCTGCCGGGGCCACAATAGAATGGCCAGCGCGCTGAGCAGAGGAACGAGCAAGGCGTCGTCGACCAGGCCGAGCGGATTGGAGTCCGCGATTAAATCACCGGGGGCTACCAGATAGCAAAGCGCCGCCGAAGCAAAGAGCTTCGACCAGATCGTATCGTCAAAGGTGTTTTGAGCCTGCACTATCATCATCTGCAAGCATAAAATGCGGCGACGGCGAACAGTGAGCATATTAGGGAATAATTATACGCAGTGCGGGTTATTCTTCCCTCTGCGCCCCGGCGTCCCGTGGCCGTCAAAACGGTTAACGACCGGCCCCGCCGAAAATTTCGGCATAGCTCGGCGGCGCGTCACTCTGGCTAAACATCTCTTTATTGTATTGAAAGGCGTCGGCGGAAATTTTCATCGCCCCGCTGAATGGCCGGCTGTAGACGAAAAGCAAGAGCACATTCAGGCATAGCACGGCCGTGACCAGTGCGATCAAAATCGAGTGGATGAGCTTTTTCTCGCCGACCAGCAGATACATCAATCCGATTTGAATTGCCGCTCCAGCGAGCACGACTATCCAGTCGAGAAGCGGCAATTTATGCTTCATCATCGTAAAGCGAGCTCTACGACATTCGCCTAAAGCCTGCACCGAAGTCATGAGATTACTTTGTATGGCACTCTCCTTTTGCCCGCCGCCCGTCACGGCGAGCACTTCGTCCCAGAGGTCAAGATAGGCACGGGAAGCCTCGGAACTGGCTTGCGAGCCTTCCATCTTGGTCCATTCGTCTTCGAGTACGGCTTTGTTATATCGCCGGCAGGTATTGCGAATGACACTGCGTTCGGGCTCGTCGAGCCCTTTAGCGAAGCGGAAAATATCACAAAGAGCGATGCCTTCACTGAGAGCGCGGCCTTCTGCGTTTTGATGGAAAGTGATGGCGCCGGCCACCAGAAATCCAAGCAAGATAGCGTAGAGCGTAGCGACGACAGAAAGCGATGCGTTGACCAACTCCTGGTGCGCAGCCAGACCAGATAGATCGACGAATTTTTTCAACAACAAAAGACCAACAATAGCAGCAGCTGGAGCAAGACAAAAGCCGAGCAATCCGGAGATGATTGTTTCCATCTGATTGACTCCCTTTTTGTTGCTACTTAAAATACTGGAAAACGATGGGATTTTTTGAAAGCGCCCGCCGATGTGCTTCCGCAAGTAAGCGCTGTACATGAAGCGCGGCAGCAGCGTCGCCATCGCCGGCAGGACTGAGGGGCAACGTGGAGAGTTCACTATATATGGTGGCAAGGGCGATGGCGTCCTGATTATCGTCCGGTACGGCAAGCGCCTCTCCATATTTGGCAATCGCATCCTGAATCTGTCCCTGGGCGACGCTTGCGCGCGCATCGACGATTTCTATCCAGGGATCGCGCACACCGAGAGCACGCGCCGCATTCAGATGCCTGGCCGCCGCTTCCTTGTGTCCGCAGGCGACGGCACTGGCCGCTGCCTGCACGAGCGCTTCCTCATTGCGGGGTTGCAGGCGCACAGCAGCCAGCGCCAACTTCTCAGCTTCGGCAAATTTTTTCTGAGCATTCAATAGGCGCGATTTGACGATAAACATATAAGTGACGTTTTCACCGTGCCTATAATCGGCCGGATCGTCCTTGTAAACGGCAAGTTCGGCGGCGGCGCCGGCGATATCTTTCATATCGAGCTTAGCTTGCGCGATCAAGCAATGGGCAATAAATGCATACTCGCCCGAAGGCCTGGATCGATCTGGGGCTTCGCTGACGAGCAAACGCGCTTCTCTTAAGCCAATAGCCGGTCGTCCATAGCGCACGGCAAACTCGGCGTGCTCGAGAATAGCCAGACTGTTTTGCGGATCGATACCTGCGGCGTGCTCGATATTGTCGGAGGCATCAGCAAATTTGCGCTGATAAAAGGCAAGGCGCGCCAGGCCGAAGCGCGGCTCGACATAATCGGGCTTGCACCAGAGGGCGCGGACCCAATACTTACGTGCGCGTTCAAAATCAGTCAGCTGTATTTCAGCGAGGTGAAATTCGGTCTGAGCCAGACCATTCCAGCCGGCGGCAAATGTAGGATCGAATCTTACCGAGAGGCGATAGTCCTGGCGCGCCTTTTCCAGCCGTCCTTGGCGATAGGCTTTGAGAGCCGAATTGTAAGAATAGTTGACAGCCGCCTTGCGTCCGAGAAAAACGATCAGACTGATTGCCACCACCAGGGTGACGATAATTCTCTGCTTTTTCAGCCAGGAAAACGTATTGCGCACGGTAGGCAATTGCTCAGGTCGATAGGCGAAAACGGCATAGTCGTGATCGAGGTCGACTGGCAGGCCGGCGCCCGAAATAGGCAAAATTTGCGAGCGCTCGAAAATGACGCGCACCAGCGCGTCGAAAGTTTCTTTTGTGAAGAAGAAAGATGGTATGAAATTTGGAAACAACAGGTTGGCCAGCAATTTGTTTCGGGCTGTAAAACGAAAAAAAATGGTCAGTTTTCGGGCCGGTACTTTTAAAGAAAAAATGCGCGTAAAAAAATCATTCGGTTCTAAAGAGATGGCTTGAATATCCGACCAGGCGATCAAACGATCAAAACGCGATAGTTTCAATCCGGAAGGCCCGGCGATGACGCCTCGCGAAACCAGTCTGAGTAGCTGAACAAGCGCACTGAAACCGACAAACCAGAGCACCGCTCCAATCACCCAGTTGCCAATGACGCGCAAAGTCCAGGAGATGATCGAAGTGGCCCCTGGTATCAAAGCGATACCATCGGGAAGTGAGAGAAGTGTGGCGATCACCACTGAGGAGCCGACCGCCAGTTGAGCCAGGGAGTGCGAACTGAAAGGGAAGAGCGATTGCCCGCCGGCGCCGGCACTGACGCCCGCCCCCGCCGCTCCTGCACTTGATACCCCGGCTGATACCAAAGACGGATTATCAGCGCCTGACGTGCTCATGTCAGCAGGCTGCATGCGCAAATTTGTTTTTTTGTTGGACTTAGAACGAGCTGTCTTTTTCAAATAACCTTTATTGGGCCTGACCGCTAGATGTCAGACCCGGCTTGCCTTTACAGGCTACATGTAACGAATCTAAAACTGTTGGACAAAAACATTAGATCATGACATATTGAACAAGGGTTAATATTAACCGTGGCAAGTGCATGTGAGGTATGTCCGTTGAAAATCCTGATCATTGAAGACGACGTCAATATTGCGCGTCTCATCGAACTAGAGCTAGGCTATGAAGGTTATCAAGTTTCCGTAGCTCACGATGGCAATCAAGGTCTTGATCTTTTCAAGAAAGACCAGCCGGATCTGGTTCTTTTGGACGTGATGTTACCTGGTCTTGACGGTATCGAAGTATGTAAGCGTCTGCGCAGCATGTCCAAGGTACCGGTCATCATGCTAACCGCCAAAGATGGCGTGGGCGACCGTGTCAGCGGCCTCGACAGCGGCGCTGATGATTACCTGACCAAACCGTTTGCAACAGAAGAATTGCTGGCCCGCATCCGGGCTGTGATGCGGAGAAAACCGCTCGAAGGCATTCTTACTTACGCCGATTTGTGGATGGACCAGCTCAATCGCGTTGTGAAAAGAGGCGAGCGTCAACTCGATTTGCGCGCCAAAGAATTCGATCTACTCAGATTGTTTATGCAGTATCCAGAACAAGTGCTTTCTCGCGAATTTATTTTCGACAAAGTATGGGGTTACGACTTCATTGGCGAATCAAACGTAATCGAAGTCTACATTCGTTATCTGCGTTCTAAGCTCGAAGACGCCACATCCAAGCGTCTGATCCAGACAGTACGCGGCGAAGGCTACGTATTGCGCGAAGAAGAGCCTTCTCGCTAAATAGCGCAAGCGCAAACCATAGATAAATGGAAGAGGAGCCGCATCGAACGCGGCTCCTTTTGTGTGCCTAATTGAAAGTTGTCTTCAGGTCGTGCCGGACAGACGCTCCGGATGCGGATTGAGAAGAAGTCTGAGCCGAGCCTGCATATCAGGGGCGAGCATCTGAAGAGTCTTGAGAGCGCGACAGCGAACATATGGATTTTCATCACGGGCCAGGCTAACCAGGATGTGTTCGGGCATATGGGGATTTTCGGCCACGCCGTAGCGCACATCGGCGTTTTCATCATTAGCCAGGAGGGATAGAGTCTCCCTGGGAGTATGGGCATTTTCGGCCACAGCCAGACGGACTTCGGGATGGCCGTCGAATGCTAATTGCTTGAGCATATCTATAGGGGTTTTCGGATTTTCAGCAACGGCTCTCCGTATAGCCTCACTGGCGTCTTCAGCCAGCCTTGTTAAGACTTGCCTGGGCGTGTTGGGATTGCCGGCGACGACTCGCCGAACCTGCATTATTTCGCTATCGGCTTCCATTGAATTACCTGTCGAATGGTTACCGTCAGCATTTTTCATAGACAAAATCTCAAAGCAAAAATTTGAACGACGCAAGCGGTCGGGATCCTACAACTGTTTATACCCGGTTGCCAAGCGCCTCTAACATCCGGAGTCTCCCCCTGTCTTAAGAAAAATGATTGAGGCGAAATCCGCCGCTGAAGGGCTTTGCGACCAGATATCAATGAAAATCACGGCCTTTCCCGGGCAAACCCCGATTACGTATGGGGTTTTTCCCCCAAGTGAAGGGTCTCACCCTGGGAAGAACCCCACCCTGAATGCAAAAAGCCGCTGAAATAAGGCGCGGGACGACTTGAACAATTTACTCATGTAACGTTATGATAATGGACATATGTATCAGGATCCCCTCAGAAACCTCTGCAGCGGCATTCACGGTTTGCGGCATTGCTGATGGTCTGATGATCCCGATTGTATGGAATCCGCTTTTGGAAGGTTCGATTAGAGCAGGTTGAAGACTTCTCAATAAGCAAAACTGGTGGCACAGGTTAGAAATATGAATTCGACAACACAATACGCACTCTCTCATTCCACAGCTTTTGTAGATGACAACGCCCTCAGGCTCTTGTCCGTCTCCGAGAGCGGCGGCTTCGTCCTCAGTCTGCCGCCCAGCCTGAAGGACTACCAGCCGGAACTCGAAGGCTTGCTCGGCAAGGTCTTCAGCGGCCGTCCGACATCGGCCGGCAATCTCGCTCTGGCCAAACAGATGTCGATCAACTGGTGTGTATCAAAATGCAAGCAGACCGGTATGTCGGTCGATAAATGCCTGGAGATGATCAATCAATTCGATTGACTTGTTTAAAGGACCGGCTTAAACGACTTCGTTGATAAACGGAAATCCAACTAAGAAAGCCCCGCTCCATGAAGCAGGGCTTTCTTTTTTTTTGAGCGTCAGCCTACAGACGAAGGCTGAGCGAACGCGCCTTACGTCGCTTCCGCAGCCTCACCGTTTTCCGGATCATCGCCGTCAGGACCGTCCGTACCATTATCGTTCGAGGACAGCGCCGTCGGTTCGATGATCGGAGTGACCGAGACGACCGAGTCGTCCTCGCCGAGTTGCTGCAACCGGACACCGGTTGCCATGCGACCCTGCACCGAAATATCATCGACTTTCTGCCGGACGACCACACCATTAGCGGTGGCAATCATCATTTCCTCGCCAGGATGGACAACACGTAAGTTAGCCAGTCTGGACTGGGCATTTTTAAACTTGGTACCGATCAAGCCGATACCGCCTCGACCCTGCTGCCTGAACTCCGAAATTTTGACGCGTTTGCCGAAGCCGTCATTGGTGACGACCAGGATAAAGCCGTCATCTTCACCGAGAATGGCGTCGAAGCCGACAATCTTATCGCCTTCGCGCAAGGTAATGGCCCGCACACCGCGAGCGGTGCGACCGAGCGGACGCAGTTCGTCTTCGCTGTAGCGAATGCACATACCGTCGCCGGTACCGATGATCACATCCGATCTGCCCCAGCTTGGTCTGACCCAGCCAAGTTGATCGCCTTCATTGAGCGAAATGGCGATGATGCCGCTACGTCTGATGTTGGCGAAGTCCGACATCTGCACTTTCTTGATGTAGGCTTCATGGGTGAGCATGATCAAATAGCTGTCCGGATCGAAACTGGATACGGGGATAACCGTTGTCACAGTTTCATTGGGAGCGATTTGCAAAAGATTGACCAGAGCCAGTCCGCGAGCGGTCCGACCGCCTTCGGGCAGATCCATTACTTCGAGCGGATAGACCTGGCCGCGGTTGGTGAAGACCAGCAGGCGGTCGTGCATCTTAGCGACGAAGAAGTGCTGCAGGTCATCTTCATCACGTGTCTTGACGCCGGATACGCCGCGGGTGTTGCGGCGCTGACGACGGAAAGTATCGAGCGAAATACGCTTGATATAGTCCTGCTTGGTGATGAAAATCGCCACGTCATCGTTGGGGGTGAGATCCTTGGCCGAGAGTTCGGAGTCGGAACTGCCGCCTTCGATGCGGGTGCGGCGAACATCCTTATTACCTTCGGGATCTTTGAAGGTATCGCGGATTTCGACAAGCTCGCCTTTGATGATGTCGAGGACGCGTTGACGGTCGGCGAGAATGGCTCTGTAATCAGCGATTTTCTCGAGCAATTCGGCATGGTCTTTTTCGACCTTACCACGCTCCAAGCCGGTCAAGCGACGCAATTGCATCTCGAGGATGGCATTGGCCTGGATTTCAGTCAATTCAAACTTAGCGATCAAACCGGTTCGCGCTTCTTCCGTAGTCTGCGCGCCGCGAATGATTTTGATCACTTCATCGATATTGGTCATGGCTTTGAGCAAGCCTTCCAATATGTGAGCGCGATCTTCGGCTTTGCGCAGGAAGTATCTGGTCCGTCTGGTGACGACGTCGATGCGGTGATCGATAAACTCCTGAAGCATGTCTTCAAGCTTCAGGGTAATCGGCTGCTGCTTGACAAGAGCAAGTGTATTGACGGGGAATGAACCCTGCAACTGAGTGTACTTATAAATGTTGTTCAGAACGACCGGGGCATTGGCATCGCGCTTGAGCTCAATGACAACGCGCAGGCCATTGCGGTCGGTCTCGTCGTTGACGTCGGAGATACCGGTCAGCTTTTCTTCGCGGACGAGATCAGCAACACGCTTGGTGAAAGCCTCCGGACCGACGAGATAAGGCAAGGAGGTGACAATGATGCCCTGACGTGATTGTCTGCCGCCCGATCCAGGAATCTGGTCGATCACCGCTTCACCGCGCACGGGTATGGAGCCGCGACCGGTGGTGTAGGCTTCGACGATGCCATCCGTGCCCATGATGATGCCGCCGGACGGGAAATCGGGACCCTTGATCCATTCCATCAGTTCGAGGGAAGTGAGCTCCGGTTTGTCGATTTTGGCGATGGTACCGTTGATTACTTCGGTCAGGTTGTGCGGCGGGATATTAGTAGCCATACCGACGGCAATACCGGAAGAACCGTTGAGCAAGAGCACCGGAACGCGTGAGGGCAGTACCGTAGGCTCTTTGTTGGTTTCGTCGAAGCTCGAGCGCATGTCGACGGTCTCGGCTTCGATGTCGGCGAGTATGTCCATGGCCATCGGTGCCAGTTTGCATTCGGTATAGCGCATGGCGGCAGGCGGATTGTCGAGATCCCCGAAGTTGCCGTGTCCGTTGATCAAGACATAGCGGCTGGCACTCGGCTGAGCGAGGCGGACGAGCGCTTCGTAGATGGCGGAATCGCCGTGGGGGTGATATTTACCCATGACGTCACCGACGACGCGGGCCGATTTCTTGAACTTCTCATCGGGGGCCAGACCGAGCTCATACATACCGTAAATGATCCGTCTGTGGACCGGCTTGAGGCCGTCCCGCACATCGGGGATGGCGCGCGATACGATGACCGACATGGCATAGTCGATAAACGACTTGCGCATTTCATCCCGCAACTCGACACTGACGATTCTCTCGCCTGGGCCTGGACCGGGACCTGGTCCGCCTGATTGACTCACCGTGAACTACCTCGTTTACCTTAACAAGTGAAAAGGAAGCAAAACGCGGGATAGACGCGACGGATATACGCGAGGTATATACACCGATAAGTCCGCTCCGGCAGCCCCAAGACACATGCTCTGACCGATCTGACAGGGATGAGTATATCATGCAGTCTAAGTGCACTGGTGAAGCCAGTTTCAGTAACAAATTTAGGGCTTTTTGCCGGTCTCTGACCGTCAGCCCGGTCGAACCGCTAAAATGTGGTCTGAAGCGGCACAAATCAAGAGGCGAAAAAGCATGACAGCCAGCGCAGGGGGTCAAAAAGTGACACAGCGTCAAAACAACCAGAACAATGATGGTCCAGAAAATCAGGACCCTTCAAAACTGGTCGCCGACCGCCTGAAGAAATTGCAGAGCCTCAAGGACGAAGGCGTCAATCCCTATCCTTATCGCTTCGAGCGCAGCCACAAAGCAAAAGAGCTGCAGGACAAATACAAAGACCTGGCCGCCGCAGTCGAAACGGACGACGTCGTCACCGTTTGCGGGCGCATCACCAACGAGCGCAATACCTGGATGTTTGTCGATGTGCACGATGACAGCGGCAAGATTCAGCTCTTCAACCACAAAGAACATCTCAGCGAAGAAAAATTGAAGCGCTTGAAGATGCTCGACAAGGGCGATTTCATCGGCGCCACCGGCACGGTGCGACGCACCGCCAAAGGCGAGCTCTCTATAAAGGTGAGTGACTATACAGTGCTGTGCAAATCGCTGCTGCCCCTACCCGACAGCTGGGACGGCTTCAAAGATGTAGAGGCGCGCTACCGCCACCGCTACGTCGACATGATCATGAATCCGTCCGTGCGCGAAACTTTCAAAAAGCGCTCTTTGACGATCCGCCACATGCGCAATTTTCTCGACAGTCGAGACTACTTCGAAATCGAGACACCGACCTTGCAAGTGGAAGCGGGCGGCGCCGATGCGCGGCCTTTCATCACCCACCACAATGCCCTGGATATGGATCTATATCTGCGTATCGCCACCGAGCTGCACTTGAAGCGCATGATCATCGGCGGCATGGAGCGCGTCTACGAAATCGGCCGCATCTTCCGCAATGAAGGCATCAGCACAAGGCACAATCCGGAGTTTACGACGCTCGAATTGTACTGCGCCTACGGCGATTACAACGACATGATGGACTTCACCGAGGAGATGCTGCGCTACATCGCAGTCAACGTCAACGGTTCGACAGCCTTCACCTATCAAGGCGTCGAATTCGACTTTGCCAGGCCATTCCGCAGATTGCGCATGTCCGACGCCATAAAAGAAGCAACAGGCGTCGATGTCCTGACGATCAAAGATTTCGAAGAAGCGAAAAAAGTAGCAGCCGATCTCGGCGTGCCCCTGGGCAAGGCCGAGAACAAAGGCGGGGTAATCAACGCCATCTTCGAAGAAAAAGCCGAACACCTGCTCGTACAGCCGACTTTCATCATCGACTATCCGGTCGAGACGTCGCCTCTGACCAAGTCGCATCGCAAAAACTTCGATGAGGTCGAGCGCTTCGAACTCTTCATCTATGGTCGTGAACTGGCCAATGCTTACAGCGAATTGACCGATCCCCTCGATCAAAGAAAACGCCTCGAAGATCAGGCGCGTAAGAAAGCGGCCGGCGACCACGAAGCGATGCCGATGGATCAGGATTTCCTTATGGCTATGGAATACGGCATGCCACCTTCGATGGGCATCGGCATGGGCATTGACAGACTGGTCATGTTGCTTACCGACAGTGCGTCGATCCGCGATGTAATCGCCTTCCCGACGATGAAACCCATCCACAAAAAAGCCGAGTAAAGCCATGACTATGATCAAAGTTTATCTCTGGGGTCCCAAGCAAAGGCTGATCGTGCCTACCATGGCCGAAACGGAAAGCGGCTTTTTCGTCGAAACCGACCCGCTTTTTGTCTACGAATGCCACGATATTTTTCACTGGAAAAATCATCTGATCAAATCGCTGGACAAAGGCATGAAAAAAATCGACACGCCCGATAACGCCCTCGAACCAGGCTCGGCCATACTCGAAAAACTGGAACTCAATTCCTGGGCCGAATTCGAGAAGCAGGCCACTCTCTTCACCATCCACCGCGGCCCGCGCTATATCAGCATATACGCCACCGGTCCCGGTGACGACGGTATGTGGTCGCACGCCGCTATGAGCGAGCGCAAGTTTCACACCAGAGCACCGGTGGCCATCGTCGTCGAAGCCCTCGTCCAGGACATCATCAAACATCCAAAGGCAAGCAAGCCGCAGCCTTTGCTACTGACGAGCAGCGGCGGTTAATAGTACGAACAGGAACGAAGGAGAAAGCAAATCATTTGCCAGCTCTTACTTGCTCGCCGTTAAAGGCACGCTTTTGCAGAGCGGACTTTGTGCTTCTTCTAATAGTTCACTCAAAAATGACTGCGAAAATGCGGCCTCGACGTGAGCAGTGGCATCCGACAGGCGTTTGTGGAGCGGGCACAAATTAAAGCCGTGCGAAGAGATGCCGAGTGGGCATGATTCGATGCGGTCGATAGGATCGACAGCGTTGATAACATCTAAAATGGAAATTTTATCGGCAGTTCTGGAAAGAACAAAGCCGCCACCGATGCCTCTCTGAGAGTTCACCACTTTCCCTTTCACAAGTTGCTGCATGATTTTACTCAGGTAACCCGGCGGCACCTTCGTCACAGCGGCGATTTCCTGCCCGGTAACGGCGGCCTTCTGCATAGCTACAAAAACCATAGCCCGCAGAGCATACTCAGCTGTTTGAGATATCATCGCTCGCCCCAATTACCAACAAGGATACCTTTATATACATAATACCACACAATCATCCTTTCGGAGGATGAGCCGGGAGCGCAAAGGGCTATTATGGACATACAGGTACATTTAATTGAAATGTAGAAGGGGTTAAGGTCATGAAAGAAATTTGCACAGTCTTTTGCAGTTCGGACAGAGG